>NZ_JBHXNI010000005.1:0-108798 GCF_042721735.1 Achromobacter sp. NPDC058515
ATGCAACCCCCCCCCCAAAATTTTCCCCCGTTGGGTAAAATTTCGCCCCGGTCTATCTTTAGACCAGCAGTGTTTGACCGATCCCGCCTGCCTCGCCAATTTCAAAGATCAGACGATCGGCGGCCCATCTGAGCCCCCGAACAATGAAAAAGCGGCCGAAGGGGATCCCCCCTTCGGCCGCTTTTTATCCGGGCTCACCCGCGTGGATCACCCCAGGTTCGGCGCCAGCGTGCGCTTCAAGTCCTCGATGCTGCGGCCGCTGCGCCGGGCGTAGTCCTCAAGCTGGTCTTCGCCGATGACGCCCACGTTGAAGTACTGCGACTGCGGGTGGCTGAAGTAGAAGCCCGACACGCTGGACGCCGGGTACATGGCATAGCTGTCCGTGAGCATCATGTCGATGTCCTCGCCGTCCAGCACGCGGAACATGTCCGTCTTCACGACATGTTCCGGGCAGGCCGGATAGCCCGGCGCCGGGCGGATGCCCACGTACTTCTCGGCGATCATGTCCTCGCTGGACAAGGCCTCGTCGGGCGCATAGCCCCACAGGTCCTGCCGCACGCGCGCATGCAGGCATTCCGCGAAGCCTTCGGCCAGCCGGTCGGCCAGGGACTTCAGCATGATGCTGGAATAGTCGTCCAGCGCCTTCTCGAATTCCGCTTCCTTCTTCTCGATGCCCAGGCCCGCCGTGACGGCGAACATGCCGATGTAGTCCAGCTTGCCGGAAGACTTGGGCGCGATGAAGTCGGACAGCGACTTGTTGCTGACGCCCTCGCGCTTGGCGCCCTGCTGGCGCAGGTTGCGGTACGTGAACAGCACCTCGCTGCGCGTCTCGTCCTTGTAGATCTCGATGTCTTCGTCGTTGACGCTGTTGGCCGGATAGAAGCCGACCACGCCGTTGGCGGTGAGCCAGCGGCCTTCGACGATGCGCTTCATCATGGCCAGGCCGTCGGCGTAGACCTTGCGCGCCTGCTCGCCCACGACCTTGTCGTCCAGGATGGCGGGGAACGGGCCGAACAGGCTCCAGGTCTGGAAGAACGGGCCCCAGTCCACGTACTTCACGACCTCGGCCAGGTCGTAGCTCTTGAAGGTGCGGCGGCCGATGAACTTCGGGCGCGGCGGCGTGTAGTTGTCCCAGTCGATCACCGGACGCGAGGCGCGCGCATCGGCCAGCGGCAGGATGGGCGCCGCCTTGCGGTTGGCGTGGCGGCGGCGCACCTCTTCGTATTCCTCGGCCAGCTCGGCCAGGTACTTTTCCGATTGATCCGACATCAGGTTGGTGGCCACGCCCACCGAACGGCTGGCGTCCGGCACGTAGATGACGGGGCCGTCGTAGTTGGGCGCGATCTTCACGGCCGTATGCACGCGGCTGGTGGTGGCGCCGCCGATCATCAGCGGCAGCTTGCGGCTGCGGAAGTACTCGTCGCGCTGCATCTCGGAGGCCACATACGCCATCTCTTCCAGGCTGGGCGTGATCAGGCCGGACAGGCCGACGATATCGGCGTTCTCTTCCTTGGCCTTCTCCAGGATCTGCGCGCAGGGCACCATCACGCCCATGTTCACGACTTCGAAGTTATTGCATTGGAGGACCACCGACACAATGTTCTTGCCGATGTCGTGCACGTCTCCCTTGACCGTGGCGATGACGATCTTGCCCTTGGCGCGCACGTCGCCGCCGGCGGCCGCGATCTGGCGCTTTTCTTCCTCGATGAAGGGGATGAGGTGGGCCACGGCCTGCTTCATCACGCGGGCGGACTTCACCACCTGCGGCAGGAACATCTTGCCCTCGCCGAACAGGTCGCCCACCACGTTCATGCCGTCCATCAGCGGGCCTTCGATCACCTCGATCGGGCGGCCGCCGCGCGCGGCGATCTTCTGGCGCACTTCCTCGGTGTCTTCCACGATGAAGGCGGTGATGCCGTGCACCAGCGCGTGCGACAGGCGCTGCTCGACGGAGGCAGCGCGCCAGGCCAGGTCTTCCTCTTTCTTGGCGCCCGAGCCCTTCACGCTGTCGGCGAACTGCACCAGCCGCTCGGTGGGCGTGCGCTCGTCGCCGGGCTCGGTCTTGCCGACCGGCTCGGGGCGGTCCAGCACCACGTCTTCCACCAGGTCGCGCAGCTTCGGGTCCAGGTCGGCGTACACGCCCAGCTGGCCGGCGTTGACGATGCCCATCGTCATGCCTTCCTTGACCGCGTAGTACAGGAACACGGTGTGGATGGCCTCGCGCATCGGCTCGTTGCCGCGGAACGAGAAGCTCACGTTGGACACGCCGCCCGAGATGCGGGCGTGCGGCAGGTTCTCGCGGATCCAGCGCGTGCCTTCGATGAAGTCCACCGCGTAGTGGTTGTGCTCGTCGATGCCGGTGGCGACCGCGAAGACGTTGGGGTCGAAGATGATGTCTTCCGGCGGGAAGCCCTCTTCCTCGACCAGGATCTTGTAGGCGCGTCCGCAGATTTCCTTGCGGCGCTCCAGCGTGTCGGCCTGGCCCAACTCGTCGAACGCCATCACGACCACGGCCGCGCCGTAGCGGCGGCACAGGCGCGCATGGTGGCGGAAGGGCTCCAGCCCTTCCTTCATGGAAATGGAGTTCACCACCGGCTTGCCCTGCACGCACTTCAGGCCGGTCTCGATGACTTCCCACTTGGAGCTGTCGATCATGACCGGCACGCGGGCGATATCGGGCTCGGAGGCGATCAGGTTCAGGAAGCGGTGCATGCAGGCCACCGAATCCAGCATGGCCTCGTCCATGTTGATGTCGATGATCTGCGCGCCGTTCTCGACCTGCTGGCGGGCCACGGCCAGCGCCTCGTCGTATTTCTCTTCGCGGATCAGGCGGGCGAACATCTTGCTGCCCGTCACGTTGGTGCGCTCGCCCACGTTGACGTAGAGCGTGTCCTCGTCGATGTTCAAGGGCTCAAGGCCGGACAGGCGGGTCTTGACCGGGATGTCCGGCACGACGCGCGGCGTCAGCGCCGTGACTTTCTCGGCGATCGCGCGGATGTGGTCGGGCGTGGTGCCGCAACAGCCGCCCGACATGTTCACCAGGCCCGCGCGGGCAAATTCTTCCAGCAGGGCCGAGGTGTCGGCCGGCGTTTCGTCAAAGCCGGTCTCGGCCATCGGATTGGGCAGGCCGGCGTTGGGATAGACGCAGACATAGGTGTCGCAGATCTTGGACAGCTCGGCCACGTAGGGGCGCATCAGCGCGGCGCCCAGCGCGCAGTTCAGGCCAATGGTGACCGGACGCGCGTGGCGCACCGAGTTCCAGAAGGCCTCGACCGTCTGGCCCGACAGGATGCGGCCGGAGGCGTCGGTCACGGTGCCCGAGATCATCACCGGCAGACGGATGCCGCGCTGCTCGAACACTTCCTCGGTGGCGAAGATGGCCGCCTTGGCGTTCAGCGTGTCGAAGATGGTTTCGATCAGGACGATGTCGATCCCGCCGTCCAAGAGGCCGTTGAGCTGTTCGATGTAGGCGACGCGCAGCTCGTCGAAGGTGACGTTGCGCGCGCCCGGGTCGTTCACGTCGGGCGAGATCGACGCCGTCTTGGGCTGCGGGCCCAGGGCGCCGGCCACGAAGCGCGGCTTGTCCGGCGTGCTGTAGGCGTCACAGGCCTCGCGCGCCAGCTTGGCCGACGCCAGGTTCAGCTCGTAGGCCAGCTCCGGCAGGTCATAGTCGCCCTGCGCGATGGTGGTGGCGCCGAAGGTGTTGGTCTCGATGACATCCGCGCCGGCTTCCAGGTACTGGCGGTGGATCTCGGAGATCACGTCGGGCCGCACCAGGGACAGCAGCTCGTTGTTGCCCTTCACGTCCTTGCCGTGGTCGGCGAAACGCTGGCCGCGGAAGTCCGCTTCGCCCAGCTTGTAGCGCTGGATCATGGTGCCCATGGCGCCGTCCAGGATCAGGATGCGCTTGCCCAGCAGGCGGGCGAATTCGCCTCCCTGGGTATAGGCTTCGGGCGGGTAAGGCAGGCGTGGATACGACACGATCAGGTCCGGCAAGGGGTTGGCCACGGCAGCGCGAATGTGGCTAAAAAGCGAAAAACGCTGAAAAAACAAGCCCTGATCGTAACAAATTGGGCTCTGCCGTGCCTCGCGGTGATACAGTTTCGGCCCCGAACCGGTGCTTTCGGCGCAACGGGCTGGCAAGAACGCAACACTTGCCCGCCGCGCGCGAAAGATAAACGGGAAACAGGAAGATGCCCGCCAGGGCCGCCGCGCCGCCCACAAGGCGGCGCAAGAGGTCCCGGCGTCCAGCCTGTGCTGCCCCCGCAACGGTCCCCATGCGCGCAATGCGCCCATGGCAGCCCGATACCGGCCAGTTCGCTCGTCAGGATGCTCATTCAACGCCGCCGGCCGCCCCATGGCCCGCCGCGATGCCTGGGCGTCCTCCCCATCGTGATTGACCTGCGGGGTCGCGGGTCGCATCGAGGTTATGTAGATGAAAGTCCGCTCCATCCGCCGCTACGCCGGCGCCCTGCTCTGTTCCGCTCCGGCCATCGCCGCCGCCCAGCAAGCCGCCCCCGCCACTCCCGAACTCGACAGCATCACCGTCACCGCCCAGCGCGTGCCGACGGACGGCCGCACGCTGCCGGTGTCCATCTCGGTCATCACCGCGCAAGACATCGCCGCCAGCAGCGCCCGCACCATGCAGGACCTGCTGTCGACCCAGGCCGGCATCCATCTGATCAACACCAGCAGCTCCAGCGACAACGCCATCGTCGACCTGCGCGGCTTCGGCATCACCGGCGCGAGCAACACGCTGATCCTGATCGACGGCGTGAAGCAGAACACCAACGACCTGTCGGCGCCCAGCCTGGGCGTGGTGCCGCTGGACCAGGTGGAACGCGTTGAGATCGTGCGCGGCAGCGGCTCCGTGCAGTACGGCGGCGGCACCACCGGCGGCGTGATCAACATCATCACCCGCTCGGGTTTCTCCAAGGAGCCGGTGACCGCGCGCGCCACCGCCACCTTCGGCAGCTACGGCCTGCGCCAGTACGACGCCGCCGTCGCCATGAACAACGAAAAGGTCGGCGTCGACGCCTACATGCAGTCGCTGCACTCCGATGGCTACCGCGACAACAGCGGCGAGCGCCGCGAAGGCGGCGGCGGCGGCATCACGTTCCGCCACGACGACGGCTCGATCCGCCTGTACGGCCGCACGACCACGCAGAAGCTGGAACTGCCGGGCCCGCGCTCGGTCAACCCGACCACGGGCGTGAACGAGTTCGAGGACGACCCGCGCGGTTCGAAGAACGACATCGACTACGTCAAGACCACGACCACCACGTTTGGCCTGCAGCTCGAACAGGCGATCGGGGCCGGCACGCTGTACACCGACCTGTCCACCCGCGAAAAGAAGCTCAACGGCCTGTCGTACGACGGCTTCGGCGACACGCTGCGCGACCAGAAGCTGGAAGAAAACATCGCCAGCGTGCGCTACCGCCTGCCGATCAACGGCGGCCACAGCCTCGTCTTCGGCGCCGACGCGCAGGAATCCAAGACCACGGCCAACCAGAATGCGTACTACGACTTCGAACCGTCGAAGTGGCAGTCTCGCCAGCACCAGTACGGCCTGTTCGCCGAAGGCCAGATCCGCGCCACCGACAGCACCTACGTGACGATGGGCGCGCGCCGCCAGTACGCGTCCGACGACCTGGACGTGATCACCGGCTCGGGCACCGCCTCCGACCACAGCAACCACCTGACCGCCTGGCAGTTGGGCGTGCGCCAGGACCTGTCCGCCGGCTTCGGCGTGTACGGCAAGGTCGGCCGCAGCTTCCGCCTGCCCAATGCCGACGAACTGCTGTCCGTCCAGTCGCCGCTGTCGCCCCAGACGTCCACCGACAAGGAACTGGGCGTGACCTGGCAGTCGGACACGAGCAGCGCCCGCCTGTCGTACTTCCGCTATGACCTGACCAACGAAATCCAGTACAACCCGCTGGCCGACGGCATGTGGGGTCCGGGCACGGGCGCCAACACCAACCTGGATCCGACCCGCCGCCAAGGCATCGAACTGGAAGGCCGAACCGCCGTTTCCAGCAGCGTGACCCTGGATGCCAACGTGACCTGGATGGAAGCGCAGTTCCGCTCCGGCACCTACGCCGGCGTGGACCTGACGGGCAAGACCGTGCCGCTGGCCCCGAAATGGCTGGCCAACGCCGCCGTGACCTGGCGCCCCACCGACGCCTTCCTGTGGAACGTGTCGGCGCAATACGTGGGCAAGTCGCGCATGGACAACGACCAGGCCAACCAGTTCGACAAGGAACTGGACGCCTATGTGCTGTTCAACACGAAGCTGGCTTACAAGTTCACCCGCAACATCGAAGGCGCGGTGGGCGTGAACAACATCTTCGACCGCCAGTACGCCACCTACGGCATCCGTGGAGGCAACGCGTCGTTCGAAATGCTGGGCCCGGTCGCCAACTACAGCCTGTACCCCGCGCCCGGCCGCAATTTCTACGCGTCCCTCACGCTGCGCTACTGACCGTGGCATTCCGATATAGTCGGCCTTGCCCGCCGACCCTATCGAGACTCCGCATGACACCCGACCGCGCCCTGACAACCGCCGGCCTGGCGCTGATACTGGCGCTGGGCTCGGCGCTTGCCCGGGGCGCGCCGGCGGGCGGGACGACCATTCAGGTCCAGGACGACCGCGGCCGCGGCGTCGTCCTGGCCGCGCCCGCCCGGCGCGCCGTCACGCTGGCCCCGCACGCCACCGAACTCGTCTACGCCGCCGGCGCGGGCGACCGTCTCGTCGGCACCGTGCGCGGCAGCGACTACCCTCCCGCCGCCCGCGCGCTGCCCGTCATCGGCGACGGCACGCAGCCCGACGCCGAACGCGTGGCCGCCGCCCGCCCCGACCTGCTGATCGCCTGGCAGCCCTCCGCCGCGGAGCCGCTGGCGCGCGTGATGGAAAAGCTGGGCATCCCCGTCTTCTACAGCGATCCGCTCACGCTGGACGCCATACCCGGCGCCGTCGAACGCATGGGCGTGCTGTTCGGCACCGAACGCGAGGCGCGCGCCGCCGCGCAGGACATGCGGGCGCGGCTGGACGCCCTGAAGGCGCGCTATGCCAGCCGCCGGCCGGTCCGCGTCTTCGTGCAGGCCGGCCTGGACCCCATCTTCACGCTGAACGACGCCAGCATCGTCAGCGACGCGCTGCGCATCTGCGGCGGCGTCAACGTCTTCGGCCAGGCCGTCGTCGTGGCGCCCCAGGTCACCCTGGAAGGCGTGCTGGCCGCCCGTCCCGAGGCCGTGCTGGCCGGCGTGAGCCGGCCGGAAGACACGCGGAAGAACCTGGCCGCCTGGCAGGCCATGGGACTGCCAGCCGCCCGCCAGGGCCACGTGTACGGCGTCGACGCCGACGCGCTGTACCGCCCCGGCCCGCGGCTGATCGACGCGGCCGAGGCCATCTGCGCCGACCTGGACCGCCTGCGCTGACGCGCCGGGCGCCATCTTCAATTAGTGGAACGCCGCATTTCACCGGCCGCCCCTGCCGCGGGGCGTCGTGCTTTATGATTCGTGCAACGAACAGCCAGTCCCCGCGGGCCTCGCATCGTGCGCACCCGCCCTTTGAAACACCGCCATGACCACACAAGACACTCTCACCATCGCCGGCCGCGCCTACTCGTCGCGCCTGCTCGTCGGCACCGGCAAGTACAAAGACTTCGAACAGACCCGCGCGGCGCTGGACGCCAGCGGCACGGAAATCGTCACTGTCGCCATCCGCCGCACCAATATCGGCCAGAACGCCGGCGAGCCGAACCTGCTGGACTACGTCCCGCCGTCCAAGTTCACGCTGCTACCCAACACCGCCGGCTGCTACAGCGCCGACGACGCCGTGCGCACCCTGCGCCTGGCTCGCGAGCTGCTCGACGGCCATGACCTCGTGAAGCTGGAAGTGCTGGGCGACCCGCACACCCTGTTCCCCAACATGCCCGAAACGCTCAAGGCCACCAAGACGCTGGTGGACGAGGGCTTCAAGGTCATGGTCTATTGCACCGACGATCCCATCCAGTGCCGCATGCTGGAAGACATGGGCGCCGTCGCCGTCATGCCGCTCGCCTCCCTGATCGGCTCGGGCATGGGCATCCTGAACCCCTGGAACCTGCGCCTGATCATCGACCAGGCCCGCGTGCCGGTCGTGGTGGACGCCGGCGTGGGCACCGCGTCGGACGCCGCCATCGCCATGGAACTGGGCTGCGACGCCGTCCTGATGAACACCGCCATCGCCGCCGCGCGCGACCCGATCCTCATGGCCAGCGCCATGAAGAAGGGCGTGGAAGCCGGCCGCGAGGCCTTCCTGGCCGGCCGCATGCCCAAGAAGCTGTACAGCGGCGCGCCCAGTTCGCCCACCGAAGGGCTGATCACCGGCGGCCCGGCCAAATGAGCTCCCGCCAGCAGCCCGCCAGCGGGCGTCCCATTCCCAACGCGCTGACCATCGCGGGGGTCGACCCGTCCGGCGGCGCCGGCATCCTGGCCGACGTCAAGGCCATGAGCGCCCTGGGCGCCTATGGCTGCGCCATCATCGCCGCCCTGACCGCCCAGAACACCAAGGGCGTGACCGGCATCTCGCCGGTGCCGCCCGCCTTTGTCGGCCTGCAGATCGACACGCTGTTCGCCGACGTGCGCATCGACGCCGTCAAGGTCGGCATGCTGGGCCAGCGCCAAGTCATCGAGGTGGTGGCCGAGAAACTCGCCAAGTGGGCCCCGGCCCATGTGGTGCTGGATCCGGTCATGGTCGCCAAGAGCGGCGACCTGCTGCTGGAAAACGACGCCGTGGGCGCCATGCGCGAAGCCATGCTGCCCCAGGCCACCCTGCTCACGCCCAACCTGCCCGAAGCCGGCGTGCTGCTGGAAGAGCGGCCGGTCGAGACCGTCAAGGAAATGCGGCGCGTGGCCGAACGCCTGCGCAACAAGCTGGCGCATGCCGGCGAGCGCTGGGTGCTGGTCAAGGGCGGCCATCTGCCCGGCAACGAGACCATCGACCTGCTGCACGACGGCGACCGGATGATCGAACTGCCCGGCCACCGCATCGAAACGGCCAATACCCACGGCACGGGCTGCACGCTGTCGGCGGCGCTGGCCGCGCTGCTGCCCCAAATCGGGGACGTACCTGAGTCCGCCAAGCGCGCCAAGGCCTACCTGACCGAGGCCATCCGCCATGCGGAGCGCCTGTCGGTGGGCTCGGGCCACGGTCCGGTGCACCACTTCCACGCCTGGTGGTAGCGGGGCGCCGGCGCGCCTGAAACATCTGCGGGCCGGCCGAGCCGTCACAGGACGCTACGAATCGGTACAATGGTCAGTTGATTCCTCTGTTTTTTCTGACCGTCATGAACGCTTCGACCCTGCCCGACGTAGAACAAGCCCGCTTCAATATGGTGGAACAGCAGATCCGCCCGTGGGACGTCCTGGACGCCAACGTGCTGCAAGCGCTGTTCGATGTGCGCCGCGAACAATTCGTTCCGCCGGCCCTGCGCGCGCTGGCATTCTCCGACCTGGAGCTGCCGCTTGAGATCAACGCGGTCAATACGCGCCAGACCATGCTCGCCCCCAAGGTCGAGGCCCGCCTGGCGCAAGACCTGCACTTGACCAAGTCCGACTGCGTGCTGGAGATCGGCACCGGCTCCGGCTACCAGGCCGCCCTGCTGGGCTATCTGGCGCAACAGGTCACCTCGGTCGAGATCGACAGCCGCCTGGTGACGTTCGCGCAGCAGAACCTGCAGATGAACAATGTCACCAACGTCAAGGTTGAAACCGGCGACGCCCGCAACGGCTGGGGCTCGACCGAGTACGACGCCATCCTCGTCACGGGTTCCGTGCCGGTCGTGCCGGACGCGCTGAAGTATCAGCTGCGCGTGGGCGGCCGCCTGGTCGTGATCGTGGGCCAGGCTCCTGTCATGACCGCCTGTCGCATCACCCGCACCACCGCAGCCAGCTTCGAAACGGTGAACCTGTTCGAAACGGTCATCAAGCCGCTGCGCGGCGTGGCCGTGTCCCAATTCAAGTTCTAAACCTCCAACCCCGCCGCCCCGCAACCGGCCCCTGACAGGGCCGGCGATCCGCCCCGCGGCCCGGCGTATCGTTAAAAATCATGCGTGTCCGACTGCTTACGGCTTTACTGGTTTTTACCTGCGCCGCAAGCGTCGGCCCCTTGACCGCCTCCGCCCAGAACCTCATCCAGGTCTGGCAGGCCGCGCTGGGCAATGATTCCGCCTACGCCGCCGCGCGCGCCAACTACCGGGCCGGCCTGGAAAAAGAACCCCAGGCCCGTTCGCTGCTGCTGCCGCTGATTTCCGCGGAAGCCGGCGGCGCCTACCAGGAAACCCGCAGCACCCGCGGCCTGGCCTACGCCTACAGCGGCGGGCGCGGCGTCTGGGACCTGGCGCTGACCCAGCCGCTGTTCGACTGGGGCCGCTGGCAGAACTACGAGCAGTCCAAGCTCATCGTCGCCGACGTCGAAGTGCAGTTGCAGCAGGCCTTCCAGGACCTGCTGCTGCGCGTGGCGGACGCGTATTTCAACGTTCTCTACGCCCAGGACACGCTGACCGCCACCGAGGCCGAGAAGGCCGCCGTGGGCGGGCAGCTCGAGTCCGCCAAGCGCAACTTCGAGCTGGGCAACGCCACCATCACCGACACCTACGAGGCGCAGGCGCGCTACGACCTCGTGGTGGCCCAGGAACTGCGGCTGCAAAACGACCTGGACGTGCGCCGCGACGAACTGGCCAAGATCATCGGCACGCAGCCCGGCGCCCTGTCCGAGCTGCCCTACGGCGTGCAACTTCCCGCGCCGCAGCCCGCCCGCGTCGCGGACTGGAGCAACCAGGCGGAGTCGTCCAGCCTGGAGGTGCTGCGCGCGCAGCTGCTGACCCGCATCGCCGGCCGCGAGATCCAGATCGCCAAGAGCGGCCACTACCCCACCCTGAACCTGCGGGCCACCAGCGGCAGCGCCAGCGACGCCGTCATGCGCAACGCGGCGCCCGGCAAGCCCATCGACAATACGGTCGGCGTGGTGCTGTCGATTCCGCTGTACGCGGGCGGCGGCGTGTCCTCGCAGGTCACGGAAAAGGTTCAGCTGGAACAGAAGGCCCGGTACGACTTCGAAACGGCGCGCCGCCAGGCCATCCAGGCCGCCCGCCAGTACTACACCGGCGTCACCAGCGGCCTGGCCCGCATCCAGGCGCTGGAGGCCGGCGAAAAGTCCAGCCGCGCCGCCGTGGAGGCCAACCGCACGGGCTACGAGGTGGGCGTGCGCATCAACCTGGACGTCCTCAACGCCCAGCAGCAGCTCTACGCCACCCAGCGCGACCTGGCGCTGGCGCGCTACAGCACCGTGCTGTCCGGGCTGCGCCTGAAGGCCACCAGCGGCATCCTGGCCGAGAGCGACCTGGAAGCCATCAACCGGCTGCTGCGCGAGCCGCGCTGAAGGCGGTCAACACTGGCAATGAAAAAGGCGGCCTCGGAGCCGCCTTTTTTTGCATCCCAACCGCCCTCAGGCGCCCTGGATCTTCTTCACCAGCGCCGTGGTCGACCGCTCGAACTCGAAGGGGATCGCCACCGCGCGGCCGCCCCAGGTCTTGACCAGCGCGGTCTCGGGCAGTTTTTCCATGTCGTAGTCGCCGCCCTTGACGATCAGGTCGGGCTTGAGCTCGCCGATCAGGGCCTCGGGAGTGTCTTCGTGGAAGGACGTGACCAGGGCCACGCAGCCCAGCGCGGCCAGCAGCGCGGCGCGGTCTTCCATGCGGTTCAACGGGCGCTCGGCGCCCTTGCCCAGGCGGCGCACCGACTCGTCGGTGTTCACCGCCACGACCAGGGTGGCGCCCAGCTGGGCGGCCTGGTCCAGGTACGTGGCATGCCCCCGGTGCAGGATATCGAACACGCCATTGGTGAACACCAGCGGGCGCGGATAGCGGCCGGCGGCAACGGCGGCGACGCATTCGTCGCGGGACAGGACCTTGGATTCGAAACGGGCGGCGGACATGCGGCGATTATATCCGCGGGGCCGCCAGAGAGACGGCCCCGGGGCGCAGGCGGATCAGGCGCCGCCCAGGATGATCTTCTTTTCCTTGGGCACGACCAGCGCCGTCATTTCCTTGCGGTAGCGGTTCAGGTCCTTCACCGTTTCAAAGCTGCGGTCCATCAGCTTGGACAGGATGTGCAGGATGCGGCTGGCGACCTTCTGCTCCCAGATGCCGTCAAAGCGGATCTGCGTGTCCAGCCAGTGCTCCAGCCAGCCCGGCTCGGGCAGTCGCGACTGCACCGTGTCGTTGGGGAACAGGTCCTTGTTCACATGCAGGTTGGTCGGGTGCAGGGCTTGCTGCGTCCGGCCCGCGGAGGCCATCAGCACGCCGATCTTCGAGAACGCCAGGCGAGCCTGCTCGCTGGTGTCCTGGCCGCGGTCGTGCAAGGCCCGGCGCATGTACTGCAGGTAGGCGCCGGCGTGGCGGGCCTCGTCCTGCGCGACGGTCTTGTAGATGGCCTTGATGACGGGTTCCGTGTGCCATTCGGCGGCGCGGCGGTACCAGTGGTTCAGGCGGATTTCGCCGCAGAAGTGCAGCATCAGCGTTTCCAGCTCGGGAGCCGCGTCGAATTCGAAGCGCACGTTGTGCAGCTCTTCCTCGGTGGGCACCAGGTCCGGGCGGAAGCGGCGCAGGTATTCGATCAGCACCAGGGAATGCTTCTGCTCTTCAAAGAACCACACCGACATGAACGCGCAGAAATCGCTGTCGCCGCGGTTGTCGCGCAGGAACATTTCGGTGGCCGGCAGCGCCGCCCACTCGGTGATGGCGTTCATTTTGATCGTGTGCGCCTGCTCGTCCGAGAGCTTGCTGCGGTCAAAATCACCCCAGGGGATGTCATGCGCCATGTTCCAGCGCACGGCTTCCATGGTCTTGAAGAGTTCAGGATAAAGCATGTTCTGCCCTTGTATTCGTCCCGCTTGTGGGGCTTTGAAAATTAATGAATGGCGCGCGCGTCATATCGGCATGGGCGCTGCATTTCATCCACCGCAGCGCTATTTTTCGCCGTCTCCCGCGAAGCTATGATGACCGTTTCATGAATGAAACATGACAAGGATCGTCTAAATCATCGCGCCGCCTATCGGGTCAGGGCCCATATCGCGACCCCGACCGCCAGTGCCAGCACCCCAACCAGCGCTGCAACCAGCCGGTTGTTCTGCTCCTGCGCCCGCCGCAGCTGAACCATCTCGGCCAGCAAGGCGGGCGAGACATTGGGGCGGTTCAGGTTGTCGTGAATCAGCCTGGGCAGGGCCGGCAGCATTTGCGACCACTGCGCAGCCTCCTTTTCCAGGCTTTGGCGCAGCCCCTTGAATCCTACACGCTGACGCATCCAGCGTTCCAGATAGGGTTTGGCGGTCTTCCAGAGATCCAGGTTGGGATCGAGCTGGCGGCCCAGTCCCTCGACGTTCAGCAGCGTCTTCTGCAGCAGCACCAGCTGCGGCTGGATCTCCACGTTGAAGCGGCGCGAGGTCTGGAACAGCCGGAGCAGCACCTGCCCCAGCGAGATCTCGGACAGCGGCCGGTCAAAGTACGGTTCGCAGACGGCGCGCACCGCGCCCTCCAGCTCTTCCTCGCGCGTGTCGGCGGGCACCCAGCCCGACTCGATATGCAGCTGGGCCACGCGGCGGTAGTCGCGGTGGAAGAAGGCCAGGAAATTCTGCGCCAGGTAATTCTTGTCGAACTCGGACAGCGAGCCCACGATGCCGAAGTCCAGCGCGATATAGCTGCCCAGCGTGCCCGGGCGGTCCGACACGTAGATGTTGCCCGGGTGCATGTCGGCGTGGAAGAAGCCGTCGGTGAAAACCTGCGTGAAGAAGATCTCGACGCCGGTGCGCGCCAGCGTCGGGATATCGATGCCGGCTTCGCGCATGCGCTCGACCTGGCCCACCGGCATGCCGTACATGCGCTGCATGGTGAACACGGTGGAGGCGGTGTATTCCCAGATCACCTCGGGCACGATCAGCATGTCGCCGCGGCCCGATTCCGGGCCGAAGTTGCGGCGCAGCTGGCTGCAATTGGAGGCCTCGCGCACCAGGTCCAGCTCGTCGTGCAGGTACTTGTCGAATTCGGCCACGACCTCGCGCGGCTTCAGGCGGCGGCCGTCGGCGCCCAGGCGCTCGATGATGCGCGCCACGATCTTCAAGAGAGACAGGTCTTTCTCGATGATGCTCAGCATGCCCGGACGCAGCACCTTCACCGCAACCTCGCGGCCGTCGTGCAGCACCGCGAAGTGAACCTGGGCGATCGAGGCCGAGGCCACGGGATCCACGTCGAATTGCGCAAACAGCTTTTCGGGGGGAGCGCCCAGGGCCGCCTCGATGCAGGCGGCCGCCTGCGCGGACGGGAACGGCGGCACGCGGTCCTGCAGCAGGGCCAGTTCGTCGGCGATATCGGCTGGAATCAGGTCGCGGCGGGTGGACAGCACCTGTCCGAACTTCACGAAGATGGGGCCCAGCGATTCCAGAGCCAGGCGCAGGCGCCTTCCGCGCGGGGTGCGCGGCCGGGTGCCCAGGCGAATGACGCGCAACAGGCAGGTGGCCAGCGGGTGATTCAGGCTGGACAGCACCAGCTCGTCCAGGCCATAACGCAGCGAGACGACGATGATGCGAAGCAGGCGCAGCAAGGGGAACATGGATCAGGCGCCCCGCTTTGCGCCGGCCGTGGCCAGCCGGGTTTGCAGCGCGGCCGCGGAACGGGCCAGCGCGTCGGCGCGGGCATTGAGCTCCGCCAGGTCCAGGCGCCATTGCTCCAGGGCCGGGCGCCCCACCAGCACGCCGCTTTCTTCAGACAGGTATTCCGACACGTTCTCGGCCAGGCGCAGGCTGGCCGTGCGCGCGCCGCCAGCCACCGCGCGGGCACCGCCCACGATGCGCAGCGCGGCGATGTCGCCCACCACGCGGGCCAGCGCGTCCTCGGGGTCCCAGCGCAGCTGCTTGGACAGGTCGGCCACCACCTGGGCCAGCGCCGCATCGCCGGAGATATGCGTGGCTTCGGCGAAATCCGGCGTCTCGCGATTGGCGCCCAGGCGCGGCAGCGGCAGCTTTTCAGGCGCGACCGTCAGGGTCACGTCGGGCACCACGGCTGGATCGGCCTGGTCCGCCAGCCCCTCGCTGTCGATCGACAGGCCCAGGGTGAATCCGCCCATCGCGAAGCGCACCGTTTTGCCGGCGTGCCGCGCCAGGCGCTCGCGCGCCCAGTCCTCGCGCCGCAACAGGGCGTTGAGCGCGCTTACAGCCAATCGCGAGGGCGTGGGCAGGAACGAAAAAGGCAGCATGACGGTTGCAACGGCCCGGCGGACGGGGTTGCCGAAGTTGATGGGTAAATCGGGAGTGTAACGGGTTAGATGGGAGCGTGTTTTGCGAGGGGACATGGAAAAACCGGCCCTTGAGGGGCCGGTTCAAGCGGATGCCTCGCGGCACCCGCAACGGAGGACAGGTCTGCCCGGTCCGCCAGGCTCAGCTGGCGTAGTCCACCGGGATCTGCTGGATGCCGGCCAGCAACCAGCCGCCATTGGCCGGCTTGAACAGGTTCCAGACTTCTTCGAAGCGGAAAGCCTCGGCGCCCGGAGCCTCGCGCAGCATGCCCGAGAAGCGCACGCTGGCCAGGTGGCCGTCGGAGACCGTCTCGATGCCCAGCATTTCGGCGTTCAGCAGGACCACTTCGGTCTTGTTGGGAGCCGCGCCGCGCTCGGCCAGCTGGGGCTTGAGCTCGGTGATCAGGTCATCGGTCAGGAAGTCGCGCAGGCCATCGGTGCTGCCGCTGTCCCAGACGGCCTGGATACGGACGAACTGTTCCTTGGCTTGCTTCAGGAAGTTCGGCGTATCGAAATCGCCGGGTACGAACCAGTTGTTGTCCTCGCCTGCCTTGGGCAGCGCGGCCGGGGGAGCCACCGGAGCGGCGGCGACCGGAGCCGCGGCGGCCGGGGCGGCGGCGGCCGGCTTCAGCGCTTCACGCCATGCAGGCTGCTGTTGCTGGCCCGGAGCATTGTTGGCTCCGCCGAATGCGCCCTGCGTGGCAGCGCGCGGCGCACCGCCGCGCAGGCGGCGGACGATGAACATGATCGCGAAGACGACCAGGCCGATCAGCAGCGCGGACGACAGGAACTCGAGGAACGCGCCAGACAGGCCCATGCTGGAGAGCAGCGCGGCGATGCCAAGGCCCGCGGCGATGCCGGCGATGGGGCCGAGCCAGCGCGAAGCGCCGCTCTTGGCGGCAGCGCCCGCGGCGCCGGCCGTAGCCGCGCCGGCGGCTGCCGGGGCGGCGGTGGCGCCTGCCGTGTTGTTGGCGGCGGCCGGAGGCGTGGTGGCCTGGCGCTGCTGGGTCACATTGGAGGATTGACGGCCGACGCTGCCGCCGCCGCCCGCACGACGGGCTTCGGCGTCAAACGACGCCGTCACCAACGCCGCGCCGGAAATGGCGATGAGCGCCGCGGCGACAAACCGCGAAAGACAGAATTTGGTCATAGGTTTGCTCCCTCGTACTCGCGCCCCCGCTGCCCCGAGCAGCAGGAGGGTCCCACGAACCGCGGGACCATCTGCGCGACTTTTCTTACAGTAATCTGAATGACGTAAGAATAACGGACAAGCCGCCGCCCCACAAGTTCCCCGTGGGAGAGCGAAATGTCCCGTGGACGGCTCCGCGGTCAGCCCAGGCGCACGCCTTCATGCAAGGCGGCGATGCCGGCCGTCAGGTTGAAGTACTGCACCCGTTCCAGGCCGGCCGTGCGCAGCATGTCGGCCAGGGTTTCCTGGTCCGGGTGCATGCGGATGGATTCGGCCAGGTAGCGGTAGCTGGCCTCGTCGTTGGCGATCTTCTTGCCCAGCCAGGGCAGGACGTTGAAGGAATACCAGTCGTAGGCCGGCGACAGGGGCTTGGCCACGCGCGAGAATTCCAGCACCAGCAGCTTGCCGCCCGGCTTGAGCACCCGGGTCATTTCGGCCAGGGCGCGGTCCTTGTGGGTCATGTTGCGCAGGCCGAAGGCCACGCTGACGCGGTCGAAATAGCCTGAAGGGAACGGCAGGCGCTCGGCGTCGCACACGGCGGTGGGCACCAGCAGCCCGGCGTCGGTCAGGCGGTCGCGGCCCACGCGCAGCATGGAATCATTGATGTCGGTGAGCCAGACCTCGCCCGTGGGGCCGGCGCGCTTGGCGAATGCCCGGGCCAGGTCGCCCGTGCCCCCGGCGATGTCCAGCACCTTCATGCCGGGGCGGATGGCGGCGCGGCCGATGGTGAAGGCCTTCCAGACGCGGTGCAGGCCCGCCGACATGAAGTCGTTCATGACGTCGTAGCGCTGGGCGACCGAATGAAAGACTTCGGCGACTTTGCGGGCCTTTTCGCTTTCCGGCACCGATTGGAAGCCGAAGTGCGTGGATTGCGAGGCGGAATCCGCGGATTGTTGCGATTCGGAGGGGTTTTGCATGATGAATTCCCGATATATCGTTCAATGGTAGCCTATCGGGCACCGGGGCGCGGCCGGTCGACGCGTCCTATTACACGCGCCGGTCACATACCTGAAATATTGCGGCCATACTATCGCAATGTTCGCGCCGCGCCGGCGCTCCGAAGTGTGCCAAATTCGACATGTCCAGCACCATCCTCGTCGTCGAAGACGAACCCGCAATCCAGGAACTGATCGCCGTCAACCTGTCCTTCGCCGGGCACAAGGTGCTGCGCGCCTTCGACGCCGACCAGGCCCAGACGCTGATCCGCGCCGAACTCCCCGATCTGATCCTGCTGGATTGGATGCTGCCCGGCACGTCGGGCCTTGCCATGGCGCGCAAGCTGCGCAACGACGAGCGCACCCGCGCCGTCCCGGTCATCATGCTGACCGCCAAGGGCTCCGAGCAGGACAAGGTGGACGGCCTGGAAGCCGGCGCCGACGACTACATCACCAAGCCCTTCTCGCCCAAGGAGCTGATGGCCCGCATCAAGGCCGTGCTGCGCCGCCGCGCGCCCCAGCTCACCGACGACGTGATCGACGTGGGCGGCCTGAAGCTCGACCCGGTGACGCACCGGCTGTCCGGCAACAGCCAGTCGCTGCAGATCGGCCCCACTGAATTCCGCCTGCTGCACTTCTTCATGACGCACCCCGAGCGGGTTTTCTCCCGTTCACAGCTCCTGGACCAGGTCTGGGGCGACCACGTCTTCGTGGAAGAGCGCACGGTCGACGTCCACATCCGCCGCCTGCGCAAGGCGCTGGAACCCAGCGGCCACGACGCGCACGTGGAAACGGTCCGCGGCAGCGGCTACCGGTTTACGGCACAGCTCCCGACGCGGTAAAACTCCCGCACGATGATCTGGCTGCGCACACTTTTCCTGGTCGCCCTGTGGGCGGTGGTTGCATTACTGGCGCAATGGCTCATTGGAGATCCGGCGGGCTGGCTGGTGTTTTCAGCCGCGCTGGCCGCCATGCTGCTCTGGCGCAGCTGGCGCCTGACCCTGGTTTCCCACTGGGCCAACCATCCCGACACCGCTCCTCCCGCTTCCGTCGGGCCCTGGGACGACATCCTCGCCCCGCTGTACCGCTACACCCGGGCCCGCGCCCGCGAACTGACTGAAACCCGCGACACCATGCAGGGCATGCTGGCGGCCGCCCAGGCGCTGCCGGACGGCGCGGTGACCCTGAACGAGGACTTCCAGATCGACTGGTGCAACCGCATGGCGCGCCAGCATCTGGGCCTGCGCCTGCCCGCCGATCGCGGCCACAACCTGCTGAACCTGCTGCGCGCGCCGGAATTCGTGGAATACGCGCATCGTCCGTCCTGGCCCGAGCCCATCCTGGTGCGCCTGGGGCAGCAAGGCCAGGAACGGCTGATGATGATGCAGCTGACCTCCTACGCCAGCAATCAGCGCCTGCTCATCACCCGCGACGTGACGCAGATCGAGCGCCTGGAAACCACGCGCCGCGACTTCGTCGCCAATGTCTCGCACGAACTGCGCACGCCGCTGACCGTGCTGGCGGGCTTTCTTGAGACGCTGCGCGACATGCCGACCGATGCGCTGCCCCCGGAGCAGCGCGCGCAGTACATCGACATGATGCACGAGCAGGCGCAACGCATGCAGGCCATCGTGGAAGACCTGCTGACCCTGTCCACGCTGGAATCTTCCCCGGGCAGCGACCCGCGCGCCGTCAACATGGGCGCGCTGCTGCAAAAGGCGCGCCAGCAGATCGAGGCGCTGTCGGGCGGCCGCCATGTGCTGGAATGGCACATCGACGAAAGGCTGGACGTGCTGGGAGCCGAGACCGAGCTGACCTCCGCCCTGTCCAACCTGCTGACCAACGCCGTGCGCTACACGCCCGACGGCGGCACCATCACCGTGCGCTGGGCGCGCGAGCCCGACGGCGGCGCCCGCTACAGCGTCCAGGACACCGGCATCGGCATCCCCGCACGCCACCTGCCCCGCCTGACCGAACGCTTCTACCGCGTGGACCGCGGCCGGTCGCGGGCGGTCGGCGGCACCGGCCTGGGGCTGGCGATCACCAAGCACATCGCGATGCGCCACGACGCCGAATTGCTCATCACCAGCGAGCCGGGCAAGGGCAGCGTCTTTGCCTTGCGGTTTCCGCCCGACCGCATCGCCGTCGACGAAGCGGCCTGATCCTTTTCCGCGCGGCCGACGCCGCATCCGCGCCGTCCGGGCGGCGCGGATGGTAAATTTTTGGCCATGCGCATCCTGGTCATTGAAGACGAACCCAAACTGGCCGACTACCTCAAGAAGGGACTGTCGGAGCAAAGCCATGTCGTGGACGTGGCGCGCGACGGCGTCGACGGCCGCCACCTCGCGCTCGAAGGCGCCTACGACCTGATCGTGCTGGACGTGATGCTGCCCGGCGTGGACGGCTTTGAGATCCTGGCGTCGGTGCGCGCGCGGAAAGACACCCCCATCCTGATGCTCACGGCGCGCGACGCCGTGGAAGACCGGGTGCGCGGCCTGGAGGGCGGCGCCGACGACTACCTGGTCAAGCCCTTCGCGTTCTCGGAACTGCTGGCCCGCGTGCAGGCGCTGCTGCGCCGCGGACGCTCCCAGGAGCCCACCCTGCTGCGGCTGGCGGACCTGGAACTGGATCTGGCGCGCCGCCGCGCCCAGCGCGGCGGCCAGCGGCTGGACCTGACCGCCAAGGAATTCAGCCTGCTGGCGCTGCTGCTGCGCCGCCAGGGCCAGGTGCTGTCGCGCACCACCCTGGCCGAACAGGTCTGGGACATGAATTTCGACAGCGACACCAACGTCATCGACGTGGCGGTGCGGCGGCTGCGGGGCAAGCTGGACGACCCCTACGACACCAAACTGCTGCACACCGTGCGCGGCATGGGCTACGTGCTGGAATCGCGCCCCGCGGACGGCCGCCCGACGGGTGGCCGCCCCGCATGAAGCCGCCCGGCATGCGGTCCATGCAGGGGCGGCTGACCCTGCTGCTGGGCGCCATCGCCCTGCTGGTGTCCAGCCTGGCCGGCGCCACGCTGTTCTGGGCGCTCAAGCGCGAGGTGGAGCGCCAGGAGATCACCGAGGTCAGCGGCAAGCTCGAACTGATCGACCACCTGATCGACATGCAGAACAGCGCCAGCGGCCTGCAAGACCTAGCCGCCACCTTCGACGAGATGCGCGCGGGCCAGGGCCAGCTGGGCATCTGGATCGTGGATGCCCAGGGCAAGGTCGTCTACGGCGGAGCCGCCCCCGAAACGCTGGAGTCGGCGGATGGCAGGCAGGTCGTGCTGCAGACGCAGGACGGCGGCCGCATGCGCGGCCTGCGGGTCGCCATGAACGACCGCATCCTGCCGGGCGCGGAGCTGACCGTGGCGGTCAGCACGCGCACCAGCTCGCAGTTCCTCTACGCTTATGGCACCGCCCTGCTGCTGATCTGCGCGCTGTGGGTGGGCGCCACGGTGGTGCTGGCGGCCTGGGCCGTGCGCCGCAGCATGGCGCCGGCGCGCAGGCTTTCCGAGCAGGCCGCGCGCATCCAGCCCGACAACCTGGCGCGGCGCCTGCCGCTGGAAGACACCGACCGCGAGCTGCATGAACTGGTGCGCTCCTTCAACCGCACGCTGGACCGGCTGCAGGCGGCCTACCAGCAGATGGAGGGCTTCAACGCCGACGTGGCGCACGAGTTGCGCACCCCGCTGGCGACCCTCATCAACGGCACGCAGGTCATGCTGTCCTCGCCGCGCGACGCGGCGGAGCTGCGCGACGCGCTGGAATCCAACCTGGAAGAGCTGGAAGACCTGAAGACCCTGGTCAACGACATGCTGTTCCTGGCGCGCGCCGACCGCGGCGAACGCGCCGCCGACCTGGCGCCGGTGTCGCTGGCCGCCGAGGCGCGGCGCGTGGCGGAGTATTACGAAGCCACCCTGGAGGAGCACGGCGTGCAACTGCGCTGCGAGGGCGACGCCACCGTGGCCGCCAATCCGGGGCTGGTTCGCCGCGCGCTGGCCAACCTGATTTCCAACGCCATCAAGGCCACGCCCCGGGGCCGCGAGATCGTGCTGGCCTGCTCGGCGTCGCCCGCCGGGGCGCGGGTGGAGGTGCGCAACCCGGGCGCGCCCATCCCGCCCGCCGACCTGCCCCGCATCTTCGACCGCTTCTTCCGGTCCGGCCAGGCCCGCGCCCCGCGCAGCGAAGGCCACGGGCTGGGGCTGGCCATCGTGCGCGCCATTGCGCGCATGCATGGCGGCGAGGTCGACGCCGCGTCGGACGCCTACGGCACCGTGGTCGGCATCACCCTGCGGGGGCCGGACGCCCCTGCCGGCTCCGCGAACATTACAGAAACGTAATCTGCGCGACAGGATCGGGTCACCCCGATTTTCCTAAAGTGCCTTCACGGTCACTCCTTCAAGGATTCACGTGAACAGCACTCTGCTACGCATCGCCCAAGCCGCCACCCTGGCCTTTACGCTGTCCGCCGGCGCCGCCTATGCCGCGGGCGGCCATGCCGGCCACGCCATGCCGGCCGCTTCCGCCCCTATCGGCAAGCCGGGCGACGCCGCCCGCGTCGCCCGCACCATCGACGTCGACATGTCGGACGCCATGCGCTTCACGCCCGCGAGCATCGAGGTCAAGGCGGGCGAGACCGTGCGCCTGAACGTGCGCAACTCCGGCAAGATCCGGCATGAGCTGGTGCTGGGCACCGACGCCGACCTGAAATCGCATTACGACATGATGATGAAGGACCCCGGCATGCGGCACGAGGAAGCCAACGCCGTGTCGCTCGAAGCCGGCAAGAGCGGCCAGATCGTGTGGCGCTTCGACAAGGCGGGCACGGTGTCCTTCGGCTGCCTGGAGCCCGGCCACTACGCCGCCGGCATGAAGGGCCTGGTGTCGGTGCTCTGACATGACGACATCCCCTACCTCTACCCGCCGGCGCTTCGTGCAAGGCCTGGCCGCCGGCGGCGCGCTGGCGGCGCTGGGCGGCTGGCGCGCGGCGCTGGCGCAACGGCATGCGGCGCCCGCGGCCGAGTTGCGCGGCACCGAATTCCACCTGGAGATCGGCGAGACCCCCGTGAACTTCACGGGCGCCGCGCGCATCGGCACCACCGTGAACGGGCAATTGCCCGCGCCGCTGCTGCGCTGGCGCGAGGGCGACACCGTCACCCTGCACGTCGCCAACCGCCTGCGCGAACAAACCTCCATCCACTGGCACGGCATCCTCCTGCCCACGGAGATGGACGGCGTGCCGGGCCTGAGCTTTCCCGGCATCGATCCCGGCCAGACGTTCACCTACCGCTTCGACGTGCGCCAGAGCGGCACGTACTGGTATCACAGCCATTCGGGCTTCCAGGAACAGACCGGCCTGTACGGCGCCATCGTCATCGATCCCCGCCGCCGCGACCCCATCGCCTCCGACCGCGACTACACCGTGCTGCTGTCCGACTGGACGGACGAAGATCCGATGCGTCTCTTCAACAAGCTGAAGGTGATGCCCGACTACTACAACCGCATCCAGCCCAGCATCCAGAGCCTGGCGGCCGATGCGCGGGAAAAGGGCTGGCGCGGCGCGCTCGCCGAACGCCTGATGTGGGAGCAGATGCGCATGAACCCGTCGGACCTGGCGGACGTGTCCGGCTCGACCTACACCTTCCTTACCAACGGCGTCACGCCGGCGGGCAACTGGACCGGCCTGTTCAATCCCGGCGAGCGCGTGCGCCTGCGCTTTATCAACGGGTCGGCGATGACGTACTTCGACGTGCGCATCCCCGGCCTCAAGATGACCGTCGTGGCCGCGGACGGGCAGGATGTGCGTCCGGTGGAGGTCGAGGAGTTCCGCATCGGCGTGGCCGAAACCTACGACGTGATCGTCGAACCGGCGGACGAGCGCGCCTACACCATCTTCTCGCAAGCCATGGACCGTTCGGGCTATGCGCGCGCCACGCTGGCGCCGCGCGCCGGCATGCAGGCCGAGGTGCCGGCGCTGGACCGCGTGCAGCTGCTGGGCATGATGGACATGGGCATGGCCCACGGCATGGGCGGCGGCCACGACATGGCGGGCATGCAGGACGGGGCCGCGGCGGGCGCGATGAACCACGCCGCCATGCCGGGCATGGATCACGGCGGCGCCCACGGGTCCGGCGCGGAACAAGGCGGCATGGTCGAGGCCGCCCACCCCTATGCCGCCGAGCGCGGCGTGGGCAACTCGATGCTGCCCGACGTGGTGTCGACCCGGCTGGACGATCCCGGCGTCGGCCTGCGCGACAACGGCCGCCGCGTGCTCACCTATGCGGACCTGCGCTCCGTGCGCGAACCGGACGACAACCGCGCGCCCTCGCGCGAGATCGAGCTGCACCTGACGGGCAACATGGAACGCTACATGTGGTCGTTCAACGGCGTGAAGTTCTCGGACGCCAAGCCCATCGTGCTGCGCTACGGCGAACGTGTGCGCTTCGTGCTGGTCAACGACACGATGATGACGCATCCGATCCACCTGCACGGGCTGTGGAGCGACCTGGAGTCGCCCGACGGCGCGTTCCAGGTGCGCAAGCACACGATCACGCTCAATCCGGCGCAACGCCTGAGCTATCGCGTCAGCGCCGACGCACGCGGGCACTGGGCCTACCACTGCCATCTGCTGTATCACATGGAGGCCGGCATGTTCAGGGCGGTCGTGGTGGAGTAAGCGATGAAACCGATGAATCCCCGACACACGCTGCTGGGCGCCTGCGCCCTCGCAATGCTGCTGGCCGGCTCCGCCGCCTGGGCGCAATCCGCCGGCGCCATGGATCATTCCGGCATGCCGGGCATGGACCATGGGGCCATGGGCCACGGCCCGGCTCCGGCGCCCGCCATGGACCACTCCGGCATGGATCACGGCGCCATGAACCATGGAGCCGCTCCGCCCGCCGGCGCGCCGCCCGTCGGCAGCCTGCCGGCCAGCGATGGCGAAGGCGAGCGCGGCTACGACAGCTATGGCATCCACCCCCACATGATGGACAACGCGCGCACCTGGCAAGTGCTGTTCGACAAGTTCGGCGTCGCGCGCAACCGCGACGGGCAGAACTCGCTGGAATGGGACGGCCGCTTCTGGTTCGGCACCCCCACCGACCGCCTGCTGATCAAGACCGAAGGAGAACGCGAAAGCGGCGGCGGCTCGGACGGCAAGGTCGAGGCCTTCTGGAGCCATGCCGTGTCGCCGTTCTGGGACCTGCAGCTGGGCGCGCGCCGGGACGTGGGCACGGGCCCCAAGCGCAACTGGGCCGCGATCGGCATCGAAGGCGCGCTGCCCTACAACATCGAACTGGAAACCACCGCCTATGCGGGCCCGTCCGGCCGCACCGCGCTGGCGCTGAAGGCGGAGTACGACCTGCTCCTGACGCAGCGGCTGATCTTCACGCCGGAGCTGGAAGCCAGCCTCTACGGCAAGAACGATCCCGAGCGCGGCATCGGCTCGGGCCTGTCCCAGGGATCCCTGTCGCTGCGCCTGCGCTATGAAGTCACCCGCGAGTTCGCGCCCTATATTGGCGTATCCTTTGAACGCAAGTTCGGCCAGACCGCCCGCTACGCGGCCGACGCCGGCGCCAGCCGGTCCCAGACCGCCGTCATGGCGGGCGTCCGCTACTGGTTCTGACCTTTATCCGCACGGAGCATCATGAACATTTCCCGCCTTACGCGCCGCCTGATTCTCGCCGCAGCCCTGTCCGCCCCCGTCTTTGCCGTCGCGCAAACGCCCGTCAAGATGGAGGTCTGGAAGACGCCCACCTGCGGCTGCTGCGAGGATTGGGTCAAGCACATGCGCGACAACGGTTTCGCAGTCACCACGCATGACGTCCAGGACACCGGCCCCATCCGCCGCAATGCCGGCATGGCGGACTATGGTTCCTGCCACACCGCCATGGTGGACGGCTACGCCGTCGAGGGCCACGTGCCGGCCAGCGATGTGCGCCGGCTGCTGCTGGAAAAGCCGGATGCCGCCGGCCTGGCCGCCCCGGGCATGCCGTTGGGGTCTCCCGGCATGGACGGCCCGGAATACGGCGGCCGCAAGACGCCGCACGACGTGGTGCTGGTGGACAAGCAAGGCGGAGCCAAGGTCTTCCAGGCCTACCGCTAGGCGCCTGCGCGGGGGTGAGTTGAAACAATTCATCCCCACCGCTTCAATGGCTACTCCTTGCACTGCAGCAAAAATGCGCCACAATAAATAAAACGCGTTTCTCACCCACTCCCTGGCAGTCATGGCACAAATCGTCCTGTTCGAGAACATCCATCCGAGCGCCCGCGCCGTATTCGAAGCCGCCGGCTACACCGACATCGTCACGCACGCCGCAGCCTTGCCGCCGGCGAAATTGCACGACGCCCTGCGCGGCGTGCAAGTGGCGGGGATCCGTTCTCGCACGCACCTGGATGCCGCCGCGCTGTCCGGCAACCCCGACCTGCGCGTCGTGGGCTGCTTCTGCATCGGCACCAACCAGGTGGACCTGGACACGGCGATGCAGCGCGGCATCCCGGTATTCAACGCCCCCTTCTCCAACACCCGCTCGGTGGCCGAGCTGGTGCTGGGCGAAGCCATCCTGCTGCTGCGCCGGATTCCCGAAAAGAACGCCCGCGTGCACCTGGGCCACTGGGACAAGACCGCCTCGGGCGCCTTCGAAACCCGCGGCAAGACGCTGGGCATCGTGGGCTACGGCAACATCGGCTCGCAGATCAGCACTCTGGCCGAAAGCCTGGGGATGCGCGTCATCTATCACGACGTGGAAGCCAAGCTGCCGCTGGGCAACGCCCGCCCCGCCGGCACGCTGAACGATCTGCTGGAACAGGCCGACGTCGTGACGCTGCACGTGCCCGGCGGCAAGTCCACCGAAAACATCATGAACGCGGAAACGATCGCGCGCATGCGCCGCGGCGCCATCCTGATCAACGCCTCGCGCGGCACGGTCGTGGATATCGCGGCGCTGCACGCGGCGCTGAAGTCCGGCCACCTGGCAGGCGCCGCGCTGGACGTGTTCCCCACCGAGCCCAAGGGCGCGGACGAACCGCTGGCCAGCCCGCTGATCGGCATGCCCAACGTGATCCTGACGCCGCACATCGGCGGCAGCACGCAGGAATCGCAAGAGAACATCGGCCGCGAAGTCGCCGAGAAGCTGGTGCGCTTCCTGCAGGCCGGCACCACCAAGGGCGCCGTCAACTTCCCGGAACTGCCGTTCCTGGAGCAGGCCGGCGGCACACGCATCCTGCACGTCCACCGCAACGCGCCGGGCGCGCTGGGCGCGCTGGACAACCTGATGGCGCAGCACGGCCTGAACATCGTCAGCCAGACCCTGCAGACCCGCGGCCAGATCGGCTACGTGATCACGGACGTGGAAGGCGAGGTCGACGACATCGTGATGGCCGACTTGCGCAACCATCCGATCACCGTGCGCTGCGACCGGCTGTAAAAAAACAAGAGCCCCCTCGGGGGCTCTTTTGTTTTGGGGCCGGACAAGGTGTCAGACACCGGACAAGGTGTGACAAGGTGTCTGACACCGGGACAAGGTGTCTGACACCGGGACAAGGTGTCTGACACCGGCCGGCCGGCGGCGAGCGCTGCTTCAAGGCTCGGCCGCGGCGTTGAGCAGGCATTCCGCGATCTTGTCCCGCACGCTGCCGGCATCGAACGGCAGGCGGCCGATGATGCCGATCTCGCGGTGAAAGGCCGCCTCGCCCAGGGACGCCAGGCGCAATCCCGTCATGTCCAGCCGCCGCAGCCGAGGCAGCAGCGCCACGCCCAGGCCCTGCCGCACCATGCCCGCGATCGCCTCGATCTCGTCGAGCTCGACGGCCTCGTGCACGTGGATGCGGTGCTTCTTCAGGAAGATATCCACCACGCGCCCGCCGAACGACGCCCGGTCGTAGCGGATGAAGGGCTGCGTCGCCAGCAGTTCGCGCCACGGCGCGGGCGCCATGGATTCCGGCATGGCCAGCACCACCGGCTCGCGCATCAGCGGCAGCCAGCCCAATTCGGGCGGCAAGGCAAAGGGCGGGCGGATCAGCACGGCCAGATCCACCTCGCCGGCGTCCACCTGGCCCAGCAGCGACAGCGACACCCCGGGCACGATGCGCACGCGCACCTCCGGGTAGACGGCGCGGAACTCGCCCAATGCGCGCACCAGCAGGTCCTGCTGCACCGAGGCGATGGCGCCGATGCGCAGCAAGCCGCTGACGTGGCCCGCCCCCGCCGTGGTGACCATGCGCTCGGCCATGGCGACCAGCTCCTCGGCCTGCGGCAGCATCTCGCGGCCATGGGCGTTCAGCACCGCCGCCCGCGCGCCGCGATCGAACAGTTCGATGCCCAGGTATTCCTCCAGGCGCTTGATCTGGGCGCTGACCGCGGACTGCGTCAGCCCCAGGTGGGCGCCGGCCCCCGTGAAGGTGCCGTCCCGCGCCACGGCCAGGAAGGTCTTGAATTCTTTGATCACGATCAATATTTTTGATGCTAAGACACAAAAAATATCGTTTTTCAATCAAAAAAACAATACCTAAACTACGGGCTGGTGCTAAGGCCGTCCAGTCTTGCGACGGCCCGCATTCTGATCGATCATCTTCTTTTGCCTGACCCGGAGCCTTTCATGACCGCTCAAACCAACCTGCCGCCGTTCCACCTGGCCTTCCCGGTCCGCGACCTGGCCGAAGCCCGCGCCTTCTACGGCGAAAAGCTCGGCTGTCCCGAGGGCCGCAGCTCGCCCGACTGGATCGACTTCAATTTCTACGGCCACCAGATCGTCGCTCACCTGTCGCCCAGCGAATGCGGCCACAACGCCACCAGCGCCGTGGATTCCCACAATGTGCCCGTGCGCCATTTCGGCGCCGTGCTTTCCATGGAACAATGGGAAGCCATGGCCAAGCGCCTGACCGACGCCGGCACCGAGTTCGTCATCGAGCCCTACATCCGTTTCAAGGGCGAAGTAGGCGAACAGGCCACCATGTTCTTCCTGGATCCGTCGGGCAACGCGCTGGAATTCAAGGCGTTCAAGAACATGGATTCGTTGTTCGCCAAGTAATCCGTCTCTACAGGTTTCGTGCCGTTGAACGCAATTTCAGCCCTCCCTTCTCCGGCCGAAACCCGCTGGCGCATCCTGCCCCAGGGTGACCGCTGCCTGATCATTTCCTTCGGCGACCAGATCGACGCGTCCGTCGGACGCACCTGTCTGGCCGCGGCCCGCAAGCTGCGCGACGCGCGGCTCGCGGGCGTGACCGACGTGGTGCCCTCCTTTGTCGCGGTGGCCGTGCATTACCGGCCCGGCGGACACGGCGACGGCCCCACCCATGCCTCGCTTTCCGAACGCATCCAGGCCCTGCTGGCCGACGGCATCCCCACGGACGCGGCCGGCGGGCGCGAGGTCGACATCCCCGTCTGCTACGGCGGCGAGCACGGCCCCGACCTGGACGACGTGGCCCGCGCCGCCGGCCTGACCCCGGAAGGCGTCATCCAGCTGCACAGCCAGCCCCGCAGCATGGTGTTCATGCTGGGATTCGCGCCTGGCCACGCCTACCTGGGCGTGCACGACGAAAAACTGAACATTCCGCGGCGCCCGTCGCCGCGCACGGCGGTGCCCATGGGCGCCGTCGCGGTCGCCAACCGGCAGACCGTGATCTACCCGAACCGCCTGCCCGGCGGCTGGAACATCATCGGCGCCACGCCGCTCGTCATGTTCGACCCGGCGCGCGAACCCGCAGCCCTGCTCCAGCCTGGCGATTCGGTCCGATTCGTACCCATCGGCCCCGAAGAATTCGACCGCATCCGGGGAGCCCGGCCATGAGCATGACCGTGATCAAGCCGGGCATGCTGTCCAGTTTCCAGGACCGCGGCCGCGAAGGCTACCAGCACCAGGGCATCCCGGCCGCGGGCGCCATGGACGAGCGCGCGCACCGGCTGGCCAATGCGCTGGCGGGCAATGACGGCGACCCCGCCACGCTGGAAATCACGCTGGCCGGGCCCACCCTGCGCTTTGACGCGACGGCGTGCTTCGCGCTGGCCGGCGCCGACCTGGGCGCCACGCTCAACGGACAGGACATCCCCCAGCACCGGCCGCTGATCGCGCGAGCCGGCGACATCCTGGCCTTCGGCGCCCGGCCCGCCACGGGCGTGCGCGCGTATCTGGCCGTGCATGGCGGCTTTGCGCTCCCGCCCGTGATGGGCAGCGAGGCCACCTACCTGCGCAGCGGCTTCGGCGGCTTCCAGGGACGCGCGCTGGCCAAGGGCGACGAGATTCCCCTGCGCCGGCCGCTGGCCGGCGGCCGCGACCTGGACGCGCTGCAAAAAGACCTGTGGAACGTGCGCGTGTACCTGCCGGCGGCATTGGGCAACAAGCGCCGCGAAACCATCCGCTTCCTGCCCGGCATGCACTGGCCGGAATTCTCGCCGGCCAGCCGGCGGGCGTTCACCGAATCCGAATTCCGCATCAGCCCGCAGTCCGACCGCATGGGCTACCGCCTGCAGGGTCCGGCGCTGTCCATGAGCCAGCCGCGCCAGATGCTGTCGGAAGCCGCCTGTTTCGGCACCGTGCAGGTGCCCTCGGGCGGCGAGGCCATCATTCTCATGGCAGACCGGCAGACCACCGGCGGCTATCCCAAGATCGCGCAGATCGCCACGGTGGACCTGCCCGCCCTGGCGCAATGCGCACCCGGACAGACCCTGCGATTCCAGCAGGTCGAACTCGAAGAAGCGCAGCGCCTGGACGGCGAGCGCGAACGCGCCTTCGCGCAATTGCGCGACGCGCTGGCGCCGCTGCGCGCGCTGCTGGCCTAGAAAGGGAACCGCTATGAACACCCGCATCGATATGAACTGCGACATGGGCGAAAGCTATAGCGCCTGGACCATGGGCAACGACGCCGCGGTGCTGCAGTACGTCAGCTCCGCCAACATCGCCTGCGGCTTTCACGGCGGCGATCCGGCCACCATGCGCAAGACGGTGGCCGCGGCGCTCAAGCAGGGCGTGGCGCTGGGCGCCCACCCCAGCCTGCAGGACCTGGCGGGCTTTGGCCGCCGCGTCATCCAGATCAGCCCCGACGAGGCCTACGACATCGTGGTCTACCAGATCGGCGCACTGGCCGGCGTGGCGGCGTCCCAAGGCGCGCGGCTGCATCACGTGAAGGCGCATGGCGCGCTCTACAACATGGCGGCCAAGGACGAAGGCCTGGCGCGAGCCATCTGCCAGGCGGTCAAGGACGTGGACGCCTCGCTGATCCTGTATGGCCTCGCGGGCAGCAAGCTGATCGGCGCGGCGCGCGCCATCGGCCTGGCGGCCGCCAATGAGGTCTTCGCTGACCGCTCCTACCAGGACGACGGCTCGCTCACGCCGCGCACGCGCGCCGGCGCCATGATCGAAGACGTCGACCTGGCGGTGGCGCAGGTCGTGCGCATGGTGCGTGAAGGCCTGGTGCGCTCGGTGGACGGCAAGGACGTGCCGGTGCAAGCCGACACCCTCTGTATCCATGGCGACCAGCCCAATGCACTGATTTTCGCCAACGGCATCCGGCGGGCCCTGGAACAGGCGGGCATCGAGGTGCGCACGCCTCCCCGCGGCTGACGCTCAGGCCCGCGGGTAGCGCGGGGCCTGCTCTTCGGCGTCCTGCAGCGCGGCGTCGCGGTAGGTCCGCAGGATCTCCGGCAGCACTTCCACCACGTAGCTGCGCGTCAATTCGGCCGCGCGCTCGAAATCGCGGTTGCCCAGCGCCAGGATGATGCCGTGCGTATAGTTCGGGACCGTGTTGGCCTCCATGGACTGCCGGGCCAGCAGGTAACGCAGCGGCTCGACCTGTTCGTAGAGCTTGCTCAGCATGCTGGTCAGCGGCGTGTTGCCCGTGTAGCGGGCCCCGGCCAGATAGAACTCGCGCGAGGCGGCAATGAATCCGCGCACATCGCGCCTGGCCAGCGCCGCGACGATCGCATCGTGGCAGCTGCGCAATTCGGCCACCAGCGGCGCAACATCGTGCATCTCGGCCACCTGGCGGATGCAGTACGCCTCCAGTTCCGCGCGCAGCATGTACAGGTGGCGGATCTGGGTTTCGGTATAGAGGGTGACCCGGAAGCCCTTGCGCTGGATATGCGTAACCAGGCCGCTCAGCTCCAGCAGGCGCAGGGCTTCCCGGATGGGGCTGCGGCTGGTGCCGAAACGCTGCTCCAGTTCTTGTTCCCGCAGCGGTTGCCCGGGCCTGATAGTGCCGTCCACTATCAACTCACGAATCTGTTCCTGTAGGAAATATGGAATCGTGGCGGGCGCTTTGACGTCCAATCGGCTCCCCTTTTACTGCTTGATGCATGGTATGAGACAGGGGAAAGATACTAGAAATCTATTGAAACACAAATAGGAATATTGTTTCACAATCCGACGACCGGTCCGAAAGGGGCCCGCCCGCCGCCGAATCGGGCGTCAGTCCCAATCGTCGCGGTACACGAATTTGGGCATTTGCCAGTTAAAGCGCAACGCCAGCAGGCGCATCGCGAGACCCGCGGCCAGCGCGATGGGCACGGAGGCGTTGGCCGACAGGCCCAGCGCCTGCGCGCCCAGGTACAGCGCCCCCGTCACCAGCGACACGCTGGCGTACAGCTCTTTGCGGAACAGCAGCGGCACCTCGTTGCAGAGCACGTCGCGCAGCACCCCGCCGGCGCAGCCGGTGATCATGCCGCTGATCAGCACCACGGTGATCGGCAACTGCATCATTTGCGCCACCTGGCAGCCGATGACGGTGAAGGCCACCAGCCCGAGCGCGTCGGCCAGCAGGAACACGGTGCGCAGCCGCCGCATGACCGGCGCGATCAGCGCGGTCAGGATCGCCGCGCCGGCCGTCATCCACAGGTACTCCGGGTGGACCACCCAGGTCAGCGGATAGTGCCCCAGCAGCACGTCGCGCAGCGACCCGCCGCCCAGCGCGGTCACGCACGCAATGATGCAGACGCCCATCCAGTCCATATCGCGCCGCCCCGCGGAAAGGGCCGCCGTCATGGCTTCGGCCACGATGGCGACGAGGTACAGCGTATGCAGCAGAGCGGGCGAGATATCGGAGAGCATGGGGCGGGCGCGGGTTGAGGCAGGTCCCATTGTATTGAGCCTTGCCGCGGCCCGCGCCCATTGCCTGCCGGCGCGCCATCCCGTACCCTCGTTCTTGCGTTGACATCGATCAAGCCCCGTTCCGTTTCGCGGCGAGACAATGGGGACATGCCCGACTGGGCGGTAACAGCCAGGCAGCGCGGACGCGGGAGCCGCCGATCTGGCCACAACCGGGAGATAACGTATGACACAGCAAACTGGCCCCATCCTGTTGGCCACCGACCTGAGCGCACGGGGCGACCGTGCCCTGGATCGCGCGTTGCAGTTGACGAAGGAACTCAACACCAAGCTGATCGTGCTGCACGTCATGGAATCCCATGCCACGCCCGCGCGCCTGACCACGCCGGTCTGGCGGCGGCTGTCGACGGACCACAAGGGCCTGGCCGAGCGCGAGCTGGCCGAAGACCTGGAGGCCGCCGACGTGCCGACCGAGGTCGTGGTGGTCAAGGGAGATCCGCTCGCCCGCATCATGGAAACGGCCGATAGCTATGGTTGTTCGCTGATCGTCACCGGCATCGCCCGCGACGAAACGCTGGGCCGCCTGCTGCTGGGCACCACCGTGGAAAAGCTGGCCCGCCAGGCGCGCCAGCCGGTGCTGGTGGTGAAGAACCGCCCACGCAAGCCGTACCGCGACGTGCTGGTCGCGACCGACTTCTCGGCCGGCTCGCGCGAGGCGCTGCGCGCCGCGCTGCGGCTCGTGCCGAACGCCGAGCTGACCCTGTTCAACGCCTACGAAGTGCCCTTCCAGGGCGTGACCAAGCCCGATGACGCCGTCGTCAACAGTTTCTACAAGACCGCGGAACAATGCGCAGAGCGGTTCATCGCGGAAACGCCGGAGCTGCCCAAGGGAGTGCCGCCCAAGGTCGTGCTGGAAGCCGGCCAGCCGGAGACCGTGCTGTCCGAATACTCGTTCAACCACCGTTCCGACCTGGTCGTAACGGGCACCCACGGCCGCACGGGCATCCTGCGCACCGCCATCGGCAGCGTGGCCGAACGGCTGCTGGAAGCCCTGCCCAGCGACGTGCTGATCGTCAGGCTCGCTGGCGACGAATAATCCGGGCAAACGAAGAAGGCGGCGCTTGCGCGCCGCCTTCGGACTGCTGATAAACCCCAGGTTTTTCGGGCCAGGGGGTTTAACCTGTGGGCACAAGCACATAGCCCGCCTGCAAGCCTTGTATTTCAATACCCTGGATGATGGCCCGGCCCGGCGTGACTACCGTTTTCGATGGCGCGGCGTCAGGGGTTGCGCGATACATGACGTAGGTTGCTCCTTCATCGTCCGTGCGCAGGGCCTGGGGCGGCACCACAATGCCTTGATCATTCCGGTACAGGATGACCGCCAGACGGGCGCTCATGCCGAGCCTGGCCTGTCGCGCAGCCCCGGCCTGCGGCGCATCAACTGAAATCACGACGTCATAGTGGGCGGCGGCACCCGGCGCGCCTGCCGCGTTGCCTTGCACCGCGATGGTGGCGATACGGCCAGCCAGCGTTTGACCGGGAAAGCCGTCGCCTGTGATTTGAACCGGCATCCCTTCGAGCAATTGATGCAGATCGGCTTCTTCCACTCTGGCGAGCACCTGGATGCGATCCAAGCCGATCACCGTCAGCAACGGTGCCCCTTGGGTCACCTGCAAACCCGGCTGGACGATGATGGCCTTGCTGCCGTCTTGCGGTGTTGGCCGAACAACCACGCCTGCAAATGGCGCCTTGAGATCCTGCCGTTCACGTTGTTTCGTCACGGCTTGATAGCGTGCCTGCGCGTTGGTCAGCTCCATTTCAGCAATCTTCAGCCGCATGCCTTTCCCGCGCGCTTCGGCGGTGCGCAGCTCGTCCCCGGCGATGAGAAAATCCTGTTGCTGTCTGCGCACTTGCTGCGCGAGCGTATCGACTTCCATGCGGGCGACAATGCCGCGCTCGAACAGCGCCCGCGTGTCGCGCAGGTTTGCCTGGGCTACATCCAGTGCCGAGCGGGCATTCTGTACGGCGTGCCGGGCACGGAAAACTTCCGGGCTGTTGTCCCAGTTGCGCAGTTGATGAGCTTCCCGTTGTGCCTTGAGCAGCTCTGCCTGCGCCTGGCGCACCTGGATTTCGATCTGTCCTGTGTCCATGCGCAGCAGCGTCTGGCCCGCCTCGATGGCCTGGCCTTCCTGCGCCAGCACTTCGCGGATGACACCCTCGAACGGGGCGGACAAAGTCTCCTGCCGCGCGGCCTGAATACGCCCGATCATTCCCAAGTGCTGTTCGACCCGTTGAGGTCGCACCAGCATCCAATTAGCCTGTTCAGCCTGTGACGGCGCGTCGCCGCCATCCCTCCCGGACTCCCACCGCACTACTGCCACCACCAGAAGCAGCACCAAGAGCGCCGACGGGATGGGCCGGCGGCGGACAGGCGCAAAGAGACGGTCTGGCAGACGGCATCTAGTCATTAAGTGCTATATCCCACCTTTGCAGCGTGGTGCCCAGCGTGTGATCCAGTTCAGCCTGCGCGGTCAGGTAGCTGATGAGCGCATTGAGCCGTGCATTCTCGGCATTGCGCAGATCGCCTTCGAAGCTCAGCACCTGGAAGTTGCTGGAGCGGCCCACGGTGAGTTTTTCACGTTCAATGTCCAGCTTCCGGCGGGAGAGGTCGCGCGCCCGTTGGGCGATTTCGTACTGCCGCCAGCGGGCGCCGATATCGCGCACAGCGTTCATCACGTCGCGCTCCAGTTGCTGACGAGCGTTCGACAACTGGATTTCCTGATTGCTGAGATTGACTTGCGCCCGCACTTCGGCCTGGCGTGTGCTCAGGTCGCCAATGGGAATTTCCACTTGTATGCCCACATAGTTTTCCCAGGTGCGCGCAGTGCCCGTCAGCGTGTTGCGATCGCGCACCTGACGGGCGCCGCCCACCAGCGAAACATCCCAGAGACGGTCATTTTTCGCCGCCGCCAGATTGATGGCGGCCTGTTCGCTGGCGATGAACTGCGTAAGGAAGTTGGGCTGCGATGCCGCGGCTTGCAGCAGGGCTTGCGCGGCGTTAACGTCCACCCGTCGGGCCTGCAGAGCCTCGGTCGCCACGATAGGCGTGTTCAGATTCAGGGCAAGCAACTGCAACAGGGCGAGCCGCGCCGCATCCAGCTGATTGCGGGCGTCTTCATGAGCCAGTTCCCGCGAGGCGACCTCGGCTTGCGTCTGCACAATCTCGAACTCGGCCATGCGGCCGGCCGCGATCATGGCGCGGTTGACCTCGACCAGCTGACGGGCGCGCCCCAGTGATTCCTGCGAGATTTTCAGCTGTTCCTGGGCCTGCAGCAGCACGCGGTAGGATGCGATCACCTGTGTAATGGTCTGCGAGACGGTGGATTTCAGGTTGAGGCGGTTAGCCTGTTCGGCCAGCCGCGCGAGGCGCACCGGCGCTGTCGAAATGTCCTTGCCTGCGCGCCGTAGCAGTGGCTGGATCACCGAGATATTGGCCCCGTCATTACGCGACAGCCCGGCCTCATCGGCCTGGGTGTGGCGATACGTCCATCCCAGGCTTACGCGGGTGCCATGCTGCGTCAGCAGTGTGGTTGTGGGCGTTACGGCGCCCTGCCGGTAGCGGTCATCCTGATTGCGGTTGGACAGGTAACTGCCGCTGAGCATCAGCTTGGGTGTGAAGCGGTCTTCGGCCACGCGCAGGTCGAACTTTTGGGCAATGCGATCCAGATAGGCGCTGCGGATCGAACGGTTGTCGCGCAGCCCCAGGTAGATCGCATCGCCGAGCGTCAGGTCGATGGCTTTCGCATTAAGTGAAACGCTGTCCGGAGCCGGCGACGGCTGGCCTTGGCGGGTAGCCTGGGACGGGCGCAACTGCCCATCCGTCCGCCCTTGGGCGGCGACAGGCACCACCCACATGAGCGCGATAAGGATATGCGCTCTACGCATCGCGCAACGCCTGTACAGGGGTAAGGCGTGCCGCCGCCATTGCGGGCGACAGGCCAAAGAACAAGCCGGTTGCGATAGCGCTGCCAATGCCCAGCGGCAGAGCCGCGGGCGACAACGCAAACGATGACCAGCCCGAGTAATGAACAAAGACCCATGCTGCGATCAGGCCGACCGCCGAACCTGACAGCGCACCCGCGGCGGACAACACGACGGCTTCCAGCAGGAAGAGCCTGGCAATGTCCTTGGGGCGAGCGCCTAGCGCCATTCGAACGCCGATTTCACGGCGTCGCTCGGCTACGTTCATCACCATGACGTTCATGATGCCGATGCCGCCCACCAGCAGCGCAACGCCACCCAGGCCAGCCAGCAACCAGGAGAACAGGCGTGACTGTCGCGCCATGCCATCCAGCAGTAAGCGAGGGACTTGCACGCTTACGTCGAAGTTTGGCATCTTGTCTTCGAGCCAGTGCCGAGCGCGGGAAGCGGTCTGTGACAGCGTGCTGCTGTTGGCGTTGCGAAGCAGTACGCTGGTGATCTGTGGGGCAGGAATGATGCGCCGCATGCTTTCCATGGGCAGCAGAATGGCGTCGTCCGGAGAAACGGGAAGCAGAGGATTCTGGCCTTCGGGCTGCAGGATCCCGATGATCTGGAACAGGTAGCCCCCAATTTGGATAGTGTCGCCTAGTGCGACCTGAACGCCAGCGTTCTCCCACTCGTTCACGACATTCGCACCCAGCACGGCATGGGTGCTGTGCGTATCGTATCTACTCAGGAAACGCCCCCGCGCCAGGCCGAGATCCAGCACGCCAGGAAGCTCTGCGCCACTACCGAGCGTGATTGCGCTCAGGACGTGCCCTTTGAGCCTGACTTCCATGCTTGTTGGAATCACAGGGGCGGCCGCGGTTATGTCGGGCACAGCCCTGCGCAATGCGCCGATATCCAGTGTGGCGATGTTGGGAAGCGCCTCGCTGCGGCTGCCAGTGGGCATTCGCACGTTCGCCACAAGCAGGTCGCTGCCCATGCCTTTGAAAACGCTCATGGCTTCGCGCTGGGCATTGTGGCCGATGTTCAGCAATGCCACTACCGCCATGCAGCCGACCGCGATCCCCAGCAGTGCCAGGACGGCTCGGCGTCCCAGCAGGCGAAGGTTCTCCAGCGGCTCGCGCAGCAGTTGCCGCCATGAGGGGCCGTAGCCTGACTGCGGGGAAGCGACGGTTGTGCCGGCATGCCGGACGCGTCTCGGGCGGACTGAGCGCGGCCCGGGCATGCCAGCGTCACGCAGTGTCAGGCGACGAAGGGGCGAATCACGATTTCGCCAAGACATTTAAGAAGTCGATGGTGCGCATTCGCGCCACCTCAATCGCAGTCAGAAGACCCTCCGCCAGGCCATGTTTATCCGCGGCAACTTTTACGGGCTTCCCATTGATCATCTGAAAACCATTCTTGCGCCCGGCTTCCGTGATATGGAAGACGTCATCGATATTGACGAAATCCGGTTCGCTCGGCGGCCTGACGACTTCGCTGGACAGTTCCACAAAAAAGTTCTCCTTGCCCTCGCTCTCGTAGGTTGCGAACCTGCTATCGAAGAGGTCTTCCGGGGACACGCCGCGCTTGCCGAACTTGTTGACAACTTCCTCCAAGAACTGGAAGTTGGCGCGATGGCTGAACGAATAGCCAGGGTCAAGCTCGAAGCGCAGAAAGCCTGCGTCCAAGCGGCTGCTCGCCATGGCATCGCCGTCCAAGATGCGGTTCGCCGTCGCAGCGTCCTTCCCGGTGAAATGGAAGGTTTGAGCACGGCCAGCCTCGTCGAACATGCCGCCGCTGTTCGCATTTCCTGCAACTCGGTTGAACATGCGGTAATGGCCAAGGTCGGCAGCCAGATCATCGACGTATCGCAAGTCCACACCCTGCTGATAAGCCTGGCCATAAAGATCAGCCAGCATGTCGCGATCGGCGGCGGTCAGGAAGTGGCGGGAAGACAGGCCAATGTTGTCATTGGTAAGCGTCGTTTCCCAGCGGGGTTCCGCGCTTTCCGAGCCGAATAGCCGCAACAGCATGATGCTGCGGCCGCTGAACGTTGCCACGCTGGATAAGGGTGCCTGTTCGGCCTGTGGAGGGCCGGCAACGGGTTTGGTCATGCCCGGCCGCGTTGGCGCAATTTCCTGAATCCGGATGTAGCCGGCATATTCTTGAATTTTCATGCTGACCTTGAACCTCAGGTTCTACCCGAACTGACTCGGGCAGTCGGTTGACGCAACTTACTCAGTAGCTGTACTCCCAGGTCGCGCTTTCCTCACCGCTGGGATGCAAGTTTCCGGACTGACCCGTAACCTTGTGCGTGATCATCAACTGGGCGCCGGCGCCAAACCGCAGATCATTGAATTGGGACGTCGAGCCGGTTGAGCCGCTCAGTACCTGAACGCACCGTGCCGGCGAGCTCTGGTAGGGTTCGGAATAGCAGAGCTCGGTCGTGTCGGAGGTCGCCTGCGGATATGCAGCAATCTGGTATCTCACCAGGGTCAACGTCTTCGTATTATTCAGCGTGCCTGGCGGAAATGCGGTGGTGCCCGCAATAAAAAGGTTCTGGTCCAAGCCTTCCCCGTTTGAATATACAAAGATGATTTTCCCGGCCGCTGACTTTGTGATTTGGCCGGTCTCCGCGTGGACGGGCAATGCCATGGCCAGCCCCAGGAACAGAGAAAGCGAAAGATGCTTTTTTTTCATTTTTTGGTCTCCGAATGGCCCTACGTAATCAAGTGCGGTTTGGCACTGCGCACTGGCTGGAAGCACCGCGCGAGAGCTTCCTAATCTATTGATTGCAATACCCTGGAAATCGGATTCGGCCGTCCACGACCTGGAGGCAGCGCGCCATGCGCCCGGCAAGCCCGCTGTCATGCGTTACAAGCACCAACGTCGTGCCGCATTCCCGGTTCAGCGACAACAGCAGATTGATAATGTCCTGAGCGGTCTGGCTATCAAGGTTGCCGGTGGGTTCGTCGGCCAGCAACAGTGCCGGATCGCCGACCAGGGCGCGGGCGATCGCAACGCGCTGACGTTGCCCGCCCGACATATCAGCAGGACGGTGGTGGCGGCGATTGGTTAGGCCTACTCGTTCCAGCTGCGCCTGTGCCGCTTGCCGGGCTTGCTGCCGCGGCACCCCGCGATGCAACAGAGGCAGTGCCACATTGTCCAACGCATCGAGCCGCGGCAGCAGATTGAAACTCTGGAATACGAAGCCGATGATCCTATTGCGCGCTATCGCACGTACCTCGGCACTGGCGCGAGACATATCCTCGCCCGCAAGCAGCACACGCCCCGAGGTGGGTTCGTCCAGAAGCCCGATGAGATTGAGCAGCGTGCTCTTGCCCGAACCTGATGCCCCGACAATGGCGCAGCTTAGCCCCGCAGGGATAGAGAACGACACATCATGCAGTACGGCCTGAGTGGAAGCACCCGTCGCATAAGCGTGCGTGATGCCTTCCAGGCGGATCAGATCGGCATCGATGACTCCTGGCATCCTCCCTCCAGCGTGTTTGCCATCTCATTCTGTGGTGCTGCATCAGACTGCTTTTGCAGCTACGGCTCCGCGTCTACTTGCGCTTTCCCGCGTATTCCACGTTGCTTAACCGTTAATTTCCGGACTCAGTGTATTGAGATTTTTTTTATTTATATAAGTCGGATATGGAATGGAGTTATAGATAGATCCCATGCCTACAACATGGAATTTCTACATGCATCTGCCGGAGGATTCCACCGATTGGCGTCCGGCAATTTGTACGGATTCGCGGGCATGAACTGGATTCCGTAGCTTTACGGCAGCGCCACGTGTGGCGGCGGAGCGTCTGCCGCTCCGCGCCAAGATGAGATTTCGGATATGCCCGCGCATGAAGGCGGATGGCAAGTTGGGGCGCAACTTGCCCAAGGGGCAATCCAGGAAAAGGCGCCGCTACGCCTCGCCCTGTTTTTCCATGGTGTCGATGGTGCCGCGCAGGATCTTCAGCAGCACCAGCCCCGGCAGGGCGATCGCCACTGTCAGCAGGAAGAATCCTGGCCAGCCCATGTGCTCCACCAGCGGCGGGGTCAGCGGCCCCGCCAGATAGGTGCGGCCCACCGCCGACAGCGCCGACAGCAGGGCGAATTGCGTGGCCGAGAACCGCTGGCGGCACAGCGCCATCAGCAGGCCCACGAAAGACGCGGTGCCCAGGCCGCCGCACAGGTTCTCGATCCCGACGCCGGTCGCCATCAGCCAGATGTTCTTCGGACTGACCGCGATCAGCCAATACGCCAGGTTGGACACGGCCTGCAGCAGGCCAAAGGCCATCAGCGAGCGGTACAGCCCCCAGCGCGACATGAGCGATCCGCCGGCCAGCGCGCCGATGATGGTGGCCGCCAGCCCCAGCACCTTGTTCACGGTGCCGACTTCCGTGGGCGTGAAGCCCGCCCCGCGGATCAGGAAGGTGGTGGACAAGGCGCCGGCGAACGCGTCGCCCAGCTTGTACAGCACGATCAGCAGCAGGATCGCCAGCGCGCCGCGGCGCGTGAAGAATTCGTGCAGGGGCTCGGCGACTGCTTCTCGCAGGCTGCGCGGCGCGCGCGCCACGTTTTCCGGCTCGGGCGCCCCGAGCGTGGCCAGCGCGCACAGCAGCATCAGCCCGCCCATCACCATATAGGTATGGCCCCAGCCGATCCACTGGTCCGCCATGATCAGCGCCAGCCCACCCGACGCGATCATGGCCAGCCGGTAGCCCATTACCTTCACGGCCGCGCCGGCGCCGCGTTCCTCCTTGCGCAGCACGTCCGTGCAATAGGCGTCGAAAGCGATGTCCTGCGTGGCGGACAGGAAGGCCACCAGCACCGCCAGCATGGCCAGCGGCATCAGCGACGACGACGGCGACAGCACGCCCATCGCCATGATGGTCACCGCCAGCAGCAGCTGCGTCACAAGCATCCAGCCGCGCCGCCGGCCCAGCAAGGGCGGCACATAGCGGTCGACCATCGGCGCCCAGAGAAACTTGATGGTGTAGGCCGTGCCTACCAGGGTGAGGAAACCGATTTCCTGAAGCGGAACGCCCTCGACGGTGGCCCAGGCCTGCAAGGTGCCGCTGGTCAGGGCCAACGGCAACCCGCTGGCAAACCCCAGGACCAGCAAGGGGGCAACGCGGGGGCTGGTGTAGACGTTGGATACAGCGGTGATGACGGTCTCCTGAAACGTGGCCGGCGGCGCAACAGGCGCTGGCAGCGGGCTTGCGGCATTTTAGGGCGTGTTCGTCCGCCGCGTCAGGAGCAGGCGTGTCGGAATGTCAGGGCGATGCGAAGCGATACACCGCCAGGGTGCTGCGCCAGCTGGGGAACACCCGCACTTCCTTGCCTTCATTGAAGGTGGCGCGTTCCAGAATGCTCACGCCCACCTCGCCGGCCAGCTGCTCAAAGTCGCGCAAGGTGCACAGGTGGATGTTGGGCGTGTTGTACCACTGGTAGGGCATCTGGCCCGTCACCGGCATGCGGCCGCGCAGGATGGCCCAGCCGTGCGGCCAGTAGCCGAAGTTGGGAAACGACACCACGCCAAACCGCGCCACGCGCGCCATTTCCCGCAAGATGTGTTCGGTGCGGTGCATGGACTGCAAGGTCTGCGACAGCACCACGGTGTCGAACTGCTGGTCGTCGAACAGCGCCAGGCCGTCCTCCAGGTTCTGCTGGATGACCTCGACGCCGCGCCGCACGCAGGCGATCACGCAGGTGTCGTCCAGCTCCACGCCCGCGCCGCGCACCTGGCGGTGGTCGCGCAGGTGCGCCAGCAGCGCGCCGTCGCCGCAGCCCAGGTCCAGGACGCGGCTGCCGGGCTCGATCCAGCCCGCGATGCGCGCCAGGTCGGGCCGCAGCGCGCTGTGGGCATAGCGGGGAGTCACGGGGGTCATTCTGAGCATCCTTCGGTCAAGGCGGCGGCGCCCAGGCCAAGCTCGCGGGCGATGCGTTCGTAGTAGCCGCGAACCACGGCATGGTAGCGCGCGTCTTCCAGCAGGAACGCGTCATGGCCATGCGGCGCGTCGATTTCGGCATAGGTAACGGGGCTGGCGTTCTTGAGCAGCGCGCGCACGATCTCGCGCGAACGCTCGGGCGGAAAGCGCCAGTCGGTGGAGAACGACACCAGCAGAAAGTCGGACTTGGCGGGCGCCAGCGCGCGGGCCAGGTCCCCGCCCGTCATGCGGGCCGGATCGAAGTAGTCCAGCGCCCGCGTGATGAGCAGATAGGTGTTGGCGTCGAAATAGCGGGTGAACTTCTCGCCCTGGTAGCGCAGGTAGGACTCCACCTCGAACTCGACGTCGTAGCCGTAATGGTATGCGCCGTTCTCGGCGGGAGCGCGCTGCGCGCGGCCGAACTTCTCGGCCATGTCGTCATCGGACAGGTAGGTGATGTGGCCAATCATGCGCGCCACCGACAGGCCGCGGCGCGGCACGGTGTCTTGCGCGTAGTAGTCGCCGCCGTGGAAATCCGGGTCGGTGATGATGGCGCGGCGGGCCACTTCGTTAAAGCCGATGTTCTGCGCCGACAGGCGCGGCGTGCTGGCGATGACGATGCAGTTGGCCACGCGCTCGGGCAAGGTGATCGACCAGCTCAGCGCCTGCATGCCGCCCAGCGATCCGCCCATCACGGCCGCGAAACGCTCGATGCCGAAGTGGTCCGCCACCCGCGCCTGCGCGCGCACCCAGTCTTCCACGGTCAGCACCGGGAACGCGGCGCCCCAGGGTTTGCCGGTCTCGGGATTGATGCTGGCCGGGCCGGTCGAGCCGAAGCAGGAGCCCAGGTTGTTGACGCCGATGACGAAGAAAAGGTTGGTGTCCACCGGCTTGCCGGGGCCGACCATGTTGTCCCACCAGCCCACGTCGCTGGGGTTGTCCGCCGCCTGTCCCGCCACATGGTGCGAGGCATTGAGCGCATGGCAGATCAGGACGGCGTTGCTGCGCCGGGCATTGAGCGTGCCGTAGGTTTCCACGGCAAGTTCGTAGGCGGCCAGCGACTGGCCGCTGAGCAAAGGCAGCGGCTCATCGAAATGGATGAAAGTGGGAGCGACGAGGCCGACCGAGCCGGGATCAACGGCATCGGAAATCGTGACGGTTGCGGGAACGAACCCGCTGGCCGAATCACCGGCCAAATTCTGGGCAGGAGTGGTCATACGGACCTCTTTAGCTGGATTTATTGGAAGGCGCCCGCAAGCGGATCAGGCAAATCGGCGCCGAAAATTTGGTGCTGCGGCAAGAATTCTAGCACTGCTTGAAGGGCACGTCGGGGGCCCGGCGGCTCAGGCGCCGGCCTCCCAGGGTTCCTGGCCCAGATATTCATAGCGTCCGGTGTTCACGCGCGAGACGCGCCACTCCACCGGCTGGCGGTTGTACGAAAAGGCGACCCGGCGGATCTCCAGCAGGGCGGCGCCCTCGGGCACGCCCAGGCAGCGCGCGTGCGTGCGCTCGGCAAGGCACGTCCGCAGGCGCTCGTCCGTGGCGATGACATTCACGCCGAAAACGTCCTGGTACAGGGCGTACAAGGTGCTCGCGCGTTCGCGCAGATGCGCCTCGGTGAGCCCCGGGAAGCGCGACTCGGGCAGGCAGACGTCGTCCGCCATGACCACGTCGCCGTTAAGCGACAGCACGTTCAGGAATTCGTACACATGGGCGCCCGCCGCCAGGGCGAGCTTTTCGCGCGCGACGGCCGACGCCTTGACGCGGCGAAAGCGCAGCAATTCGGTGGTGGGGTACGACTTGTTGCCGTCCTGCCTGACGATGCGGAAGAACTTGAAGAAGTGGTGGTTGCGCGTGTGCACCGCAACGTAGGTGCCCCGCCCTTGATGGCGGACCAGGATGTTCTCGGCGGCCAGGTCGTCGATGGCCTTGCGCAAGGTGCCGATCGATACGCCGAACCGCTCGGCCAGATTCTTTTCCGGCGGGATGGCCTCGCCCTGCTTCCACTCGCCTTGCGCCAGCGCGGCAAGCACGGCCTGCTTGACCTGCTCGTACAAGGGACTGCCCAAAGGCACAGTCGATGACAGGCTGGTGTTCATGGGTGCATCGCAATATTCATGGACCCCCAGTGTAGCGGTCCGGGCGTCATCCCCTCAAGTCATACAATTCATATATATGATTTAGTTGACATTGGAAAAACGCGGCCATAAGATTTCCTGGCCGTTGTGATCCGCGCCGCCCGCAGCACCTCGCGGCGCCCCTGACCAAGAGAGGAAGACAATGATTCACGCCGTATTGCACGATGCGAAGGACACGGTGGCGGTCGCCGTGGTGGAGGGCCTGACCGCCGGAACGGAGCTCAATGCCTGGATCATGGATGAGGACAAGATCATCCATGTGCGGGCCGCCCAGGACATCCCCATCGGCCACAAGGTGGCGATGAAAGAGATGGCGGTGGGCGACACGGTCTTCAAGTACGGCGTCGACATCGGCCGGGTGGTCGCGCCCATCAAGGCCGGCGAGCACGCCCATGTGCACAACATCAAGACCAAGCGCTGGTAAGCGTTCCCCCATCGCACAGGAAACCACCATGTCCATCATCAATGCCCAGACCACGTTCCAAGGCTATCGCCGCGACAATGGCCGCGTCGGCGTGCGCAATCACGTCATCGTCCTGCCCGTGGACGACATCTCCAACGCGGCGGCCGAAGCCGTCGCCAACAACATCAAGGGCACGCTGGCCCTGCCCCACCCCTATGGCCGGCTGCAGTTCGGCGAAGACCTGGAGCTGCACTTCCGCACGCTGATCGGCACCGGCTGTAACCCCAACGTCGCGGCGGTGGTGGTGATCGGCATCGAAGAAGGCTGGACCAAGCGCGTCGTGGACGGCATCGCCGCCACCGGCAAGCCGGTCATGGGCTTTTCCATCGAACTGCACGGCGACCACGACACCATCATGCGGGCCTCCCGCTGCGCCAAGGAATACGTGCATTACGCCACCGCGCTCACGCGCAGCGTATGCCCCATCTCGGACCTCTGGGTCTCCACCAAGTGCGGCGAGTCCGACACCACGTCCGGCTGCGGCGCCAACCCCACCGTGGGCAACGCCTTCGACAAGCTCTATGCGCTGGGCTCCACCCTGGTGTTCGGCGAAACCTCCGAGCTGACGGGCGGCGAGCACATCGTGGCCGAACGCTGCGCCAACGACGCGGTGCGCGAGCGCTTCATGTTCATGTTCAACCGCTACCAGGCCATGATCGACCGCTGGAAGACCAGCGACCTGTCGGAGTCCCAGCCCACCAAGGGCAATATCGCCGGGGGCCTTACGACCATCGAGGAAAAAGCGCTGGGCAACATCCAGAAGATCGGCAAGCAATGCCGCGTGGACGGCGTGATCGACAAGGCCGAGATCCCCGACGGCCCGGGCCTGTGGTTCATGGACTCGTCCTCGGCCGCGGCGGAAATGGTGACCTTGTGCGCCGCATCGGGCTATGCCGTGCACTTCTTTCCCACCGGCCAGGGCAACGTCATCGGCAACCCGATATTGCCGGTTATCAAGATCTGCGCGAATCCGCGCACGGTCCGCACCATGTCCGAACACATCGACGTGGACACCAGCGGCCTGCTGCAGCGCGACATCGACCTGAACCAGGCGGGGGACAAGCTGCTGGAGTGCATGCTGGCCACCGCCAACGGCCGGTGGACCGCGGCCGAGGCCCTGGGCCACCGTGAATTCGTCCTGACGCGGATATTCGAAAGCGCATAGCCCGCCCCGCCGGCGCGTCCAGCAAAACGCGCCGGCAAGCCTCGCGGCGCCATCGCAGCATCACGAAAACACCAGCAGACCCGGGCGCAGACCGCGGCAGCATAGGCGTGTGCATTCCTACCCGGGCTCCACCCCCAAAGGAGGAAGACAGATGAGTAGCGAACCGCAATACCCCCTGCAGGACGCGCAGCGCCGGCGTCTGCTCGGCGCCCTGGGCGCCGCCGGCCTCTGTGCGCTCGCCCCGTGGGAACGGGCGCTGGCGCAGAAAGGCCCCTGGCCCGAGCGGCCCATCAACTACGTCGTGCCCTTTCCGCCGGGCGGACTGACGGACGTCGCCGCCCGGCAGGTGGGCAAGGCGCTGGGCGACGCCGAACGCTGGAACGTGGTGGTGGAAAACAAGCCGGGCGGCAGCGCGAACATCGGCGCCGCCCACGTCTCGCACGCCGCCCCCGACGGCTATACCTGGCTGGCCATCACCCTGTCGCATGCCGCCAACGCCACGCTGTTCGCGGGCAAGGCGGGCTATGACCTGACGCGCGACCTGACGCCGCTGGCGGGGCTGGCGTCTTCGCCCATCATGGTGGTGGTCAACGCCAAGAGCCCCATCAAGAGCATGGACGACCTGGCGCGCGCGGCCCGCGCCAAGCCGCTGGCGGCGGGCTCCAGCGGCAACGGCACGCCGCCCCACCTGACGCTGGCGCTGTACCAGAAGCTTACGGGCACGCCGCTCACGCATGTGCCCTACAAGGGCGGCGCGCCCTCGCTCACGGACCTGATCGGCGGGCACCTGGACGTGGTGTTTTCCAACTATCCCGAATCCCTGTCGCATGTGAAGAACGGTTCGTTGCGCGCGCTGGCCATCACCACGCGCGAGCGCAGCGCCGAGCTGCCCGACGTGCCCACGGTGGCGCAGGCCGGCCTGCCGGACCTGATCGTCGAGAACTTCACCGGCGTGCTCGCCCCCGCCGGCACGCCTCCCGAACTGATCCAGCGCATCGGCGGCGCCATCGTGAAACAGGTGTCGCAGCCCGCCATGAAGCAGGCCCTGCTGCAGCTGGGATTCGTGCCGCAGCCGCGCGGGCCCGACGAGTTCGGCGCCTACCTCAAGTCCGAGGTGGACCGCTGGGCCAAGATCATCCGCGACGCCAACATCCAGATCGCCTGACGCGGCAAGCCCCCGAATCCCGCCCATCAATAAAGGAGTCCGCGGATGCGAGTTCTTATTTCGGAGTTCATGGATGCGCCCGCCGTCGATGCCTTGCGGCAACGGTTCGACGTGCGCTACGCCCCCGACATGGTCGAGCAGCGCGGCGCCTTGCTCGAAGCCGCGGGCGACGCCGACGCCCTGATCGTGCGCAACCGCAGCCAGGTAAACGCCGAACTGCTGGCGGCGGCCCCGCGCCTGCGGGCGGTGGGCCGGCTGGGCGTGGGGCTGGACAACATCGACCTGCCCGGCTGCGCGGCGCGCGGCATCCAGGTGGTGCCGGCAACCGGCGCCAACGCCCGCGCGGTGGCCGAGTACGTCATCGGCACGATGCTGGCGCTGTTGCGGGGCGCCTACGCCGCCACGCCCGACGTGGCGGCGGGACGGTGGCCGCGCGCCGCCCTGTCGCAAGGCCTGGAGGCGCAAGGCCGCACCCTGGGCGTGGTGGGCTTTGGCGGCATCGGCCGGCTGGCCGCCCAGCTGGCGCGCGGCCTGGGCATGCGCGTCGTGGGCAGCGATGCGGCGCTGCCGCCCGGCCATCCGGCCTGGGAGGAAACCGGGGCCGCGCCGCTGTCGCTGGATGCGCTGCTGGCGCAGGCCGACGCGGTGACGCTGCATGTGCCGCTTACCGCTGACACCCGGCATCTGCTGGATGCCGCCCGCATCGGCCGCATGCGTCCGGGCGCCATCCTGATCAACACCTCGCGCGGCGGCATCGTGGACGAAGCCGCGCTGGCGGCGGCGCTGGCCTCGGGCCGCCTGCGCGGCGCGGCGCTGGACGTGTTCGAGCAGGAACCCTTGCCCGCCGGCAGTCCGCTGGCGAACGCCCCCAACCTCATCCTCACCCCGCACATCGCCGGCCTGACGCAGGAAGCCAACACCCGGGTTTCCGACATGGTGGCCGCCGGTGTGACAATAGCGCTTACCGGCGGCGCCCGATGACGCGCGGCGCGCGCTCCCTGACAGGAAGGATATGGCTCACATCTATCTGGACGAACTCCAACACCTGGCGGCCGCCGGCCTGGCCGCGGCCGGCGCCAACCCGGCCATGGCGGACAGCACCGCCCGCGCCCTGGTCTTTGCCGAAAGCCAGGGCATCAGTTCCCATGGCCTGTCGCGCGTGCCCTTCTATGCCGGCCACCTGCGCGCGGGCCGCGCCATCGGCTCGGCCGTGCCGCGCATCGTGCACGAGCGCGGCGGCGCGGCGCTGATCGACGCCGGCTCGGGCCTGGCCTTTCCCGCCTGCGCCATGGCCGTCGAGCAGGCCGCGGCGCGCGCCCGCGAACATGGCGTGGCGTTCGTCGGCGTGGCCAACAGCCATCATTTCGGCGAGGCCGCGTACCACCTGGAGGCCTTGGCGGATGCGGGGCTGGTGGCGCTGGCGCTCAGCAACTCGCCCGCCGCCATGCCGGCCTGGGGCGGCAAGCGCCCGCTGTTCGGCACCAACCCCATCGCGGCGGTCTTTCCCCGCCGCGGCGGCGCGCGCCTGGTGATCGATCTGTCGCTGTCGCAGGTGGCGCGCGGCAAGCTGATGATCGCCGCCCGCGACAACCAGCCCATTCCGCTGGGCTGGGCGCTGGATGCTAACGGCCAGCCCACCACCGATCCGAAAGCCGGCCTGGCGGGCAGCATGCTGCCCGCGGGCGGCGTCAAGGGCGCGATGCTGGCGCTCATCGTCGAACTGCTGGCCTGCGCGCTGACCGGCGCGCACTTCGGCTTTGAGACCGAGTCGTTCTTCGTGGACGAAGGCGGTCCGGCGCGGCTGGGGCAGGCCTTCATGGCCATCGACCCGGGCGCGCTGGCCGGCAACAACGCTTATCTGGATCGGGTCGAAACCCTGGTGGATGCCATGCTGGAAGACGAAGGCGTGCGCCTGCCGGGCGAGCGCCGCCGCAAGCTGCGCGACGAGGCCGTCGCGCACGGCGTGGACATCCCCGACCCGCTGATGGCGCAGCTGCGGTCGATGGCCGGCGCGGGCTGACCGGCCCGCGCCCTACCTCGCGTGGGAGAACCACAGCATCAGGGGCGCCAGCAGCAGGAATACCACGGTGGACACCAGCACGGCGCCCGCCGCGGTGTCTCCCAGCGGGGTATAGCGCCTGGCGTACATGTAGCTGACCACGGCGCAAGGCATGGCCATCTGCAAGGTCAGCGCGCCGGCCAGCACGGGCTCCAGGTCCAGCGCCCACGCCACCGCGTACCCCGCCGCCAGGCCCACGATCAGCCGGATCGCCGCCACCTTGGCGCCGTCGCGCATCCCGTTGGAAGGAATCAGCGCCAGGGCGTGGCCCAGGCTCAGCAGCATCAGCGGCACCGTCACCGCGCCCAGCATGCGCGCCGTCTCCACCACCCATTCCGGCACCGGGATGTGCAGCATGCGCATCGCCACCGCCACGACGGACGCCAGCAGGATCGGGCTCTTCCAGCTTCCCTTGGTGTTCACTCCCGGCAGCAGCCGCACGGCGAGGGTGTGCATGACGAAGGAATTCACCGCAAAGAACGCCACTGCCACCGACAACCCCGCATCGCCGAACGCAAGCTGCGAAATCGGCAGCCCCAGGTTGCCCGCGTTCGGCAGGAACGCGGTGGGCAGCAGGGTGCGCACCGGCAGCTTCCAGACCTTGAGCAACAGCGCGCAAAGCACCGCGCACAGCAGCAAGGCGATCAGGGTCGCCATGGCCACGTCGGCCAGCGCGCGGTCGTCCAGGTGGGTCGTGACAAAGGTGTGGAACACCAGGGCGGGCGTGGTCACCGAGGTCACCAGCGTGGTGATGAAGCTGCCGCCGAAGGGCAGATCGCGCTTGCCCCAGAACAACCCGATCCCCACGCAGAAAAGCAGGGGCAACATCAGCACGATGGCCGAAAGATAGAACTGCGCGATGGCCAACATACGACTATTCCGTCAGAGATAAAGAGATTGATGCGTCACGGCATCATTGCTTGCCCTGCTGGCGGCGAGGACCGCAGCATGAGGCCATTGTTCATTGAAGGGCGCCCTGCCCCGCCGCCATGTCCGCCATCGCCCCGCGCTTCCCATCCCCCGAGCCGTCCGCCGCCGCAAGCCGCGACGCCCTGCCCTTGGCCGCCAGGCCCCTGTCCGAACGCCAGGCCGCGTGCCTGCATTGGTCGGCCGCGGGCAAGACCAGCTGGGAAACCTCCCGCATCCTGGGCCTGAGCGAAAGCACGGTGAATTTCCACTTGCGCAACGCCTGCGCCAAGCTGGGCGTGCGGGGCCGGCGCGCCGCGGTGGTCGCAGCCCTCAGGTTGGGGCTGCTGGGTCCCGTCAAGGCTTGACGACCACCGAACGCAGGAATTCGCGCGCGCGTTCGGCGGGCAGGCTTTCCTGAGTGCCGGCGGCCACCGCCTCGATCAGCATAGTGTCGGTCACCCAGACCTTGGCGCGCAGCAATCCGGGCTTGCCCATCGCCTTGCCATGCACCTCGATTTCCTGCCCGTACGCCGGCCATTCCGTCGGCGGCGGCGCCTGCATGTTGGTGTAGAGCGAACGCATCAGCGCCATGCCCAGCGCCTGCCTGGCCACCGGGTCCGCGGCAATCTCGGGCGGCAGCGGGGCCGACCCCACGGCGAAGACCGCTTCGTCCACGGTGGCGCTGGCCAGGGTGAAGCGCAAGGTGTGGGTATCGAGCTTCAAGTCGCGGGTATCCGTCATGACGCGGGCAGGAAAGGCCGCGCGCACATGGCCGTCGGCCACGTCCATTTCGCGCCAGTTGTAACTGGGCGAACACGCAACCAGCAGCAGGGCCAACCCCACAAAGGCAGCGGTTTTCTTGAACATGCAACGAAACAGCGATGAAATCGTCATTACCCGAGGACCCGGACGGTCTATTCAATTCGAGGAAGCCAGAAATTGTCGCCGATTTCGATGACCCCCGCGCCCGACGGCACGCCGTTGGCCAACTATGCGTGGCCTGCCGCCCCCAATGTGCCCCCGCCTGTAACCGGCCCGGGCTCCCCCAGTATCTACCTGCTGCACGGACTTAGCGAGCACGCCGGGCGCTATGACCGGCTGGCGCGCTGGCTGACCGCCCGCGGCTGGACCGTGGGCGCGCACGACCATCGCGGCCATGGCCGCTCCGGCGGAAGGCCCGCAACCCTGAGCCAACAGGAAGACCTGGTGACCGACGCCATCGGCAGGCTCCAGGCCTGGACGCAGGCGCAAGGGCGCCCGCCCATCCTGCTGGGCCACAGCCTGGGCGCCCTGGTGGCGGCGCGGATCGCCCTGCGCCGCCTGGCCGAACTGGACGGCCTGGTGCTCAGTTCGCCGCCGTTTGTTGTCAATGTGCCACTGTGGGTGCGCCGCACCCTGACCTGGATGTCCCTGCACGCGCCGAACCTCCAAGTGCCGCACGGGCTGGCGGCCGCCCGGATCTCCCACGACCGCGCGGTCGTGAAGGCCTACCGCGCCGATCCGCTCGTGCGCCGCCGGATGACGGGCCGGCTGGCCCGCTTCGTGGACGAGGGCGGGCGGGAATCCCTGCGCGAGGCCCATCTGCTGCCCTGTCGCACCCTGCTGATGGTGGCGGGCGACGACTCCATCGTGGCCGCCGAAGGCAGCCGCCAATTTGCCCAGCGGGCGCCGGCGGAACTGCTGACGCTGCGCTGGTACGACACCGCCTGGCACGAGATTTTCAATGAAACCGCCCCCATCGCCGATCCGGTCTATGCCGACCTGGACGAGTGGCTGGCCCGGACGTCCCAGGCATTGTCCCTGTCCCCAGTATTGGTTCCCTCGGCACAGGAGGCCGGCACCCCGTAAAATCCGGCGACAGCCCCAAACGAGAAGAATCCGTGACTGATACCGCCGCCAACCGCCTCTCCCGCCTAGAGGCCAACCGCTCGCTGCTGACCCAGACCCTGCGGGGCATCGAGAAAGAAGGCCTGCGCGTGGACGAACAGGGCATCCTGTCCCGCACGCCGCACCCTGCCGGCCTGGGCTCGGCGCTGACCAACGAGCACGTCACCACCGATTATTCCGAATCCCTGCTCGAACTCATCACGGGCACGCATACGGACGTGGACGCGCTGCTGGCCGAGCTGACCAACACGCACCGGCATGTCTACAGCGTGCTGGACCATGAACTGATCTGGAATCAGTCCATGCCCGCCACGCTGCCCTCCGAAGCGGACATTCCCATCGCCTGGTACGGCAAGTCCAACACGGGCATGCTCAAGCACGTGTACCGCCGCGGCCTGGCCGAGCGCTACGGCAAGACCATGCAGTGCATCGCCGGCGTGCACTACAACTTCTCGCTGGCCGAGGACCTGTGGTCCGTGCTGGATACGCGGCCCGGCTCGGTGCAAGACCGCCGCTCGCGCGGCTACATCAGCCTGATCCGCAATTTCACCCGCTATTCCTGGCTGTTGATGTACCTGTTCGGCGCGGCGCCGGCGCTGGCCAGCGATTTCCTGCGCGGCCGCGAGCATCCGCTGGAAACCCTGGGCGACCACACGCTCTACCTGCCCTACGCCACCAGCCTGCGCATGAGCGACCTGGGCTACCAGAACAAGGCGCAGTCGCAGCTCAAGCTTTGCTACAACGACCTGGACACCTTCCTCGGCCGCCTGTACGACGCCGTGTCGCAGCCCTGGCCCGACTACCAGAAGATCGGCACGCATCGCAACGGCGAGTGGATCCAGCTCAACACCAACGTGCTGCAGATCGAAAACGAGTACTACTCCAGCATCCGCCCCAAGCGCGCCACCGGCCGCTGCGAGCGCCCCATCACGGCGCTTGCCGAGCGCGGCGTGCAGTACGTGGAAGTGCGCTGCCTGGACATCGACCCGAACTCGCCCGTGGGCATCGACGCCGCCACCAGCCGTTTCGTCGACGCCTTCCTGTTGTTCTGCACGGCCTCCGACAGCCCGTTCTTCCCCGCCAACGGCTATTGCCAGCGCAGCGCCGACAACTTCTCGGTCGTCGTCAAGGAAGGCCGCAAGCCCGGCCTGATGCTGGACCGCGAAGGCCAGCCTGTCGGCCTGGCGCAATGGGCCCACGAGCTCCTGGACCAGATCGCCCCCTACGCCGCCCTGTTCGACTCCGCCCTGGGCGGCAGCGCCTACGCCGAGGCGCTGGCCGCGCAACGCGCCAAGCTGGACCAGCCCGACTCCACGCCGTCGGCCCGCCTGCTCGCCTCGCTCAAGGACAGCGGCCTCTCGTTCCACGACTACTCGCTGGACCTGAGCCGCAAGCACGCGGATGCGCTGCGCGCGCAGCCCCTGCCCTCGGACCTCGCAACGGCCTACCAAGAGGCCGCCGTGCAGTCCGCCGCCGAGCAACGGCGCCTGGAGCAATCGGACACCGAGGATTTCGACACCTACGTGGCCCGCTATCACGCCGCGCTGAAGGCCCCGCGCAAATAAGGCGTATCGTTGAGGTTTGGTTCGCGCGGGCCCGCCCGGCCGTGCGGGCCACATCAGTCAGATCAGGAGGTTTTTCCCATGCGCCGCACCGCAACATTTTTGCTGGCCCTGGCCGCCAGCATGGCGGGAACCGCCCATGCCGCGCCGCCGCCCATGCAAACCGTGCCGTCGGTGGACCTGAAGCGCTACGCGGGGATGTGGTACGAAATCGCGAATTTCCCGATGTTCTTCCAGCGCAACTGCGTGGGAGACACCACCGCCGAATACACCGCGCATGCCGATGGCACGGTCGGGGTGAACAATCGCTGCCGCACCAAGGACGGCGACATCGATTCGGCCTCGGGCACCGCCACCGTGGTGGAAGGCAGCAACAACGCCAAGCTTGAAGTCTCGTTCGCCAAACCCTTCAAGGGCGACTACTGGGTGATCGGCCTGGACCCGGAATACCGCTGGTCGGTCGTCGGCACGCCGGACCGCGAGTATTTGTGGATATTGTCGCGCTCGCCGCAAATGACGAAGGAAGAACTGGACAAGGCGCTGGCCGCCGCCACCGCGCAGGGCTATCAGCTCGACGAACTGCGCTACACGCCCCAGAAATAGCGGAAAGGCGCGCCCCCGGGGCGCGCGCACGCGCGAATGTCAGCCGGCGTAGTCCCGCGCCAGCCTCACCACGGTGACGCCGGGCTTTAACTGCCGCAGCGACGGCATGATCAGCGTGCAGCGGTCGTAGGGCGTCAGGATGGGATTGCCGTCCGCCCACCCGATCACCGCGCCCGCCTCTTCGAACGTTTCCAGGCCCGTCCAGGGTTGCGAGAAGCGCACGTCCATGGACGGCGCCACCACCGCGTCCGTCACCTCCAGCACCCGCTGAGCGGCCGGATCCGGCAACAGCCAGCCCGACGGCAGGTCGGATGCATCGATCACCCCCGACTCCAGCAGCATGCGCGCCGCCATGTCGCGCGCCACATCGCGCGAGGCCAGCTCGCCATGAAAGCCGCATTCGATCAGCAAGGCGCACGCGTCTTCGCGCGACGGATCGCCGAACTGGGCAAAGTCGCGCATGCGCACGCCGTCCTTGTGGCCGGCGTCCACGATCACGTGCTGCGGCGCCTTCAGCCGCCGCGCCAGCGCAATGTTGCGCGGCAAGACGCCGGTAAGCAGCAGGGGCGCGCCGGGCTCGTGCATGGAATGCAGGTCCAGCAGCCAGTCCGCGCGCTGCACCCAGGGGCGCAGCGCGGCGCCGCGCTGGCGGTCCGGCGTCGTGGGATTGTCCAGGCGTTCGGCGCTCCAGACGCGGTTCATGTCTTCCTGCACGAAGCGCGAGGCGTCGTGATTGGCATGGTCGAAGCGGTCGAACGCATCCAGGTTGCAGAACGCAAGCGTCAGGCTGCCCCGGCGCGGGCGCACGCCCGCGGCCAGCAGATCCTTCAAGGCCCAGGCGCCGCACAGCTCGTTGCCGTGCACCAGCGCGGACACCATGAGCGCCCGCCCCGGCACGCCCGAATCAAAATGCCACACGCCCGGCGTGCCGGTATTGCCGGCGCGTTCGGCGCTCAGGTCGGGAACGGGGAGCTTGAATTCCATGGAGAGGTCCGCTTGTCTGCTAACTGGCGATTACTGGGCTTCGATCTTGGCGGCCTTGACCAGCGCGCCATACTTCTTGGTTTCTTCGGCCTGATAGGCCACCGGGTCCAGGCCCGGCTTGGACAGCACGCCGCCGGCTTCCTGCATCTTGGCGCGGAACTGCTCCGACTTCAGCGTGTCGGCAAGCGCGGTGCGCAGCTTGGCGGCCACGGGTTCCGGCAGGCCGGCCGGTCCGTACAGCGCGAACCAGACGCTGATGTCCACGGACTCGAAGCCCGGGGTCTCCGCCAGCGCGGGCAGGTCCGGCGCCACCGGCGAACGGGTCTTTTCCGTCACGCCCAGGGCCACGATCTTGTCCCCGCGCACTTGCGGCAGGCCCGAGGACAGCACCAGCATGCCGTAGTCCAGCTGGCCGCTCATCAGGTCCGTCACCAGGGGCGCCACGCCGCGGTAAGGCACGTGCTCGGCGCGCGTGCTGGTGGACTGGTTGATCATCTCGCCCGCCAGATGCAGGGTCGTGCCCACGCCCGACGAGCCGTAATTGAAGCTGCCCGGCGCGGCGGCGCGCAGCTTCTGCAGGTACTCGGCGGCGGTCTTCACGCCCGAATTCTTGCTTGCGGCCAGCAGCATGGGCTGCGAGGCGATCACGCCCAGCGCCGAAAAATCCTTCACGCTGTCGTACTTGACCGCGCTGTTGATCATGCGGGCAATCACCATTTCGTTGGTCGAGCCCAGCAACAGCGTGTAGCCGTCCGGCGCGGCCCGCGCCACGCGCTGCGCGCCGATCGTGCCGCCGGCGCCGCCTACGTTCTCCACCACGACGCTCTGGCCCATGCGCTTTGCCAGCTCTTCGCCGAACAGGCGCGCGGTCAGGTCCACGCTGCCGCCGGCCGGGTAGCCCACCACCAGCGAAATGGCGCGCTCGGGATAATCGGCGAACGCGGACGGGGCCGCGGCCAGCGCGGAAGTGGCGCAAAGCGCGACAAGCGCGCTGCGCAGCGGATGCAATATGGACTTCATTTATTTCTCCCTGGGGTGCTGTGGCGGACGGCGGCGCCGTCTCATTTGAGGTTTCGGGAGCTATTCTCCTGCCGGGACCAGGGGCATTCCGTGCCAAGTCGGCACATTCCGGTGCTGATTCGCTTCGGCGCCCGCCTTGCGCGTGCGCCGCCTAGGCCTTCCGGCTGGCGGTGGCTTCCCAGGCGGCCTCGGCAAGGTCCGCCAGCCTGGCCCGCGACCGGTACAGGCGCACCTCGAAGGCGATTTCGTCGCTGCGCCCGCCCAGCGCGGCCAGCGCGCCCCGACGGCAATCGGCCGCCACCATCGACCAGGGCAGCCAGGCCACGCCGAGGCCCTTGGCCACGGCGCCGTGCGCGGCGTCCAGCGAATCGCTGCGCAGGAAAGGCGCCAGCGCATACGGTGTGGTTTCCAGGCGGTCGCCCACGATGCGTTCCATCGCCAGGCCCCCCGCATAGGTGATCAGCGGCGCGGGATGGCCGCCCTCCTGCAGCGCATAGCGGGCGCGCCCCCGCGAATCCGCCTGGCTGACCGGCACCAGCTTGTCGGTGCCCAGCGTCATGTAGCGGTAGCGCCCCGGGCTCAGCTGCACCGACAGCGCCGGATGCTCGTAGCAGCACAGCAGGTCCACCTTGCCCTGCTCCAGCCGCGCCGCCATGTCCTGCATCATGCCGGTGGACAGTTCGACCTGCGTGCCCTCGGTCAGCACCTTGGGCGTCCGATGGCGCAGCCTTGCGATCCAGTCCGCCACCAGGGTCCGCGCCAGGCTGCGTCCCGTGGCGATGCGCAGCACGGCCTCGCCGGCCGCGCCCGAGCTGCGGATGCGATGGCGCACCAGCCCCATCTGCTCGACCACCTGCGCCGCCGTCTTCAGCAAGGCCTCGCCTTCGACCGTCAGCGTCACGGGCAGGCGCTGGCGCTCCACCAGCGGCGCGCCCGCCCAGGCTTCCAGCGCGCGGATGCGCCTGCCGAACGCGGGATGCGTCACATGGCGCAGCTCGGCCGCGCGCACGAAGCTGCCGGTCTGCGCCAGCGCAATCAGGTCTTCAAGAAGTTTCAGGTCCGCCATGGACGCCAAGCTTACGGCATGGCGCCAGGCGCCGCGAGAATCAGGCGCTGGCCGCCTGCCTGCCGGGCCAGGCCAGGATGCGCTCGATGACCTGCGCCGTCTTGCGATAGTGCGCGGCCAGCATCGCGGCCGAGCGGTCGGCGTCGCGCGAGAGCGCCGCGTCCAGCAGCTGGCGATGCTCGTCGTCGACATTGCGTTCGGAGCCGCTGGCCACGGCCAGCGCGCGCGCGGGCCGGCGGTAGCGTTCCGTCTGCGCGTACAACTGTGCCGACAGGTCCAGCAGCCAGGGCGAACGGCAGGCGCCGATCAGCGCGTGGTGGAAATCGTGATGCCGCGCTTCCAGCGCTTCCTCGCGTTCCTGGTCCAGGACAGGCGCCTCGTCCGCGCGCCGGGCGGCCAGCGCCAGCGCGTGGAACGCCCCCACCAGGCGCGCCTCCCAGGCGTCGTCCGCGTTGGCCAGCGAGCGCCGCAGCGCGTCGCAGTCGATCAGGATGCGGGTTTCGCAGGCGTCCCACATTTCCTCGACGGACAGCGGCGCGATCCGGAAGCCGCGCGACGTGGTGGTCACCACCATGCGTTCGCTGCGCAGCCGGTTCAGGGCCTCGCGGATGGGCGAGAAGCTGCCGCCGTAGCGCTGCTTGAGCAGCTCCAGGCGCAGGGACTGCCCGGGCGCGAACGCGCCGCGCATGATGTCGCGCCGGAGCAGCCGATAGATCTGCTCCGACAGCGTGATGTCTTCCACCTCTGCGCCGCCGTCCGCGCCGGGCTCCTCGCGCAAGGCCTTGATTCTGGGTTTCAAGCGGTGCTCCCGGTCCCTATGCCGCCACCACCGGATGGCGCAGCGTGCCGATGCCCTCGACGCAGGCCACGACCACGTCGCCCGGCCACAGCCATTCCTGCGGCTTGCGGCCCGCGCCCACGCCTTCCGGCGTGCCGGTGGCGATGATGTCGCCCGCCTCCAGCGTGATGGCGGCGCTGATGTCGGAGATCAGGAACGGCACCTTGAACAGCATGTGCCGCGTGTTCGATCCCTGCTTCTTCTCGCCGTTCACCGTCAGCCACAGGTCCAGCACCTGCGGATCGGGGATTTCGTCGGCCGTCACGATGCAGGGGCCGAAAGGCGCATACGTGTCCTGGCCCTTGGAATAGATCCACTGGCCCGCGCGCCGGCAATCGCGGGCGGACATGTCCAGCATCACGCTGTAGCCGAACACGTAGGACAGCGCGTCCGCCTCCGCCACGCGCGACGCGCGCCGGCCCATGATGACGGCCAGCTCCACTTCCCAGTCCAGCTGCTGGGTGATCTTCGCGTTGTGTTCGATGGCGTCGCCCGGCCCGATCACGGCGGTGGGCGGCTTGGAGAAGATCACCGGCTGCTTGGGCAGGTCCGCCGAGGTATCCAGCGTGCGGCTGGATTCCGCCACGTGCTCTACATAGTTCAGGCCGATGCCGAAGATATTCTTTCGCGGGCGGGGGATGGGCGCCAGCAGCTTCACGTTTTCTTGCGGCAAGGCGGCGCCGACCGGCCAGGCGCCGCGGAACGTGTCGATCAGCCGCGTCGCCTGCGCCACCGCGACGGGCCCCAGGTCGATGAATTCCAGCATGTCGCCGGGCAGGTCCACACCGCCTTCCTGCCCCAGCAGGAAGAGGTCCACCACATAGCCGTCTACCAGCGCCCCCAATCGGGCGGCGGCAGTGGGATGAGCGCGAAATGTCACCAGGCGCATAGGTACTCCAGGAATGCAAACAGGTTGAAACGGGCGCCGCCACCGGGCGGCGCGGCGGATGAAAACTAGATCAGCGCCTGGCGGCCGCCATTCTCCGTGACCGCTTCTTCGCGGTACAGCGACAGCGCCCGCATGACGGGCAGGTCGTTGAAACAGAACAGGCAGGCATCGTCGTTGGAAGACAGGTTGGCGTGTTCGTGGATGGCCCACGAGGGCACGCAGAAGATGTCGCGTTCGGTCCAGTCGTAGCGCTTGCCGTCGATGACGGAAAAGCCGCTGCCCTTGGCGACCTGGTAGATAAAGCTGCCGGTGTGCCGGTGCGCCTGGGTGTGTTCGCCGGGACGCAGCATCTGCATGCTGGCGCCGATGGTGGGCATGACCGGGCCGCCCGTCGCCGGGTTCACGTATTCAAGCAGGATGCCGTCGTAGGGGCTGCCGGCGGCCGTGCGCGCGCAGCGGCGCAGCGCCTCGTAGGTGGGTTCCCATTCGTACTTGAAGAGCGGCGAATAGGGTTTGGTCCAGCCGGCCGCCTGCGGCCGCAGCGCCACCCCGCCCCAGGCCCCGCTGGTGTCGTCCACGGGATGGGTCACGGTTTGGTTCAGGTCGGGATGCACGGCATAGAAGCCCGCTTCCAGCGCATTGACCAAGGGAATGTCCAGGCCGTCCTGCCAGATGCAGGTGGTGCCGTCCTCGGCCACGCCGTGCTCATGCCAGGTGCCGTTCGGCGTCAGCACGAAGTCGTTCGCGCCCAGCGTCATCTTGTGGCCGTCCACCACGGTGTACGCCCCCCGGCCTTCCATGATGAAGCGCAGCGCGGAATGGGAGTGCGCGTGCGCCGAGGCCAGTTCGCCCGGCTTCATGACCTGCAGGCCGGAATACAGCCAGCCCACCGCCGCGGCCACATCGCGGCGGCCGGGATTGTTCAGGTAGATCACGCGGCGGCCCGCCTCTTCGGGCGAAACCAGCTCGGCGGAGCGCAGGACATGGCCGCGCAAGTCCTGGTAGCGCCAGACCACGGGCACGGACGCCGACCGGGGCGCCCAGGGCTCGATCTTGTTCGCCACCGTCCACAATGCGCCCGCCTCCAGGCGCGCGAGCTCCTGGTAATAGGCCACCCGCTCGGGCGAGTCGGCCACGTTGGCGCGGCCGGCGGTGTCTTCGCGGTAGGCGTCGTAGCGGTTCGCTTCCATCCCATGCCCCTTGGTTTTATAAAACACTCAGGATTTTCGAAAATATTAAGAGCCGGAAGGGAGATGCGGCAATGACCCTGCGCTAGGGGTTTTCCTCAGGCGGGCGCATGGCTGGCGAATTAGTTGGCGCGCCACCGCAAAATACTGTACAAAAACACAGTGAGACGTGATACATTTCGCTCGCCCGAAAAACTGTCGTCCAGGGGAGAATCCTGTGTCAGAAGCTGCTCATCTCGTTCAGTACATCGTCGTTCCCTACCGCGCCGCCGCCAACGGCGTCGCCCCCGGGGAAATCCGTCCGGCCAGCAGCGAATTCGGAGCCATCCGAATCGCGAATTCCATGGCCTCCAAATTCGCGGGCGTCGCCGCCTATGAAGTCTTGATCGACAAGGAAACCGGCGACATGGAGTCGCCTCGCATCCTGGCGCAGATCGGCACCGTGCCGTCGCTGGATGACTGAACCGGGACGCGCCCGCGCCCTGGCTTGGAATGCCGCCTTGCGGCATGGCCGCGGCTAGCGGCATATCTTGTGACGCGCATTTGCCATGCACGTTTTTCATGCGTGAACGACTTTTACCTTCGATGCAGGGCTGCGTGGACTGGCCTCCATTCGGTCCTATTCTTGCGGGCGTACGGGTCTTCCGCCTCACAGTCCGCGTAACTGTGAAATACCATTCTGCCGATCAGTACGGCAAACATGCTCGAGCACCCCAGATCGGTATTTCCGATTCCATTTAAGAGGGCAAGAGAAATTTGATAGGGAGGATGGCCCTTCATGAACGCCCCCACACATCCCAGGCGCTCAGCAGAAAAAATTCTGGCAAAAAAAGTGGCCAAGAGAACTGGTTTACAACGGGCCGCCGGTCATGGCCGCCGCGATTGCGGCCGTGAAGTTGGCGCAGGAACCCTCGCCCGACCTCTGGCTAGTCAGCCTCGCAACGATTGCCTGCATGTGGCTGGCCATCGCGACGGGCGTTCGCATCTCGCTTGCCCGAGCGGAAGACGCAAAAGAAGGGCCGGATTTCATCCACGAGGGACTATTTGCAGCCGTCTCGACGGTGCACACCATGCTTGCTCAGTATTGTTCAACGCGAAGTTGCGGCGGCGATATTCGTGCAACCTTCCATCGAGTCGTCCCTCCTGTGAATGACCCGGAGCAGATCGAGCAAATAATCAACTATGTAGGTTCGAACGGCGAGGGCGCTGGACGCCACTTCCCCATCAATGCCGGCATCACGGGCCGAGCCATCCGCAAGAAAACACCCGTGATCATGGCCAGTACGATGAGCAGTGAAGAGCAGCACCGCACTGAGCTCGTCAATGAATGGGGCTACACGGAAGCCCAGGCAAGACGCCTGATGCCGGGCCGATTTTCCGCAGTTGCCGTGCCGGTGCTCGGCCATTCTGGACAGCATGCGGTCGGTGCTCTACTCGGATTCAAGTGATAGAGCACTCTTTGATCGAGAAGACGTCATGGAGATCGTCGGCGTCGGTAGCCAGCCATCAGCGAGTTCGTCACGAAAAGGTACTGACCATGAAAACTGCCCCCGACACCCCGCGCTGGACGTTTGTCAAAGAGGCCAAGACCATCTCGAAGCCCGGAGCAGTTATCCAAGTGCGGGAGCTGACACTTACCGATCATGGTTTGCGTGCGATCACAAGCGGCAGTACCGGCATCACGCAAGGCGTAGCCGAGGACTTCGGTCCACCTTCACCTGCCAAGCGCAAGCTCCTGCCTGCATAGACGAAAAACGGAAACTCTGGGTTTCCTTTTTTTTTGCCTGGAACGCCCATGCTGCCTTGACCGCCACATCGCGCAGCCGAATCACGCGGCTCCGCCGGTTGCTGGCTCCACGCGGCAAACTCCTGCAAGATCCAACCCGTCGTTGACCGACCCAGTTTCCCAGACGCCCAAAACCAAAAAATATTGTTGTCTTAAGCAATTGCAAGATGCTTGTTCTTGGGTTTCTCGACATCGAGAATGAGGCTGCGTCCATGGCGACGCCGCGGGCCTGGGCCCGACGCCAACAAGACTGGAGACAAAGATGAACGGTATGCCGCAATTGCGAGCCGCCCGGCGCTGGCTGGGCGCCTGTGCGTTGACCTTGCTGGGAACCGGCGCGGCCGGCGCCGCCGACGCCCCCTTCCCCGAACGTCCGCTGCGCCTGGTGGTGGGGTTTGCGCCCGGCGGCGGGGCCGACATCGTCGCCCGCCTGGTGGCGGTGAAGATCGGAGAACAGCTGGGCCAGCCGGTAGTAGTGGAAAACCGCCCCGGCGCCACCGGCACGATCGCCGCCGACAATGTGGCGCGGGCCGGCGCCGACGGCTATTCCCTGTTCCTGGGGTCGCAATCCACCATGGTCGTGGCCCCGTCGCTGTTCCCCAAACTGCCGTTCGACCCGGTCAAGGACTTCGCGCCCGTATCGCAGATGGTGTCGATGCCTCTGGTGCTCGTCGTCAACCCGGCCCTGGTGCCGGCGCGCACGGTGGCCGAACTGGACGCGCAGATCCGCGGCGCGGGCGACGGCGCGCTGACTTACGCCTCGTCCGGACAGGGCGGGCCGCAGCATATCGCGGGCGAACTGTATGCGCACCGGATCGGCGTGAAGGTGACGCATGTGCCCTACAAGGGCGAATCGGCGGCCCTGTCGGACGTGCTGGCCGGCCATGTGCCGTACATGTTCGCCAACCTGCCGGTGGCGATGCCTTACCTGGCGTCCGGCAAGCTGCGCGCGCTGGCGGTGACCGGCCTGCAGCGCGACGCCAAGGCGCCGGCCTTGCCGACGATGGCGGAGTCGGGCTTCGCGGGGTTCGAGGTCTTGACCTGGTATGGCGTGTTCGCGCCCGCCCGCACCCCGACGGCGGTGATGGACCGGCTGTACGGCTCGATCCGCGCAACGCTGGACGACGCCGATACGCGGACCCGCCTGACCGACCAGGGGTTCACCGTGCTGGGCAGCAAACCGGCGGAGTTCTCGGCCTTTGTCCGCGACGAAGTGCCGCGCTGGTCGACGCTGATCGGCGATATCGGCATCCGGCCGGAATAACGGCGCAGCCGCCCCCTTCGATACGCTACACGAGGTAGATATGTTCGATTTTTCTGGAAAGCGGGCCGACGGCCCCGTGATCCGCCTGCATCCGGCGGACAACATCGTGGTCGCGCGCATGCCGGTGGGCATCGGCGTGGCGGTGCCCGGCGAGTCGCTGGTCACGCGCAGCCAGGTGCCTGCGGGCCACAAGATCGCCGCGCGCAATCTGCGCGCCGGCGAGCCCATCCTGAAATACAACGTCTGTATCGGCTTTGCGGCGGTGGACATTCCCGCCGGCGCCTACGTGCACTCCCACAACACCGATTTCCGCGAATTCGATCGCGATTACGCGTTCGGACGCGACTACGTGCCCACGGCGCTGCTGCCCGAGGCCGAACAGGCGCGCTTCCTGGGCATCGTGCGCGACAACGGCCAGGTGGCCACGCGCAATTACGTGGGCGTGCTGTCCACGGTGAACTGCTCCGCCACGGTCGTGCACCGCATCGCCGAGGCCTTCACGCCGGACATCATGGCGCAGTATCCCAATGTGGACGGCGTGGTCGCCCTCAGCCACGGCATGGGCTGCGGCATGGAGATGTCGGGGGAGCCCATGGACCTGCTGCGCCGGACCATGGGCGGCTACGCCTGTCACGCGAACTTCGCGGCGGTGCTGATCGTCGGCCTGGGCTGCGAGCGCAACCAGCTCGACGCCCTGCTGCAAGACCAGGGCCTGCAGGCGGGCGACCGGCTGAAAACCTTCATCATGCAGGAGACCGGCGGCACGCGGCGCACCATCGAGGCCGGCGTGGCCGCGGTGCGCGACATGCTGCCGCAGGCCAACCAGGTCCGGCGCCAGCCGGTGTCGGCCCGGCACCTGACCGTGGGCCTGCAGTGCGGCGGCTCGGACGGGTTTTCATCCATCACCGCCAACCCCGCCCTGGGGGCAGCGATGGATATCCTGGTCCGCCACGGCGGCACCGCCATCCTGTCCGAGACCCCCGAGATCTATGGCGTCGAGCACACGTTCACGGCGCGCGCGCGCAGCCGGGAAGTCGGCGAAAAACTGGTTGAACGCATTCGCTGGTGGAAGGAAACGTACTCGCCGGGACGCGACGTGCAGATCAACGGCAAGGTCAGCCCCGGCAACCAGATGGGCGGCCTGGCCAACATCTTCGAGAAGTCGCTGGGCTCGTCCATGAAGGGCGGCACCTCCGGCCTGATGGAGGTGTACCGCTATGCCGAGCCGGTGCGCCAGCCCGGCATGGTGTTCATGGATACCCCGGGCTTCGATCCCGTGTCGGCAACGGGACAGATTGCCGGCGGCGCCAACCTCATCTGCTTTACCACCGGCCGCGGCTCGATGTTCGGCGCCAAGCCGGTGCCTTCGATCAAGCTGGCCACCAATACGACCATGTACGAACGCTTGACAGAGGACATGGACATCAATTGCGGCGCTATCCTTGACGGCAGCGCCAGCCTGCCCGAAATGGCCCAGCAGATCTTTGCGCAGGTGCTCAGCGTGGCGTCCGGCGAGCGCAGCAAGAGCGAGCTGCTGGGGCTGGGCGATCACGAGTTCGTGCCCTGGAATATCGGGGTAGTCAGCTAGGAAGATCGATCGGAAGGGGGATCATGGATACGCGGTACCTACAGAGTTTCGTGGCGGTGATCGAGTGCGGGTCCCTGGCCGAAGGCGCGCGCCGCCTCGACCTGACGCCGGCGGCGATCGCCGCGCGTGTGCGGGCCATGGAGCAGGATCTGGGCGTGGCGCTCGTCAAGCGCGCCGGCCGCAATGTGCGCGCCACCGAGGCCGGCCTGAAGGTGCTGGAACGCGCGCGCCTGGTGCTGCGCGAAATGCGCGACCTGCGGGCCACGGCCTGCGACGATACCCCGCTGGGCGAGTTCCGGCTCGGCGTCTCCACGTCGGCGCTCGCCGGCCTGATGCCGCCGGTGCTGGCCGGCCTGTACCGGCGGCATCCAAAGCTTGCGGTGTTCGTCCAGCCCGGCACGTCCAGCCACCTCTACCGCAAGGTCATCGACGGCGAGCTGGACGCGGCCTTCATCGTGCAGCCCCAGTTCACGCTGCCCAAGGGCTATGCATGGAGGCTAGGGGCGGCCGAGCCGCTGGTGGTGCTGGCGCCGGCGGCGCTGCGCGACCGCGACGCGCACGCGCTGATGGCGGACGAGCCTTTCATCCGCTACGACCGCAGCGTGTGGGGCGGGCGGCTGGCCGACCGCTATCTGCGCCAGCACGCGATCCGGCCGCGCGAACGGCTGGAGATCGACGGCCTGATGGCCATCGCCAGCATGGTCCGGGAAGGCCTGGGGGTGTCGCTGGTGCCGGACTGGGCCCCGGACTGGCTCGACAGCCTGGGCCTGTCGCGCGTCGCCTTGCCCGGTGTCGCCCCCGTGCGCCGCATGGGCATCCTGTGGGCGACCCAGACGCCGCACGCCCAACTGGCCGAGGCCTTCGTGCAGGAGACCGAGCGCTTCCTTGGAGGCTCGCAAAAGGGTCAGCCCGCGCCTGGGTGAACCGGGCGCGGCGCGTCGGCCTACCGCCGCTTTCGCATGCCGCGAAGCAGCTCCTCCAGGTAGGGCAGGATTTCGAGGAAAAGCCCCGCCGCGAGCAGGGTATAGATGTAGGCCGCGGGCAAGGGCTGCGTCTTCCACTGCGGCGTCCAGCTGGCCGCCGTTTGGCCCTGCCCGAACAGGGACAGAAACGCATCCCAATGCCGCACGGCCAGCAGCACGATGGCCAGCAGCGGCAGCAGTTCCAGGAAGCTATGAATATGCTGCTCCACTGGCGAAATTCGCCGGCGGCTGTGCGCATACGACACATCCCACAGGGCGGTGGCTTCGTGCGCAAAGAACATGGCGATGACGAATGCGAATATCAGCGCATTGATTTCCAGAAACAGGCAGGCCAGCAGCGCCGAGCCCATCTGCGCGAACATCAGCATATGCAGCCAGGATTCCTTGGCCCCCGACGTCCGCGCAATATCCGACCGCCGGTGGCAAAACCAGTCAGCAATGCCCGCGACCATCCACAGTGGCGGGATGAAGTACAGCAGGATAAGAAGCGCGGGGTCATCCGGCATGGCAAAGTCGATATCGCGAAGGCGCCAGCGCCCGCGCAGCAAGCACCGTGCCCGCGCGAGGCACGCGACTTGCTGCGCGGCTTGCGCCCTTTCCGCAGGAGACAAGACGATGAGCCCCGACTGGTCTGCAATGTTCACGTTTTCCGTGTCTCCGCTTGAGATCTTCATCCGCGGCAGCACCGTGTACTGGTTCATCTTCGTCCTGCTGAGGGTCGCCGGAAGGCGGGACGTCGGCTCGTTCGGCGTGGCGGACATGCTTGTCCTCGTGCTGATCGCGGACGCCGCGCAAAATGCCATGGCCGGCGAATACAAATCGATCGTCGACGGGCTGGTCCTTGTGTCCACCATTGTCGGGTGGACGGTGGTCGTGGACAGGGTCAGCTACTTCGTCCGGCCGGTGGGGCGCCTGCTCGCCTCGGATCGGGTGTGCCTGGTTCACGACGGCGTCATCGCCCGCCGCAACCTGCGCCGGGAATACATCACGGAAGAAGAGCTCATGAGCGAACTGCGCGTCAGAGGCATTGCGGATCTGGGCGAAGTCCATCGGGCCTATATAGAAGCCGATGGCAATATCAGCGTGCTTAAAAGGCGCGCACGGGATTAATCCCTCATCTTTTCAAAGTAATCCAAATCCTGTAGCGTTATGTCGGAAAGTTTCCCGTTTGGCCCGCGAGTAACGTGTGCCTGGCTGCGCGCTTACTCGTACATATAAACGACGACGCGTATAGGAAGCGACCAATGCAGCAGAGAATCTTGCCGGTAAATACGGTCCTGGCGCTGATGGCGGGAATCATCCTTGCTCCGAATCAATCCCATGCTCAAGCAGTAATCGATGCGAATGCATCCACCACGGTAAACCTCGATGGCCTGGCGGATCCGGGCTCGACGGGCGTGGCGACAGTAAGTCCCGGCATTACCGTCAGCGTCGCTACCGGACCCGCGGTATTCGGCCAGAACAAGACCTGGGCGCTGAATAATCTGGGATCCTTGACCAGCGCCGACGGCGGGTCATTCGCGGCAACGCTGCAGAATGGCAACTCTCTGACAAACAGCGGCACAATCTCGGGCGCGGGCGGCGGCTTCACGTCGGTCAATGCGCCAACCACTGTCTTGAACCGGGGAACGATCCAGACCACGGGCGGCGACGGCGTGCTGCTGCGCGCCGGCGGCGGCCTGCAGAATCTGCAGGGAGGCCAGATCATCGGGGCAAGCTCGGGCGTCTATGTCATCAATGGCTCGGACATGCTGGTCAACGCGGGCAGCATCGTGGCCACCAGCGGCGCAGGCGTGCACCTGGAAGGCGGCAGCAGCCGGATGCGCAACGACGCGACAGGCGCCATTTCGGGCACCACCTACGGCTTGCAGATGGTGAACGGTTCCGAAACCGTGACCAATCTCGGCCGGATCACGGCCAGCGACGGGGTGGGCGTCGACTTCGGCGCCGGCGGCACGCTCATCAATGCCCCCGGCGCGACGGTCCAGGGCAGCGTGGGCGGCGTGCATACCACCAACGGTTCCGCGCAAGTCACGACGGCCGGCACGATCAGCGGAGGCTCCTACTCCGTACAGTTCGCCACCGGCAACGGCACGCTGACCATGCAGACGGGCGCGCTGCTGCAGGGCCCCGCGCTGGGTGGGGACACCAGCCGCATCATCCTGGAAGGCACGGGGTCGGCCAGCAACGATTTCCTGAAATTCGGCTCGCTGGACATGGTCGGCAGCCAGTGGACCTTGCTGGGCCGCACCGAAGCCCGCACCTCGACCGTATCGAACGGCCGCCTGATCATCGGCTCGCCCGGAACCTCTGGCGCCATTCTTGCCGGAGACACCGCCACCATCCAGCCAGGCACGGAGATGGTCGGCTACAACAGCACGGTGCAAGCCTCGGTCACGAACCAGGGAACGCTGTATGTCGGCAGCGGATACGCGTTCCCCGGAGGCGCGGCCCCGTCGACGCTGGACATAGGCGGCGCGCTCAACAATTCGGGCAGCACGGTCCTTACCCGCGGCGCCCCCTTCGGCAATACGCTGAACATCGCGGGCAGCTATACCGGCGTAGGCGGGCAAATCACGATGGGCGCCCTGCTCGACGATCCCTATCTGGGGCCCATCGCAAACCAGGTCACGGACCGGGTCCTGATCCGCGGCGCCGCCGCCGGCCCGACACAGGTCAACGTGGTCACCGTGGCCGAGGCGCAAACGTCCGCGGCAACGTCCACCATGCTGCCGGCAAACGCCTGGGTGCGCAACGACGCCCTGGTCGTATCGCCCACGAACGGCGTATCTCTGATCCAGGTGGCGGGCGCTTCGTCGGTCGATGCGTTCTCGATGGGCCGCGAATACGTGACGGGCGGCACGCCCTACCAGTTCAAGTGGCTCGCGTTCGGCCCTGGGTCGCCAAACGGTCCGGCCGCCCCAAGCCAGAACCTGGTGGGCTTCCCCAATTCATACTGGGACTACCGCCTTGAACGCGTGTACGTCACGGCGGTGCCGCTTCCGCCCGGCCTCATTACAACGTTCCCCGGCGGCGGCGGAACCGGCGGCGACGGCGATGGCGATGGCGATGGCGATGGCGATGGCGACGGCGGCACCGGTGGCGGCGGGGATGGCGGCACAGGGAGTGGAGGCGATGGCGGCACCGGTGGCGGCGGCACGGGCGGCGGAGGGACTGGCGGCGGCGGAACGGGAGGCGGTGGAACCGGAGGCGGCGGCATCGACGTCCCGTCGCGCTGGGCCGTGGCGCCGCAGGTGCCCAGCTACATCAGCCTGCCGGGCGCGCTTTTCAATGCGGGCTTGCAAGACCTCGACAGCCTGCATCGCCGCTTGGGCGAAGTGCGCGACTCCCAAGCTACCGGAGTGCCCACGGCAAAAGGCGAGGGCTTTGTCCGCGCCTACGGCAATACCTCGACGTATCACACCAACGTGAGCTTCCAACGGTACGGCTACGACACGGACCAGGATTATTCGGCCATCCAGTTCGGCGGCAGCGCCATATTGCGCCGCGACGATACCGGCACGGTCCGCCTGGGCGGCGCGGTCACCATCGGCAATTCATGGATGTCTCCCGACGCCGCGGATGGCGGCAGCGTGACCCGGACGGACATGCAGAGCCTCGCGGCGATCGCAACGTACCTGCACCGCGACGGCTGGTATGCGGACGCGATCCTGTCCGCCGGCACGCTCAGCGCGCGCACGCGCACGTCGGTCTACGGCAACGACAAGATCGCCTCGATCGACGGCAACAGCTACGCGGCGTCGCTTGAGGTCGGCTATCCGTTTGCCCTGGGCGCCAGCGGATTCAATCTTGAACCGCAAGCGCAATACGTCTGGCAGCGCCTGCGCTTCGACGATTTCACCGACCGGGACGGCATCGAGACCAGCCTGGGCGGCCAGACCCAGAACACGCTCCGGATCGGCGCGCGCCTGACGCGGCCCTTCGATACCGCCGAAGGCACGCGCGTCACGCCGTACATCAAGGCGAATTACCTGCAAGGCCTGAACGGCGAGGGCTCGGCCACGATAGGCTCGGTTGACTTCCCGCTCGGCAAATACGGGCAGGCCTGGCAGCTCGGCGCCGGGATCAACGGCATGGCCAGCAAGCGCCTGTCGCTATTCGCGGAATTCAATCATCAGCAAGAATTCGGCAGCTCGGGCTGGAGCGGCTGGCAGTTCAGCGGCGGCCTGCGGTATATGTTCGGCGGCGAGTAAGACTACGGCGGCGGCGTCGATCTCCAGGGATCGGCCGGCGCCCGCCGCCATCACAGCGCGGGCCGCAACGCGCGATTCAACGCCTGGCCCAGGTTTCCGCCTGGGCCAGGCGGCTTTCACCGGCGGCTCTAGAAACGGATCGACAGGCTGGCTTGCGGCCTCTCAACGTTGCCCTTGCCGAACTGCCCGCCATAGGCCAATCCAAGAGCCGCGCGCGCAGAAAACGTCAAGTCCGCGCCGATCTCGACGACTGCGTCCTAGGCAATGGCCGCCCCAGAGACCCAATAAACCCAGCGCTTGGCGAACTGGCCTTGGCTGCAAGGGCCATTTCGGGGCCGGCCCACATCTATTTAAATAATATTGATTGTATCTGTTCGTGCCATTTTTATTATTTGGATGGTATCCAAAGCCGCATTTTCAGCAGTAAGGGTGGAATCCATTTATCGCCATTTTGATAATACGGATGGTATCTCTCTATTAATTCTTGGTATTGCAAAAAAACTGGGATAAATTGCGACCTTTTTTCAAAGGCGCATTACTTTTTACGCGGATTGATTAGTTACTTAGCAATACTTTTATATCAATCCAGTAACGCTTTTATAGCAATCCAGTAATGCTTTTGATGCCAGACCATTAATCGAGATATAGAGGATCCACGTTTTGACATATGGCACGAAGAAGTGGCTGACGGCGACGCTCGCGTTGAGTACGACCTACTGCGGCGGCGTCGCGGCGGCGGACCTGACTGTTGCGCCAGGCAATACGCAGGTGCTGGACGGCTCGGCCAGTTTCCCCGGCGGGGTCGATGTCAGCGGCGGCACGCTGGTGATCGGCGGCAACGGCGGCGGAGCAGGCGTCGCAATCGGTGGGAACGTCAACGCGACATCGAACGGCATCATCGCGGGCTTCGGCTCGATCAACGGCGATCTCAGCGTGACGGGCAACGCGCGCGTCGCGCCCGGGTATTCCGTCGGCACGCCGACCGGCGTCTCCAACGGCAACCTCGTCGTCAACGGCAACCTGTCGATGAACAATGCGGTGTTCGACTTCGAGACCGGCTATGCGGGCCTGCCCATTACGCAACCCGGCACCGGCGACAACATCACGGTCGGCGGCGACGTTGCCCTCAATAACACGACGCTGAACGTCTCCGTGAATACCTTGGGCGTCAACGCCGGCTACTACCGGATCCTGTCATACGGCGGCGCCTTAAGCGGCAACGGCCTGACGTTGGGCACGGTCACCGGCGACTCCCTGCCCGCGGCGACCATCCAGTCGCTGACCGGCGACAAGCAGATCAACCTCATCCTGGGTCCGAGCACGACCAACTTGTGGAACGGCAACGGCGCGGCGTCCTCGACCCGAGCGGGCGGCGGCGATGGCGCATGGAGCGCCGCCAGCACGAACTGGAATAGTCCAACCAATGCCGCGGGGGCCCTGCCCGATGGCGGATACGCCATTTTCACCGGCGCGGCCGGCACGGTGACCGTCGATGGCGGCGCCGGTCCGGTACGCGTGTCGGGCATCCAGTTCGCCACCGACCGGTATCGCCTGCAAGGCGCGCCCATCACCCTGGTCGGCAGCGGCGGCAATCCTCCGGTCATCGTCGTCGGCGACGGCACCTATGCCTCCGGCCAATTCGTCGACACCATCGACAACCCACTGCAAGGCACGCAGGGCTTCGTCAAGACCGGCCCGGGATCCGTGATCCTGACCGCCGACAGCAGCGGCCTGACCGGCCCCATCCTGATCGCCGACGGCGCCCTGGAAATCGACGGCAAGCTGAACGGTCCCGTCGATATCGGCCGCGAAGTCGTGCTGGCGGGGGTCGGCCAGCTGGGCACCACCACTCTGTATCCCACTGCGGTTGTTTCTCCGGGCAATGATGGCTCGCCCATCGGCACCCTCACCATCAACGGCAACCTCTCCTTCGGCGAAAACACCATCTATCGCGTGCATGCCGATCCGGCCGGCAGCGCGAGCGACCGCATCCACGTCACCGGCGCGGCCTACCTCGACGGCACCGTGGCGCACGTGGGACCCGACGGCAACTATGCGCCGCGCACGACCTACAACATCCTGACGGCGGACGGCGGCATACAGGGCAGGTTCACCGGCGCCTCCAGCGCTTATGCATTCTTGACGCCCACGCTCAGCTACGACACGAAAAACGCGTTCATGACGCTTACGCGCAACGACGTGCCGATTGGCAGCATCGGCGACTCGGACAACGGCAGCAGCGTGGGCGACGCGCTGGACAAGGAAGACCCGCCCGCGACCGGAAACGGATCGTCGTCGACCGGAAGTGAATCGTCGCCGGCCGGAAACGGATCGCCGGCGATCGGAAGCGGCATCGCATCGGGCAAAGACACTGGCGCCAGCCAGGTGACGGCGGCGGTCCTCACCATGACGCCGGACGAAGCGCGCTCGGCCTTGAAGGCGCTTTCAGGCGAAGCGTACGCAAGCACCGCCAGCGTGTTGCAGAGCCAGGGGGATACCGCGCGCACGCTGCCCCTCGCCCACTTGCGCGGCAACCTCGACGCGCCGGCGCTCGCCGGACGGCCGACGGCCCAAGTGGGCTCGCCGTTGTCCGACGCGCTGCCGCAAAGCGGTGCGCATCCGATCTGGGCGCAGGCATTCGGCAACTGGAGCAGGTTCGGCGGCGACGGCAACGCGTCGAGCGTGAGCCAATCGGCCGGCGGGCTCTTTGTCGGCAGCGACGGCGCAGTGGGCGGCGGCTGGCGATTGGGCGGCGCGCTCGGCTACACCGGCAGCCACAGTTCGATCGCCGACGCGTCGTCGCGCACCAATGTCGACAGCTATACGGCGACGATGTTCGGCGGACGAAATTTCGAAGCCGGACCCGGCCATTTCCGCTTTATGGCCGGCGCGGCCTACACCTGGCACGATATCGACACAAAGCGCGACGTGGCGGCCGGCAGCCTGAACCAGCGGCTCGAATCGTCCTATCACGCCTCTTCGACGCAAGTGTTCACCGAACTCGGCTACAACCTGCCGCTGGGCGATGCCTACACCATTGAGCCCTATGCCGGCCTGGCGTGGAACCAGGTGCGCACTCGCGACTTCGAGGAATCGGGCGGCACGGCCGCCCTGCACGGGGAGGGAAGTTCCGACGACGTGACCAGCACCACGCTGGGACTGCGCGGCGCGTGGCAGTTCGGTTCCGACCGCGCACCGGGCCGCCTGACCGCGTCTCTGGGCTGGCGCCACGCAATGGGCGATGTGAAGCCTGAGCAGGTGCTGGCTTTCGACGGCGGCAGCACGTTCTCGGTGACGGGCGTTCCGATCGCGCGCAACGCCGCGGTGCTCGGGCTTGGCGCCGAAATGGCCATCGCGCGCAACACGACGGCCGGCATCGCGTACGACGCGCAGTTCGGTGGCGGCAATCGGCAGCAGTCGGGTCTGCTCAAGCTGGCCATGCGCTTCTAGGCCGACGCCAGAAGATGCGCAGGCGCCGCAATCGCGGCGTCTGCGGCGGTCTGCGCATGGGCTGCACGAGCCAAATGAAAAAGGGGCGAATCTTTCGATTCGCCCCTAAATCATGGATCTACAGTCTTACCTGGAGATCGGCAAAACACTGCGGATCTAAGTACTGCGCTTCGGGCGCGACGTGGACACAACATCCACGCAACCCATTGACTGGATGGTGCGCCCGACAGGAATCGAATCTGTACGCGCACCAAATAGTGCGATTTAACGCCGAAGTTCGCAGGAATTGCGCCCACTTTAGGCGCATGCATTCGCACTAATTTGCGGTCGTGGTCCCAAGAATGGACACGACGATCTCCGGGGCCTTCTAGCGCCCCGCGCGCCGCTGGCCTTACTCAACACGTCCGAGGCCATTCTTCAATGAAGTCCGCGCTGAGTGCGACTTGAGGCGGTTGGCGCTGTCCATTGTCGCGCTGGGCAAGGACGCGAACGCGGAGGAGTGGAACGGCTACCCTCGTCTTCTTCTGCGCGAAACTGCCCGCAAGCTCAACGAGCTGGGCACGCCTTCAATCGAAGAGCTTTTTCGATGGACCACCATCGCCTCGGACAAGGACCTGCGCACCTTTCTGTCTGGCACGCTCACACCTAGCGCTTATCGGCGCATAGGTAGGTGGGAACACGAGGCCGTGCTCGAGGCGGCCCAGCGCCGTCTAGACCGAATGCCAGAAGCGATGAAGGTGCGGCGGCGCACGGTGGAGCATGTATTCGGCACGTTCAAACATTGGATGGGCTACACCCACTTCTTAACTCGTCGCTTGGGCAATGTGAACACGGAAATGAGCTTGAATGTACTGGCCTACAACCTCAAGCGGGTGATGCACATCCTGCACCTCAGGCCCTATCCCGGCTCCATCAAACAGCCCTAACTCGCGCCGCCGTCACTGCTTACAAGCGCGCCCCGCCCGTCGGTCCAGCATCTTAGGACTGGACGCTGCGCCTATCCCTCGCCGCGAACCGTACCCACAGCGCCCCGGCCCTCGCGTGTCGACAACTCCACGTAGGGCAGCTAACCGAGCGGCTGGTGCGGCTATGGACTGGCCCGAGAGATTTGGGCTGGTTGGTCCGTTGGGGTTATCGTGGAACCCTAACCTTTGAATTGCTATGAATTAATGAGCACTGACCGAGTCCAATTTCCTTCCGAGCCCACCGCCCCGGCCCCCCGTGGCACCTCCAAGGACGCGGCAGTCCCCACCACGCTCGTCGTCGGAATGGGCGCCTCGGCGGGAGGACTTGACGCCTTCCGAGCGTTCTTCAGGACGATGCCGACCGATACTGGTATGAGCTTCGTGCTGGTGCAGCATCTGGACCCGGAGCGGGCCAGCGCCCTCCCCGAGATCATTGGTGCGTGCACCCCCATGCCTGTCACCTTGGCTAAGACGGGTGACGCCCTTGCCCCAAATCACGTCTTCGTCATTCCGCCCGATTCACTTATGACACTGTCAGAAGGAGTTCTGCAAGTCGTGCGGGCTCCCTCGGCCACGGCGCGCCGTGCCTCCGTTAACGCTTTTCTGGTTTCGCTGGCCGAAGACCAAGGGGAGAAAGCGGTAGGTATTATTTTGTCCGGATTTGGAAGCGACGGCGCACGCGGCGTAGAGGCCATCCGTGAACATGGGGGCCTGACACTGGCGCAGGCGGAGTTCGACCACTCGCCCAAGACGGGCATGCCGCAGAGTGCGGCATTGGGTGGATTTGTTGATCATGTACTGCCGGTCGAACAAATGCCGGCAGCCTTGCTAGAGCATTGGGCGTATCGACTCAAAGTACACAGTTCAAAAGGTCCGGACGGTGTACACAAAGATGTCGCCCACCAACTGGGGGCGATCTGCGCGGTTCTAAATAGCCGCCTTGGTCGCGACTTCAGCCAATACAAAAGCAACACGATGATGCGCAGGATTCAGCGCCGTATGCAAGTGCTGCAATCGGAGAGTGTGACTGATTATGTTGAGCAACTGCGCCAACGCCCCGACGAGCCTGAGTTGCTGTTTCGCGAAGTGCTTATCCGCGTAACGCGATTTTTCCGCGATAGTGGTGCATTTGCGTCGCTCGCCGACAAGATCCCCGGGATTTTGACGTCCGACGAGGGCCAGGACACTCGAGTTTGGGTTGCGGGATGTGCAACAGGGGAAGAGGCATACACGTTGGCCATCCTCTTCAAGGAAGCCATGTCGCGCGCCGACCGTCCCCGAAAAGTGCAGATATTCGCAAGTGACATTGATGACAAGGCCTTGGAGATTGCGAGGGATGGCTTCTACGGGGCCTCTATCGCGGCCGACATTCCCGCGCCCTTGCTAGACAGGTATTTTGTCAGGGAGAACGACGGTTATCGCGTTGCGAAGGACATACGTGAGATGTGCCTTTTTTCTACACACGATCTTGTAAAGGACCCTCCGTTCTCCCGACTTAGCCTAATTTCATGCCGAAATCTCATGATTTACTTCGCGCCGGCGCTGCAAAAGCGGGCCATGGCAATGTTCCACTATGCGCTGCGTCCGCACGGTCTCCTGTTCCTTGGTACTTCCGAAGCCATTACGACTCACAGTACGCTGTTTTCCGCGATCGATAAGAAACACCGGATATTTGGGCGCAGGGCAGTACCTACCCAGCTGCCGCTCTCATCAGCGGCTCCATCGATAGCTACCCGCCCAAAGGGCGCACAATCTACGCACGACCTTGAAATCGATCCGCAAGTCGCGCGGATAATGTCGAAGTACACACCCGCATTCGTTGTCATCGATAGTCGCCAGAATATTCTTCGTCTTTCCGGCCAAATCGGGAAGTATCTGGTCCCGAGTGACGGCGCCATGAGCATGAATTTTCTCACTCTAGCGCACGTCGACCTGCGGGCGCCCCTGCGCGCTGCCATTAAACAGGTCACGTCCACCCAGCGGAGTGTCATCTCCGAGGGCATTGTGCTCGAGGTCGGCGGGCGTGCCGAAGCCGTGACTGTGGCCGTCGAACCGCTGGACAATCGCCCAGGATTTGCCAGCGACGGTCTGGTCGTGGTTGCCTTTCGGGACCACGGACCAGCTCGCACCGTGGAACAAGGTGACAACGACGAAGCCGCGCGCATAGAACTCGCTAATGCCCGCGAGCATCTGCAGACGCTCACCGAGCTGCTCGAGACCTCGAATGAGGAACTCCAATCCTCGAATGAGGAATATCAGTCGGTGAACGAGGAGCTGCAATCCACCAACGAAGAACTGGAGACGTCCAAGGAGGAGCTGCAGTCAATCAACGAGGAGTTGACGACACTGAATTCTGAATTGAATGCCCGTAATGACTCTCTGGTTGAACTAAACAGCGATTTGACCAACCTTATCGACAGTACGTCGATCGCCACGCTTTTTCTTGATAGTGACCTACGAATCCGACGATTCACTCCAGCCGTGCTCAGTATCTTCCGCGTCCGCGAGGGTGATCAGGGCCGTCCTATAAACGATATCGTCTCGCGATTGGCCGAGGACGGACTACACAGTGATGCCGCCCAGGTGCTTCGCACCCTTCTTCCTGTTCAGCGCGAGGTTGGATTGGCAACCGGTGATAGGTCGTTCCAGATGGATATTCGTCCCTACCGCGGCGTGAACAAGGTCATCAGCGGCGTTGTTATCACATTCGTAGACATCACCGACCGCGAAAGGGCCGAAAGGGCTCGTGCCAGCCTCGCGGCGATCATCGATTCTTCCGATGATGCGATCATTGGGCACGACCTGGACGGCGTCATCACAAGTTGGAACATCGCCGCCGAGAAGATGTTCGGATATAGCGAGCATGAGGCGCTAAACCGGAATATCACCTTTCTCGCGCCACCAGGTGAACGTGAGCATGAACACGAACTTCTCGAACGGGTGCGTCGAGGCGCGCGCGTCGAACACTACGAGACTATGCGTTTGCGGAAGGATTTGCGGCCGGTCGAAGTTTCGCAGAGCCTGTCACCCGTACGCAATAGCATGGGCACCATCATGGGCGCCGCGCGGATCGTACGTGAACTTACGAAAAGTCGGCAAGCCGATAGGGAAAAGTCCCTGCTTTTGCGCGAACTCGACCACCGGGTCAAGAACATCCTGGCGACAGTCTCGTCGATAGTTAACCAGACCCTGAAAACCGCCGCGACGCCGGAAGATTTTGCCGCCAGCCTGGAAGGGCGCATTATGGCGCTCGCCAGGGCACACAATTTGCTCACCCAAGACGGCTCTGGCGCGGGCGGGCTAGAGACGATCGTCCAGACGGAGCTTGCACCCTACCATGATGACGCAGGGCGGGTGACGTTGGCGGGCCCCCCAGTCATTCTTACGCCCAAGGCTGGCCTTGCGCTTGCAATGGCTATCCACGAGCTGGCCACCAATGCTGCGAAGTATGGAGCACTTTCCACGAGCGATGGCCGGCTGACCGTATGCTGGCAAGTCGTAACGTGCGCGGAGGGACCAAGCCTGCGAATTGACTGGCGGGAGGAAGGAGGGCCTGCGATTAAATCGCCGCCCAAGCCTGGCTTTGGAACCACTTTGATCGAACGCGTCCTTGCTTTTGAGTTTGACGCGAAGGTGGAGAGATCTTTTGCCCACGAAGGCCTAACGTGTGTCTTCGATCTACCTTGGTCGCATGAAGTTGGATATTTGGCGCCATGGCCCAACACATCTGAGGGGGCTTCATGAATGACCATGTGCTGGAAGGCCTTCGCGTATTGGTTGTCGAGGACGAAGCCTTAATCGCGCTTTTTCTCGAAGAAGGGTTACTTGCTGCCGGCTGCGAGGTCGTCGGCCCGGTGAGCAAGCTGGATGCCGCAGTCAAACTTGCCGAAGACGAGCAGCTGGACGCGGCAATTCTTGACGTGACTGTCCGCGGCGGCAGCGTTTTCCCGGTCGCCAAGATACTGATGGAGCGAGGAATACCATTCACGTTCGCAACTGGCTACGGCGAATGGGCGTTACCCGACGCGTTTCGTGGCAAACCGGTGCTGAAGAAGCCTTTTACTTTCGCGGAGCTTGAACGAGCTCTGCAGACCGCGATGGCGCCTCCACCTCGATGATGGACGGTGAAGGGCCCATTGAGGTAGACCTGACCGATCGGGTATGGTTGCCAACGTGACGACCGTCGAACAGCCTCTATAGCTCTCTGGCACCGGACACGCGCAGCATGAGGCGGCCTCGTCTTGAGGTTTACGTGAGATTCTTCATCCCAATGAAGTCGCTATCTGCCCCGCGCAGGCGGGGAAGACTCCGAGAGCTGCGTGGTCGCGGCCGGCTGTGATGACAGTCGGGTTTGCGTCGGCGTTATGCGCCAAATCGTATTGGAAAGATCATCAGCGACGATGAGCGCGCCGTTTGGGTCAACAGTCACACCCACTGGACGGCCGCGGGTTGTGCCATCGCTATCGCGAAATCCGGTTACGAAATCTATGGGCGGGCCGGACGGTCGCCCGTCCCGAAATGGAACGAAGACTACTTTGTAGCCGACCGGATCCTTGCGATTCCAGCTGCCGTGTTCACCAACGAAAACCCCATCCGCGAACTGGCCACCTATCGCTTCGCTCGAGAAGTCGACGCCTAGTGCCGCGACGTGGGACCCCAGACTGTAATCGGGCTTGATCGACGCAGCGACCTTTTCTGGGTCTTGTGGCCGGACGCGCTCGTCTACGTTTTGCCCCCAATAGCTGTATGGCCAGCCGTAGAAGGCGCCTTCCTGGACTGCAGTCAGATAGTCGGGAACTAGATCCGGACCGATCTCATCGCGTTCATTCACCACCGCCCACAACTGGCCCGTATCCGGCTGGATGGTGAGTGCGGTGGGATTTCGCAACCCCGTGGCGTACGCTTTGTATTCGCCGGTGCGGGCATTGACTCGCCAGATGCGGGCGCGGTCGGCTTCCACTGCCATTCCGCGTTCCGTGATGTTGCTGTTGGAGCCGATCCCTACGTACAGATACTGTCCATCGGCACTAGCGGTCATTGCCTTGGTCCAATGATGGTTGATTTCCGACGGCAGGGGCGTCACCGTTTCTGGCGGACCATTCGCCTTAGTTTGCCCTGGCTGATAGTCGAATCGCACTAAGGCGTCTTGATTGGCAACATAGAGATTGTTGCCCACCAAAGCGAGGCCATACGGCGCATTAAGATTGTCCGCGAAAGTCGAGGCCTCGTAGGTGCCGTCGCCGTCGGCGTCGCGCAGCAGAGTCAGGCGGTTGCCACCCTTTACCGGGCTGGTGCCCCTGGCCTTAATAATGCCGGCGATCACGTCTTTGGGCTTGAGTTTGGGAGCGTTGCCGCCGCGGCCCTCTGCCACCAGGATGTCGCCATTGGGCAATATCAGCGTCTGTCGCGGGATTTTCAGGCCGGTGGCGATGGCGGTGATCGTATAACCCTCTGGCACGGTCGGCGCCCTGCCCCCCCACGCCGCGGGTTTTGCAATCACCATGTCGGGCAGCAGCCCCGTTTCCGGCTTGGGCAGCTCGGGCTCGGGTCCGACCCGCGAAGGTCCGGCTTGGCCGGCGCATACCCCCGTCACTGCGGCCAGCGCTCCAACAGCAAGCAATCGAAGGTATTTCATACGGCGCCTCTTATATGCGGGGTGCGAAAGCCCAGCCATATGGCCGCGCAGGAAAACACCACAACAACGATCGACAAAGCCAAGCCGGCAGGCATGCTTGCCCACGCATCGCGGGCATGTATCAGGGCATTGAAAATTCCCACGATCCATGCCACCAGCAATACCAGCGCATACGGAATGACTCCGCGCGTGCGCTGACGAGCCCGGAAGAGGTCGATGACGGCGAAGATCAGCGCAATGCCGCCAAAAATGAGACCGCCGACCAGAAGCCACGAGGCGAAATTACTCCACTGGATGTCAAAAGACTTCGAATAGGCGAAATCGGCGAGCGCTGCGCCGAGAAACAGGGGAAGCATCCCAGCCAGAAACACCGCCGGCACCGGGTGCACGGTTAGACCATGCCGATGTTCAATGATTTGGGCCACTTTTGATCGCTCCTTGTAGCGGACTGGTGCGCGGGCGCAGCAAGCATCGTGCCAGAGCGAGGACGATGACGACTCCGATTCCCGTGACGCACTGGGGAACGCAGAGGTGTTGGGAGTAAAAACTACCTGCGCTCCTGTTTTTACGCTCTGCACGGCATTGGCGTGAGGGCGCTTCAGTTCGAAATGTCTGGCGAAGTGTGGAGCCGCCGCGTTGCTGCGGCGGACAACACGGGCGCGGAGCTATTGCGGGCGTTCGAAAACAGCGCGCAGGCAGTGCAGGAGGCCGCGCACCGCGCCCAGTGGGTCCGAGGAGCCTATTCAGCTGGGGAGCTGGCGACTTTGAGTGAAACGATTTAGCGGTCGCGCTTGGACAGGGTATACAGAAACGCGGCAATATCCCGAGCGTCCTGCTCGGACACCCCCAAGTCCGGCATAACCGTCCCCTGTTTTACAGCACCGGGCGCGCGCAGCCATCGTTGTAGGTTTTCAGGCGTATTAGCCATCGCACCGGCAATGTACGGACGGTCGGCCATGCCGGCCAATGAAGGCCCGACATGATTCCAGGCGCCAGTCACGCCGGGGATCGTATGGCACGTAACGCATAGATATTGATGAAGGGCAGCCTTGCCCGCCACGGAATCCCCGAGACGAAGCGAATCGGGCGGCGCGTGGTCCGTCGAGGCGGGGGGCTGTCCGTCATCCATGTGCTGGTAGTCCGCCGGAGATAGCGTGGGTAGCACGCGCATGAAGGCCACGACGTCCCAGATCTGGTCATCCGTCAGCCGATACCGCCAAGCGGGCATGCCAGTCATCTTGATGCCCTGTCGCGTGATCCAGAAAATGTCGGATGCCGGGCGCGCCCGGGCGGTCGCAACAAGTGCGGCCGGTGCGGGATTCAGGCCCAGTGCGTAAGGTTGCGGCGCAACACCCGGGGCGCCGTGACATTGCACACAGTGCGTGCTGTACAGGCGCGCCCCGTTCTGGATCCGCTCCTCGCCGTTCAGTTCCGGAACTTGCACATCGGCTGACCGCAGCTTGACCGAGCGCGCCAGCGCGGTATCCATCAGGTGATAGACCACCGCTCTGTGGGGGGAGGTTGCGCTGACGTCATACCAGCCGAAGTAGACGATCGCAACGCACAATATTCCGGCGATTGCGCCCGAGGCAGCGATGGCCAACGCCGCAATACGCCCGGCGCGCATCATGGCGTCCTCTTGCTCACGTCATCGCGCGACAGCAGGAAGGCGGCGATGTCCTCGGCGTCCGCGGTCTGCAGGCCCGTTGCGGGCATTGCGGTGCGGGGATTGATTGCGGGAGGGTCTAGCAGCCAGCGCACAAGATTGTCCGTCGTGTTGGGCAGCACACCTGCCACGTAAGCCTGCCGCCATAGCTTATGCAGCGGAGGCCCGACGTTGGACGCCGGCCCCCTTACGCCGGAGACAATGTGGCAGGCAATGCATCCGCGCTCGGCGATTAGCCGGGCCCCACGTGCCGGGTCCGCCTCGGCGCGCTTTCCGGCCGCCAGCGCCGGCGGTGAGAGCGGCGGACGACCGTCCCCGCACGCGCAAGTCACGAGCAACGCAACGAGAATCAGCAACAGGCGGGTGGGGTGTGCGATCCGGCGCAAGGGGCTGCCTCCGTGAATGGCGCGGGGCACCCGCAATTTTCGTTCCGCGGTACCCGGATTGCGCAGGACGGGAACACCATATGCTGAGGCGCCGCAGCCATCGTAGAACTTTTCTCAGTCTACCCATACGGCTGAACGGCCCCTATACATAATATGCCGCCTCTCTTTTTCTTGGTGTTTACCACCACGATGCCTGCCGCAGTGTGGGCGCAACCCCGGTCCGGCATGCCGCCGAGTGGGGAGGAGGCTGGCCAGATCGCCGAACTCGGCTGGGTGCTTTTTCTCGGCGGCGCCGGCATCTTCTTGACGGTGGCGGTGATGACGGCCATGGCCATGCACGCGCCTGGGCGTGTGCGCCGCATATTGGCGAAGCCTGCACTGATAGTGGCGTCCGGCATCGTCTTCCCCGTCCTTGCACTGACGACGCTGCTACTTTATGTTCTGTCCCCCGCTCACCTGACCGCGCACGACGGCGCAACGCCGGCGGTGCGCATCGAAGTCACCGGCGAATTATGGTGGTGGCGCGTCCGCTATCTGGACCCGTCCGGAACTCCCCTGTTCGAAACCGCGAACGATATCCGCCTTCCCACCGGACGGCCGGTGGAATTCCTGCTGCTGTCCGAAAATGTGATTCATAGCTTCTGGATCCCCGACCTGGCCGGCAAACTGGACATGATTCCCGGCCGGGTGAACCGCCTGCGCGTGCTGGCGCGCACGCCGGGTACTTTTTTGGGGCAATGCGCGGAGTACTGCGGGGCGCAGCATGCCCAGATGAGGTTCGACGTGCAGGCGCTGGCGCCGGAGGATTTTGACGAGTGGTTGCGGCGGCAACGCCAACCCGCCAGCTTGGCCGGACCCGAACTTCGGCAGGGTGAACAGCTGTTCCAGCGCGCGTGCGCGCAATGCCATTCCGTGCGGGGAACGCCGGCCAAGGGCACGCTGGGGCCTGACCTGACCCATCTGGGCAGCCGTCCGTCGCTGGCGGCCGGCGTACTGCCCAATAACGTGGGCGCGCTGGCCGGATGGATTGCCGGCGGCCAACATATCAAACCAGGCAACGGCATGCCTGCCTTCGATCAATGGCCGGGCGAAGACCTGCGCGCCGTGGCTCGCTACATGGAAAGCCTGAAGTGACCGCCGAGAACACCACGCCCGACGCGCCCCGACGGCTTCCGAATCCGCTACCGCGCCCAGCTGAGGAATTCGAACAGCTCAAGCTCGCGTGGCGGCGCCCCACGGGGTTCAGGGCCATCACGGTCGTCAACAACACCTCCATCGGCTTGCTTTATATCGGCACGGCGTTGCTGTTCTTCTTGTTGGCAGGCATCCTGGCGTTGCTGATGCGCACCCAGCTGGCGACGCCGGACAGCGATCTCATCGGACACGCGCTCTACAACCAGCTGTTCACCATGCACGGCACGGTCATGATGTTCCTCTTTGCTGTGCCGGCGGTCGAAGCGGTGGCCGTGCTGCTGTTGCCCAACATGCTGGGCGCGCGCGATTTGCCGTTTCCGCGGCTATCGGCCTACGCGTACTGGGCCTACGCAATCGGTGGCCTAGTCTTTTTCTGCAGCATCTTCGTGGGCCTGGCACCCGACGGCGGCTGGTTTATGTACCCGCCGCTGACTGGCGCCCGGTATTCACCAGCTGTGAATGCCGATTTGTGGCTGCTAGGCATCGGATTCATCGAAATCTCGGCGATCGCCGGCGCGATCGAACTTGCGGTCGGCATCCTGCGTACGCGCGCTCCGGGCATGACCCTGGAAAAGATGCCATTGTTCGCATGGGTGATGCTGGTGTTCTGCGGTATGGTAATCATCGCGTTTCCGGCCGTCATCGTGGCCACCGCGCTCCTCGAACTGGAACGCGCCTTCGACATGCCGTTCTTCATTGCCGAGCGGGGCGGCGACCCGTTGCTGTGGCAACATCTCTTCTGGTTCTTCGGCCATCCCGAGGTCTACATCATTTTCCTGCCGGCCGCCGGCATGGTGTCGATGATCATCCCCGCCATGACGGGCACGCCCCTGGTCGGCTATCGCCTGGTGGTCCTGGCGGTGGTCTCGACCGGCTTTCTCAGTTTCGGCCTGTGGGTGCACCACATGTTCGCGACGGGAATCCCACGGCTTTCCCTTAGCTTCGCGTCGGCCGCGAGCATGGCGGTCTCGGTGCCGACGGCCATCCAGATATTCGCCTGGATCGCCACCATCGCCGCCGCCGACCGGCTGCGGCCACTGAAGACCCCAATGCTCTTCATCCTGGGATTTTTCTTCGTGTTCGTCATCGGCGGACTTACCGGCGTTATGGTCGCGGTCATCCCCTTTGACCTCCAGGCGCACGATACCTACTTCGTCGTCGCTCACCTTCACTACGTGCTGTTCGGCGGAATGGTGTTTCCCCTGTTCGCGGCGTTTTATTACTGGATGCCATTTGTCAGCAGGCGCACCTTGTCGGAACGGATGGGACGCTGGGCATTCTGGCTGATGTTCGTCGGCTTCAACGTGGCCTTTTTCCCAATGCACTTCACCGGCCTGGCCGGCATGCCGCGCCGGGTCTACACCTACGCGGAGAGCCAGGGCCTGGGATCTCTGAATATGGTGTCGACGGTGGGCGCATACCTTATCGCCGCCGGGGTTCTGATATTCCTGGTCGACGTTGCGCGCAACTTCAGGCCCGACGCCGATAAGAATGCCGGCAATATCTGGCGCGCGGGCACCCTGGAATGGCTGCCCAGCGGCAGCCATGGCCTGCGCAGCGTGCCTGCGGTGACCGGCCGCGAACCTTTGTGGACCCAGCCGGGTCTCGCGCAGGAAGTGGAAGCCGGGGGCCACTTCCTGCCCAGCGCTCCGGGCGGACTGCGTTCGACGCTGGTGACCACCGCGCTCGACGCCCGTCCCGACTACGTTCTGGTACTTCCGGGGCCGGCATGGTCGCCGTTCCTGGCCGCCCTGGGCACGGCCGGCTTCTTCCTGCTCCTCACCTTCAAACTGCTGCCGCTTGCCGCCACATTCGGCATGCTGGCACTGGCCGCGCTATGGCGCTGGTTGTGGGACGCGGACACGGGGCCGGACTATCCATCGGTGGATATTGGCGGCGGCCTGCGCATTCCGATGATGTGTTCGGGCAGCGCCTCCCATGCGTCCTGGGCCATGGTCCTGCTGGTCATTGTCTGCGCCAGTATTTTCGGCTCATTAGTCTTCAGTTACCTGTTCCTGTGGACCACAAATCCTGAGGCATGGCCGAAAGCCAGTGGACTGCCCCCCCCGGCCTGGCAGGTGCTGTCCGCCTGTCTGCTGCTGGGCGCGGTCGCGTTGGCGGCTGGCGCCGGACGCCGCCTGGGGCAGGTCGGCCAGCCGTTCTTGAGGTGGAGCATGCCTACGGCCATCGTCCTGCTGTTGGCATCGGCGGGCGTGGAGCTCAACGCACACTGGCAATCCGGCCTGAGGCCACAGGCGTCCGCCTATGCGGCCGCCGTATACGCGATGGCCGGACTGCAGGCCGCTTTTGCGGCGCTGGCTGGCGTCATGGGGGTGTTCACCGTCGCGCGCTCCCTGGCAGGCACGCTGACCACTACGCGGCGCGCCGCTTTTGACACCACGATGTTGATGTGGCGGTACACCGCTGCCCAGGGTCTCGCCGCGCTGGCGCTGCTTCATGTCTTTCCACGGCTGACGGGTTAGGCCATGAAACCGCGGTTTGGGATCGAATTGCTGTTCCTCATCGCCGGCCCCACCATCTGGCTGGCGCATTACCTGTTCATTTACACCGTTAATGCGCTGGCTTGTGCCCGGTCGGCCTTGGCGAGCCAATGGATGGGGCTTCCCGCCTCGTCATGGATTATCCTCGCCGGCGGCGCGCTGGCATTGGCCGGCATGGCGGGAGCCACATGGCGTCAGCGCCTGCGCCAACGCCCGCCCGCGTCCAGCACGGCCACATTCTATGCATGGCTCACGACCGCGTTGTGCCTGCTGTCGGCCCTGGCGGTCATTTGGGAGACGCTGCCCCTCTTCCTGATGCCGCCGTGCCTGTAGGGATGCAGCCAATATTGCAGGATGGAGTTACCTGCTCGACCGCACCATGTATCACTTTCCCGTGCTGCGACGGATTCTTGAACCGCAACGCGTCTGTCTGGTGCGGGACGGCCGCCTGATCGTGGCCGGATTGAAACGCGAACATATCAGCCGGGGCGAATTGATGGAGCAATTCGCGCCGCAGGGGCGGATCACTATGATGATCCTATGGCCGCCGCCCCTAGTCCTAGCCTAACGGCTACCAGCCTGAAACGACCAGGCGCGACGAAACTCGGACCCGGCCCCATCGCGCCGAATCGGCGCAGCCACCGGGGTCTCGGAAGGCGATATGAGGGGCTCGCGACCAACTTGAAGCAGCTTCCGATCGCTCAGTCTCAGGGCCGTCAGCACACCGCCCGTCACGCAACCGGTGTCCACGCAGGTGACGTCCGAACGCACCAGCAACCCCAACGTCGCCCAATGTCCAAAAATGATAGGCGTGCTGCCGACAAGCCTGCCTGGCACATCGAACCAGGGCAGCGTGCCGCGTGGCCAGCAACCCGGCGTGTTATTAGCGGTAGGCGCCAACTCACCGGTGCGCGTGCACAGGCGCATGCGGGTAAAGGCGCTGACGATAAATCTGGTCCGGTGCTCCCATTGCAATTTGTCCCGCCATGCCAACACCGCCGGTCCATTGAACGTGCGCATGTGATGCCGCCATTGGTCGTCTCTCAGCAGGGTTTCGACTTCACCCGCGAGCGAGATCGCGGTGGCCGCGTCCCAATGGGGGAAAATGCCGGCGTGGGCCAGAATGTGACCTGCCTCGGCATGCATCAAGGGGCGGTGGCGCAACCAGTCCATCAGAATTTTCGCGTCAGGCGCGTCGATTAGATCCTTCAATGTGTCGCGCTTACCCAGCCGCATACAACCGGCCGCGATGCCTAGCGCCCGCAAGTCGTGATTGCCCAGGACCACGGTGGCGCGATCACCCAGGGCCATGACGCGCCGCAACGTAGCGGCGGATTCGGGCCCCCGGTTAACTAGGTCGCCCACGAACCACAACCGGCATTCCGGATCGTCCGCGATTTCCGGACGGGACAGCAACGCGTCTAGCGATGCGCAACAACCATGCACATCGCCGACGACCCAGATCGAGGGAGCTCCGGGCGCATCGGCCATGGCCGCTGCGCTTCCTGCCGCAGCGTCAGGGCTTGCTTCGCGCGTCGGCTCCCCACTTTCGCGGACTCTGGTGGTCTTGACCGGTTCCGATCTGCGCGACATGGCCTTCCCTCTTCGTTCGGTTCTACTTCCCGCCGTGACTTGCCTAAACTTCATGCGCGGTATCGTCGGACGGCGGATTGGGTTGTCCTGCTTTCAGCTTCATGGCACGACTCTCCCTGGACAGCGCGGTATGCAGAGCCAATCCAGCAAACGCCATGCCCGGCATCCAGTGCGGAGAGCCGAGCCCACAATGCGGTAAGCGCGCGATGGCGGAGACAGGGGCAGCAGAATCTTCAATATCAGGCTCCCTTTCCGCTGGCCGGCTAGCTCTTGCCGGTCATCGTACGGGCCCGTATCAGCGCATCCACGATCGTCCGGTATGCGGCGTCCCTGCCTTCAGGATTCGGGCTTCTTAACGCAAATGATGGGTGATACGCGGCCAACACATGGCGACCACCACTCTTCAGGATCTTGCCCAGCGAGCCCCTCAGCGTGTACTTGAACCAGTGGCAGGAATCTTCACCAGGTTCACGTGGCGTATGGCACGCGCGCCAATTCGGCCTGTAGGCCTTGAAACGGTCCCGTGGCTTGCGGTCCGCCATAAAACGCGGTGCCGGCCTCGCAACCGTTGGGATTGGCGTTGTCACACTGTGCGCGATAGCCGGCCCGGCAATAGGCGCAGTAGCCGCAGGCGATCGTCGACGGGATCACCACGCGATCGCCGACATACAAATTGCGCCCCCCGGCCCAGTTGCTCGACGACTCCCACGCCCTCATGACCCAGAATCGTCCCCGGTTGCATGGCCTCGACTGTGCCCCGAACAAAGTGCAGGTCGGTGCCGCAGATCGCGCTGGCAGTCAGCCGCACGATGGCATCACGGTCATCCTGCAGTTCGGGGTCGGCAACCGGGTCAAGGCGGATGTCGCCGACACCATGGAATACGACAGCTTTCATTGTTGGCCCCTCAATCGGTTCAGGACCGGTTGTCCACCGGCGGAGCGCCTGGCGTAGCCCGGCCCGGGTCCCATACGTCCTTGGGGTCCATGCCGGGCGGAATTTGACGCCCAGCCCCAGTCCGGTTCGGGTCCGCCGGACGGTCGGATAGCGTGCGCTCGCCCTCGGGCACGGGCTTGTGCTGGGCATCTTCCGGGGTGTCTTGATGCGAATGGGGCTTGGTGCTCATGACGGCGTCCTCGTTCTTCTACAGCAGCGCGACCGGCGCAGCGGCGGTACCGGGCCGCCAGCAAGTCGTGTGCCAGAAAATGCTGTGAGAACACGCTAAACAACTACTGGCGTCCGGTATTGAACGACCGTGAGATCCGCGAAGTCACCTACGAGGACCTAGTCCTTGAGATCTCGGAACTTCCACCGCTGGCCGCTAAGACCTTCAACAATGCCATGACGCCTCTTCGCGGCATCTGGACGATCGCGCTCAAGAGACCACTGCGGGAGTTAGGCGTGCGGGAGCGCGATGCACGGCAAACACGCCGCACATATGCCACGATGGGCCTCCAGGCGGAGATGAACCCTGGGTATCTGTCCAGACAGATGGGCCACAAAAATGCCAAGATGTTCTTCGAGGTCTGTTCGAAGTGGATCGACGGCGCGGCCAAACCAGCGAGAGAAAGACAAGATGCGGCGGCTTGTCGCCCAGCATCGCCCAACGGTGCCTTTGGGGCCTTCTGAGCCAGTCCCGAAGTAGCCATTTTGGGCCCAGCGTGGACCCAAATTACTACTACGTTTTTGATTCTGTGGTGCGCCCGACAGGAATCGAACCTGTATCAAGAGCTTCGGAAACTCTCATTCTATCCATTGAACTACGGGCGCAGCGCAAGGAGGCGGTATTGTACCTAGTTTTCCACGATATGCATGAAGTGGATCAAATCTTGCGCCAAACTCATCGAAAACCCCTTCCGTTGCATTGGACTCGCGTCCATGACACCGTTATATAATCCAGCGTTTGCTTGCAGGCGGGCATGGTTTGCCGCCGACTTGTGCAGTACTGATTTTCTGTTGCCGCCGCCAGGCGCCCCCGGTACCCGTTAGCAGGATTTGGTCATGAGCAACGAGCAGGAACACATAGAAGAGCACTCCTCCCCCATCAAGACCCCGAAGCAATTGATCGTCACGATCGTCCTGGCTTTCGTGGTTCCCATCGCCATCATCATCCTTCTGGTGAACATGGTGGTCTCGGGCACCAAGGTAGGGGCCGGTTCGGACGCGCTGTCCGGCGAGGCCGTCGCCAGGCGCATTGCCCCGGTTGCAGGATTCGAGCTTGTCGACGCCAACGCCCCCCGGGTCTTCAAGACCGGCGAGCAGGTCTTCGCCGCCGTCTGTACGGCCTGTCACACCGCCGGCGTCGCTGGCGCACCCAAGATGGGCGACAACGCCGCCTGGGCTCCGTTCATCAAGGCCGGCTACGACACCATGCTGAACGTGGCGCTGCACGGCAAGGGCGGCATGCCCGCCAAGGGCGGCAACCCCACGCTGTCCGATTTTGAAGTTGCGCGCGCCGTGGTCTACATGGCCAACAAGTCCGGCGCATCGCTGCCTGAACCCGCCGCCCCGGCCGAGGAAGGCGCCAAGAAGGAAGCGGACGCGGCTCCCGCCGCCGCGCCTGTTGCCGCCGTCGCTCCTGCTGCTCCCGCCGCGCCGGCGCCCGCCGCCGCGGCCCCTGCCCCGGCATCTCCGGCCCCGCAGCAGACCGCCGCCGTCAACCCGGCCGGCGAGAAGCTCTACAAGAGCGTCTGTTTCGCCTGCCACGCCACCGGTGTGGCCAATGCCCCCAAGTTCGGCGACAAGGCCGCCTGGGAGCCCTTCATCAAGACCGGCATGGACGCCATGGTGCAGGTCGCCATGCAAGGCAAGCCGCCGATGCCCCCGAAGGGCGGCGCGGCCAACGCCTCGGAAGAAGACATCCGCGCGGCCGTGCAATACATGGTGGACGCCGCCAAGTAAGTCCCGGCAACGTCCGCAAGGAAAAAGCCCCTTGACGCATCAAGGGGCTTTTTTTCGCCGTAGTTTTATCAGTCCGCCGACGACTTCACCAGGGACATGCCCAGCTGCACGCGGCGCTGCAGCCACAGGCTGGGGCGGTAGCGGGGGTCGCCCGTCACGCGCTGCATGCTCTTCAGGATTTCCAGGATGCGGTCGGCGCCCAGCTTGTCGCCCAGGGCCAGCGGGCCCACCGGATAGCCCAGGCCCAGCGTCACGGCCAAGTCGATGTCTTCCGGCGTGGCGATCTGCTGCTGCGCGATGTCGCTGGCGATGTTGACGATGGTCGCCACGATGCGCTGCGCGATGAAGCCCGGCGAATCCTCGATCACCGTGACCGGCACGCCGTCGGCGGCCAGCAGCGCATGCGCCGCGTCGCGCCATTTGGCTTCGGTCGCGGGCGACGCCATGATGGTGCGGCGCTTGGCGGCGTCGAAGGCGTAGAGCGTGTCCAGGCCCACCGTGCGGGCCGCATTCAGGCCTTGGGCGGACACCGTCGTGGACACGTCTTCACCGAACGGCGTGACGATGATCAGCGCATCGGCATCGGGCGAGGCGCCCGAGACCAGCCTGGCGCCCAGCTTTTCGATCAGCGCCGAGGCGCGCGCATAGCCTTCCGCATGCTTGGGGCTGACCCAGACCTTCAGCCCTTCCGGCAGCGCCGGCACGGGCGCTTCGGCCGGCGCCTGCTTCTGGCCGTCGGCGTAGGCGTAGAAGCCTTCGCCGGCCTTGCGGCCGATCAGGCCGCCCGCCAGGCGCACGGTCGTGATGGGCGACGGGCGAAAGCGCGGCTCGTCGAAGAACTGGCGATAGATGGATTCCATGACCGGGTGCGACACGTCCAGCGCGGTCAGGTCCAGAAGCTCGAACGGGCCCATGCGGAATCCGGCCTGCTCGCGCATGACGGCGTCCACCTGGGCGAAGGTGGCCACGGCCTCCTGCGCCACGCGCAGGCCTTCGGTATTCATGCCTCGGCCGGCGTGGTTGACGATGAAGCCGGGCATGTCCTTGGCGCGCACGGGCGTGTGGCCCATGCGGCGGGCCAGGTCGGCCAGCGCATCGCCCACCTCGGGCGCGCTGCGCAGGCCGTCGATGACCTCCACCACCTTCATCAGCGCCACGGGATTGAAGAAGTGGTAGCCGGCCACGCGCTGCGGACGCTTGCAGGCGGCCGCGATGGCGGTAATGGACAGGGACGACGTGTTCGACGCCAGGATGCAGTCCTCTGACACCACGCCTTCCAGCGCCGCGAACAGGTCGCGCTTGACGTCCAGCCGCTCGACGATCGCCTCCACCACGAGCTGGCACTTCGACATGTCGGTCAGCGCGGTGGCGGACTCCACGCGCTCCAGCGCGGCTTGCGCGTCGGCGGTGGTCAGCTTGCCCTTCTGGGCCAGCTTTTCCCAGGTCTGGCGCAGCGACTCGCGCGCGGCCGCCACGGCGTCGGGGCTGGTGTCGTACAAGCGCACGCGCAATCCGGCTTGCGCCGCGATCTGCGCAATGCCGCGCCCCATGGCCCCGGCGCCCACGACGCCGATGGTTTGAATCTCCGTCATCAACTATCTCCTGCCTGTATTGGGATGGTTCTTCAGGACCGGCTTTGCGCCAGCGCCTGGATTTCTTCGGCCGACAGCCCCAGCTTTTCGGACAGCACCTGCTCGGTGTGCTCGCCCAGCATGGGCGGCGGACGGCGGTATTCGACCGGGCTGCCGGAGAATTTCAGCGGGCTGGCCGCCATTGGCACCGTGCCGGCCGCGGGATGGGGCAGCTCGCGCTTCATGCCGCGGGCCAGGACCTGCGGGTCTTCGTAGACCTGGTCCAGCGTGTTGATGGGACCCGCCGGCACGCCCACGGCTTCCAGGGCGGCAAGCCAGTGGTCGCGCGCGCCCGTGGCCATGCGCTCGGCCAGCAGCGGCACCAGCTCCTCGCGGTTCTTCACGCGCTGCGGATTGGTGGAGAAGCGCGGGTCCGCCGACAGCTCGGGCAGGCCGATCGCGCCGCAGTAGTTGCGGAACTGGCTGTCGTTGCCGACCGCCACGATCAGGTGGCCGTCGCTGGCCGCGAACACCTGGTACGGGACCAGGTTCTGGTGCGCGTTGCCGGCGCGCAGGGGAGCCACGCCGGAGGTCATGAAATTCAGGTTCTGGTTGGCCAGCATCGCGACCTGGCAATCCAGCAGGGCCATGTCGATGTGCTGGCCCAGGCCGCTCTGGGCGCGCTCGAGCAGCGCCGCCAGGATGCCGACCGTGGAATACATGCCGGTCATCAGGTCGGCCACGGCCACGCCCGCCTTTTGCGGACCGCCGCCGGGCAGGTCGTCGCGTTCGCCGGTGATGCTCATCAGGCCGCCCATGCCCTGGATCATGAAGTCATAGCCGGGGCGGCTGGCGTACGGGCCCGTCTGGCCGAAGCCGGTGATCGAGCAATAGATCAGGCGCGGGTTGATTTCCTTCAGGCTCTCGTAGTCCAGGCCGTACTTGGAAAGTCCGCCTACCTTGAAGTTCTCGACCAGGATGTCGCTCTGCAGGGCCAGTTCGCGCACCAGCTCGGCGCCGCGCGGCGACGCGATGTCCAGCGCCACCGACATCTTGTTGCGGTTGGCCGACAGGTAGTACGCCGCTTCGGTGCTGTCGTGGCCCGCTTCGTCCTTCAGGTACGGAGGGCCCCAGGCGCGCGTATCGTCGCCCGCGCCGGGCCTTTCGATCTTGATCACCTCGGCGCCGAGGTCGGCCAGGTTCTGGGTGCACCAGGGGCCCGCCAGCACGCGGGTCAGGTCCAGCACGCGTATGCCGGTAAGGGGAGCGGGACGTTGCGACATCTGTGATCTTTTCGCTAGAAGAGAAATGAAAACGTCCGGCCTGCGAGCAGGCGCAAGCCAGACTGGAATTCCGTCATGCCGTCGGCCCTGGGGCCGCTGGCGCGTCATGCCCGGGCGCGCCGCTGGGGCGCGTCCGGGTCACCAATCGTCAAACAGGATATTAGCCTTTTGAACGCTATCGCCGGTTTTCCGGCGCCCGAAAGATCAGGAATGCGCCTTGATGGTCTCGCGCGCGATCACCAGCTGCTGGATCTGCGAGGTGCCTTCGAAGATGCGGAAGAGGCGCACGTCGCGGTAGAAGCGCTCGACAGCGTACTCGGACATGTAGCCCGCGCCGCCGTGGATCTGGACCGCGCGGTCGGCCACGCGGCCCACCATTTCGGTCGAGAAGAGCTTGCAGCAGGCGGCCTGCATCGTGGTGTTCTCTCCGCGGTCGCGCATGCGGGCGGCGTCGAGCACCATGCAGCGCGCGGCGTAGAGCTCGGCCTGGCTGTCGGCGATCATGGCCTGGATCAGCTGGAACTCGGCGATGGGCTGGCCGAACTGCTTGCGCTCGGTGGCGTACTTGACGGCATCGCTCAACAGGCGGTCGGCGATGCCCACGCACAGGGCCGAGATATGCAGGCGGCCTTTGTCCAGCACGCGCATGGACGTGCGGAACCCGTTGCCTTCTTCGCCGCCCAGCAGCGCGCTGGCGGGAACGCGGCAGTTGTCGAACACGACGTCGCTGGTCAGGGCGCCGGCCTGGCCCATTTTCTTGTCGGGCTTGCCGATGATGAGGCCCGGCGTGCCCGCTTCGACCAGGAAGCACGAAATCGAGTTGGCGCGGCGTTCCGGCGCGGTGCGGGCCATGACCGAGAACAGGCCGGCGACCGGCGCGTTGGTGATGTAGCGCTTGGTGCCGTTGAGCACGTAGCTGTCGCCGTCGCGCTCGGCGGACAGGCGCAGCGCCATGGCGTCGGAGCCGGCGTCGGGCTCGGTCAGCGCGAAGGAGCCGATGAGCTCGCCGCTGGCCAGCTTGGGCAGATAGCGGGCGCGCTGCTCGTCGGTGCCGGCCAGAACGATGGCTTGCGAGCCAATGCCGATGTTGGTGCCGGCCAGCGAGCGGAACGCGGGCGAGGTCTGCCCCAGCTCGAACACGACGCGCACCTCTTCTTCCATGGTCAGTCCCAGGCCGCCGAAGTCGGGCGAGATCGACAGGCCGAACAGGCCCAGTTCGCGCATTTCGTTGACGATATCGGGCGGCACCTGGCCGCTTGAGGCCAGTTCGTCTTCGGCGGGGATCAGGCGTTCGTGCACGAAGCGGCGCACGGCGTCCAGCAGCAGGGTCAGGGTTTCGGTGTCGAGGGCCATGATGGGAGTCTCACTAGTCGGATGCAGGTCGGGTTTCAAGTGGGCGGCGCGTTCAGGCGCGCATGCCGCCCACCAGCAGATCGAAGTAGCCGGCGGCGATGGTTTCGGCGCTGTCGCCCTGGCCCGGCTTGTACCAGCGCACCATCCAGTTCAGCATGGACAGCACCGCGCGGCCGGTGGCGGCCACGTCCAGCGGACGGAACGCGCCCTCGGCCACGCCTTGGGCGATCACTTCGCGCAGGCGCTTCTCGTAGCCGTCGCGCAGCCGGGCGGCGTCTTCGCGCTCGGGCAGCGCCATGCCGGAATAGCCGATCAGCATGGTCACGAATTCCGCGTGGTGCTGCTCGAAATAGCGGGCGTGGCCCACCATGAACGCGCGCAGCCGCGCCGCGCCGCCGTCGGCGCCGGCCACATCCCGGCCGACCGTCTGCGTCAGCCCGTTCAGCGCTTCCAGGATGATGGCGTCGTAGATATCTTGCTTGGTGGGGTAGTAGTGATAGATGGCCGCCTTGGACGCCCCGATGGCGGCGGCCAGGTCCGACACGGAACTGCCGTCGTAGCCGCTGCGGGCGAAGAGCTTGGCGGCTTCTTCCAGGATGCGCTCGCGCGGGGCCTCCAGAATGGGAGGCCGGCCGGCGCGGGCGCGTTTCTGGGCGGGAGGGGCGGAGGTCGCCATGACAGCCTTTGCGTAGGGCTGCGCCGGACGCTGCCGGGGTTCGAGCGAACCTCCATTGACAGCGGTTCGGCGCATGCCGTTAAATAAAGATTAATTAATTACCGGACGGTCGGTAGGTAATTATATACCCTAAATCCAACGCGAAGACGCCATGCCCCACTCTCTCGTGACTGATTTATATGGCCAGATGTCCTTGCCGGTCATCAGCGCCCCCATGTTCATCGTTTCCAACCCGAAGCTGGTGATCGCCCAGTGCACGAGCGGCATCGTGGGATCGTTCCCCGCCCTCAACGCGCGCCCGCAAAGCCTGCTGACCGACTGGCTGGACGAAATCCAGGCCGGCCTGGCCTCCCACCGCGAGGCCAACCCCGGCGCCACCGTCGCGCCGTTTGCCGTCAACCAGATCATCCACCAATCCAACGACCGCCTGGAGCAGGACCTGGCGGTGTGCGCCAGCCACCGCGTGCCGCTGATCATCACCAGCCTGCGCGCCCCCGGCGACCTGGTCAAAGGCGTGCACGACTGGGGCGGCAAGGTGTTCCACGACGTGACCACCATCCGCCACGCGGAAAAGGCGCTGGAAGCCGGCGTGGACGGACTGATCCTGGTGTGCGCCGGCGCGGGCGGCCATGCCGGCACGCTCAGCCCCTTTGCGCTGATCTCCGAAGTGCGCCGCTTCTACGACGGCCCGCTGATCCTGTCGGGCGCCATCACCTCGGGCGCCCACGTGCTTGCGGCGCTGGCCATGGGCGCGGACTTCGCCTACATGGGCACGCGCTTCATCGCCAGCGAGGAAGCCAACGCCAGCGAGGGCTACAAGTCCGCCATCGTCGATGCCAGCGCCTCGGACATCCTGTACACGCCGTTCTTCACCGGCATCCCGGGCAACTACCTGAAGGCCAGCATTGCCGCCGCGGGGCTGGATCCGGCCAACCTCCCGCAGCCGGACAGCGGCGCGTCCAATTTCGGCTCATCCCGCGTCAAGCCCTGGAAAGACATCTGGGGCGCGGGCCAGGGCGTGGGCGGCATCGCCAGCGTGGAGCCGGCCAGCAAGATCGTCGACACACTGCGCCGCGAATACGCCGAAGCGAAGGCCCAACTGGCCGGCAGGTCCTACGCATGAGCGCGGGCCTGAGGGTCGCGCGCGATGGCGCCGTGCTGACGCTGGTCATCGACCGCCAGGAATGCCGCAATGCGCTGGACACGGCCACCTACGCCGCGCTGGCCGAGCAGATTTCGCTGGCCAGCGCCGACCAGGCGGTGTCCGCCGTCATCCTGGCCGGAGCGGGCGAGCATTTCACGGCCGGCAACGACTTGCGCGACTTCCAGGCCGAACGCGGCGCGGGCGACAGCGCAGGAATGTCCTTCCTGCGGGCACTGTCGACAGCGGAGGCGCCGGTCATCGCGGCGGTCGAGGGCTACGCCATCGGCATCGGCGTGACCCTGCTCCAGCATTGCGATTTCGTCCATATCGGCGAAGGCGCCACCTTGCGCATGCCGTTCGTGGCGCTCGGCCTGTGCCCGGAAGGCGCGTCCAGCCTGCTGATGCCGCGCCTGTTCGGGCGCCGCGCGGCCGAGTGGCTGCTGCAGGGCAAGGCGTTTTCCGCCCAGGACGCGCATGCGGCCGGGCTGGCTACCTCGGTCACGCCCAAGGGCCAGGCGCTTGCGGCCGCCCAGGCCACCGCCGCCGACCTGGCGCGCCAGCCCCCCGCGGCGCTGCGCCTGGCCAAGGCCATGATGAAGCGCGCGGATCGCCAAGCCATCCAGGAAACGCTGGACTACGAATGCCAGCAGTTCCGCGCCCGCCTGCAGACCGAAGAAGCGCAGGCGGCGTTCGCGAAGTTCTTCAAGAAATAGCGCAACGCCTCAGAACGGCGAGTCGGGCCGGAAATTCGGCGCCCGGCGTTCGCGCAGGGACTGGATCCCTTCGCGAACGTCCGGGCCGCCAAAGCCCATGAATTCCAGGGCCAGCGACGTATCGAAAGTCGGCCCCGCCATGCGCAGCCAGTTGTTCAGCGAATACTTGGTCCAGCGGATGGCCGTCTGCGAGCCCGCCGCCAGCTTGTTGGCCACCTCGAACGCCTTGGCGATCAGCTCGGCCTCGTCCACGCACAGGGACACCAGGCCGATGCGCTCGGCTTCCTCGCCGGAGACGGTTTCGCACAGCATCAGGTAGTACTTGGCCTTGGCCATGCCGCACAAGAGCGGCCAGACGATCGCGGCGTGGTCGCCCGCCGTGACGCCCAGGCGGGTATGGCCGTCGATGATCCGCGCGTCGCGCGCCGCGATCGAGATGTCGGCCAGCAGGCCGGCCACCAGCCCCGCGCCCACCGCCGCGCCATGCATGGCGGACACGATGGGCTTGCTGCAATTGATGATGTTGTAGACCAGGTCGCGGGCCTCGCGCCAGACCCGCGTGCGCACGTCGAAGTCGTCGGCCATCTGCTGCACCAGCTCCAGGTCGCCGCCGCCCGAGAAGCCCTTGCCCTCGCCGCGTATCACCACCACCCGGGTATCCGGGTCGGTATCGATGTCGCGCCAGATGTCGGCCAGTTCGCGGTGCATGCGGTCGTCCGCCGTGGACAGCTTGCCGGGCTGGCCGCCCTTGGTCCCCATGATCAGTTCGAGCACGCCGCCGGGATGCCGGCGCAGCTTCAGGGATTCATAGGCTGAATAGTGTTCCAGCGTGATGTCAGTCATTGTCTACTCCGCGTTGTCTTATACGTTGGGATCGGCCAAAGGCCCGCGCATTTTTGCGCACTATAGTGGATGCACCCGCCCGCGCCATGCCGATTCCCCGAGGAGCCTCAGCCAATGAACACCCCCGCCCCGCACGCCGACGCCGCCATTGACCGGGCCACGTTGCCCGCCCTGTTCGCCCCGCGCCAGCCGGACACGCACAAGGGCAGTTTCGGCACCGTCGGCGTGGTGGGCGGCGGCCCCGGCATGACGGGCGCCGCCCTGCTCGCGGCCCGGGCGGCCCTCAAAACCGGCGCCGGCAAGGTGCTGGTGGGCTTTGCCCAGGAGGCCTGCCCCCTGGCCTGCGACCCCATCCAGCCCGAACTGATGCTGCGCGACTTCCGCTCGCTGCTGGGCGACGACCCCGGCGTCACCGCCTGGGCCGCCGGCTGCGGCATCGGCACCAGTGCGCTCGCGGCCAACGCGCTGTCTGAATTGTTCGTGCTGCGGCGCGAAGCGCCCCTGGTGCTGGACGCCGACGGCCTCAACCTGCTGGCCAGGGGCGACATCCGCCCCAACTGGGGCGCCGGCCCCGTGGTGCTGACCCCGCATCCGGCCGAGGCCGGCCGCCTGCTGGGCGTCAGCACGGCGCAGGTGCAGGGCGACCGGCCGGGCGCCGCCTGGCAGTTGGCGCAGCGCTACAAGGCCTGGGTCGTCCTCAAGGGCGCAGGCACGGTGGTCTGCGCCCCCGACGGCGGCTTGCAGGTCAATACCAGCGGCAACCCCGGACTGGCCACGGCCGGAACCGGCGACGTGCTGGCGGGCATGCTGGCCTCGCTGATCGCCCAGAAGCTGCCGCTGGAACAGGCCGTGCCGGGGGCCGTCTGGCTGCACGGCGCCGCCGCCGACGCGCTGGTTGCGCGGGGCATCGGCCCGATCGGCCTGACGGCCGGAGAACTCGCGGATGCCGCCCGCATCCTGCGCAACGGGGGCTAAATACCTGAGAAATAAACATTTTTACAACATACTAGGGTTTTCCCTAAAACAGGCATTGCTTTTGTTTTAGGGTTATCCCTATAATGGTTTACCCCAAGACGAAACGGACTGGAGAAAACCATGAGCGAACTGACCTTGAACCACACTGCCCGCCTGACCGACGCGCTGGAGCGCGACCTGCTCCGCGGCGCCCTCGAGAATCAGCCGAATTCCCACCCGCTGACCAACCTGAAGAAGGCTGGCCAATCCGTAGTCGCAGCCGTTGCCGCCGTGTTTGCCTTCATCGACGAAGTGAATGATTCGATGAACAAGGCACGTGCCGCCAGCTCGCGCTTCTCCGGATCGCAGTGGTAAGACCAGCCGCGCTGGACTGAATCGCGACCGATCTCCCGCGATTGAGCCCGGCGCGCTGCCGTTGCAGCGCCCGCTCGGCCCTCCCCGAGCGCCCGCTGCGACGGACCGGCGCCCGCCCTCACCGGCACCATCGCGCCGCGCCGGCCCCTTCGGGGGCCCCCGCGACGCCCCCTTTGCCTCCCCCTTCTCGGCGTTTTCCCTAGCGCCGCATTCGCCGTTGTGCATTGACAGCGCGCGAAGCCCCTACCGATAATCGGCCCCTTGCCGTCGTGCCTGGCGCCAAACACCGATAAGCCCCCGGCCCGCGCACTCCGCCCGGCCGGCGCAGGTGGTCCATCCGCAAGCACGATCCGGTTCGTTTCCCATCCGGAGTTGTCACCATGAAGTTGCGCACCACCCTGGCCCTTGTGGCCGCGGCCATCCCCCTGGCAGCCGCCCAAGCCCAGACGCTGAAGGTAGGCCTGTCGGCCGAACCCACCTCGGCGGACCCCCACTATCACAAGATGACGCAGAACGACGCGTTTTCCGCGCACGTCTACAGCTCGCTGGTGGGCCGCAGCGCCGATATGAAGCTGGTGCCCCAGCTGGCCACGTCGTGGAAGAACCTGGACGACCTGACCTGGGAATTCAAGCTGCGCGACGACGTCAAGTTCTCCAACGGCAAGCCGTTCACGTCCGAAGACGTGCTGTTCACGATCTGCCGCACGCTGAACAACGAAACCAACGTGTCGCAGTCCTACATGGACATGACCAAGCGCATCACCGACGTGCAGACGCCCGATGCGCACACCGTGATCATCAAGACCGGCGAGCCCTTCCCGCTGATGCCGGCCGAACTCGCGCGCTCGCTGCCGATCGTCTGGAACGGCATCGTCGAACACGGCAAGCTCAATTTCGACCCCAAGAAGGGTTGCGGCGTGACAGGCGCCTGGCCCACCGTGGCGGATTTCAACAATGGCAAGGACGCCATCGGCACCGGCCCCTACACGCTGAAGTCCTACGTCAAGGGCACCGGCATCGAGCTGGTCCGCAACGAGAACTACTGGGGCCCCAAGCCGCACTGGAAGGAAGTGAAGTTCGTGCCGGTGCCCTCGGCCGGCCCGCGCCTGACCGGCCTGCTGTCGGGCGACTTCGACATGATCGAAAACCCCGCCGCGCGCGACCTGCCCCGCCTGAAGGACAACCCGAAGTTCGGTTTCGTGGCCACCCCGTCCACCCGCCTGGTGTTCTTCCAGCCGGACGTGGGCCGCAACCCGAGCCCCTTCGTCAAGGGCGCCGACGGCAAGAATCCGCTGCAGGACCTGCGCGTGCGCAAGGCCATCTCCATGGCCATCGACCGCAAGACCATCACCGCCCGCATCATGGACGGCATGGCCACCCCGGCCTTCCAGTACATGCCCGACGGCATGTTCGGCGCGCTGCCCAAGGCCCCGGAAATCAAGTACGACCCGGAAGGCGCGAAGAAGCTGCTGGCGGAAGCCGGCTACCCGAACGGCTTTGAACTGACGCTATCGTCCACCAACGACCGCTATGTCAACGACGGGCAGATCGCCCAGGCCGTGGCCCAATACCTAGCCCGCGTCGGCATCAAGACCAATGTGGACGCCATGACGGCCTCGATCTACTTCCCCAAGCGCGCCAAGCGCGAATTCAGCTTCTCGATGGGCGGCTGGCCGGCGGAAACGGGCGAGGCCTCGGCGCTGTTCCAGCTGTGGGTGGCCTCCCTGGATTCCCCCGTCAGCCTGGGCACCAGCAATTACGGCGGCTTCTCCAACGCGGACTTCGACAAGGTCTACAAGCAGGCCATCGTGACGGTCGACGCGCCCAAGCGCGAAAAACTGCTGCAGGAATCCACCCAGATCGCGCTGGACAACGTGCCGCTGATCCCGCTGCACTTCGAAAGCAGCATCTGGGCCTTCCGCAAGGGCATCACCTACGAAGGCCGCCGCGACCAGTACACGCTGGCCACCTCGGTCAAGCCCGACGCGAAGTGAACGGATTTGCCTGAATGAAAAAAACGGCTGCCTCGCGCAGCCGTTTTTCCATCCCCTATACAATCCTCTCGCTTCATCGGAATTTCCATGCCCACGTCTTTGCCCACGCCCAGCCCACGTCCTTTTCTTCTTGCCTGTCCGGATCTGTCGGCCGAACGCCTGGGCAATTCCGATACGCCCGGCGTCTGGCACTTCGACTCCGGCGCGCCCGGCAAGCGCGTGATGCTGAGCGCCCTGGTCCACGGCAATGAGCTGTGCGGCGCCTGGGCGCTGAAGGAAGCCCTGGCGGCGGGCCTGCGCCCGCGGCGCGGTTCGCTGACGCTGGCGTTCTGCAACCTGGCCGCGTTCGACCGCTTCGACTCCCGCAACTACGCCCCCGCGCGCTTCGTCGACGAAGACATGAACCGCGTCTGGAGCGACGACAAGCTGGCCGTGCCCATCAGCCAGGAACGCCGCCGCGCCGCCGAGATCCGCCCCTGGGTGGAACAGGCCGATTGGCTGCTGGACTTCCATTCGATGAGCAATTCCGACGTGCCGCTGCAGCTCACAGGCATGGAGCAGCGCAATATCGACCTGGCGCTGGCGCTGGGCAACCCCGCCACCATCATCGCCGATGCCGGCCACGCCGCCGGGGTGCGCATGCGCGACTACGGCCGCTTCGGCGAAAGCGGCGACAACGGCACCCGTTCCCTGCTGATCGAATGCGGCTTCCATGGCGCGCCCGAGGCGCGCGGCGTGGCGGTGGACCAGATGGCGCGCTTCCTGGTCGAGGCGGGCACGGTCGACCGCGGCGACATTCCCTCCGGCTGGTTCGCCCCCGGCGCCCAGGTCCAGCGCGCATTGCGCGTGACGCACGCCGTCGCCGCCAAGAGCGCCGACTTCCGGTTCGCCGAGCCCTGGAAGGGCCTGGAAACGCTGGCCGCGGCCGGCACCGTGATCGGCTGGTCCGAAGGCGAGCCCGTCGTCACGCCCTATGACAACTGCGTGCTGATCATGCCGTCCACCGCGAATCTGCGGCCTGGCGTGACCGTCGTCCGGCTGGCGCAGCCCATCGTCTAGGCAAGAACGCAACCTACACCCTGGCCATGTCGGCCAAGCCCGCCAAGTAAGCGCGCGGCGCCCGCAAACCCCGAGCCCACCAAGGAAATCATCACGTGGCCTTGTTCATCCTACGCAGACTGATACAGAGTCTGTTCGTGCTGCTGGCCGTTTCGGTCGTGGTCTTCTTCGCGGTGTATGCCGTGGGCGACCCGATCGAGCTGCTGGTCAGCCCCGAAGCCAGCCAGGCCGCGCGCGAGGCGATGATCGCCCGCCTGGGCCTGGACCTGCCCGTGTGGCAGCAGTACACCGGGTTCCTGTGGCGCGCGCTGCACGGCGACCTGGGCACATCCTTCGTGCACGGCATCCCCGCGATCGAACTGATCGTGCAGCGCATCCCCGCCACGTTCGAGCTGGTCATCGTGGCCATCCTGCTGACCTGTGCGATCGGGATTCCGCTGGGCCTGGTCGCGGGCCTGTACCGCGACGAGTACCTGGGCCGCGGCATCATGGCCTCGTCCGTGCTGGGCTTCTCGCTGCCGAACTTCTGGCAAGGCATGATGCTGATCCTGCTGTTCGCCGTGTGGCTGGGCTGGCTGCCCGCCACGGGCCGCGGCGACACGGTCACCGTGCTGGGCGTGCGCCTGTCCATCCTGACCGCCGACGGCTGGTCCCACCTGATCATGCCCGCGGTCAACCTGGCGCTGGCCAACATCGCCCTGGTGCTGCGCCTGACCGCCTCCGGCGTGGTCGAGGCCCGCAGCCAGGACTACGTGAAGTTCGCGCGCGCCAAGGGCGTCAAGCCCGGGCGCATCGTGCGCCGCCACATCCTGCGCAACATCCTGATCCCCGTCGTCACCGTGATCGGCATGGAATTCGGCAGCCTCATCGCCTACTCCACCATCACCGAGACCGTATTCGCGTGGCCCGGCATGGGCAAGCTGCTCATCGACAGCGTCTACCAGCTCGACCGCCCCGTCGTGGTCGCCTACGTGATGCTGGTCACCCTGATCTTCGTGGTCATCAACCTGGTTGTGGACATCCTGTACGCCGCGCTCGACCCGCGCGTGCAGCTCGTGGCCCCCGCTCAATAATCCGCCATGGCTAACTCTCCCAATCCCGGCCGCACCCGCACCGTCCAGCCTCTGGCCGAGACGCCCAAGCGCGCCGCCATCCTGAAGAAACTGCGCGCGCGCCCCACGGTGCGCGGTTCCGTCATCGCGCTGGCCGTCCTGGTGATCCTGGTGGTCTTCGCGCCGTATTTCGCGCCGCAGAACCCGTACGACCTGGCCAACCTGTCGCTCATGGACGGCCGCCTGGCGCCGCGCCAGGCGCTGATGGACGGCAGCATCGCCTGGCTGGGCACCGACGACCAGGGCCGCGACATGCTCAGCGCCATCCTGTATGGCCTACGCATCAGCCTGATGGTGGGCCTGTCCGCCGTCGTGCTGGCCACCGCCATCGGCGGCGCGATCGGCCTGGTGGCCGCCTATGTGGGCGGCCTGGTCGACACCGTGCTGATGCGCATCGTCGACTTCATCCTGGGATTCCCGACCATCCTGGTGGCGCTGGTGCTGCTGGTGGTGCTGGGACGCGGGGTCGACAAGGTGATCCTGGCCCTGGTGCTGGTGCAGTGGGGCCATTACGCGCGCATCATGCGCAGCCGCGCCCTGCAGGAACGCCGCAAGGAATACGTGGAAGCGGCCGCCAACCTGGGCTTTCCGGCCTGGCGCATCATGCTCTTTCACCTGCTGCCCAACTGCCTGGGCCCCGTCATGGTGTTCGCCACCATCCAGATCGCCACCGCGATCGCCCTGGAAGCGACGCTGTCCTTCCTGGGGGTGGGCGTGCCCATCACCGAGCCCTCGCTGGGCCTCCTGATCTCCAACGGCTTCCAATACCTGCTGTCGGGCGACTACTGGATCAGCCTGTTCCCGGGCATTGCGCTGCTGGTGCTGATTCTTTCCATCAATATCGTGGGCGACCGCCTGCGCGAAAGCCTGGACCCCAAGAGATGAGGCCCACCCCCGAAGCGCTGCGCGCTTCCCCCTTAGGCGGGCCCCCCTCCAGGGGGCGTGCCGGCGGACCGGCAAAGCCGGCTCCGCGGCACCCCGATCAAGCGACAGCCGTTACATGCGTTGCGGGTGGCGCTTTGCGCAATGGACAAATGAAATGAGCGAAGTTCTTCTTGATGTGCGCGGCCTGCGCACCGCATTCCATACGGAGGCCGGCGCCTGGCTGGCGGTCGACGGCGTCGACCTCACCGTGCGCCGCGGCGAGATCGTCGGCCTGGTCGGCGAATCGGGCTCCGGCAAATCCGTGACCGGCTTCTCGCTATTGGGCCTGATCGACCCGCCCGGAGAGGTCGTGGACGGCGAAGTGAAATTCAAGGGCGCCGACCTGCGCAAGCTGTCCGAGGAGCAGATGCGCCAGCTGCGCGGCAACCGCATCGCCATGATCTTCCAGGACCCGCTGATGACGCTCAACCCGGTGCTGCGCATCGGCGAGCAGATGATGGAAGCGATCCTCACCCATGAAAACGTGTCGCGCGCCGAGGCCGAGGAGCGCTGCCGCGAGGCGCTGGCCATGGTGGGCATCCCGTCGCCCGAAACGCGCTTGAAGAGCTATCCGCACGAGTTCTCCGGCGGCATGCGCCAGCGCGTGGCGATCGCCATCGCGATGCTGAACAAACCCGACCTCATCATCTGCGACGAGCCCACCACCGCGCTGGACGTCACCATCCAGGGCCAGATCCTCTACCGCATGCAGGAGATCTGCCGAGAGCACAACACCGCGCTGATCTGGATCACCCACGACCTGGGCGTGGTGTCCGAGCTGGCCGACCGCGTGGCCGTGATGTATGCCGGCCGCATCGTCGAAAGCGGTCCGGTCGAGCAGGTGCTGGACTCGCCGCGCCACCCCTATACCAAGGGCCTCTTGGATTCGATGCCCGGCGCCACGCAACCCGGCGCGCGCCTGCACCAGATCAACGGCATGGCGCCCAGCCTGGCCGGCCGCCCCTCGGGCTGTGCGTTCCGTCCGCGCTGCCCCAGCGCGGTCACGCGCTGCACCGAGCAAGCCCCCTCCGTCACCACCGAAGGTCCGCGCAGCTTCCGCTGCTACGTGCCGATAGCCCGCGAGGCACAGCAGCGATGAGTCAAGTCGATACCCCCGTCATCGAGCTCAAGAACGTCCACAAGCGCTTCGAGCAGCGGCCCGACCTTGCCCAGCGCATCCTGGCCCTGACCGGCCGTCCCATCGACCGCCGCACCGTGTATGCGGTCAATGGCGTGGACCTGTCGATCAAGCGCGGCGAAGTGGTGGGCCTGGTGGGCGAATCCGGCTGCGGCAAGTCCACGCTGGGGCGCGTCGTGGCCGGCCTGCACCGCCAGAGCGAAGGCGAACTGCGATACCAGGGCCAGGACGCCAACCGCCTGCGCGGCGCCGAAAAGCTGGCCTACACGCTGGGCGTGCAGATGATTTTCCAGGACCCGCAGGCCTCGCTGAATCCCCGCCAGCGCCTGCGCCAGATCCTGGGCGAATCGCTGAAGGTCCACAAGCTGGCGCCCCCCGACCAGATTCCCGCGCGCATCGACCAGGCGCTGAAGGAAGTGGGCCTGGACGCCGAGTACCGCGACCGCTTCCCGCACCAGATCTCGGGCGGCCAGCGCCAGCGCATCGGCATCGCCCGCGCGCTGATGGTGGCGCCGAAATTCCTGGTCTGCGACGAGCCCGTGGCCGCGCTGGACGTGTCCATCCAGGCGCAGGTGATCAACCTGTTCATGGACCTGCGCGAGCAGCACGGCTTCACCTATCTGTTCATCAGCCATGACCTGGGCGTGGTCAAGCACATCTCCGACCGCGTCGCGATCATGTACCTGGGCAAGATCGTGGAGATCTCCACATCGGCCGAAATCTTCGCGCGGGCCAATCACCCCTACACTCAGGCCTTGATGGCCGAAGTGCCGGACGTGGCCCGCCGCGGCCGCAAGTTCACGCCGATCAAGGGCGAGATCCCGTCGCCGCTGAATCCGCCCCCGGGCTGCACGTTCAACCCCCGTTGCCCCCACGCCATGCCGCGCTGCCGCGAGCAGGCGCCGGCCCTGAAAGAAATCTCGGCGGGCCACTGGTCCGCCTGCCACCTGAATGAAGCGAGCGCCTGATGAAACCCTCTGAGATGTCCAACGTAGACCGCATCGCCATCGAGATGGGCCATGCCGGCCGCAACGCCATCCTGTATGTGGACGAGGACCGCAATTCCGACCGTCCGTTCAAGCTGCAGACCTACCGCCCCTACGGCTACACGCCGGACCGCCCCGTGGTCATCGTGCAGCACGGCGTGCTGCGCAACGGCGACGAATACCGCGACTTCTGGGTCGAGGCCGCCGACAAGCACAAGCTGCTGATCGTGGCGCTGACCTTCTCCAACGAGATCTGGCCCGGCGTGGAAAGCTACAACAACGGCCGCGTGTTCTCGGCCGGCGGCAATCCGCGCCACATCGACGGCTGGACCTACGCGCTGGTGGGCAACGTCATCAAGGACATGATCGACGGGGAGATCACCGACGGCCAGAACTTCTACCTGTTCGGCCACAGCGCGGGCGGCCAGTTCGTCCACCGCCTGATGAGCAGCCAGTCGCACGCGCCGTTCAAGGCCGTGACGGCCGGCAACCCCGGCTGGTACACGCTGCCGACGTTCGACTATCCCTTCCCCGAAGGCATGGACGGCGTGGGGCTGACGGAAGAGCACTTGGTGAAGCTGCTGGCCTACCCCATGACCATCCTGGCGGGCGACCAGGACATCGCCACCGACGACCCCAACCTGCCGGCCGAACCCGCCGCCATGCGCCAGGGCCCGCACCGCTTTGCGCGCGCGCAAAACTACTACGGGGCCGGCCGCAAGGAAGCCGAGCGCCGCGGCGTGCCGTTCGGCTGGACGCTGCAGGTCGTGCCGGGCATCGGCCACGACGGCCGCGCCATGTCCGCCGTCTGCGCCAGCCTGTGGTTCGACGGCAAGATGCCCGACGACGCCGAACTCGCCCGCCTGGCCGGCCAGCAGGTCGCCTGACCCCCTCTTTTTCCGTTGCTGAATTCAGATACCGCCATGTCCACTACTCAGAGCGCCGAACAGATCGTCGCCGGCATCCAAGGCTGGCTGCAATGCGAATCGCCCTCGAACTTCCCCGATGGCATCGCCGCGATGGCGCGCATCATCGCCGACTACGCCGCCGCCGCCGGCCTGACGGTGGAACTGTCGTCGCTGGGCCCGGCCACCGGCCCGCTGCTGTACGCGACCAACCGCGCCCCCGGCGACACGCGCCCCGGCATCCTGATCCTGGCGCACATGGACACCGTGCACCCGGTCGGCACGCTGCTTGAGAACCCCGTGCGCATCGACGGCGACCGTCTCTACGGTCCCGGCAGCTACGACATGAAGGCGGGCATCTACCTGGCGCTGACGGCCCTGGCCGGCGTGGCGCGCCCCGGCGCGACGCAGCTGCCCGTGGACTTCCTGGTGGTTCCCGACGAGGAAACCGGCAGCCACGCCTCGCGCGCGCACATCGAGCGCTTTGCCGCCAACGCCAAGTACGCGCTGGTCTGCGAACCGGCCCGCCCCAACGGCGGCAAGTGCGTCACGGCGCGCAAGGGCACGGGCATGCTGAACCTGAACGTCAAGGGCCGCCCGGCCCACGCCGGCATGCAACACGAGAAGGGCCGCAGCGCGATCCGCGAAATGGCCCACCAGGTGCTGGCGCTGGAAGCCATGACCGACTACGACCGCGGCATCACCGTCAGCGTCGGCACCATCGCCGGGGGCACCGTGACCAACACCGTGCCGGCCCTGTGCCGCTGCGTGGTGGACTTCCGGGTTCCCGACATGGGGGCAGCGCAGGACGTGCTGCGCCGGATGCGCGAGCTGTGCGCGGTGGGTCCGGATGTGGAGCTCGACATCGATGTGGAACTGAACCGTCCGCCGATGGTGAAGACGGAAGCGGCGGCGGCGCTGCTGGCGCTGGTTCAAGGATATGCGGATCGCGCGGGGTTCCTGCTGGAAGATGCGCCGATGACGGGGGGTGGCAGCGATGCGAACTTCACGTCGGCGATGGGGATTCCTACGTTGGATGGTTTGGGCGCTGATGGAGACGGGGCGCATACGTTGAATGAGTACATTCTTGTTTCTACGTTGGAGCAGCGGTTGAAGTTCTGGGAATTGCTGCTTCGGGAATTGGCTTAGTTTTTTTGGGTTTTTGCGGCTGGGTGGTGGTTCTTAAGACGCCCGGCGTGGCGGGGGGAGGCGGATCTTGCGGCGCCCGCCGGCCGCCCCCGGCCGGCCGCGCGGGCGGCCTTGGGGGGCTTACGCAATGTCTTGCGGCACATGATGCCGCCTGACCAGGGTCTGATACCGATGAAACGCCGAAC
>NZ_JBHXNI010000005.1:108893-197103 GCF_042721735.1 Achromobacter sp. NPDC058515
CGAACTAGGTGTCTGACACCCATGAGAACTAGGTGTCTGACACCCATGAGAACTAGGTGTCTGACACCCATGAGAACTAGGTGTCTGACACCCATGAGAACTAGGTGTCTGACACCCATGAGACGGCGGCTCAAGCTGAAGGTTGTCTCACACGGGTGTCAGACACCGGCAGAGCAACGACAGGCCCAGAATTTTCCGCTCGCCGCCAATCGCCATTTCAACTTCACTGCCCGCCGGGCGACCTACGAAGAATCGAGACCAGCGCAACACCCGCGAGGCAACCCGAACTAGGTGTCTGACACCCATGAGAGGCAACGCGAACTAGGTGTCTGACACCCATGAGACGGCGGCTCAAGCTGAAGGTTGTCTCACACGGGTGTCAGACACCGGCAGCACACGGGTGTCAGACACCGGCAGAGCAACGACAGACCCAGAATTTTCGGCTCACCGCCAATCGCCATTTCAACTCCACTGCCCGCCGGGCGACCTACGACGAACCGAGACCAGCGCAACACCGGCGAGGCAACTCGAGCTGCCTCAAAAAGAAACCACAAACGTCGCCCAGGCAGGCACAAACGTAATGCCACCAGCGCCCGGAACATTCGCCTAGAATGTCCCCACCAAGCAACCCGCCAGTCAAAAGCATCATGTCTGACACCCCCACCAGCGCCATCGCCTACGGCCTCGCCACCCTGGCCGCCGACGGCTCCGTCCTTGACACCTGGTATCCGCGCCCCTCGCTGGCCGACAACTCCCCCGCCTCCGGCACTCGCCATCTGACCCCTGAAGAAGCGCGCGCCGCGCTCGGAGAACACGTTCCCACTGCCCTCGTCCGCGACACCCGCCGCAAGGTCGACATCGTCGCCGTGCGCACCGCTATCTCGTCGCTGGACGAGCCGCCCGTCGACGCGCATGACGCCTACCTGCGGCTGCACCTGCTCAGCCATCGGCTGATCCGTCCGCACGACGCCAATCTGGACGGACTGTTCAACGTGCTGTCCAACGTAGCGTGGACCTCGGCCGGGCCTTGCGCGGTGGATCAGGTGGACGCGCTGCGCTGGCAGCTGCGCGCCACCGGGCAGGTCCTGGAGATCCGCGGCGTGGACAAGATTCCCCGCATGACGGACTACGTCATGCCCGGCGGCGTGCGCATTGCCGATACCGCGCGTGTGCGGCTGGGCGCGCATCTGTCGCCCGGCACCACCGTGCTGCACGAAGGGTTCTGCAACTTCAATGCCGGAACGCTGGGCGCGTCGATGGTCGAAGGGCGCATCAGCGCGGGCGTGACCGTCGATGACGGCACCGACATCGGCGGCGGCGCGTCCATCATGGGCACCATGTCGGGCGGCGGCAAGCAGGTGGTGTCCATCGGCAAGCGCTGCCTGTTGGGCGCCAACTCGGGGCTGGGCATTTCGCTGGGCGACGATTGCGTGGTGGAAGCCGGCTGCTACATCACCGCCGGCACGCGCGTGCTGACGCCGGAGGGCGCTGTGGTCAAGGCCGTGTCGCTGGCGGGCCAGCATGGGCTGCTGTTCCGCCGCAACTCCCAGACCGGCGCGGTGGAGGCGCTGGTGCGCACGGCTGCGTGGGGCACCTTGAATCCCGCGCTGCACGCGGGGCATTGAATAAAAAGGGGCCGCTGACAGCGGCCCTTTCTGCTTGGCGCGGCACGCGCACGGCGCGCGCCGCCTGCGGGCGGTCCCGCTTCAGGCGTATTCCGCCGTCTGTCCCAGCTGGTCATAGACCAGGTTCACAAACAGGTCGGAGCTGAGGATGCGCGTGGCAACGCACGAAAACACCGTCTTGCCGCTGTCGTCCAGCAGGCTCACGGTTTCGGTCCAGTCGTTCAGGTCGATGCGCTGGAGCGACTCGTAGGGCCAAGTCGCGCCGTCGATGTGCAGGCCTTGCGCCGACAGGGACAGTTCGCGCGTTTGCAGGTCCGGAAAGTCGCCGCCCACGATATAGCGGAACGTGACGCGCTCGCCTTGGCCGGTCAGGTCTTCCAGCACGGGCAGGCGCTGCGCGACATAATGCGAGCGGAACGCGTCCATGAACTTGCTGAATTCGTCGACGCCGGACGCCACGGTCCAGGCGTTTTCCGCGCGGCTGCGATAGGCCAGGCTGTTGATCAGGCCTGCTGCCGCATCCGGCTGGGAGGCGTACAGGCAAAGGTCCTGGATATCCGCGAATGCGGTGTAGCTGCGGGCGTCGCCTTGCTGGCTGACAACGCCTTCTTCGTGCAATTCAAAGCAATCCGGGGAGCTCCCCGTGCGCGTAAACACCGCTAATGCATCCGAGGCCTGCGGGGTTCGGCTATCTGTCATGCAACTTCCTTATTGAAATTAGGGTGCTTTCGCGCCCCAGGACGTCGCAAAGTCATGCGATCCGTATTCTCCCCTATATGGGCGATACGTGCTTGATGACCCTTATTTCCAGGATTTACGGGCGATTCACTCGCCCGGCGGGATCGGCGCGAACGAATAGTGGCTCACATCGCCGCGCCCGGCGATGATGGCGGTAGCCTCGGGCACTTCTTCCCAGGCGCCGGGCATCTCGGACAGCGGTTCGGACAGCAGCAGGAAGGCGTCCTCGTCCAGCGCGGCGATCTGCGGATCGTTGGGATAGAGCTCGCGCAAGTGGCGCACGCAGGTGTTGTGGAACAGGGTGCGCGAGTCGCCTTCGCTGGAATAGCGCACCGCGATCAGGCGCTCGCCGTCCAGCGCGCAGACGGTCATGTTGATCGGCTGCGCCACGCCATGGCGCCGGCCGGCCTCTTCCACGGCGCCCACCATTCTGGCAAGCGCGCGGATCGGGTCTTCATCCAGGCCGAAGGTCAGCGCCAGCAGGAACATCACCTCGGAGTCCGTGGAGCCTTCCAGCGATCCGAAATACGACGGGGCGATCATCAGCATCAGGTCGCGCCTGAGCAGTGGATAGTCGCGGATGAGCCCGTTGTGCACGAACAGCCACTGGCCGTGGCGAAAGGGATGGCAGTTGGTTTCCTGCGCGGGCGTGTCGGTGGCCGCGCGGATGTGCGCCACGAACAGGGGCGCGTGGATGGCGCGCGCCGCTTCGCGCAGGTTGCGGTCGTTCCAGGCCGGATGCACGCTGCGGTAGCGGAATGGGGGCTCCGGCGGCCGGCCGTACCAGCCCAGGCCGAATCCGTCCCCGTTCGTGGTGGTGGCGCCCAGGCGCGAATGCAGGCTCTGGTCGATCAGGGAGTGCTTGGCCTTGAACAGCACGCTCTCCATCTGCAAGGGACTACCTGTGTAAGCGAGCCAGCGGCACATGATGCGCTCCTTCAATACGGACTGGTCCAGTGTAGGAGCGACGGGCGCTGTTCTACAAGCTCGCCCGGCGCGCCCGCTACTTCTTCAGCAGCGCCTTCAGCATGGCCATGCGTTCCTTGGGATTCATGGCTGCCGTGGCCTCGTCTTCCTGGACGCGCACGTCGCCCAGCCCCATTTCCTCGATGAAGCGCGAGGGCTCGCGCACCAGGTCCTCGCGCGCGCGCCGCCGGCGCTTGCACCAGCTCAGGTTCAGGCTGCGCTGCGCGCGCGTGATGCCCACGTACATCAGGCGGCGTTCTTCCTGGATGCGCGTGGCCAGGTTTTCGGCCGCCCGCGCCGGATCGCCGACCTCGTCGTCCTTGCCCAGGTGGGGCAAGAGCCCCTCTTCCACGCCCGCCAGGTACACGTGCGGATACTCCAGTCCCTTGGACGCATGCAGGGTGGACATCTTCACGGCGTCGGGCTCGTCTTCCTCGCCGCGCTCAAGCATGGTGACCAGCGCCACGTGCTGCACCAGGTCAAAGAGCGTCATGTTGTCTTCCTCGGCCTTGCGCTTGAGCCAGCCGGTTAGTTCCAGCACGTTCTGCCAACGGGTCTGCGCGGGCCGCTCCTCGAACAGCTCGAACAGGTGGCGTTCGTATTGGATGGCCTCCAGCAGGTCGTCCAGGATCGCGCCCGCGGGTTCGGCGGGCGCCGCCTCTTTGCCCGATGCGGCGCCGCGTCCGGCGCGCCACTGCATGCGGCGGATGAACTCCGCGAACGTGCGCAGCTGTTCAAGCTGGCGGGGCGCCATCTGGGTCTCCAGCCCGGTCTCGGCCACGGCGGCCAGCAATGAAATCTCGCGGCTGGCCGCGTACTGGCCCAGCGCCTGCAAGGTGGTCTGGCCGATGCCGCGCTTGGGCGTGGTGGCCGCGCGGATGAACGCGGGATCGTCCTCGTCGTTGGCCAGGAGGCGCAGATAGGCCAGGATGTCGCGCACCTCGGCCTTGTCGAAGAAGCTCTGCCCGCCCGAGATCGTGTACGGAATCTTCAGGTTGCGCAGCGCCTGCTCCAGGATGCGCGACTGGTGGTTGCTGCGGTACAGGATGGCGAAGTCCTTCCATTGCGCCTGGCGCTCGAAGCGCGACGCAGAAACCTTCATGGCGATGGACTCCGCCTCTTGCTCCTCGCCGTCCATGGCCGACACCAGGATGGGCTCGCCCACGCCCAGTTCCGACCACAGCTTCTTTTCGAACAGCTTGGGGTTCTTCTCGATCACCTGGTTGGCGGCCGCCAGGATGCGCTGCACCGAACGGTAGTTCTGCTCGAGCTTGATGAGCTTGATGCTGGGGTAGTCGGTGGTCAGCTTGGCCAGGTTCTCGATGGTGGCGCCGCGCCAGGCGTAGATGGCCTGGTCGTCGTCGCCCACCGCCGTGAACATGGCGCGCGATCCAGTCAGCAACTGCACCAGGCGGTACTGGCACACATTGGTGTCCTGGTATTCGTCCACCAGCAGGTAGCGCACGCGGTTCTGCCAGCGAGTGCGCACTTCCTCGTTGCTGGCCAGCAGCAGCGCGGGAATCCGGATCAGGTCGTCGAAGTCCACCGCCTGATAGGCGGCCAGGGTGGCGGCATAGCTGCGGTAGATGTTGGCGGCCTCCACGTCGCCCGGCGTGATGGCCTCGCGCGCGGCGTCGTCCGGCTCCAGCAGCGCGTTCTTCCACAGCGAGATGATGCCTTGCACATGGCGCAGGCGCGCCTTGTCGGTGGTGGCCAGCAGTTCCTGGATGATCGCCATGGCGTCGTCGGCGTCCAGGATGGAGAACGTGGGCTTCAGGCCCGCATTGCGCGCCTCTTCCCGCAGCATCTTCACGCCCAGCGAGTGGAAGGTGCTGATGATCAGGCCTTTGGACAGCTTGCGGTCCACCAGGGTCTTCACGCGCTCGTCCATCTCGCGCGCGGCCTTGTTGGTGAAGGTCAGCGCCACCACGTTGCGGCCCATGTAGCCGCATTCGCGCAGCAGGTAGGCGATCTTCTGGGTGATGACACGCGTTTTGCCGCTGCCGGCGCCGGCCAGCACCAGGCAGGGGCCGTCCAGGTAAAGCACCGCTTCTCGTTGAGCGGGGTTCATGCCTAGGGCTATCGTTTCGCTTGCGGACATTGGAGTCGGAGAGTCATGCATCGCGATGGCCGCAATGCGGGCGCGGCCGGCAAGCGCGGGGCTTGCGGCCGCCCGTCAGCGGGCCGGGGGAACGCGAGAAAATGGGGACGGGCACAGCCGCCGCGGCGGGCCTGCCGCGCCGGCGCGATAGAGGAGGATGATCATAGAACAATCGGATCGTTGGCGCATCGGCGGGCGCCGTCGTCAGATTTCCAGCGGATCAACTTCCAGTTGCCAGCGCACTCGCGCTTCGTTGGCCAGGTACGGCAGATGGTGCGACCAGGACGCCAGGAACGCCTGCAGGGCCGGACGGCTGCTGCTTTCCACCAGCAATTGCGCCCGCTCGATGTTGGCCACGCGCACCACGCGCAGCGGCACCGGGTCGTACAGCATGATCGCGTCCAGGCCGGGGAAATCGGCCGCCCACTCGCCTTCGGGCAGCACGCGGGCCCGCTCCAGGAAGGCCTGCGCCACCTTGAGCTCGCGCGCTTCGGCGGTCAGCAGCGCCTGGTACACGAACGGCGGCAAGCCAGTGCTTTCGCGCTCGTGCAGCGCGTGGCGGGCGAATCCGGCGTAGTCGTGGCGCAGCAAGGCCTGGTACACCGGCTGCTCGGGGTAGCCTGTCTGGATCAGCACCTCGCCGTTGCCCTGGTGGCGGCCGGCGCGGCCCGCCACCTGCATCAGTTGCGCGAACAGGCGCTCGGGCGCGCGGAAGTCGTGCGCAAACAGCATGGAATCGGCGTTCAGCACGCCCACCAGCCCCAGCCGCGCGAAGTCATGTCCCTTGGCCACCATCTGCGTGCCCACCAGGATGTCGACCTCGCCGGCGTGCACGGAGGCGAACAGGGCCTCCGCGCTGCCCTTCTTGCGCGTGCTGTCGGCGTCGATGCGCAGGATGCGCGCTTCGGGAAACAGTTCGGCCAGATGCTCTTCCACCCGCTGCGTGCCGCGTCCCATGGGCGCCAGGTCCTGGTCGCCGCATTCGGGGCAGGCATGCGGGACGGGGGCCTGGTAGCCGCAGTGGTGGCATTGCAGGCGATGGCCGCGTCCGTCGGTGCGATGCAGCACGGTAAAGGCGGTGCAGCGCGGGCAGTTGCTGACCCAGGCGCAGGACTGGCAGTGCAGCACCGGCGAATAGCCGCGCCGGTTCAGGAAGATCAGCGACTGCTCCTTGCGTTCCAGCCGCTGGCCGATGGCCTCGAGCAGTTGCGGCGACATGCCATGCTTCATCTGCAGCCGGCGGGTATCCACCAGCCGCATGGACGGCAGCGTGCTGGACCGCGCCCGCCCCGGCAGGGTCAGCCGCAGGTAGCGGCCGCGTTCGGCGTGCTGCCAGGTTTCCAGCGACGGCGTGGCCGATCCGAGCACCACCGGGATGCCCAGGTCGTGCGCGCGCCACACGGCGAGGTCGCGCGCCGAATAGCGCAGGCCGTCCTGCTGCTTGTAGGAGGCGTCGTGTTCCTCGTCCACCACGATCAGGCCCAGCTTGCCCAGGGGCGCGAAGATCGACATGCGCGTGCCCAGCAGCATGCGCGCCTCGCCGCGCTGGGCGCGCGCCCAGGCCTGCAGGCGCTCGCCGTCGGACAGGCCGCTGTGCATGACCGCCAGGCCTTCCGGCCCCACCAGGGCTTCCAGGCGGGCGCGCAGCGCGCCTTCGAGCTGCGGCGTCAGGTTGATTTCGGGCACCATCAGCAGGACCTGCCGTCCGGCCGCCAGCACCTGTTCGGCCGCCCGCAGGTACACCTCGGTCTTGCCGCTGCCCGTCACGCCGTGCAGCAGCACGGGCTTGAAGCCCGTCAGCGCGCCGATGGTGTCCACCGCGGTGCGCTGGGCATCGTTCAGCTCGGGCGGCAGGTCGGCCGTGACCGGCGCGCGGACAGTCTTGCGCTTGCGTCCGTCCAGCCGCGCCACCGGACCGCCCGCGGAGCGCTTGCCCTGGTATGCCGTGGGCTTGCGCAGCGGCGGCGGCAGCGTGGGCAGCATCACTTCGCCCAACGGCCGCTGGTAGTAGTCCGCCGCGAAACGCGCCATGCGCAGCCAGTCTTCGTCAAAAGGCGGCAGGTCCTCCAGCACTTCCTCGATCGGCCGGATCTGCTTCGGGTCGAACGAGGGCTCGGCCGGGTTGTCCACCACCACCCCGATCATCTTGCGCCGGCCAAACGGAACGATCACCCGCAAACCGACCGTAACCGGCGTTTCGCTGCGGTAGTCGAAGGGGCCGGGCAAGGGCACGTCCAGCGCCACGCGGACCCAGCAGACCCCTGCGGGATTCGTATTGGCCTGCGCGTCAGACATGGAGGATCGAAGGGGGCATATAACGAAAAAGACCTAGCTGAAAGGATGAGGGCCGGCGGGCGCCGCCGCCGGGGTATTGTGGCCTCCGGACGCGCGCCGCCTCCAGCTCCTGCCTGTGGATAACTTTGGGGAAAAGGCTGGGGGAACATCAGAAATTGGAATATGGCAAGAATGCGCCAACTGTTGCATTCCTGTTGAAAACTCGAATTTCACGTTATAAAACAGTGAGTTATAGCGGCTTTCAAGATTGTAAACCAGCTTCTAGAGGGTTTTCCCTGAGCAAGATTTTATTGTGCACAAGTCCCCGCGGGAGCCCCCGCCGCTTCGGCCCTTGGGGCCGAAGCGTTCACTCACTTACCCCCGCAGCGTCCGGCTGTGTTGGTGGACTTCATCGACCAGTTCGGCTACGGCGTCCGGCGGAGTGAACCGCGAAATGCCATGCCCCAGATTGAAGACATGGCCGCCCTTGCCCACCGGCCCGAAAGCGTCCAGCACGCGGCGCGCTTCCGCGCGGATGGCGGAAGCGCCGCCGAACAGCGCCATCGGATCCAGGTTGCCCTGGAACGCCACGGAGTCGCCGGTGCGGCGGCGGGCCGCCGCCAGATCCACCGTCCAGTCCAGGCCCACGGCGTCGCAGCCGCAGGCCGCGATCTCTTCCAGCCACTGTCCGCCGCCCTTGGTGAAGACGATGGCCGGCACTCGGCGGCCTTCGCGCTCGCGGGTCAGGCCGGCCACGACCTTGCGGGTATAGGCCAGGGAAAACTGCTGGAACAGGCCGTCGGCCAGCACGCCGCCCCAGCTGTCGAACAGCATGACGGCTTGCGCGCCCGCGGCGATCTGCGCGTTCAGGTACTGCAGCGTGGCCTCGGCGTTGATCTCAAGAATGCGATGCAGCAGGTCGGGGCGCGCGTACAGCATGGTCTTGATCAGGCGATAGTCGTCGCTGCCCTTGCCTTCGACCATGTAGCAGGCAATCGTCCAGGGGCTGCCGGCAAAGCCGATCAGCGGCACCTTGCCGTCCAGGTCGCGCCGGATCACGCCGACCGCGTCAAAGACGTAGCGCAGCTTGTCCATGTCCGGCACCGCCAGGCGCGCCACGTCCTGCTCGGTGCGCACCGGGTGTGCAAAGCGCGGGCCTTCGCCCTCGGCGAAATCCAGGCCCAGGCCCATGGCGTGAGGCACCGTCAGGATGTCCGAGAACAGGATGGCCGCGTCCAGGTCGAAGCGCTCCAGCGGCTGCAGCGTGACTTCCGAGGCGTAGTCCGGATTCTGGGCCAGGCCCATGAACGAACCCGCGCGCGCGCGCGTCTCGCGGTACTCGGGCAAATAGCGACCCGCCTGGCGCATCAGCCAGATGGGAGTGTATGGCACGGGTTCGCGCAGCAGGGCGCGCAAGAACACATCGTTCTTCAAACGGGGAGCGGACACGACTAGCCTCGATGATCGGAAGCCGTGAGTTTACTTCCCCTGGCTGACTCGGGGCGCCCGCCCGGGGATCCGGGCTTGCGCCGGCGCAAGCCCCGCCCGGCGGCAGGCTGCGCGTCCCCGCTTACAAGTCCCGTCCGTGCGCGGCCCGGCGGTAAGGCGCGGCCTCGATGCTGTGCTTGCGCATCAGCGCCCAGAACGCGCGCCTGTGCTTGGAGCAGGCGCGCGCGGCCTGCGCCACGTTGCCGCCGTGGCGCGACAGGGCGTGGCGGATGTATTCGCGCTCGAACCCGTCCACCACCCGCGCCTTGGCCAGGCGGAAGGACTCCTGGGCCGCATGCCGATGCTGGAGCGGGTGCTCAGGCTGGTGGCGCATGCTGACCAAGGCGTGCTCCATGACCTTGGTTGCGACCCGGGGCCGGGAGGCCGCCGCGGCCTTCTCCCAGCCTGAGCCGGCGCCGCCGGCCGCTTCCGCGCCCAGATAGCTTGCCGGGAACTCTTGCACGCCGGCGGCCGCGTGATCGGCGTCGCGCCAGGGAGCCTGCCTGCCCAGGCGGCCCAGCCGCACCCGCATGCTTTCGGCGCAGGCCGGCTGCGCGATGAAGTCCGCCGCGCCCAGGTTCAGCAGATCCAGGATGGCCGGCGCCTTCATGTCGTGGATCAGCAGCAGGATGGGGGTGGCCAGCACGTCGCCGGCCTGCTGCAGGGCCATGCGGGCCCAGGCGAGCGAGAACGGCGCCACGGGCAGGATGCAGCCGTCGTAGCGCCTGAGCGCCAGGGCCAGGCGGGCGAGCGCGTCCGGGGACGGCGGCGCGACCTCCGCGCCGCCCTGGCGTGGCCGCGGCGCCAGGGGCACCGGGTGCAGCCGCACGCGCGTCAGCCTGGCCTGCTGGGCCGCTACCCAGTCGTCCATCGCCCTTTCGTGGCCGTGCGCCAGCAGCACCCCGCAATCCAGCACGTCTCGCATGCCGCCCTCTCCGCTCGCATCGCAAAACTGAAGGCTACTGTTGCAGAAGCGGGCCAGCTATTCGTAGTGAACGCATTGCGGTTGCCGCCTGGCGCGGTTGCCGGACCGCCAGGCCAGGCGTACGCGCATGAAAAAAGCGGCCCGCGGGCCGCTTTTTTCAATCCGGGGCGAACCCCGGGGCACTGCTTTGCCGCTTAGTGCGAACGGCCGCCTTGACGCAGCTTGCGCGCCGCGATGGCTTGCGCAGCCAGCATGGCGAGTTCGGCTTCGACGACAGCGATGTCAGCCTTGTCCTTGGCGTTGGCCAGGGCCTGTTCGGCCTTCTGGCGCGCTTCCAGGGCGCGGGCTTCGTCCAGGTCGGCGGCACGGATAGCCGTGTCGGCCAGGACCGTCACGCTGCCCGGCTGAACTTCCAGGATACCCCCGGCGACGAAGATGTTTTCCTCGCCTTGGTCGGCACGAACGATCTTGACCGTTCCGGGGCGTATGCGCGAGATCAGCGGGGTGTGGCCGGGCAAGATGCCCAGTTCACCCGCTTCGCCAGGCAGAACCACGAACTTCGCCTCACCGGAGAAGATCGCTTCCTCTGCGCTGACCACATCCACATGCAGGGTAGCCATATCGGTTCCTTATTGCAGTTTCTTGGCCTTCTCGAAGGCCTCGTCGATCGAACCGACCATGTAGAAGGCCTGTTCCGGCAGGGCATCGCACTCGCCGTTCACGATCATCTTGAAACCACGGATGGTTTCGGCCAGCGGGACGTACTTGCCGGGGGAACCGGTGAACACTTCGGCCACGTGGAACGGCTGCGACAGGAAGCGCTGGATCTTGCGGGCGCGGGCCACGGCTTGCTTGTCGTCAGGCGACAGTTCGTCCATGCCCAGAATCGCGATGATGTCGCGCAGTTCCTTGTAGCGCTGCAGCGTTTGCTGCACGCCACGCGCAACGGCGTAGTGCTCTTCGCCGACGACTTGCGGGTCGAGCTGGCGGCTGGACGAATCCAGCGGATCCACGGCCGGGTAGATACCCAGGGCGGCGATGTCGCGCGACAGCACGACGGTGGAGTCCAAATGCTGGAAGGTCGTGGCAGGCGACGGGTCGGTCAAGTCATCCGCGGGGACGTAGACGGCCTGGATCGAAGTGATCGAGCCCGTCTTGGTCGACGTGATGCGCTCTTGCAGCTTGCCCATTTCTTCAGCCAGCGTGGGCTGGTAGCCCACGGCCGACGGCATGCGGCCCAGCAGTGCGGACACTTCGGTGCCGGCCAGCGTGTAGCGGTAGATGTTGTCCACGAAGAACAGGATGTCGCGGCCTTCGTCGCGGAACTTCTCGGCCATCGTCAGGCCGGTCAGCGCCACGCGCAGACGGTTGCCCGGGGGTTCGTTCATCTGGCCGAACACCATCGCAACCTTGTCCAGAACGTTCGACTCTTCCATTTCGTGGTAGAAGTCGTTGCCTTCGCGGGTACGCTCACCCACGCCGGCGAACACCGACAAGCCGCTGTGCTGCTTGGCGATGTTGTTGATCAGTTCCATCATGTTGACGGTCTTGCCCACGCCGGCGCCGCCGAACAGGCCGACCTTGCCGCCCTTGGCGAACGGGCACACCAGGTCAATAACCTTGATGCCGGTTTCCAGCAGTTCCACCGACGGCGACAGTTCGTCGAAACGGGGAGCCGGCTGGTGAATACCGCGCTTTTCTTCGTGCTGGATCGGGCCGGCTTCGTCGATGGGACGACCCAGCACGTCCATGATGCGGCCCAGCGTGCCGGTGCCGACCGGCACCGAGATCGGGGCGCCCGTGCCCGCGACCTTCATGCCGCGGCGCAGACCGTCGCTGGAGCCCAGCGCAATGGTACGCACCACGCCGTCGCCCAGCTGTTGCTGCACTTCCAGCGTCAGACCCTTTTCGGCGAACGAGGAACCCTCGTCGTCGGCCAGAGTAAGCGCTTCATAGATCTTGGGCATCTGATCGCGGGGGAACTGAATATCCACCACGGCGCCAATGCACTGAACGATGGTTCCGTTGCTCATGTCGATTCCTTGCTTGATAGCTTTTGACGGGATGCTGCCTGCCTTAAACGGCGGCAGCGCCCCCTACGATTTCCGAAATTTCTTTGGTGATCGCGGCCTGACGGGTCTTGTTGTAGACCAGTTGCAGATCGCCGATGACCTTCTTGGCGTTGTCCGACGCCGCCTTCATGGCGACCATCCGGGCCGACTGCTCCGAAGCCATGTTCTCGGCCACGGCTTGGTACAGCAGGCCTTCAACGTAACGCTGCAGCAGGTCGTCGATCACGCTACGGGCGTCGGGTTCGTAGATGTAATCCCAGCTGTAGTCCGACTTCACTTCCGAGGTCTTGGCCAGGCTATCGGCGCCCGTCTGGTACGGATCATCCAAACCGCTGGCCAGAGGCAGCAGGCGCAAGAACATCGGTTCCTGCTTCATCGTATTGACGAAGCGGGTCGAAGCCACGTACAGCGCATCGATGCGGCCTTCCAGGTAGGCGTCCAGCTGCACCTTGATCGCGCCCAGGAGGCGGTCGAGTTGCGGCTTGTCGCCCAGTTGCACTTCCTGGGAAACCAGCTTGGCGCCGATACGGCTCAGCACGCCCACGCCCTTGTTGCCGAAGGCGGTCATTTGCACGGCAACACCGTTCTTGTCGAACTCTTTCAGCTTGCCCAGCGTCACGCGAGTGATGTTGGTGTTCAAGCCGCCGCACAAACCCTTGTCGGTCGTCACCATGACCACGCCGACCGCCTTGACTTCGCGTTCGACCAGGTACGGGTGGCTGTACTCGGGATTGGCCTGCATCAGGTGCGCAGCAATCTCGCGCACCTTGGTGGCGTACGGACGGCCTGCACGCATCCGTTCCTGCGCCTTGCGCATTTTGGATGCGGCGACCATTTCCATCGCCTTGGTGATCTTGCGCGTGTTTTGCACGCTCTTGATCTTGGTTCGGATTTCCTTAATTCCGGGCATTGCGCTTTCCTGTGAAGACTGGCCGATGGGTTCCGCTCACGCCTCAACCATCCGGTAAGGATGGGTGAGGCGTCGCGGACGCCTAACCCATCACTTTCTTAAAAAGCACCGTGCTTCTTGAATTCCTGGACGGCGGTGGCCAATTCGGCTTCGTCGTCCTTGGACAGTTCCTTGGTGTCTTCGATGCGCTGGATCAGGGCCGCATGCTTGGCCTTGAGCTGATCCTTCAGCGACTTCTCGAACGACAGCACTTGGGCGACGTCCACGTCATCCAGGTAGCCGTTGTTGACGGTGTACAGCGTGACGGCCAGTTCCCACACTTGCAGCGGCTGGTATTGCGGCTGCTTGAGCAGTTCCACCACGCGCTTGCCGCGTTCCAGCTGGCGACGGGTCGCGTCGTCCAGGTCGGAAGCAAACTGCGCGAAGGCGGCCAGTTCACGGTACTGCGCCAAGTCGGTACGGATACCGCCGGACAGCTTCTTGACGACCTTGGTCTGAGCAGCGCCACCCACGCGCGACACCGAGATACCGGCGTTGATGGCGGGACGGACACCGGCGTTGAACAGGTCGGTTTCCAGGAAGATCTGGCCGTCGGTGATCGAGATCACGTTGGTCGGAACGAAGGCCGACACGTCGCCTGCCTGGGTTTCGATGATCGGCAGCGCGGTCAGCGAACCGGTCTTGCCCTTGACGGCGCCGTCGGTGAACTTCTCGACGTAGTCTTCGTTCACGCGGGCTGCGCGTTCCAGCAGGCGCGAGTGCAGGTAGAACACGTCGCCCGGGTAGGCTTCGCGGCCCGGCGGGCGGCGCAGCAGCAGCGACACCTGGCGGTAGGCCCAGGCTTGCTTGGTCAGGTCGTCATAGACGATCAGGGCGTCTTCGCCGCGATCGCGGAAGTATTCGCCCATCGTGCAGCCGGCGTAGGCGGCCAGGTACTGCATGGCGGCCGAGTCGGAAGCCGTGGCGGCCACGACGATGGTGTATTCCATCGCGCCGTGCTCTTCCAGCTTGCGGACCACGTTGTTGATCGTGGAAGCCTTCTGGCCGATGGCGACGTACACGCAGGTGACGCCCTTGCCCTTCTGGCTGATGATCGTGTCGACAGCGACGGCGGTCTTGCCGGTCTGGCGGTCGCCAATGATCAGTTCGCGCTGGCCGCGGCCGATCGGGACCATCGAGTCGATAGCCTTGATGCCGGTTTGCAGCGGCTGCGACACCGAGCGGCGGGCGATAACGCCGGGCGCCACTTTTTCGATGATGTCGGTGGCCTTGGCGTTGATCGGGCCCTTGCCGTCGATCGGCTCGCCCAGCGTGTTGACCACGCGGCCTTTCAGTTCGGGACCGACCGGGACTTCCAGAATGCGGCCGGTCGTCTTGACCTGGTCGCCTTCGGAAACGCCGGTGTAGTCGCCGAGAATAACGGCGCCGACGGAATCGCGCTCAAGGTTGAGCGCCAGACCGAAAACGTTGTTGGGAAATTCGAGCATTTCGCCCTGCATCACGTCGGACAAGCCGTGGATGCGGGTAATACCGTCGGTCACGGACACGACGGTGCCCTGAGTACGGACATCAGCCGAAGCGCCCAGGCCCTCGATGCGGCTCTTGAGCAGTTCGCTGATCTCGGAGGGATTGAGTTGCATATTGACTCCTGGAATCCTGTTAGTAGCCTTAAGCGGCGAGCTGATCGCGCATGCGGACCAATTGGGCTTGTACGGAAGTATCGAGCACCTGGTCGCCGACGGCCACGCGCACGCCGCCGATCAACGACTGGTCGACGGTGACGCTGGGCTTGAGCTTGAGGCCGAATTTTTGTTCGAGCGCGGCAACCAGTTCTTTGACCTGGGCGTCGCTCAGCTCAAACGCGCTGGTGATTTCCGCCTGCGCCGTGCCATCGTGACGATTCCGCAGCGCCACGAATTGCGTGGCGATGTCGGGCATCAGCAGCAGCCGGCCGTTTTCGACCAGCAGCTCGATGAAATTGCGGGCGGCTTGCGGCAAATCGGCCTTGATCAGGCCGGTAAACAGGTCGACGCGCTGCTTGTCACCCAGACGCGGATCGGCCATGGCCTCGCGCACGTCGGGGTTGGAGGCGACCAGCGACATTTCGCTGACCAGGTCGGCCCACGCCGGCAAGCCGGCTTTGTCGTCGCGCGCTGCGCTGAAGAGCGCTTCAGCGTAGGGACGGGCAACAGTGGAAAGTTCAGCCATGACGGTCCCGGATTAAAGCTGCGCGCGGAGCTGGTTCAGCAGCTCGGCGTGTGCGCGGGCGTCAACCTCGCGCTTGAGGATCTGTTCAGCACCCTTGACGGCCAGCGCGGCAACATCGTCGCGCAGCGCATCACGGGCGCGCTGGACTTCCTGCGCGGCATCCTGGGCAGCCTGCGCCACGATACGGGCGCGTTCGGCTTCCGCTTCACGGCGTGCCTGCTCGATCAGGGAGGCGGCTTGCTTCTCGGCCTCGATGATGCGTGCGTGGTTTTCGGACTTGGCAGAAGCCTCGATCAGACTGACGCGCGCCTGGGCTTGAGCCAAGTCGGCTTTGCCCTTCTCGGCGGCGGCCAGGCCGTCGGCGATTTTTTGGCGGCGCTCGTCCATCGCCTTCGTCAGAGGAGGCCACACGAATTTCATCGTGAACCAGCCCAGAACGAAGAACACGAGCATCTGGAAAATGATCGTCGCGTTCAGATTCACGGTCGTTCCTTTAACACCTTGCGGCTCCGACCGCACCCGGAAAGGGGCGTCACGGAGCACTCGATACTTTGCTGACCGGCGACGGGGCGCTTGCCCTCATCGCCGCCAGCGTCATGACCCACCTATTTGCCGGCGGGCGGTGCCTTATCCGACGAACGGGTTGGCGAAGGCGAACAGCATGGCGATACCCACGCCGATCAGGAATGCCGCGTCGATCAGGCCAGCCAGCAGGAACATCTTCGTTTGCAGAGCGTTCATCAGCTCAGGCTGACGAGCCGAAGCTTCCAGATACTTGCCGCCCATCAGTGCGATGCCGATGCAAGCGCCGATAGCGCCCAGACCGATGATAAGACCGCAAGCGAGGGCAACGAAAGCGACGTTGGTCATGACAACTCCTTGGTTAGAAATCTGAAGTCAAAAATTGAAAAATAAGAGGTACAGCTCAATGCAAGATAATCTTGCTATCCAGCGCTGGCCGGGAGGCCAACGCCGGAAATTCGGGGGGATCAGTGGCCTTCGTGAGCCTGGCCGAGATACACCAGCGTCAGCATCATGAAGATGAAGGCCTGCAGCAGAACGATCAGGATGTGGAAGATCGCCCAGATGGAGCCGGCCAGGACGTGGCCGATGCCCAAGCCGATGCTGGCGCCGTTCAAGCCGGTCCAGGCGCCGCCCAAGAGGGCGATCAGCATGAAAATCAGTTCGCCGGCGAACATGTTGCCGAACAACCGCATGCCCAGGGAAACGGACTTGGCGGCGTATTCGATCAGGTTCAGCAGCAGGTTGAACGGAGCCAGGACGACAGCGCCCAGGCCATGCGCATGGAACGGCGCGGTGAACAGTTCCTTGACGAAGCCGCCCGGCCGCTTGATCTTGATGCCGTAATAGAACATCAGCAGCAGCACGCCCAGCGACATGCCCATCGGCACGTTAAGGTCGGCGGTGGGAAGAATGCGGTGGTAGTAGAGGGGATCGCCGTGTTCCGCGCCCAGGCCGGTCAGGCGCCAGACGGAGGGCAGCAGGTCAACCGGCAGCAAGTCCAGCGCGTTCATCAGGATGATCCAGAGGAACACGGTGAGCGCCAGCGGGGCGATGAAAAGACGGCTCTTGGCGTTGTGGACGATGCCCTTGGCCTGGTCGTCGACCATGTCGACGATCATTTCCACAAATGCCTGGAAACGGGTGGGGACGCCACTGGTGGCGCGGCGCGCGGCGCGCCACAGGAAGAAAATGACGATCAGGCCCATCAGGCCGGACCAGAACAACGAGTCGTAATTGATGATGTCGAACTGAGCAATAGCGCTCTGTTTCTCGCCGGTATTGTTCAGATGCACCAGGTGATGCTGAATATACGCGGACTGAGGCGACACGTCGCTGGCAGCAGCCATTTGAATCCTACCCTATTTGCTGTATGCCCGGCCCTTGCGAACCGGACGATTCCACGATTTCGTTTGCCGCAACTTACTCGGCGCTAAGACAACTTGCGGAACATCAAGAGCAGGAGGTAGCCCTTCAATGTGAGTATCAGACCGAGCAGCGCGGCAGGCCAAACCAGCCAGTCCTGCGCCACACGCGAAATCAGCCACAACAGCAATGCCGTTGCGAACAACTTGATCAACTCACCAGAGAGAAAGGTAAAGGGATTGGCCCGACCGGTCCGTACGCTGAAAGCCAGGCGCAATGCGAACAACGCATTGGGTATGAAATACGCTCCCGCCCCCGCCAGCGCAGACCAACCTGCCGCCGCCCCTCCGACAACCCCCGCTATTACTGCTGCTGCGAGCCCCATGGCGCCTTGCGCCGCCAATGCCAACAAAAGCCCGCGACTTGCTTGAGCATCCAGCGCCGCGCGATCCGCGTCGCTAAGAATCAGAACTTTATCCACCATGGCCTTATCCAACATGTCCGGATCCAACAATTCCTGGCCCAGACGCGGCTCTTGCTGCATGGAGTTCTGTCGCATCAAACTTCCCCGCTTAACTACTTTTGTCAGAACCGGCGCATCCACCAGCACACGCAACCGGCGCATCTTCCCGCCCGCTGCCTGCCAGCCGCCACGTGTTCTTATCCCGCAAGCGTCAAACCCGCAGAGTATAGCGTGATTCTTTTTACCCAAGCAAATGAACTTTCGGGTGTTTGTAAGGTGCAAACAACGCCCTCGCATGCCTGAAAAAAGGGACGCGAACGCCGCCATGGCGGACGTGCTCATGATTTGCGCAAGCCCTGCGCAAAGACGCGCGGCCTCCCGTCAGGGAGGCCGCGCGCCCGATACCGAAGCGGTCAGTCTTCCCGGACCGGCGGCGGGGCCCACTGGCCGTCCAGCGCGGTGTCCTGCGGCCAGTACAGGCGCATGCTGAGCAGGAACGGACCATCGGCGGCCGGGGTGCTCACCCAGTTCGCGCGCTTCGATTCGCCCGGATCGCGGCGCTGGATATAGATGTCCAGCGAGCCGTCGGCGTTGTACTTCAGGCCGTCGGTGCTGCGCAGCGCATAGCGGTTGGCCGGATTGTCGGCAAACCCGTGCCTGTCGTTATAGACATGCAGCGACCAGAACGCGTTGGCCGGCGGCAATTGGCCCTTGTCGAAGTGCAGCACGTAGTCCTCGTTGGAATTCAGAGGACGGCCCTTGGAATCGGACACGGTCACCGGGTACAGCACATCTTCGGGCGTCGGCGCGCCCAGGCCCGCATAGGCGATGGCGGCGCGGCGCGAGTAGTCGGTGCCGTAGGTGCCGATGCCGGACAGGACGGTGTTCCATCCGTTGATCGGCGTGCCCAGGCGCGAGACCCCGTCGGCGATGCGGCGGCCGGCCAGCGGCTGCGCGTCCGTCAGCGCCTGCTGCGCCGCCGGGCTCAGGCGGCCGTACGAGAACGGCTGCCTGTCGTCCAGCCCGATGCGGCGCATGCGGTCAAGGATGGGCGAGTCGTTGGCATGCGGCGGATTGTTGCGCAACACGTCAAAGAACAGCGCGAAGAACGAGGCCGCGTCCATCGCGGCGGCTTGCTCGGCCGGCGTGCCGTCGGGCACCGCCACCGGCGTCGTCACGGGCATGGGCAGGCCGCTGCCGATCGGCGCGGAGCCCACGCCTGCTCCGGTCTGCGGATACACCGAGCCGGCGTTGCGGTTGCGGTTAGGCGTGGGCGCCGGCGCCGGCGCAACCATCGGCCGGGCCGTCATGCCCGACTGGATCTGGTTGACCGCCGCGTAGTCCTGCGGTCCGCCCGCCTGGGTCCAGCCGATGAGCCAGCCGGTGGAGGTGGGGCTGCGGATCACGTCCACGCCGGCCGGCACGCTGCCCTGCCAGTTGGGGCCGACGATGGCGAAGGACTGCGGGCCGTTGCCGTTGGTGCGCGTGCCGCGGGACGCGAACACGTCGCTCCACATGTCCAGGGCCGACAGCACGGTGTAGCGGCCGCCGGTATCGGGCAGGTTGATGATCAGCGGGGCGCGCGATACGTCGAACCACAGGCTGGAGTACAGGGCGTCGGCGCTGGGCCACGGCGTATCGGCCGCGCGCGGGTCCGGAAAGGCCGCCTTGTGGCCGAACTGGTTCATCGGGGCCTTGCCCTCCAGCGGGCTTTGCACGGCGGTGGCCTGGCGGCGCGCGAGCTCCATCAGGACCATGGGGTAGGCGTAGACGTAGGCGTCGATGGCGGTGTCGCGCAGTTCCTGCTCGCTCATCCGCGTGGCAGGCGCCGGCGCGGAAGGAGGCGGCGTCTGGGACACCTGGCGCAAGGAGGGGCGCGGGGATTGCGATTGCGCCTGGGTTGCTGTGACGAAGCAGACGCTCAACGCGCCGGCAAGCGCCGCGGCGGACCACCGGCGGGTAGCGATAAATGTACGCATGCAAGGCTCCTTCTTGGTTTTGTTTGCAAGCGAGCCGCCGCGCGGGACTTGGCCAGTGTGGACAAGCCGCTCTGGCGCGGCACCTCGGGATGACGCCTACCCAGGATAGGGCCGAACTCTGCAACAAGGTGCTGCCCAGACGTTTCAAGGCGCAACGCGGCCAGGCGCGCCGACTGCGCATGAAAAGCGCGCCCTCATGGGGCGCGCGGCGAAAACGGGCGCCGCCCCGGCCATCGGGGCGCGCGTAACAAGCCTTAACGGTGTTTAAAGTCCGGTTTGCGCTTTTCAGTGAACGCGGCCATGCCTTCCTTCTGGTCTTCGGTCGCGAACAGCGAATGGAACACGCGGCGCTCGAACAGCAGGCCTTCGTTGAGCGAGCCTTCGAAAGCGCGGTTCACGCATTCCTTGGCCATCATCGCCGAGGGCAGGGACATGGAGGCGATCACGGTGGCCGCGTCCAGGGCTTCTTCCATCAGCTTGTCCGCCGCCACCACGCGCGACACGAGGCCGGCGCGCTCGGCTTCCTCGGCGCCCATCATGCGGGAGGTCAGCGCCATGTCCATGGCCTTGGCCTTGCCCACCGCGCGCGGCAGGCGCTGCGTGCCGCCGGCGCCCGGAATCACGCCCAGCTTGATTTCAGGCTGGCCGAACTTGGCGGTGTCGGCGGCGATGATGATGTCGCACATCATGGCCAGTTCGCAGCCGCCGCCCAGCGCGTAGCCGGCAACCGCGGCGATCACGGGCTTGCGGATGCGCTTGAGCGTTTCCCAGTTGCGCGTGATGTATTCGCTGCCGTACACGTCCATGTACGACCAGTCCTTCATCGCGCCAATGTCGGCGCCCGCGGCGAAGGCCTTCTCGCTGCCGGTGATGACCACGCAGCCGATGTCGGCATTCGCTTCGAACGCAAGCAGCGCCGCGCCGAGCTCATCCATCAGTTGATCGTTCAGCGCGTTGAGCGCCTTGGGACGGTTCAGCGTCAGCAGACCGACGCGGCCCCGGGTTTCGACCAGCACAAACGACTCGCTCATTGAATGTCTCCAGTAATAAGATATGAGCATGAAGAAATCAGATGCCGCATCCCCCGTACTTTACCGCCTCGCGCCCCATGATCCCGCCGGACACCGCTACCGGATAACCCTAACGATCGCCTCGCCCTCCCCCGACGGCCAGCGCCTGTCCCTGCCTGCCTGGATTCCGGGCAGCTACCTGATCCGCGACTTCTCGCGCCAGATCGAATCGGTGGCCGCTTACGCCGGCCCCGGGCGCGTGACTGTCGACAAAATCGACAACCACACCTGGCAGGCCGCGCCCTGCCACGGTCCGTTGCGGGTGGAGTATGTGGTGTATGCCTGGGACCTGTCGGTGCGCGGCGCGCATCTGGACGAGACCCACGGCTTCTTCAACGGCACCAGCGTTTTTCTGCGCGTGCATGGCCAGGACCACCTGCCCTGCCTGGTGGACCTGGCTCCTCCGCGCGGCATCGAGGGCTGGAAGGTCTACACCAGCCTGCCGGAAGCCCGCGGCCACAAGGGCGCGGCGCGCCGCCATGGCTTCGGCCTGTACCTGGCGCCGGACTACGACGCGCTGATCGACCATCCGGTCGAGATGGGCACGCCGCAGGTGTCGAGTTTTGTCGCGCACGGCGCCGAACACGAACTGGTCTTCACCGGAGTCGCGCCCAACCTGGACCTGGGCCGCATCACCGCTGACGTGAAGAAGATCTGCGAGACGCAGATCGCGTTCTTCGAACCGCGCACCCGACGCGCGCCGTTCCTGGACAGCGCCGACCGCTACGTCTTCATGACGATGGTGACAGGCGACGGCTACGGCGGGCTGGAGCACCGCGCCAGCACGGCGCTGATGACGGCGCGCAAGGACCTGCCGGTGCTGGGCCAGCAAGGCCAGGGCGAAGGCTACCGGGGCTTTCTGGGCCTGGTGAGCCACGAGTACTTCCATACCTGGAACGTCAAGCGGATCAAGCCGGACGCTTTCTCGCCCTACGACCTTTCGCAGCCCGACCTGACGCGCCTGCTGTGGGTGTTTGAGGGCTTCACCTCTTACTACGACGACCTGCTGCTGCTGCGCTCCGGCGCTATCACGCAGGCCGATTACTTGCGCCTGCTGGCCAAGACCATCACCAGCGTGGCGCGCACGCCCGGCCGGACCAAGCAATCCGTCGCGGAAAGCTCGTTCGACGCGTGGACGCGCTATTACAAGCAGGACGAGAATTCGCCCAACGCGCTGGTCAGCTACTACACCAAGGGCGCGCTGGTGGCGCTGGGCCTGGACCTGCTGATCCGCCAGGAGACGTCGGGCGCGCGTTCGCTGGACGATGTGATGCGCTTGCTGTGGGAACGCTATGGACGCGATTTCTACCGGGGCAAGCCGCAAGGCCTGCCCGAAGACGGCCTGCCCGCGCTGATTCGCGAGGCCACCGGCGTGGACACGCGCCGCTTCATCGCCCGCCATGCGTACGGCACCGCGGATGTGCCCCTGGCGAAACTGCTGGAGCCGCAGGGCGTGACGCTGCAATGGAAGACGTCGGCCAATATTCCGTCGCTGGACGTGCGGACGCGCAAGCAGGGCGATTCGCTGGTGCTGGCGACGGTGCTGGAAGGCGGGGCGGGACACAAGGGCGGACTGTCCGCGGGGGATGTGCTTGTCGCCATCGACGGACTACGGGTGGATGCGCCGGCGGGGCTCGAACTGTTGCTGGCGCAGTACAGAACGGGGGAGCGGGTGACGGTGCATGTTTTCCGGCGGGATGAGTTGAGGGAGTTTCGGGTGCGGGTTAGTGGCCCGGAGGCTTTGGAGTGTGTGTTGGTGGCGGGTTAGCCGTTTGGGTGGAAGATCTTGCGGGGCTCGCCCCCGGCCGGCCCCGCGGGCGGCCCATTGGAGCTTACGCGGTGTCTTGCGGCACGGGAGGCCGCTGCGCGACGGTGACGGTCAGATACCGCCTGACCGAGGTCCGACACCGATGAAACGCCGGACTAGGTGTCTGACACCGAACTAGGTGTCTGACACCCATGAGACGGCGGCTCAAGCCGGAGATCGTCTCACACGGGTGTCAGACACCGGCGGAGCAATGACAAGCCCGAGAATTCCGGCGCGCCGCCAATCGCCATTTCAACTCCAGTGCCCGATGGGCGGCGCGGGCGGTGGGGCTGCGCGAACCAGGTGTCTGACACCCATGAAACGGCGGCTCAAGTTGAAGATCGTCCCACACGGGTGTCAGACACCGGCAGAGCAATGACAAGCCCGAGAATTCCGGCGCGCCGCCAATCGCCATTTCAACTCCAGTGCCCGATGGGCGGCGCGGGCGGCCTACGAAGGACGACGAACTAAAAACTAAGAAGCAGCAAGCACCTGCGAAGCACTGAGACCTGCGAATGCCCAAGACCTGCAAACCACTTGGAAGGTCTACAGCAAAGCCCAGGTCAATTGACCTTAGCCCCAGACACCTCAACGGCCTTCTTCCAAGCCGCCAATTCCCGATCGATATGCGCCCCGAACTCCCCCGGCGTAGACCCCACCACCTCGTACCCATACCCCGCAAGCTGCTCCTTCAACGCCGGCACCGCAACCGCCTCCGCAATCCCCCGGCTCAATGCGTCGACCACCGCTGCCGGCGTGCCCGCCGGCGCCAGCACCCCGTACCAGCCGTTCACCACGAAGCCCGGCACGCTTTCTGCGACGGTCGGCACGTTGGGCAGTAGCGGCGAACGGCGTTCGCCGGTGACTGCGATCGCCTTCAGCTTGCCCGCCTGCACTTGCGGCAGCGACGTGGAGATGCTGTCGAACATCAGCGACACCTCGCCGCCCAGCAAGGCCACGACCGCGGGGCCGCTGCCTTTGTAGGGGACGTGCATCATGTCCGCGCCCGTCTGGTTCTTGAACATCTCGGCCGCCAGGTGGCTGGTGTTGCCGTTGCCGGCCGATGCGAAGCTGAGCTTGCCCGGGTGGCTCTTGCCGTAGGCGATCAATTCAGGGATGGAGTTGGCGGGCGTGGCGAGCGGCGCGGCGACCAGCATGGGCAAGGTGGCGACCAGCGAGACCGGCGCGAAATCCTTGCGCGTGTCATAGGGCAGCGAGGGGTACAGGCTGGGGTTGATGGTGTGCGCCGCCAGCACCATCAGCAGCGTGTAGCCGTCGGGCTTGGCGCGCGCCAGTTGCGCGGAGGCGATGGCGCCGCCCGCGCCCGGCTTGTATTCCAGCACCACCGGCTGGCCCCACTTCTTTTGCAGTTCCGCGCCCAGCGGGCGGGCCAGCATGTCGGCGCTGCCGCCGGGAGGGTACGGGATCAGCAAGGTGATCGGCTTGTCGGGATAGGTCTGCGCGGCATGCGCCGCGCCCAGGCAGAACAGGCCCGCGCAGACGGCGGCCAGGATCGAACGGATCATCAGGGACTCCTTTGCCCGGGGCCGGGCGCAAGACTTCAGGCGTAGCGGGGAGCGCCGGCGTCATCCAGCACGATGGTGCGCGGCGCTTGCGGGAAATGCAGCGGCGCGCCGGTGGCCGAGCGCAGGAATTCGGCGCTCACGCCCTGCTTCATCGCATGGACCTGCAGGCCCGCGGGCGTCACGTCGATCACGGCCAGGTCGGTATAGATGCGCGTCACGACGCCCTTGCCGGTCAGCGGATAAGTGCATTGCCGCAGCAGCTTGGGCGCGCCGTCGCGGCCGCGGTGCTCCATCGTGACCAGCACCTGCCTGGCGCCCACGGCCAGGTCCATCGCGCCGCCGACGGCGGGTATGGCGTCCGCGGCGTCGGTCTTCCAATTGGCCAGGTCGCCCTGCTCCGAGACCTGGAACGCGCCCAGCACGGCGTAGTCCAGGTGGCCGCCGCGCATCATGGCGAACGAGACAGTGTGCTCGGTAATGGAGGCGCCTTCCAGCAAGGTGACGGGCTGGCGGCTGGCGTTGATCAGGTCCGGGTCCACGTCCGCGCCGGCAGCGGCCGGCCCCATGCCGAGGATGCCGTTCTCGCTGTGCAGCAGGATCTCGCGGCCGGCGGGAAGGTGGTCGCCGACCAGGGTCGGCATGCCGATGCCGAGGTTGACGATGGAGCCGTCCGGGATATCGCTGGCCAGCAGCTGGGCGATCTGTTGCCGGGTCAAGCCGGTGATGTCTTGCATGTCAGGCCTCCACCCGCACCACGGATTTCACGAAGATGCCTTGCGTCATGACCTGCTCGGGCACGAATGTGCCGAGCGGCACGACCTCGTCGACCTGCGCGATGGCGTGGCCCGCGGCCATGCACATCACCGGGTTGAAGTTGCGCGCGGCGTGCCGGTACATCAGGTTGCCCCAGCGGTCGCCCAGGTGCGCGCGGATCAGCGCGTAATCGCCCCGCAAGGGCTGCTCCAGCACATAGCCCACGCCATCGAAGACCTCCTGCGGCCGGCCCTGCGCCAGTTCGGTGCCGTAGCCCGTGGGCGTGTAGAACGGCCCCAGGCCGGCGCCGGCCGCGCGCAGCCGTTCGGCCAGGGTGCCCTGGGGCACGCATTCCAGCTCTACCTCGCCTGCGCGAAAGGCGCGGGCGAAGGCCTCGGAGTTGGGCGGGCGCGGATGCGAGCAGATAATCTTCCTGACCTGCTTGCGCAGCAGGAGCGCGGCGATGCCGCGTTCGAAGGTGCCGGCGTTGTTGGAGATGATGGTCAGGTCGCGTCGCCCCGATTCGGCCAGGCATTGCAGCAGTTCGTAGGGCACGCCCGCTTCGCCGAAGCCGCCCACCAGCACCGAGGCGCCGTCGGGGATGACCGCCACGGCCTCGGCCATGGATGCTTGTATCTTGTCGATCACTTACTGCTCCTGTGCAAGGCCCGCCGCATCGACGATCTGTTTCCAGCGGGCGCGTTCCTGGTCGATGAAGGCGGCGAACTCCGCCGGCGTATTGCCGCCGGCCCGTCCGCCCATGGCCTTGAAGCGTTCGCTGATGTCGGGGCTGCGCACCACGTCGCGGGTGGCGGCATAGAGGGTGTCGATGGCTTGCGGCGGCGTGCCCGCGGGCGCGACCAGGCCGAACCAGGCGGTGACCACCATGTCCTGCACGCCGGCCTCGGCCATGGTGGGCACGTCGGGCAGCTCGGCCAGGCGCTTGTCGCTGGTCACGGCCAGCGCGCGCAGCTTGCCGGACTGGATGAACGGCATGGAGCTGGGCAGGTTGTCGATCATGAAGGTGAACTGCTGGCCCAGCAGCGCGGCCACGGCGGGGCCGGCGCCCTTGTAGGGCACATGCGTGCCGGGAATGCCGGCGCGCTGCTTGAAGAGTTCCGCCGACAGATGCGGGGACTGGCCCGCGCCCGAACTGCCGAAGGACACCTTGGCGGGGTCCTGCCGCGCCTGGGCCAGCAGGTCCGCCACCGAGCGGGCGGATGAGGCCTCGTTCACGACCAGCACGTTGGGCACCGAGATCACCAGCGTCACGGGCGCGAAGTCGGCGGGCTTGTAGGGCAGCGTCTTGTAGAGCGCGTAGTTGATGGCGTTGGGGCCGATGTTGCCCATCAGCAATGTGTAGCCATCGGGCTTGGCGCGCGCCAGCGCCTGCGCGCCGATGATGCCGGCCGCGCCCGCGCGGTTTTCCACGATGACCTGCTGCCCCAGTTTGGCGGACAGCTTGTCGGCGATCAGGCGCGCCGAGATGTCGGTGGTGCCGCCGGGCGCGGCCGGAATGATGAGGGTAATGGGCCGTTCGGGCCAGGCCGCGAGCGCCGGGCTTGCGATGGCGAAGGCCATCGCGCCGGCGGCCAGCCAGCGATGCGCAAACATCATGCTTTGTCTCCCTGCGTGATCATTGATTGATCAACTTGTGAGCATGAGTGTGGGCTCGGCGCCGGCAAATGCCTATTCTGGAATGTGGAGGTGAGGCTTCGCCCAAGCTGAAGACGGCGGCTCAGTGAAGACGGCGGCTCAGGCTGAAGATCGTCTCACACGGGTGTCAGACACCGGCAGAGGAATGACAAGCCCGAAAATTCGAGCCTATTACGGGTGCTCGCGCCCTATTTTCCCATCGACAGGATCTCGTTGGCATTCACGATGGCGCCGGCGATTTCCTCGGTGGTGACGCGCTTGTTCATCGCCTGCTCGCGGATCAAGTCGTAGGCCTGCCCTTCGGTGACGTTGCGCGTACGCATGAGGATGCTCTTGGCTTCCGCGATGCGGCGCACGCCCAGCAGCTTGCCCTCGAGCTTGCGCAGGCGGCGGGCATGCGACTTGATGTCGTCGTAGACCTGCCGCGCCACCACGAGGGACGACAGCAGCCCAAATGAACGGACCGGCGACGGCAGCACCGCCTTGGCGCCGATGCGCAGCACCGCCTCGACAATGGTGGGGTTCTCGTATGTGACGATGGCGATGACCATGGGTGCGTCTTCGCTCTTGGCCCATTCGAAGCCCAGGTCGATCACGTCCGGCCGCACCGCCAGGAATATCACGTCCAGCCCTTCCGGCAAGGTAGGCGCCGGCGGCCAAAAGGTCTGCACTTGGCAGCCTATGCGTTGAAGCTGCTGCGTCAGCTGCCTGCCGTCCGCATCGTCGGGATGACAGACCGCTATGCGCAGGGTGCGCAGGTCTTTCAGAAGCGAGGGCGTCGCGCGCACGACGCGCAGTCGGCTTGCCGGCTCCACCATCAGATCTCCAGCGAACTCAGCGTCGCCGTCCAGTCGCCCAGCGAATGGGTGACAAGATACGGATCCGGATGCACCGGCCGCGTGGCCTCGCGCACGATCGTGAATTGCCCCTTGCCGTTGACCCTGCCCACTCTCGGGTACAGACAGGTATGGTGGTTGGTGGGATCGATGCGCACGCGCCCTTGGGGAGCCTGGAACTCGCTCTGCAGCACGCGCGGCAGGATCTGCGCGATCTCGTCGGTGCCTGTGTCTCGATAGGCGTTGGCGAAGATGTGCAGTTGGAAATACGCCGCCTCCCAGCACAGGTTGGGCACGCAGTCGTGGCCAAAGCGCCGCCGCAGCCGTTCGAGGCAGCGCCGGTTGATGTCGGAGTCGATAGATTGAAAATATGGCGCGGAGGTGAAATGCCCTGCCGCCACCTCGGGCTCCATCTGCGAGATTTCCGCCTCGGACGTCGTGAGGCTGGCGATCGGCATGGTCTTCGGGTCGAAGCCCGCATCCGCGTATGCCCGGTACAGGCACGCCGTGGAATTGCCCACCACCGTGGAGAAAATGAAGTCGGGGCGCTTGTTGCGGATGTCGTCGAGGATCTCCCGGTAGTCCCGTTCGGTCGCGGTCAGCGGCACATAGCGCTCGCCCAGCTTGGCGCTTTCCTGGCGCTGCAGCACCAGCTCGCCCATGATGCGGTTGGACTCGTAGGGGTAGATATAGTCGGATCCGATCAGGTAGACGCGGGCGCCGAAGTTGGCCGTCATGAACTCCGCCAGCTGCACGCTGTTCTGGTTCGGCGCGGCTCCCGTGTAGATGATGTTGTTGGAGAACTCGAAGCCTTCGTACAGCGTGGGGTAGAACAGCAGCCGGTTCCATTTCTCGACCACCGGCAGCACCGCCTTGCGGCTGCTGGACATGTAGCAGCCGAAAATGACATTGACGCGATCCTGCGTGATCAGTTTTTCCGCCAGCACGCTGTAGGTGGCGGGGTCGGACCTCGGGTCATATCGCACCGGAACGATCTCGCGGCCATCCACGCCGCCCGCTTCGTTGATCTCGTCGATGGCCAGCAACGTGCCTTGCAGCTGGGAACGGCCTATGGTCGATGTGGCTCCCGTTTCAGAGAACAATACGCCCACGCGGATAGGATCTTTGTTTGCCATGTTAGGAACGCCCGCGAGCGCGGGGGTCAGTCCTTTGTCGAGGTGATCAGTTTCAGCACCGGCGCAGTCCGCGTCAACACGGGGATTCCTGGGGTCATCCCGAAGTCGCGCGGGCATAGGCGCGGATCAGCGCCGGCGCCAGCGCGGCGGGATTCGTCACGATCCGATAATCGCGAAAGCCGAACATCGCCCGCAGTTGCGGCTCGGCCTTCCCGTCCAGCGCCACGCAATGCACCCGCAGGCCTCCGCGCCGCAGCTCCAGCACCGCTTCGCGGGCGTCGTCCAGCAGATAGCGCGGATCATGCGCGTCCACGTCGGAGGGTTCGCCGTCGGTCACGACAATGATGGCCCGCCGCTCCCCCGGCGCGTGCAACGACAGCTGACCCGCATGCCGCAGCGCCGCCCCCAGGCGAGTGGAGTAGCGAGCCTGCGCCATGGCGATCCGGCCCACCGCCGCCGGCGTCGGCGGCGCGTCGAAATCCAGCAGACGGTAATAGTGCACCGCCGCCCGCGTATCGGAACAGAATCCATGCACCGCGATCCGGTCCCCCTCGCCCGACACCGCCCGCGCAAGCAAGGCCGCGGCCTGCTTTTCCAGATCCAGCACGGTGGCCGCCGCCCCGGGCACCCTATCATTGGCCGAAGCCGACAGGTCCAGCAGCACCAGCGTGCTGCAAGCGCAAGCCAGGCTGCCCGGGCGCATGAAGAAGCGCGCGTCCGGCGCCAGGTCCAGCCGCCGGTCGATCAAGACTTCGATGGCCGCGTTCAGGTCGATGTCGTCTCCTTCCCATTGGCGTCTCAGACGCCTCGCGCGGTCCAGCCGGCGGGATCGGGGCAAGGCCAGGCGCTGCTGGCGGCCGGCGGGCGCGGCGGGCCCCATGCCGCTCCAGCCGGGCAGCGTCTCGATCACCGTGCACCAGTCAGGCCGGCTGCGGCCCAGCTTGTAGTCCCATTCTGGATAGTGGTAGCGCCCGAGTTCCGTATCCATGGCGGCCTCCCGAAGGTCGCCCTCGCCCTCCGGCGCGGCATCGCGCCGCTCAGGCGCCGCGCCGTGCGCCCCCAGCACAAGCTCGGGCGGCGGATCGGCCGCATCGCCGTAGTCCCACAAGTATGAGTTGTCGTCACGGTAGGGCACCGGCGCGGCGTATTGCTGGGGGTTGAAGCGCACCCGCATCTGCCCCAGGTCGTTCGCCAGCACCGAAGCCAGGCGACGGAAGGCCGCCGTATCCGCCAGGTCGATGGCCTGCGCCTCGAACAGCGTACGCGCCTTGTTAACCCAATGGTTGTCGTCGCGCAGCTCGGGGGCCATCAGCAGGCGGGTCATGCGCCGGATCAACGCGGCGAACCCCAGATCGGCCGGATCCGGCGGCGATGGCACAAACGGCAGGAACCATCGGCGCACGCCTGGATAGTCGGCCGCCAGGAGCCGTTCCGCGCGCGCGTCCTCGATGGCCGACACGACGGCCACGCCCATCGGCTTCAGGCTCAGGACGGGCAGCGCAGACGGCGAATAGCGCAAGTGGGCCGCCGCGTGCGCCACCACCGCGCGATACAGCGCTGGCCGATCGGCGCCGTCCAGCACGGTATAGCTGTCTGGCACCAGCAGATGCGTGGACGTCAGGATCGGACGCGATGGCGGGCCGTCCAGCACAGAGCGGCGCAGTGGCTCGACCGCAAGCCCCCTGCCCGACAAGCCGCAGAGGAGCCACGACAGGCTGGCGTGTGCCGCCTCCAGATCCTGCGCGTCCGACTCGGCATGCAGGGCTTCGCGGGCATAGGCATCGTCCAGTCGGAAGTAGGCCCGCTGGCGGCCGGGCAGGCGCTCATAGCGCCGCAGTCCAGCCAGCATCCAGCGCCCCAGCCCTCCGGCCGTCAGCCGCGCCATCAACTGATCCAAGCGGTCCACCACGGCCTGGGCGCTATCGGGATCTTCCTCGCGCAAGGCTTCGATCCACCGCAGCGCCTCGGCCGCCTGATCCTCGCCGCTGCGGGCGGCCAGGCGCCGCAGCTTGTCGCCTAACGTATCGGCCAGGCGTCTTCCGGCGCCGACGCTATCTCCCGTGGGCAGAATGGCGCGCATGCTCATCCCAGGTTGGCGTCGATGAGCGCCCTCAAGGCCGCCGCCATATCGGGATCGTCGGTCAGGGCGCGGGTCATGGTCATGTCGCAGCTTTCAGCGGGACTCACGCCGTCGCGGATAAGGATGCCCGCGTAGATCAGCATGCGAGTGGATACCCCTTCGTCCAGCCCATGGCGCTTGAGCTCGCGGGAACTGTGCGCGATGCGAACCAGACGGTCCGCCATGCCGGCATCGATACCCGCTTCGTGCGCCACGATCTCGGCTTCGTGCCCTGCGTCCGGGAAATCGAATTCCAGGGCGGCGAAGCGCTGTCTCGTCGAAGGCTTGAGGTCCTTGGCGCTGCTCTGGTAGCCCGGGTTGTACGACACCACAAGCTGGAAGTCCGGATGCGCGCGCACCACCTCGCCCTTCTTGTCCAGCGGCAGGATGCGGCGCGCGTCGGTCAGCGGGTGAATGACTACCGTCGTGTCTTGGCGAGCCTCGACGATCTCGTCCAGATAGCAGATGCCGCCATGGCGGACGGCCAGCGTCAGCGGACCATCGTGCCAGGCCGTGCCATCGGCATCCAGCAGGTAGCGGCCGACCAGATCGGAGGCCGTCATGTCCTCGTTGCACGCTAGCGTGACCAGGGGGCGTCCGAGCTTCCAGGCCATGTATTCCACGAATCGCGTCTTGCCGCAGCCGGTGGGCCCCTTCAGGACCAATGGCAGCCGATGCGCATATGCATGCGCGTACAGTTCGATTTCGCGGCCCGTCGGGCGGTAGAACGGTTCATGCACAATCCGGTAGGTATCGAGCGGAGGCGGCACGGCTCATGTCCTCGGGTAGCGTCCGGCCGGCACAGCGCCGGACCGGACTGGATGACTGGCGAACCGCGCCTAGCGGTGCTTGGAGTCTTCGTTGGGAATCCCTTCCATCGGGCACTCCGGCGTGCCCACGGTGGACCGGGTGAAAGACTCGACCATCTTGCGCGTGCCTTCCGGGTCGTTGATCCAGTTCGCGTAGAAGCTGTATGGGCAGGCTGCGACGCCGTTGGCCTCCTCGCCGGAATTTATCTTGCCGGTGTATCCGCGGTGCACCAGCTTGAAGAGATGGTTCTGCGACTGCATGTTCTTGCGGGCGTCGCGTATGAGGCTGGTCGACAGCTCCGCATACTGGACGCCCATGGCTTCCTCGCCGCATTCGCCCAGCGTGCGGCCGTCAAAGCCGATGATGGCTGAGTGGCCGAAATAGGAATAGACCCCGTCGAAGCCGGCCGCGTTGGCCACTGCCACATAGACGTTGTTCATCCAGGCCATGGCCTTGGACACCATCACCTGCTGATCCTTGGCCGGATACATGTAGCCCTGGCATCGAATGATCAGTTCCGCCCCACGCATGGCGCAATCGCGCCAGATCTCCGGATAGTTGCCGTCGTCGCAGATGATGAGACTGATCTTCAGGCCCTTGGGGCCTTCCGACACATAGGTGCAGTCGCCCGGGTACCAGCCCTCGATCGGAACCCAGGGCATGATCTTGCGGTACTTCTGGACGATCTCGCCCTTGTTGTTCATAAGAATGAGCGTGTTGTATGGGGCCTTGTTCGGATGCTCCTCGTGCCTCTCGCCGGTCAGCGAGAACACGCCCCACACATTGGCCTTGCGGCACGCGTCGGCGAATATGGCGGTTTCCTCGCCGGGAATGGCCGACGCGGTTTCGTACATTTCCTTCGCGTCGTACATGATGCCGTGGGAGGAATATTCAGGGAATATGACCAGGTCCATGCCCGGCAGGCCACGCTTCATGCCCACGACCATATCGGCGATCTTGTGGACGTTTTCCATCACCTCGGCCTTGGTATGCAGCCGCGGCATCTTGTAGTTCACAACGGCCACGCCCACGCAATCGTTGCTGCTGGAGATATCTCCGTGTCTCATGACAATGCTCCTCGTTGGTTAACGGTCATACCGTCAGGAAAGATCTGACTTTTTCTTGGTCCAGGCTGGCCCGGCACGCCTCATGCACGATGCGGCCCCGGTCTATCACCAGGAAGCGGTCGGCCAGGTCCAGCGCGAATCCCAGCATTTGCTCCGACACGACGATGGCAAAGCCGCGCTCCTCCCGCAGCGCGTTCAGCGCGCGGGCGATGTCCTTGATGATGGAAGGCTGGATTCCCTCGGTCGGTTCATCCAGGATCAGCACGCGGGGATCGGAGATAAGCGCGCGGGCGATCGCCAGCTGCTGCTGCTGCCCTCCGGACAGGTTTCCGCCCTTGCGCCGGCGCATTTCGCGCAGCACCGGAAAGAAGCGGTACAGGTACTCCGGCACCGCCTTCAATCCGTGGCGCTGGGCCCCGGTCAAGATGTTCTGTTCGACCGTCAGGAATGGAAAGATCATCCGGCCTTGCGGCACAAAGGCCAGCCCGTTTTGCACGCGCTGATAGCTCTCCAGGCCCGCCAGCTCCGTTCCGTCCAGCCGGATGCTGCCGGAGCCCGACGGCAGCATGCCGATCAGCGCCTTGAGCAAGGTAGTCTTGCCCATGCCGTTGCGGCCCATGATGGCCACCGACTCCTTCGGCGCGACCTCGAAGCACACGTCGTGGATGACGTGGGATTCGCCGTAACTGACATTCAGCTTGTCGATCCGGAACATTGCGCTCTCCCTTTCAATGGCCCAGGTACACATCCAGCACGCGCGGGTCGGCCTGCACCTCGGCCACCGTGCCTTCGCTCAGCAGGCGCCCCTGATGCAGCACGGTGACCTTGTGGGCGATGCGCTTGACGAAATCCATGTCGTGTTCGATGACCACCACCGATTTGCCGCGGGAAATCCGCGCCAGCAGTTCAGCCGTCAGCTCCCGTTCGCGCGGGCTCATGCCGGCCACCGGTTCGTCCAGCAGCAGCAGTTGCGGGCTCTGCATCAACAACATGCCGATTTCGAGCCACTGCTTCTGTCCGTGGCTCAGGCGGCCCGCCTTCTCCGCCAGCCTGTCCGCCAGGAAAACCTGTTCGGCCATGGCCTGAATGCACGCGCGGACCTCGTCCGTGCGCCTGAACCGCAGGGACCGGATCACGCCGTGCGCGTCAGGCAGCGATATCTCGAAGTTCTCCAGCACTGTCAGATCCTCGTAGACGGACGGTGTCTGGAACTTGCGCCCGACGCCGGCGCGCACGATGTCGAACTCCGCCATCCGGACCAGGTCGCGACCCTGGAACATGACGCGTCCGGAAGATGGCCGCGTCTTGCCGCAGATTATGTCCAGCAGGGTGGTCTTGCCCGCGCCGTTCGGGCCGATGATGACGCGCAGTTCGTCCTGCGCAACGCACAGGCTTAGGCCGTCCACGGCGCGGAACCCGTCAAACGAAACGGTCAGGTCCTCGATCTTCAGAATGGCGCCGGGCGCCGGGCGGTCGCTGCTCATGTCCATGCTGGCGGACTCCCGCAGGTCGAGGGCGGCGCTCATCGCGCGCTCCTGGCGGCGCGGCGCGCCTGGATCTGTCCAAAAACGCCGGCCAGGCCGTTGGGCATCGCCACGACCACTCCGATGAAAATGGCGCCCAGGAAGTACAGCCACACTTCGGGGAAAGTCTCGGACAGATAGGATTTGAGAAAACCGATCAGCAAGGCGCCCACCACGGCGCCAGGAATGGACAGCCTGCCGCCGACGGCCGCGTAGATCACCATCTCGATCGACGCCACCACGCCGATGGCTCCCGGCGAGATCAATCCGACCTGCAGGGTGAAAAAGGCGCCGCCGATGGAGGACAGGACGGCTGCCACACTGAATACGCAAGCCTTCACGTGCGCGGTGTCGTAGCCCGAGAAGCGCACGCGGTCCTCGCGGTCGCGGATGGCGATCAGGATCTTTCCCAACCGACTGCGGACGATCAGCAACGACGCCAGCATCGCCGCCGTCAGCGCGGCGGCCTCTATCAGATAGAGGACTAGCTTGCCCTCGTCGCCCACGATGTCCCAGCCCAGCAGGGTGCGGAAATCCGTGATGCCGTTGGCGCCGCCCGTGTCCCCTTGCTGGCCGATGATCAGTACGGTCAGCGTCATCGCCAGGGCCAGCGTCACGATCGCGAAGTACACGCCGCTGACGCGTTTGCGAAAGATTGCCAGCGAGAAGAGATAGGCCGCCGCGCCCGGCACTGCCACGATCAAGAGCAGGGTCAATGTCAGCGAATGGAATGGCTGCCACCACCAAGGCAGGCTTTCCACGCTGCTCCACACCATGAAGTCGGGCAGCTCCGGGGCGGACGCTTCCAGCTTCAGGAACATGGCCATCATGTAGCTGCCCAGCCCAAAGAAAATCCCCTGCCCCAGGCTCAGCACGCCGCTGTAGCCCCAGGTCAGCACGATGCCGATCGCCACGAAAGCGAAGGCCATGTACTTGCCGACCAGATTGAGCCTGAACGGGTCCAGCGCCAGGGGCAGGACGGCCAGGACCAGCACCGCGACCAGCAAGATCGCGATCTCTTCGGTTTTCCTGTGTAGCTCCTTCATCGCGTCATCCCCGAGTCTTGTTGGCGAACAGCCCGTTGGGGCGGAAATAGAGGACCAGGATCACCAGCACCAGGATGGTGACCTTGGCCATGGAACCGCTCATCAGGTATTCCAGCGTGGTCTGCGACTGGGCGATGGCAAGGCCGGAAAATGCAGTTCCCAGCAAGCTCTGCACCCCGCCGAACACCACCACGATGAATGAATCGACGATGTAAAGCTGGCCGGTTCCCGGGTTGGTCGAACCTATCATCGTGAAGACGCAGCCGGCGATGCCCGCCAGGCCGGAGCCCAGCGCGAAGGTCAATGCGTCGATCCGCCTCGTATTGATTCCCACGGCGCCCGCCATCGCGCGGTTCTGCGTGACGGCGCGCACCCGCAGGCCCCATGCGCTGCGGTAGAGCAACAGATAAACGCCCGCCGCAACCAGCAGAGTCAGGCCCAGGATGAAGATCCGGTTCAGCGGGAACTGCAGATCGGGCGTAGGCTCCCACGCGCCGCTGAGCCACGACGCGAGCGGCACGCTGACCTCTTGGGCGCCGAACACGGAGCGGTAGGTCTGCTGCAGGATCAGGCTGAGCCCCCAGGTCGCGAGGAGCGTGTCCAAAGGGCGGTTGTAGAACCAGCGGATGAAGCCGCGCTCAAGCAGATAGCCGAACGCGAACGTGACCAGGAATGCCAGCGGAATGGCCGCGAACAGGTACACGCCTATCCACCCGGGAGCCCAGTGCTGGAACGCCACCGAAACCAGATAGGTCGTATAGGCGCCCATGGCCATCAGTTCGCCGTGCGCCATGTTGATGACGCCCATCAGGCCGAACACGACCGCCAGACCTATCGCCATCAACAGGAGAATGCTGAAAAGGCTGATCCCATTGAAAAGCTGCATTGCCGCAATATCGAGATTCATGATCACGTTCCAGGCTGCGCCGCCGGCGGTTGGGTTGCGCGCATCCGCGCGCGGTCCACTACAGCTTCGGGAAGGGATTGGGTTCGATCAGATCGGCCGATTCCCACACGATGTCGAACTGCCCGTCCGGACGGGCCTGTCCCACGCGCACTTTTTTCCAGACGTGATGATTGTTCTCATGCATGCGCACGGTGCCTTCCGGCGCCTGCAAGGTCAGTCCCGCCGACGCCGTGATGACTTTGTCCGGATCGAACGACCCGGCCTTCTCCACCCCGAGCTTCCACAGGTACACGCTGTTGTAGGCAACCTGCATCGGATCGCCGATAACACGGCCCTGTCCGTATTTCGCCTTGAAGGCCTTGACGAACTTCTCGTTAGCCGGATTCTGCAGGCTCTGGAAATAGCCCATGCAGGCGTAATAGCCCGCGGCATTGTCCTTGCCTATGCCCTCGATCTCGTTCTCGGACACCACCGTGGACAACAGCACGACACGCGTGCCATCCAGGCCGGCCGCGCGCAATTGCTTGTAGAACGCCACATTGGAGCCTCCCACCACCGTGCTGTAGATGCACTCCGGCTTTGCCGCCTTGATCTTGTTGATGATGGAAGAGAACTCCGTGTGCCCCAGGGGCGCGTACTCCTCGCCCACCACCTTCGCGTTCATGTGCGCGATCGCCGGCTTGGCGATCTTGTTGCACGTGCGGGGGTAGATGTAGTCGGACCCAACCAGGAAAAACGTCTTGCCTTTTTCGCGCGCCATCCATTCCACGGCCGCGATAACCGATTGAGTGGCCTCCTGGGACGGGTAAAACACCCTGGCGTCCTGCTCCTGGCCTTCGTAATAGGTGGGGTAGTACAGCAGCCCCTTGCTGCGCGACAGAACCGGCAGCAGCGCCTTGCGCGACGCCGAGGTATAGCAGCCGACAATGGCCGCGACCTTGTCGCGGTCCAGCAGCTTGCGCGCCTTCTCGGCGAACACGGCATTCTCGCTGGCGCCGTCCTCGACGACTGGCACAATCTGCCTGCCCATCACGCCACCCGCGGCATTGATTTCTTCTATCGCCAATTTCTCCGCATCCACCAGCGACGCCTCTGCGATGGCGATGGTGCCGGACAAGGAATGCAGCAGGCCCATTTTGACGGTGTCTTGGGCGTATGCCTGACGGGGCAGTGCTGCCATCCCCGACGCGGCGCTCAGTAAAACCATTGAGCCGCTGTGCTGCAGAAAGCGGCGGCGGTTGTATTCGCTCATCGATGCGCTCCTGTGCGTTTCTGAAGGCAAGCCTCCGGCTAGGGCTTGCTTGCAAGCCCTGAGCTGCCCGGGATTGGACAACCGCCTTTGCCGACCACATCACGACGAATACCGTCCGGCCGCTGCGTTCTCGGTTCTTCGGGCAAAGCTCCGCCCAGGGCGCATCGAAGCGCCATTCGAAAGAAGACGATTTGCAAACGGAAAACAAAAAGGCCCGAGCCGGAATATCCGGCTCGGGCCTTTTTGCCCTACGCCTGACTGGCAACACTGGCAGTCGGCGAGAATTTGAAGACGATCTTGCGTCTGTGGGCAATTCTGAAGAAGCACGCAGTGCTATGCCATGCGTATTTTCCCTTATCGCTGACCTGCCGCAAATGCGCGGGCAGCCGCCGCGCCGGCTCAGGGCGTTTGAATCTCGCCTGGCTTGTCCTGGAGGTGTCGCCACAGACGGGCCAGCACGGGCCCTTGCGGCCGGTCGCTGCGCCTTGCCGCCACCAGATCCTCGACGCTGCCGGGCAGATGGCGGCTGGCGATGGAGAGCAGGCGCCCGTCGCGCAATTCGTCTTCGATCAGGAAGCGCGGCAGATGTCCCCAACCCATCCCTTGCAGGATGATCTCCTTCTTCATGAGCTGGTCCGGCACCGTGCACTGCGGCGCGCCTTCGATCATGAAATAGTCGCGCGCCGGCATATGGCGGGCGGTGTCGCGCATGACGCACTGCGTGTAGTCGCGCAGGCTGCGGGGCTTGGCGGCGCGCGCCACGGCCCCGGGCAGATAGCCCGGAGCCGCCACCGGGATGAACGGCACCTTGGCCAGATCCAGCCATTCAATGCGCGGATCGCTCTTGTCCACGCGGTGCAGGATCAGGTCCGCCTCCCCGTCCAGCAGGCGCTCCTGCGGGCCGCCCACCGCCTCGAAATGCAGGTGCAGCCGCGTGGCCGGACATTGCGCGAAGAAGCGGCCGAGCAGCCCCAGCATTTCTGGCCGCGGACAGAAGTCTCCGATCACCACATGCAGCTCGCTTTCCTCGCCCATCGCCAGTTGCGCGGCGTGAGTACGCAGGCCCTCGAGTTCACGCAGCAGCGATTGCGCGCGGCGGTGAAACGATTTGCCGGCCGGCGTGGGCCGCACGCGGTAGCCGCTGCGGTCCAGCAGCGTGATGCCGAGCTGGCGTTCCAGCTTGGCGACGGCGGCGAACACTGCGGGATGCGAGCGATGCAGCGACTCGGCGGCCGCCTGGAAGCCGCCGGCGCGAAGCACGGCGTCGAAGCACTGCAGGTCGTGCAGGGTGAATTCGCTCATGTCAGTTTTTCCGACAAAGAATGTGTGAACTTTGTAATTTTTTCTTGATACCCGCGCAACTACGCTTTGAGCCATCCCCAAAACAAGGAAGACTCACCATGGCAAACCTTTCGTTCTTCACCACCGGCGACGGCGTGCGCATCGCCTACCGCCTGGACGGCGACGCCGGCCTGCCCGTCCTCGTCCTCTCGAACTCCATCGGCACCACGCTGCACATGTGGGACGACCAGGTCCCTGCCCTGTCCCGCGCTTTCCGCGTGCTGCGCTACGACACACGTGGACACGGCGCATCCGGCGTTCCGCCGGGCGCGTATTCGCTGGACCGGCTGGGCCGCGACATCATCGAGCTGCTGGATGGACTGGACATTGCGCGCGCGCACTTCCTGGGCCTGTCGCTGGGCGGCATGGTCGGGCAGTGGCTGGGCGTGCATGCGCCGGAGCGCATCGACCGCCTGATCCTGGCCAACACCTCGGCCTATCTGGGCCCCGCGCCGCAGTGGGACGAGCGCATCGCGGCGACCCTGCAGGCGCCCGACATGACGGACACCGCGGAGATGTTCCTGGGCAACTGGTTCCCGGCGCCCATGCTGCAGGCGGGCGGCCCCGTCATCGACGCCTTTCGCGCCATGCTGCTGGCCACCGACCCGCAAGGCCTGGCGGGCGCGTTCGCGGCGGTACGCGACATGGACCTGCGCCGCCCGATCGCGCTGATCGCGCGGCCGACGCTGGTGATCGCCGGCCGCGACGACACGGTGACGGCCGCGAGCCATGGGGAATTGATCGCCGCGACGGTGCCCGGCGCCGAGCTGCTGGTCTTGCCGGCGGTGCATCTGTCGAACATCGAGCGGCCCGCCGAATTCCTGGACGCGGCGCTGACGTTCCTGGCGGCGCGCTAGTCGCCCGCCCGCTCCCAGCGCCGCTGGATGGCCTTGGCCGCGACGACGCCGTCCGCCATCGACGTCACCACGCAGGGATGCATGCGGTGCGCCACCTCGCCCACGGCGTAGATGTCCGGCACGCTGGTCTCGGCGGTGACGAAATCGGTGCGGATATAGCCGCGCTCGTCGCGGGCGAGCCGCAGCCCGTCGGCAAAGGCGGCCTGCGGCTCCCAGCCGTAGAAGACCAGGATCAGGTCGTACTGCCGGCCGTCCACGCTGCGGGTGGCCGGATCTACGCTGTAGGGGCCGACGCGCACGCCTTCCTGGCCGGCGCGCGTCACCCATTGCTGCTGGGCGCGGACGCTGCGGGCATAGAGGTGGACGGCGCGCGCGCCCCGGTTGCGCACGTAGACGTAGTTCTCGAACGCGTTGTCGCCCCCGCCCAGGACCGCCACGGACAGGCCCGAGTAGTCCTGCGCCACGATGGGCGAACCCGGGCCGATCAGCACGCCGGGCCAGGATGCGTCCGGCGGATGGCCCGGCAGGCCCTTGGCGCGCACGCCCGAGGCGATGACCAGGGTGCGCGCCCGTACCCGGGACTCGTCCCCGGCCGGGCCGGCCAGCGTGGCCTCGATGCCGCCCTTGCAGGGCCGCACGCCGGCCACGCGGGTCTCCAGGCGCAAGGGCACGCCGGCGGCGCGCACGCTGGCGTCGATGTTGGCCGCCACCTGCTGGCCGGTGACCCCGGGCAGCACGGCGATCCAGTCGTCGGCGAACGGGTTGTCGTTGCCCAGGCCGCCCAGGCGGGCGCCGGCCTCGACCAGCAGCGGGGACAGCCCCAGCCGCGCCAGCCAGAGGGCGCAGGAGGCGCCGGCCGGGCCGCCGCCTACAATGACCGAATCGTGCATCTGTTGCATTTCACCCCTTATTGACTGCGCCGGCGCCTCGCGGGCGCCCGGACATGGCCGGATTGTAGCCAGCGCGCCAGCGCCATTCCGCCGCCGCCTTACAATTCCGCCTATCCCACCCAGGTTTTCATCATGCCTACTCGCCGCATCATTCTTTCCGGGCTTGCGCTCGACGCCCGCATCGGCATCCTCGAACACGAGCGCCGCGCCACCCAGCCCCTGCATGTCGACGCCGACTTCGACGTGGACATCCAGCGCTCGGTCGACGACCACGACATCCACAGCGTCCTGGACTATCGCCGCCTGCGCGAGGCCATCGTCGAGGAATGCACGCAGGCGCATGTGAACCTGATCGAGACCCTGTCCGAGCAGGTCGCCGCGCGCCTCTTGGCGGACTTCCAGGAAATCCGCTCGCTGCGCCTGCGTATCAGCAAGCCCATGGCCTTCTCCGACTGTGCGGCGGTGGGCGTGGAAATCCAGATCACCCGCTGACCATGAACGATATCGCTCCCCCTGGCGTGCAATGGCGCACGCCCGCCGACGAAAAGGCGCGCCACGAAGCCAACAAGCTGACCAAGCGCCTGGCCCGCGAGACCACCCGCGCGCTGTCCGAATACAACATGATCGAAGAGGGCGACCGCGTCATGGTCTGCCTGTCGGGCGGCAAGGATTCCTATGCCATGCTCGACATCCTGCTCCAGCTGCAAAAGCGCGCGCCGTTCAAGTTCGAGCTGATCGCGGTCAACCTGGACCAGAAGCAGCCCGGCTTTCCCGACCACATCCTGCCGCAGTACCTGAAAGAGCTGGGCGTGCCCTTCCACATCGAGACGCAGGACACGTATTCCATCGTCACGCGCGTGCTGGAAGAGGGCAAGACCATGTGCTCGCTCTGTTCGCGCCTGCGCCGGGGCATCCTGTATCGCGTCGCGTCCGAGCTGGGCGCCACCAAGATCGCGCTGGGCCATCACCGCGACGACATCCTGGGCACGTTCTTCCTGAACCTGTTCTACGGCGGCAAGGCCAAGGGCATGCCGCCCAAGCTGGTGTCCGACGACGGCCGCCACACGGTGATCCGTCCGCTGGCGTATATCGCCGAGACCGATCTGATCGCCTATGCGGAACTCAAGCAGTTCCCCATCATTCCTTGCAACCTCTGCGGCTCGCAAGAGAACCTGAAGCGCAAGGAAGTGGGCCGGATGATCAAGGAATGGGACAAGCAGCATCCCGGACGTTCGTGGAACGTGTTCAACGCGCTCTCGCGCGTGGTGCCGTCGCACCTGATGGACCGCGACCTGTTCGACTTCGTGGGCTTGAAGCCCACCGGCGTGCCGGACGCCAACGGCGACACGGCCTTTGACGCGGTCGATCCCGACGAGGACGCCGGCGAGGCCTGCGGCGATACGCCGCAAGCCCTGGAGCCGGGCGCCATCATCGAAAAAAAGGTGATGTTCTCGCGCGGCTGAGGATCACTGAGGTGTCAGACACCCATGACTGAGGTGTCTGACACCCATGCAGATGCGCTTCAGCTTGCGCGGGTGTCTCCGGGGTGTCAGACACCGGCGTCTCTGGGTGTCAGACACCGGCGTCTCTGGGTGTCAGACACCGGCGTCTCTGAAGGGTGTCTGACACCGGCGTTCCTGCGTTGATCAGGCGCCTGCGTTCAGCACTCGGATCGCCTTGCCCGCCGCCCACGCCTTTACCGCTTCCAGCGCGTTCTGGTAGAACGCCTCGAAGTTCTCGCGGCTGACGTAGCCCAGGTGCGGCGTCAGGATCACGTTGTCCAGGTCGCGCACCGTGTCGGTCGGCGACAAGGGCTCCTCGGGGTACACGTCCAGGCCGGCGCCGGCGATGCGGAACTTCACCAGCGCGTCCATCAGCGCCTCCTGGTCGACCAGGCCGGCGCGCGACGTGTTCACCAGGTAGGCGGTGGGCTTCATCGCGGCCAGCGCCGCGGCGTCCACCACGTGGCGGCTGCGGTCGGACAGGATCAGGTGCAGGCTCACGACGTCGGACGTGGAGAAGAGCTCGTGCTTGTCCACGCGCGTCACGCCTGCGGCTTGCGCGCGCTCGTCGGTCAGGTTGGGGCTCCAGGCCACCACGTCCATGCCGAAGGCCAGGCCGACCTTGGCCACCGCCGCGCCCAGCTTGCCCAGGCCCAGCACGCCCAGGCGCTTGCCCGCCAGCGGTTCGGGCATGGCCGTCTGCCACATGCCGCGGCGCATGGCCGCGTCCTCGGCGGGCAGGTGCTTGAACAGGCCCAGGATATGCGCCCAGGCCAGTTCGGCCGTGGCGGTGTTGGCGTCGGCGCTGCCGGGCGCGCCGCACACGACGATGCCCTGCCCGGCGCAGGCCTGCATGTCGATGGCGTTGTTGCGCATGCCCGTCGTGATCAGCAGGCGCAGCTTGGGCAGCGCCCGGATGCGCGCGGCGGGAAACGGCGTGCGTTCGCGCATGGCGACGATCACGTCGAAGGGCTCGAGCGAGGCCTCGACCTGTTCGTCGGGGATGAAGTTGTTGAAGATCTGCACCTCGGCGTCGCCGCCCAGCGAGGTCCAATCCGCATAGCGCCGGGCTACGTCGTGGTAATCGTCGAGTATTGCGATTTTCAAGTGCTGTCTCCGGGTGGCGTGGCGCGTATCGCGCCAGCCGCCCGGCCGGCGCGAAGAGCGCCGGTCAGTTCAAACGGGCTTTGAGTTGGTCCAGGGGCAGCGCGCCGCTGATGCGCGAGCCGTCGGCAAAGAACAGGGTCGGCGTGCCGCGCACCATCAGTTGCTGGCCCAGGGCCAGCAGCTTGTCCTCGGGCACGTCGCAATTGGCGGTGGCGGGCTTCTTGCCGCGCAGCATCCAGTCGTCCCAGGCCTTGCCCGGATCCTTGGCGCACCATACGTCGCGCACCTTCACCTTGGAATCGGGCGACAGGATGGGATAGAGGAAGGTGTAGACGGTGATGTTGTCCACCTCTTCGAGCGTCTTGCGCAGCTGCTTGCAGTAGCCGCAGTTGGGGTCTTCGAAGATGGCGACCTTGCGCGAGCCGTCGCCCTTGACCTGCTTGATGGCCAGGTCCAGGGGCAGCTGGTCGAACGTGACCGCGCTGAGCTTTTCCTGGGATTCGCGGGTGACGTCGCGGCGCGTCGTGGCGTCTATCAGCGGACCTTCCATGACCCAGGTGACGCCTTCGTCGGTGTAGATCAGGTCCATGCCGAGCTGCACTTCGAACAGGCCGTAGGGCGTGCGGCGCACGGTCGTCACGTCCATGCCGGTGAAACGCTGCTGGAAACGGTCTTTGACGGCCGCCGATACGGGGTCCAGTTCCGTGGTGGAGACGCTCTTTTCGCCCTTCTTGGCCGGTTGCCCCACGGACTGCGTGGACACGGCCTTGTCGCCCTGGGCCGCGGCATGGCCGGACAGTCCCAGGCCGGCGGCCAGGAAACAAGCCGCCAAGGTGGCGGATATGCGGAATTTCATCAGTACTCCTGTACTTGTCTATCGTGTTCTTTGATGGAAAGCGTAACCGATCCGGGCGCGGGGTCCGCGGCGCCGGCGGGGCGCGAGCGAGGGCGGGGTTGTCTATCTGACGCCTGCCCGCCCCCAAGGTTCCACCAGGACCCGCGAGGGCATCGCCAGGGTGTGCTCACACTAAAAGGAGCCTCGCAAAAGCCCTAGTTGGCCGACGCCCCGGCGATCAGGCGGCGCTTGATCAGCGGCGCCCGCTCGACCCAATGCATGCCGGCGTTGCGCAGCCAGACCAGCGGCGTCGCCCGCGATCCGAACAGCTTGTGCAGGCCGTCGGTGGCCAGGCGCATGGCCAGCACCGGCTCGGCCCGCGCCCGCTGATAGCGGTGCAGCACGCGCAGGTCGCCCGCCTCGCGGTAGGGCTCGCGGCCGGCCACGATGCGGGCCAGCGCCTCAACGTCGCCCAGCCCCAGGTTCAAGCCCTGGCCGGCCAGCGGATGCAGGCGGTGGGCCGCGTCTCCGGCCAGCGCGATGCCGGGCGCCACCATCTGGGCGCGCTCCAGCGTCAGCGGAAAACCATGCAATTTGCTGCGGACCTTCAAGCGGCCCAGGCGGCCTTCGGCGGCTTCGCCCAGCAGGGTTTCCAGCCTGGCGGCCTGCTCTTCGGGGGGCAACGCCAGCAAGGCCTGGGCAGGCTCGCTGCGCATGGACCACACCATGGAAACCTGCGGGCCGTGCGCGGTGTCGGGCAGCGGCAGCAAGGCCAGCACGCCGTCGTCGCGGAACCATTGGAAGGCCGTGCCCTGGTGCGGGCGTTCCGCATCCAGGTGCGCCACCAGGCCCGTATCGTCGTAGGACACGGATTCGTGCTTCAGCCCGGCCGCGGTGCGCAGCGGCGAGGCCGCGCCGTCCGCGCCCACGAACAGCTCCGCCTGGATGCGGGCGCCGCTTTCGGTCTGGACGGCGCCGCCCTGGTAGCCCGTGCAGCGGTCTTCCAGCCAGGGGATGCCGAACATGCGCACGGCCTGGATCAGCACGCGCTCGATCTCGCCGGACTCCACGATCCAGGCCAGCTGGGGCAGCGCGGCCTGCCAGGCGTTCAGGTTCACCTGCCCGTCGGCGTCGCCGTGGATCTCCATGGCCTGGACCGGCATCAGCCGGGAGGCGGGCATGGCGTCCCACACGCCCAGCTCGGCCAGAAAGCGCTGGCTGGCCGGCGAAATGGCGTAGACGCGCGGATGATAGTGGTCGGGATCGGCCGCCGGCACGGACGCGCGCGGCGCCAGCACGGCAACGCGCTGGCCGCGCCGGGCCAGCGCCAGGGCGGTGGACAGGCCGACGATGCCGGCCCCGCAAACTACGATCTGATGGCTCATCTTGCGGACGGCTCCCCGGCTTGTTTGGGCCACAGCACCCACATCTGGCCGCGCTGTTTCATGCGGCCGGCCTGCTGGCCGGCTTCCTCGCCGTAACCCCAGTAGAAGTCGGCGCGCGCCGCGCCCCGGATGGCCGTGCCCGTGTCCTGGGCGAACACCAGGCGCTGCAGCGGCCGGTCCGAGGCCGGGAAGGTCGTGACCAGGTACACCGGCGCGCCGAGCGGCACGAAGGTCGCGTCGACCGCCACCGAACGCTTGGGCGCCAGCGGAATGGCGTACGCGCCCTTGGGGCCTTGTTCGGGATCGATCACCGGCTCTTCGCGGAAGAACACCACCGCCGGGTTGGCGTTGAGCATTTCCTGGACGCGCTTCGGGTTGCGCTGCGCCCACGCCCGGATGTTCTGCATGGACGCCTGGTCGGCGGTCAGCTCGCCGCGGTCGATCAGCCAGCGGCCGATGGACACGTAAGGCTGGCCGTTATGGTCGGCGTACGCCACGCGGATGGTCTTGCCGGCATCGGGGCCGTCGGTCAGCTGCACGCGCCCCGATCCCTGCACCTGCAGGAAGAAGTTGTCCACGGGATCGTCCACCCACACCACCACGGGCGGGCGGCGGCCGGACGATTCGATGGAGGCGCGGGTGTCGTAGGGCACCACGCGCTTGCCGTCCAGCTTGCCGCGCACGCGCTTGCCGGCCAGGTCCGGGTAGATGGAACCCAGGTCGATCGTCAGCAGATCGGCGGGCACCGCGTACAGCGGCCATTGATAGGCGCCGCCCTGGCGGCGCGAGCCGCGCACCAGGGGTTCGTAGTAGCCCGTCACCGTATTGGCGGCCGGCTTGCCGTCGGCGGCGTTCAGGCGCCAGGGCTGCAGGTACGTCTGCAGGAAGCGGCGCACGCCCTCGCCGTCGCCGGCCGCGGGCGCGCGGGACGGATCCGCCGCGGCGGCGCACACCGGCTGCCAGGCGCGCGGCGCGGCGCGCGCGGGCGCGGCCAGGTTGCCGCTGGTCGGCCGCATCAGGCCCTTGCAGTTGCGCAGGAAAAGGGGCCAGAACTGGGACAGGTCGTCGTTGCTCCAGCCGGGCATCTCGGCCCAGGTTCCCGGCTTGAACTTGCCCGCCAGGGTGCGCGCCGGGGTATCGGGCAACGCCGACAGCGACGGCACCACGAGCGGGCCGTCGGCCACCGGGGTGCGGACGCCGGGAGCGCCGGACTGGCCGGATTCAGGGGGGATCTCCGTGGGGGTGGAGCATGCCGCCAGCAGGACCGACAGCACGGACAGACTAAGAATGCGCTTCATGAGCAGATGGGAAAACGTGCAACAGATGACCGGACCATTCAGTGCAGGGTGCGCGGCATGGCCAGGACGAATTCGGAGATCGGCACTTCGAACGGGATGCCGTTCTCGCCGACGCAATGGTAGATGCCGCGCATCGTGCCCACGGGGGTGGGCAGCGGACAGCCGCTGGTGTATTCGAAGGTCTCGCCCGGCGCAAGCAGGGGCTGCTGCCCCACGATGCCCAGCCCGCGCACTTCCTGCACGCGCTGGTTGCCGTCGGTGATGATCCAGTGGCGGCTGATCACCTGGGCCGGATGTTCTCCGGTATTGGTGATGCGGACGGTATAGGCGAACACGAACTGCTGCTCGCCGGGATCGGACTGCTCGGGCACGAAGCGCGGAGAGACGGAGACGCTCAGGTCGTAAGGTTTCACAGTCCTTCCCTGTGTGGCTGCGGCAGGCGGCCGGATACCGGCGCCGACGCTTGAAAAACGCAGTTCTCGGACCCGCTGGACCGGGCCATTCCCGATACCGCGCCTCAAACTGCAATAATGGCACATTATGCCCTCCCCAACCCCGAACATCATGTCTACGCAACCGGCCTCCACCCGCATCACCCCCAGCATCCTGTCGGCTGACTTCGCCCGCCTGGGCGAGGAAGTCCGCAACGTCGTCGCGGCAGGCGCCGACTGGATCCACGTGGACGTGATGGACAACCACTATGTCCCCAACCTGACCATCGGACCCATGGTGTGCGCGGCGATCCGCCCCCACGTCGAGGTGCCCATCGACGTGCACCTCATGGTCGAGCCGGTGGACGCGCTGGTTCCCATGTTTGCCAAGGCGGGCGCCAACTACATCAGCTTCCACCCCGACGCCAGCCGCCACGTGGACCGCACGCTGTCCCTGATCCGCGAGAACGGCTGCAAGGCGGGCCTGGTCTTTAACCCCGCCACGCCACTGAGCTACATGGACTACGTGATGGACAAGATCGACCTGGTCCTGATCATGTCGGTCAACCCGGGCTTTGGCGGCCAGAGCTTCATCCCCGGCGCGCTGGCCAAGCTGCGCGAGGCCCGCGCCAGGATCGACGCCTGGATGCAGGCCGGCGGCCAGGAAATCGTGTTGCAGGTGGACGGCGGCGTCAAGGTCGACAACATCGCCGAAATCCGCGCCGCGGGCGCCGACACCTTCGTGGCCGGCTCCGCCATCTTCGGCAAGCCCGACTACGCCGGCATCATCAAGTCCATGCGCGAGCAGATCGCCATCGGCGAAACCACCGCCATCTAAAGATCAGGAAACCGACATGACCGCCTTTCGCGCCGCGCTGCTGGACCTGGACGGAACCCTGCTCGACTCCATACCCGACCTGGCCTATGCGGCCAACGCCATGCGCGTCGAGCTGGACATGACCCCGCTGCGCGAAGACGTCGTGGCCACCTTCGTGGGCAAGGGCGTGGACAACCTGGTGCGCCGTAGCCTGGCCGGCAGCCTGGACGCCGCCGACCCCACGCCCGCCGAGTTCGACCGCGCCCGCGAGGCCTTCTACCGCCATTACCACCTGGTCAACGGCGAGCGCGCCCAGGTCTACCCCGGCGTCATCGAAGGCTTGAAGCTCATGCGCGACCAGGGCCTGAAGCTGGCGGTGGTCACCAACAAGCCCACCGAATTCACGCTGCCGCTGCTGCAGCGCACGGGCCTGGCGGGGTTTTTCGACGCCGTGGTCTGCGGCGACACCTGCGCGCGCCGCAAGCCCGACCCCGACCAGGTCGAGCACGCATGCGAGCTGCTGGGCGTCGCCCCCGCTGAAGCCGTGACCATCGGCGACTCCATCAACGACGCGCAGGCCGGCCGCGGCGCCGGCACGCAGGTCCTGGTGGTGCCTTACGGCTACAACGAAGGACGCGACGTGCGCGAGCTGGATGTCGATGGTATAGTTGACACGCTTGTCGATGCCGCCCAGTGGGTTGCGCTCTGGAATCAAAACCAGAACGCGGCGAAAGTCCCTGCTTGATGCGCCACTGCTGATCGGCTCCACGAATTCAATACTGAACACAGATCAATGAACGTTTCCATCCAGAACCAAATGCTCGGCGCCTCGTGGCGCTGGTGGCGTTTGTCTTCCGGGTGGCGATGATTCCCTTCCCGGCCCTAGACGCGACCAAAGCCGCCTAGCGCCGACACTGTGTAAACAGCGCCCAGCCCGGAACCAGTGACCTGGACCGGGCTTTTTGTTGTGCGCCCGGTCCGAAAGCAAACACCGCTTACGAGACCCGACATGACCGAAATCGAATTCAAGGCCCTCGCGGCACAAGGCTACAACCGCATTCCCCTGGTGGCCGAGACCTATGCCGACCTGGACACCCCGCTGGGCATCTACCTGAAGCTGGCGCACGCGGGCCCGCTGGCCGGCCGCATGACCTGCCTGATGGAGTCCGTGGTGGGCGGCGAACGGTTCGGCCGCTATTCCTTCATCGGCCTGCCGGCCCGCACGGTGATCCGCGCCAGCGGCTCCCGCACCGAAGTGCTGCACGACGGCAAGGTCGCCGAAACGCACGACGGCGATCCGCTGGCCTTCATCGAGCAGTACCAGAGCCGCTTCAAGGTGGCGCTGCGCCCGGGCATGCCGCGTTTCTGCGGCGGCCTAGCCGGCTACTTCGGCTACGACACGGTGCGCCACATCGAGCCCTGCCTGGGTCCGGCGGTCAAGCCCTTCCCCGCCGGCATGGAAGGCGGCACGCCCGACCTGATGCTGATGCATGTGGACGAGCTGGTCATCGTGGACAACCTGGCCGGGCGCATCTACCTGATGGTCTACGCGGACCCGAGCCAGCCCGAGTCCTACAGCCGCGCCCAGCAGCGCCTGACCGACCTGCGCGCCCGCCTGCGGCGCCCCGTGGAGATCCCCTACAGCCACGCCAGCATGCAGACCGAAGAGCGGCGCGACTTCAAGAAAGAGGACTACCTGGCGGCCGTCCTGCGCGCCAAGGAACACATCGCCGCCGGCGACCTGATGCAGGTGCAGATCGGCCAGGTCATCGCCAAGCCCTTCCGCGACTCTCCCCTCTCCCTCTACCGCGCCCTGCGGTCGCTCAACCCCTCCCCCTACATGTACTTCTGGAACTTCGGCGACTTCCAGGTCGTGGGCGCGTCGCCCGAGATCCTGGTGCGCCAGGAGCGCGTGGTGGAAAACGGCGAGCCCAAGTCGCAGATCACCATCCGCCCGCTGGCCGGCACCCGCAAGCGCGGCGGCACGCCCGAGGAAGACGCGGCGCTGGCCGCCGAACTGAAGGCCGATCCCAAGGAAGTGGCCGAACACGTCATGCTGATCGACCTGGCGCGCAACGACGTGGGCCGCGTGGCCCAAGTGGGCTCGGTGAAGGTCAGCGACACCATGGTCATCGAACGCTACTCGCATGTGATGCATCTGGTCTCCAACGTCACGGGCACCCTGAACCCCGGCATGAGCAGCATGGACGTGCTGCGCGCATCGTTCCCCGCCGGCACGCTCACGGGCGCGCCCAAGGTCGAGGCCATGAAGATCATCGACGAGCTCGAACCCGTGCGCCGCGGCATCTACGGCGGCGCGGCCGGCTACCTGAGCTACGGCGGCGAGATGGACGTGGCGATCGCCATCCGCACCGGCGTCATCAAGGACGGCACGCTGTACGTGCAGGCAGCAGCCGGCATCGTCGCCGATTCCAGCCCCGAAGCCGAATGGGCCGAAACCGAAGCCAAGGCCCGCGCGGTGCTGCGCGCGGCGGAGCAGGTGCAGCACGGCCTGGACGAACCCATCTGAGCCCGGCGGCGACGCCCCCGACCCACCGCCCGGGCCGACGAACGGCCCGTCAGGAGAAAAAAATGCTGTTGATGATCGATAACTACGACTCTTTTACCTACAACCTGGTCCAGTACTTTGGCGAACTGGGCGAAGATGTCCGCGTGGCGCGCAACGACCAGATCACGCTGGAAGAAATCGCCGCGCTCAATCCCGACCGGATCTGCGTGTCGCCCGGCCCGTGCTCTCCCGCCGAGGCCGGCATCTCCGTGCCCGTGATCCAGGCATATGCCGGCAAAAAACCCATCCTGGGCGTGTGCCTGGGCCACCAGGCCATCGGCGCGGCCTTTGGCGGCGATATCGTGCGCGCACAGCAGATCATGCACGGCAAGACCGTCCGGATCTCGCACACCGGCACCGACATCTTCGAAGGCCTGCCCACGCCGTACACTGTCATCCGCTACAACTCGCTGACCATCGATCCGGCCACCCTGCCGGAGTGCCTGGCGGTGACCGCCACGGCGCCGGATGGCGACATCATGGGGGTACGCCACAAGTCCCTGCCGCTGTACGGGGTACAGTTCCACCCCGAATCCGTGCTGAGCGAGCATGGCCACGCCCTGCTGCGCAATTTCCTGAACCTCGCCTAAGAAGGACGCATCGTGACGATTTCCCCCACCGAAGCGCTGACGCGCTGCATTGAACACCGCGAAATTTTCCACGACGAAATGCTGCACCTGATGCGCATGCTGATGCGCGGCGAAATGTCGCCGCAAATCGCCAGCTCGCTGCTGATGGGCCTGCGCGTGAAGAAAGAGACCATCGGCGAGATCACCGCCGCGGCGCAGGTCATGCGTGAATTCGCCACCCCCGTGGTCACGCCCAACCCGCAGGACCTGCTGGACATGTGCGGCACGGGCGGCGACGGCAGCCACACGTTCAACATTTCCACCACCGCCATGTTCGTGGCCGCCGCCGCGGGCGTGCCCATCGCCAAGCACGGCAACCGCAGCGCCTCTTCGTCCAGCGGCAGCGCCGACGTGCTGGAGGCCCTGGGCGCCAACCTGGTGCTGACGCCCGAGCAGGTGGCCGAGTGCATCCAGGCGACCGGCATCGGCTTCATGTTCGCCCCGGCCCACCACGGCGCCATGAAGAACGTGGCCGCCATCCGTAAGGAGCTGGCCGTCCGCACGATCTTCAACATCCTCGGCCCGCTGACCAACCCGGCCGGCGCCGCCAACCAGTTGATGGGCGTGTTCCACCCCGACCTCGTCGGCATCCAGGTGCGCGTGCTGGAACGCCTGGGCTCGCGCCACGTGCTGGTGGTGCATGGCAAGGACGGCATGGACGAGGCCTCGCTGGGCGGCGCCACGATGGTGGGCGAACTCAAGGACGGCCAGATCCGCGAGTATGAAATCCATCCCGAGGACTACGGGCTATCCATGATGTCCAACCGGAGCATCAAGGTGTCCAATCGCGAACAGTCGCGCGAGCTTGTCATAGAGGCGCTGGACAATGTCGAGGGCGCCGCCCGCGACATCGTCGCGCTCAACGCCGGGCTCGCCATTTATGCCGGCAACAAAGCCGATTCCATTCCCGAAGCCTTAGCGCTAGCATTTGAACTAATTTCCACCGGCGCGGCGCGAGCCAAGCTGGAAGAATTCTGCGCATATACCCGGACATTCCAGAAATGAACGATATTCTCGCGAAGATCCTCGCCGTCAAGGTCGAGGAAGTCGCCGCCGCTCGCCAGATGCGCAGCGAAGCCGAAGTCCTGCGCGAAGCGCAGGCGCGCCAGGACGTGCGCGGCTTTGCCCAGGCCATCGAAGACAAGATCTCGCAAGGCAAGGCCGGCGTCATCGCTGAAATCAAGAAGGCCTCCCCCTCCAAGGGCGTGATCCGCGACACCTTCGCCCCCGCCGAGATCGCGTCGACCTACGCCGTGCACGGCGCGGCCTGCCTATCGGTGCTGACCGACGTGCAGTTCTTCCAGGGCTCGCACGACCATCTGCGCCAGGCCCGCGCCGCGTGCTCGCTGCCGGTGCTGCGCAAGGATTTCGTGATCGATCCCTACCAGATCATCGCCGCGCGCGCGATGGGCGCGGACTGCGTGCTGCTGATCGTGGCCGCGCTCACCCCTGCGCAACTGCGCGACTACGAAACGCTGGCCATCGAACTGGGCATGGACGTGCTGGTGGAAGTCCATGACGCCCAGGAACTGGACGTTGCGCTGACGCTCAAGACGCCGCTGCTGGGCATCAACAACCGCAATCTGCGCACGTTCGAGACCAGCCTGCAGACCACGCTGGACCTGCTGCCGCGCATTCCCGCGGGCAAGCGCGTCGTGACCGAAAGCGGCATCCTCAAGCCGGAAGACGTGAAGCTGATGCGCGAGCACAAGGTCGACGCCTTCCTGGTGGGCGAAGCCTTCATGCGCGCCAGGGACCCGGGCGCGGAACTCGCGCGCCTGATCGGCTGAACAGGCCAAGCCGTCAGCGCGACCGGGGCAGCCCCAGCGCGGCGGCGCGCCGGTACACCGTGCTGCGGTGCACGCCCAGCGCGCGCGCCGCGCGGCTGACATTGCCGTCGTTCGCGGCCAGCGTGTCGCGGATCGCGGCGTCCGTCATCAATTGCAAATTGGCCGGATCGCTGCCCGAGGGCGGCGCGACGGCTGCCGCGCCGCGGATGTCGGCCGGCAGCATGTCCGCGTCCACCCTGCCCGCCGGCCCCGCCAGCACGTGCAAGGTGCGCAGCACGGCGACGAGCTGCCGGTAATTGCCCGGCCACGGGTAGCCGGCCAGGATGGCTTCGATGGCGGGCGGCAGGACCGGCCCCGCGCCCTGCGCCGCCCACAAGCCGCGCAGGAGCTCCAGGCGGTCCGTGCGCGCGCGCAGCGGCTCCAGGGTGACGGTGTATTCGGCGATCCGGAAGTACAGGTCGGGGCGCACCGGCGCATCGGGCCCCTCGTGGGCCAGCGCCCGGTGGGTGGCGCACACCAGCGTGAAGTCCACCGCGACGGGGCGCGCCGCGCCCAGCGGCGAGACCTCGCGGGTTTGCAGCACGCGCAAGAGGCGCGACTGCAGCAGCAGGGGCATGTCGCCGATCTCGTCCAGGAACAGCACGCCGCCGTGCGCCTGTCGCAGCAGCCCCTTGCTGCCCTGCCGGCGCGCGCCGGTGAAGGCGCCGTCCTCGTAGCCGAACAACTCGGATTCGATCAGGCTTTCGGGCAAGGCGGCGCAATTGACCGCGACGAACGGCCCGGACGCCCGCTTGCTGCGCGCATGCATCTGGCGCGCAAACACTTCCTTGCCCACGCCCGTCTCGCCCTGCAGCAAAATCGACACCCCAGCGTCCGACAGGTGCACCGCGCGCGCCAGCGCGCCCAGGGTGGCGGCGTCAAAGCTGGGGGTGGCTGGACGCGGAGCGCCGGCGGGCCGGGCCGCGGGCAGGGACGGCGCAAGCGGCGCCTGCGGCGCGCGCGTGCGGGGCCAGCGCAGGCGAGCGTGATAGACCGCGCCCAGGCGCGTCTGCACCCTGCCGGCGGCGTCCGGGCAGCGTTCGATGTCGCCGTCGAATACGTCGGCGTAGCGATACACGCCCAAGGCGGTGGCGGCCAGCCCGAGCGCATGCAGGGCGCGGCGGTTGGCGCCGATCAGCAGGTCGCCCTGGAAGGCCAGCAGGGCTTCGCCCGGCGCGCCCAGCCCGGAATGGTCCACGTGCAGCCGCAAGACGGCGCATTGCTCATAGGCCTGCTCGAACAAGCGGTGTTCGATCAGGTCCACGGCCTCGCGCACCAGCTCCAGCACATCGGGGCGGATGTCGCGCGCCTGGCTGGACAGGTCCAGCACGCCCAGCGTGCGGCCCTCGCTGTCGGTGATGGGCACGGCGGCGCAAGTCAGGATGCGGTTGGGTTCGAAATAGTGTTCGGCGCCATGCACGGCGATGGGCCGGCCTTCGACCAGCGCGGTGCCGATGGCGTTGGTGCCGGCCGCGGCCTCGTCCCAGGGCGCGCCCGGCATCAGCGCCACGCGGGAGGCGCGATGCGCGAAGCCCGTGTCGCCGTCCGAGTCCAGCACCAGGCCTTGCGCATCGGACAGGATCACCAGGTTGCCGCTGCCGCCGGCCTGGCGGCGCAGGAACGACATGGCCGGTTCGGACATCCGCCGCAGCGCCTCGTTGCGCTGCTGGGCCTCGCGCAGTTCGCCCTGCGTCATGAGTTCGGCGCGGCGCACGCCGCGCATGTCGAAGCCCAGGTCGGCGCAGCGGCGCCAGGAGCGCAGGATGGGCTCGGCGACCATGCCGCCGGGCACCGCGCCCTGCTGGTTGAACAGCAGGCGCGCTTGCGTCAGCGCGTGCTGACGGGAATGAGTGGCCATGCATGTCTCCTAGGACAGGCGTTCTGCGACACCTGTTCCGCGACAATGTCGCAAAAAACGACGGGAAATGCGCCCCCACGCCGCACCCGCTACGCAGGCTTGCAGCCCCCCGAGGGGACTGCCTTGCCTTGCGGCGGCCCGGCGGCAAAGCCGCCCCTGCTCCATACCCGCATAGGGAAACCTACTTTCGCACGCGAGACCCAGGCTGTCCAGCGGGGATGCCCCGACTGGCACGCCTCTTGCTTGATATGGGACAGGCAGCCGACTGCCGCTATCCCACAATATCGGAGACAAGCATGGACATCGCGACCCGCGTTACCCCGGACACCTATGGCACGCGCCTGGACCTCAAGACGCAGTACGACAACTTCATCGACGGAAAGTGGCAGAAGCCGGCGGACGGCGAGTACTTCGACAACGTCACCCCGGTGACCGGCCAGACCCTGACGCGCAACGCCCGGTCCAAGGAGCGCGACATCGACCTGGCGCTGGACGCCGCGCACCGCGCCGCGCCCAAATGGGGTTCGACCCCGGCCGCCGAGCGCGCACGCATGCTGATGCAGATCGCGGACGTGATGGAAGCCAACCTGGAACGCCTGGCCACGGCGGAAACCTGGGACAACGGCAAGCCCATCCGCGAAGCCCGCGCCGCCGACATCCCGCTGGCGATCGACCACTTCCGCTACTTCGCCTCGTGCATCCGCAGCCAGGAGGGCGGACTGTCCGAGATCGACCACGACACGGTGGCCTATCACTTCAATGAACCGCTGGGCGTGGTCGGCCAGATCATCCCTTGGAACTTCCCCATCCTGATGGCCGCGTGGAAGCTCGCGCCGGCGCTGGCGGCGGGCAACTGCGTCGTGCTCAAGCCCGCGGAGCAGACGCCGCTGGGCATCCTGCTGCTGATGGAACTGATCGGCGACATCCTGCCCCCGGGCGTGGTGAACGTGGTCACGGGCTTTGGCCTGGAAGCCGGCAAGCCGCTGGCCTCCAGCAAGCGCATCGCCAAGATCGCCTTCACCGGCGAAACCACCACCGGCCGGCTCATCATGCAGTACGCCTCCCAGAACATCATCCCGGTCACCCTGGAACTGGGCGGCAAATCGCCCAACATTTTCTTTGCGGACGTGGCCGCGCAGGACGACGACTTCCTGGACAAGGCCGTCGAAGGCTTCGTCATGTTCGCGCTCAACCAGGGCGAAGTGTGCACCTGCCCCAGCCGCGCGCTGATCCAGGAATCCCTCTACGACAAGTTCATGGAACGCGCCTTGAAGCGCGTGGCGGAGATCAAGCAGGGCAACCCGCTGGACGCGGACACCATGCTGGGCGCCCAGGCGTCCACCGAGCAGCTCGAAAAAATCCTGTCCTACCTGGACATCGGCAAGCAGGAAGGCGCCGACGTGCTGGCCGGCGGTTCGCGCGCCCAGCTGCAGGGCGGGCTGGAAGGCGGCTACTACGTGCAGCCCACGGTGTTCAAGGGCCACAACAAGATGCGCGTGTTCCAGGAGGAAATCTTCGGGCCGGTGGTGGCGGTGACGACCTTCAAGGACGCCGACGATGCACTTGCGCTTGCCAACGACACGCTCTACGGGCTGGGCGCGGGCGTGTGGTCGCGCGACGCCAACACCTGCTATCGGATGGGCCGCGCCATCAAGGCCGGCCGCGTGTGGACCAACTGCTATCACGCCTACCCGGCGCATGCGGCGTTCGGCGGCTACAAGCAATCCGGCATCGGACGCGAGAACCACAAGATGATGCTCAATCACTACCAGCAAACGAAGAACCTGCTGGTGAGCTATTCGCCGAAGAAGCTGGGTTTCTTCTGATCCGCCTTGCGCGGCAACCCCGCGCGCCGGGCCTTGCCGGCCCGGCGCGCCAGCCAGGAATCCCGCTATGCCAGAGCACACGCCACGCGTGGTCGCGACCGACGAGGCGCGCCACCTGATCGATACCTTGCGCGCCAAGCACGGCCCGCTGATGTTCCACCAGTCGGGCGGCTGCTGCGACGGCAGCTCGCCCATGTGCTATGCGCTGGGCGAATTCATGGTGGGCGGCTCGGACGTGCTGCTGGGCGAACTGGAAGGCTGCCCGTTCTACATGGGCGAGGACCAGTTCGCATACTGGGAGCACACCCAGCTCATCATCGACGCCGTGCCGGGACGCGGCGGCGCCTTTTCGCTGGACAGCGCGGAAGGCAAGCGCTTCCTGCTGCGGTCGAGGCTGTACTCGGACGATGAGTGGGCGAACGTGGCGCCGGTGACGAAGGGGTGAATCCGCGCAGCGCCTGGCTCTGCGGGTGTCGGTGTCTCCCGGTGTCTGACACCCGTGGCGGGTGTCTGCCGGTGTCGGTGTCTCCCGGTGTCTGACACCCAGGGCATGTCCACTCAGGCTTGAGGTCATATCCACGGGTGTCAGACACCGGGAGACACCGACACCGGCAAAGCCAGACTGTGTCAGACACCGCCCCCACGCTTGCCCCTGACTGCGGACTTGGGCAGGCCGTCGTCCTGCGCGTCGGGGCGGTCGGCCTGCTTCCATTGGAAGGACACCCGGCGGATGCGGGCCGCGCGGAATTGGGTGAACGAACGGCCGCCCGGCATGGGCGCGCCGCGATAGGCGCTGCTTGCGTTTTTCATTGCGGGTGCTGCGTTGACGAGAAAACTTGCGGTGCGATGGCGGTCAGGCGCGCCGGGCCGGCGGCCATGCGCTGGCGGGCGCCACGCGGCGCGTCCAGTCCAGCGCGTCTTCCAGGCGGTCGTTGCCCCAGAACATTTCGCCGTCCACAAAAAAGGTGGGCGCGCCGAACAGGCCCAGGTTGCGCGCGCGGTCCACCTGGCGGCGCAGCGCTTCCTTGGCGGCTTCGGACTTGCCGCGGGCGATCAGCGCGTCGGCATCCAGCGACAGGCCGGTCAGCAGCTCATGCACGACGTCTTCGGCCTGGATGTCCTGGTCGTGCTGGAAATTGGCGCGGAACACCGCCACGCAGAAGTCGCGGCCCCAGGGCTCGTCCTGGCCCAGCAGCGCGATGCGCGCGGGCAGCACGCTCATGCGCGGAAAGAGGCGCGGGCGGTTGTAGACCAGTCCATACTTCTCGGCCAGGCGGGCGATGTCGCGCATCATGTAGGCGCCCTTGCCGGGAAAGAGCCGGAACGGCGTGTCGTTCCATCCCTGGGCCTGGAAGATCGGGCCCAGCAGAAAGGGCCGCAGGTCGACCCGCACGCCCGCCGCCTGCGCAAGGCCGTCGATACGCTCGATCGCCAGGTAGCTGTAGGGGCTGGCGAAATCGAACCACATTTCGATGCGGGGCGAATCGGGCAAGGACGCGGTCATCACAGAACTCCGGGTGGCCTGCAGGACTAGGAAAGTAGCGCGACCTGCGCATCCGGCAGGCCGCTGAGGACGACGTCGCGATTGCTGCCGACGGTAATGGACTCGCCGGCCTGAAGCACGCTGTCATCGAAGCGGCGGTATTCGGATATCCACAAGGTGCCGGCGCGACACACGATGCGGACGCCCGAAGCGCGCTTGAGCAGCATAGTCGACCCGCCGGCCAAACGGAATGACATTCCCGCAGTGCAACATAACTGGATCATGGCGTACCCTCCGGCCGCGGCAGCGGCTATCGCGGCGGATGGCCGGGATTTGCGTCCCCGTCACCCATCGTCTGAGTCATATTGGACGCCTCGTCGTACTATTGCTCAAGCGACATTTCCGTCCGACACGCATGAGTTTTAAGAATGTCATATCCGCTGGCGAAGCTTCCGCCGCTTGATCTCGTCCGAGGCTTTGTCGCCGTCGGCCGCCGCATGAGCATCACGCTGGCGGCGCAGGACTTGCACGTGACGCAGTCGGCTGTCAGCCGCCAGATCCGGGCGCTGGAGGCGCACCTGGGCGTGCTGCTGCTGGTTCGCGGATTCCGCAGCGTGTCGTTCACCTCGGAAGGCGCGCAGCTGTTCCGCATGGCCGACGTCTGGCTGAGCCAGCTGGGCGACCTGACCGAACAGCTGCGCGCGCCCGAGCGGCGCACTCCCGTCACCGTCACCACCACCATCGGCGTGGCCTCGCTGTGGCTGCTGCCGCGGCTGGGCGACTTCCAGGCGGCCTATCCGAACATCGATGTGCGCGTGGCGGCCGACAACCGGCTCATCGACATCGACCGCGAGAGCGTGGACATCGCGATCCGCTACAGCGTGCGAGACACCGTGCCCGACGGCGCGGCCTGGCTGTTCGGGGAAGCGGTGGTGCCCGTGGCGCACCCGTCGCTCAAGGCGCGCGAGCTGGACGCGCGCGAACTCCAGCGCCACGTGCTGCTGGAATTCGACGATCCGACGCGGCCGTGGCTGCAGTGGTCGGAATGGCTGAATGCGCGCGGCCTGGGCCGCGTGCGCGCCAAGGGCATGTTGCGCTTTAACCAGTACGACCAGATCGTGCATGCCGCGCTGGCGGGCCACGGCATCGCGCTGGGCAGGCTGGCGCTGATCGCGCCCATGCTGGCGGACAAGCGGCTGGAGATCGTCGGAGACCAGGCGGCCAGCGCCACCGAGCATGCCTATTGGCTGGTGCGCAACGCGCGCCGCAGCACGCCGGACGCCGACGTCGTCACGCAATGGCTGATGGAGCAGGCGGCGGCCACCGCGCGCGACCTGACCGGCTGACGCGCGAACGCCTGCGCGGGTCTCAGTCGACCCGCACCTGCGCCTCGCCGGCCGCCATCTCGCCGATCACCGCGGCCTGGTCAAAGCCCTGGCTGCGGAACAGGTCCAGCACCGCCGCCGCGGCTTCCGGCGCGCAGGACACCAGCAGGCCGCCCGAGGTCTGCGGATCGGTCAGCAGCGCGCGCTGCGTGTCGGAGACGCCCGCGCCCAGATGCACGGATTCTCCGTACGAGGCCCAGTTGCGCCCCGACGCGCCCGTCATCACGCCCTGCCCTGCAAACGCCTGCACGCCCGGCAGCCAGGGCAGCGCTTGCAGCCGCAGGCGGGCCGTGAGCTTCGCGCCGCGCGCCATCTCCAGCGCATGGCCCAATAGGCCGAAGCCCGTCACGTCGGTCATGGCGTGCACGCCGTCCATCGCGGCCAGCGCCGGCCCCGGCCGGTTCAGGCGGGTCGTCGTGTCGATCATCACCCGATAGCCGGCGTCGTCCAGCAGGTTCTTCTTCAGCGCCGCCGACAGGATGCCCACGCCCAGGCCCTTGCCCAGTATCAGCACATCGCCCGCGCGAGCATCCGCGTTGCGCTTGATCCGCGCCGGGTGCGCCAGCCCCATCGCCGCCAGGCCGTAGATGGGCTCGACGGAATCGATGCTGTGGCCGCCGGCCACCGGAATGCCGGCATCCGCGCACACGGACTCGCCCCCGCGCAGGATGTCCGCGATGACGCCGTGCGGCAGCACATTGATCGGCATGCCGACGATGGCCAGCGCCATGACGGGCGTGCCGCCCATGGCGTACACGTCCGACAGCGCATTCGTCGCCGCGATGCGGCCGAAGTCGAATGGGTCGTCCACGATGGGCATGAAGAAGTCGGTGGTGGCGATAAGCGCCTGCTCGTCGTTGAGCCGGTACACCGCCGCGTCGTCGGCCGTCTCGGTGCCCACCATCAGGTTCGGGTGGCTGGCCGAGGGACCGAAGCGCGCCAGCAGGGCCGACAGCACGCCGGGCGCGATCTTGCAGCCGCAGCCTCCGCCATGGGAAAGCGAGGTCAAGCGCGGCACGTCCGTGGACGCAACATCCTGGGTCATCTCAGTCTCCGTCGGGTCAGTCGAAAAAGGATAGCACCGGCCCCGGAATTGGCCCTATGATGAATCGCAGCATGCAGCAACGGACGGCCGCCCGGCTCCGGGCGCACCGACAGCCAATCTTCACCGTGCGTGAGGGCTTATGGACCGCCGACACTTTCTCCGTTTCTCGGGCGCCCTGTGCGCCGCCAGCGCGGCGCCCCATGCCGCGCGCGCCCAGCAGGCGCCCGTCAACGCCGGCTGGCGCGCCTTTGAACTGACCACCGACATCAGCGTGAAGGATCCCGGCGCCCACGCGCGCATCTGGATCCCGGTGCCCTACGCCACCGACACGTCCTACCAGCGCGGCGTGCAGAACACCTGGCAGGTCAGCGGCGGCGGCGCCGCGCAGCTGATGCAGGCGCCGGGCTACGGCGTGCAGATGCTGGCCGTGCAATGGCCCGACGCGCAAGCGCCGCGCAACGTCACCATGACCAGCCGCTTCCAGACTCGCAACCGCCGGGTGGACCTGACCCAGCCTCCGCCCGCCGACGCCGGCCTCGAAAGCCCCGCGGCCCTGCGCGAATTCCTCAAGCCCACCGCGCTGCTGCCCACCGACGGCATCGTCAAGACCACCGCCGACCAGATCACCCGCGGCCACCAGGGCGACCTGGCCCGCGCCCGCGCCATCTACGCATGGGTCGTGGAAAAAACCTGCCGCACCGCCTCCACCCGCGGCTGCGGCGTCGGCGACGTGCGCTACATGCTCACCGCCAACGACCTGAACGGCAAATGCGCCGACATCAACGCGCTGTTCGTCGCGCTGGCTCGCGCCGCCGGCATCCCCGCGCGCGACGCCTACGGCCTGCGCGTGGCCAGCTCCGAACTGGGCTACAAGAGCCTGGGCAAGGCCGGCGACGTCACCAAGGCGCAGCACTGCCGCGCCGAGTTCTACGCCGCCGGCTACGGCTGGATTCCCGTGGACCCCGCCGACGTGCGAAAAGTCATGCTCGAAGAGCCGCCTGGCGACCTGCCCCTGACCGACGCCAAGGTGCGCGCCGCGCGCGTCATGCTGTTCGGCGCCTGGGAAATGAACTGGGTCGCCTACAACCACGGCCACGACGTCGCCCTGCCCGGCGCCGCGCACGGCCCCGTGCCCTTCCTGATGTACCCCAACGGCGAAACCTCCGCCGGCCGCCTGGACAGCCTGGACCCCGACGCCTTCAGCTACAAGCTCGCCGCAAAGCCCATTCCCATCTGATCTCATCCGCGGAGGGACCCGCCTTGATCAGCCGCCGCCGCCTCCTGCAATCCGGCCTGTCGCTGGCGGCCCTGCCCCTCTGGGCCCGGGCCGCCAGCGACTCCGCCCTCAAGACCGCCACCGGCCCCGACTGGGCCCCCTGGACCGCCCCCACTCCCCCGCTGATCCTGCCGGACCTCTCCGGCCGCGTGCAAAAACTCTCTGCCTGGCGCGGCAACGTCGTCATCGTCAGCTTCTGGGCGACCTGGTGCGACCCCTGCCGCGACGAAATCCCCGTCATGTCCACCATGGCCAAGCGCCACCGCGAAGAAGGCCTGCGCCTGATCGCGGTGAACGTCGGCGAATCGCAGGCAAAGATCTCCGCCTTCCTTGCGAAATGGCCCGTCGCCGGCACGGTCCTGCACGACCGCAACAGCGCCGCATCAAAGAAGTGGGAAGCGATAGGACTGCCCGCCAACTACCTGGTGGACCGCGCCGGAACGGTCAGGTACTGGCACCTGGGCGAACTGGATTGGAAGTCGACCCGCGTGAGCAGCGTGGTGACGAGAATGCTGCGCGCCTGAGGCGCCGGGGCAATGCACCGCGCAAGGTGCACACATGCCAGGCACGCAGTTTTTTCTAGCAGCCCCAAAGCCGCAGGCGGCAGAAGAACCCAGCCACGCCCGCGCGCAGGCAGCCGGCAGCCCCCTGCATCCCAAAAAAGAACCCGGCGGAAGGCAGCAGGAGTCGAACCTACCTGGGAACGTCTGACGCCCCCAACTGGGTTTGAAGCCCAGCCGTGCCGCCGGGCACGAATGCCTTCCGTGGCAGCCCGCCTATGATACCGGCTCGCCCGCTCCCTGCGTCGCCGCATAAGCGCTATCGGCGCGCAGCACATGCGCATCCCGCACCCGCCGCGTATACCCGACCCGATCAAAGAACTCCAGAATCTGGATCGCCCGCTTACGCCCCAACCCCGTCGCGTCCCGGAACACCGCCGCATTCAACCCCGCCGGCTGCGCAGCCAGCCCCGCCGCCAGCCCCGCCAGCGCCCGCACCCGATCCCGGTGATAGAACAGATCCTTCACCACCTGCGCCACCTCCCCGCGCCGCAGCAATTTGCGCAGCAGCTGCCGCACGCGGTCCTCCGGCTCATCCAGCACCCGCGCCAGATCCCGCACCCAGGGCGGATCAAACGCCCCCTCGTCCAGCAGCGGCAGCAGCCGCCCCGCCAGCGCCGACTCCGCCTCGGCCAGCGTCGACGTATGCGCCGGAAAATGCAGCCACGGACCATTGCGCACAATGCGGCCATCGCGCTGCAGGTCATCCAGCGCCGACCCCCAAAGCGCATCCGGCCCCACCGGCATCGCCATCCGGCGCAGCCGCGCGCTGTCCGGGCCTGGCTCGTCCGGCGCCCCCTGATGGAAGGCCTCCAACGCTTGCTCCACCCGTGCCCGCAACGCATCCCACTGCGCGCCCAGGATCAGCGTGCGCGGCGCCTGCGCATTGCGCGGCTCGACCCACAACGCCCCATGAGGCGCCGCGATCTCAGCCATCGGCCTGCCCGTCAGGCGCTGCAACGCGGCCTCGTCCAGCCCCAGCGGCGCATGCTCCAGCACCGGATGCAGGCCGCCGCCGTCCAGCATGTCCGACAGCGCCTGCAGGCCCTGCATCCGCGACGCCGCGCGCCGCTTGCGGTCAGGTGCGTTCGGATCCAGCACCCGGCCGCCGCCCACCGTGCGCGTCGCCTGCGCATTGCGCACGATGTAGCGGTCGCCCGGCATCGCGCAAACGGGTTCATCGAACACCAGCTGCACCCAGCCCGACTGCCCCGGCGCCAGCGACTCCGCGCTGATCGGCACCACGTGCGCCACATGGCGCGCCGCGCCGAGGTGCACATGCAGCGGCGCCCAGGCGCGCACCGGCGCATCGGCCGACGGCAGCAAGGTCAACGCCACATCCACATGCCGCGATGGCAGAAAGCAGCGCGCATCCGCGATCCAGTCGCCGCGCGCGATCGCGCTCTTGTCGATGCCCGCCAGATTCAAGGCGCAGCGCTGGCCGGCCGCGCCCGTCTCGCTGGGCTGGTTCTGCGCATGGATGCTGCGCACCCGCACCCGCGTGCCCGCGGGCATCAGCCGCAGATCCGCCGCGTCGTCGCCCGCCCGCGCCTGGCCCGCGTGCGCCGTGCCGGTCACCACCGTCCCATGGCCCGCCAGCGTGAACACGCGGTCCACCGCCAGCCTGAACAGGCCCGTCGCATCGCGCTGCCTCAAGGCCTGGGCCTGCCCGTGCAGATAGGATTTCAATTCCGCCACGCCCGCGTCGCCGGCCTGCGATGCGCTTGCGGCGTACACCGGCGCGCCCTCCAGGAACGTGCCCTCTGTCAGCGCCGCGATCTCGGCGCGAACGGCCGCCTGTTGCGCGGCGTCAGCGCGGTCGGCCTTGGTCAGCGCCACGGCGCCCCGCGCCACGCCCAGCATCGACAGGATGGCCAGGTGCTCGCGCGTCTGCGGCATGACCCCGTCGTCGGCCGCCACCACCAGCAGGCCGAAATCGATGCCGCTGGCGCCGGCCGCCATCGTGTGCACCAGCTTCTCGTGGCCGGGCACGTCGATAAAGCCCAGCACGTCGCCATTGGCCAGCGGCGTGTACGCATAGCCCAGCTCGATGGAAATGCCGCGCGCCTTCTCTTCCTTGAGCCGGTCGGTGTCCACGCCCGTCAAGGCGCGCACCAGCGTGGTCTTGCCGTGGTCGATATGGCCCGCTGTCCCGACGATCATGCCAGCGGCTCCGCCAGCTGGCCGGCAAAGGCCGCTTCGTCGCGCGCTTCCAGACAGCGCAGGTCCAGCCACAGGGCATCGTCCGCGATGCGGCCGATGACGGGCGTGGGCAAGCCTCGCAGCAGCGTCTCCAGCTTGTCCAGATGGCGTCCCGGACGGCCGCGGCCCGCGTAGCGCACGGCCAGGCCAAAGCTGGGCAGCTGGTCGACCGGCAAGGCGCCGCTGCCGATCTGGCTGAACATCGGCACCGCCTCCACCGCGTAGCTGGGGCCGGCGGCATGCGCCAGCGCGCCGCGCAGCCGTTCTGCTTGCGGCTGGATGTCGCGCTGCGGCCGGGTCAGCAGACGCAGCGTGGTCAGGCGCTGGGCCAGGAACTCCGGCGCGCGGTACAGGCCCAGCACGGGTTCCAGCGCGGCCAGCGTCAGCTTGCCGACGCGCAGCGCGCGCTTGAGCGGATTCTTCTTGATCTTGCGGATCAGGTCGGCCCGCCCCACCAGCAGGCCGGCTTGCGGGCCGCCCAGCAGCTTGTCGCCGCTGAAGGTGACCAGATCGGCGCCGGCGGCGATGGTCTCGCGCACGGTGTCTTCCTTGGGCAGCCCGAACTGCGTCAGGTCCACGAGCGTGCCGCTGCCCAGGTCCACGGTGGCGGGCACGCCATGCGCATGCGCCAGCGCGGCCACCTCGGCCACGCCGACGCTCTTGGTAAAGCCGGTGACGGCGTAGTTGCTGCAATGCACTTTCATCAGCATCGCGGTGCGCGGACCGAGGGCGGCTTCGTAGTCGGCCGCATGCGTGCGGTTGGTGGCGCCGACTTCGACGAGCTTGGCGCCCGCGCGCTTCATGATGTCCGGGATGCGGAAGGCGCCGCCGATCTCGACCAGCTCGCCGCGCGACACCACGACCTCGCGGCGGTCCGCCAGCGCGTTGAGCATCAGCAGCACGGCGGCGGCATTGTTGTTGACCACGGTGGCCGCCTCGGCGCCCGTCAGCTCGCACAGCAGGTCGTCGATCAGCTCGTCGCGGTCGCCGCGGCCGCCGGTATCCAGGTCGAACTCCAGGTTGGCAGGCGAACTCAGCGCGCGCAGCACCGACGCCACCGCCTCGTCGGGCAGCAAGGCCCGGCCCAGGTTGGTGTGCAGCACCGTGCCGGTCAGGTTGTAGACGGCGCGCAGCCGCGGCCGGGACGCCTCGCCCAGGGCCTCGGTTGTGCGCGCCGCCACCGCGGCCGCCTCCAGTTCGCGGCGCGGCAGCTTGCCTTCCCGCGCGCGCTGGCGCAGCGCGTCCAGGTCGCGGCGCAAGGCCGCGACCACCTGGGTGCGGCCGTGGGCGTCCAGCGCGGGGCGCAGCGCCTCGGCGTTAAGCAGGCGGTCCAGCGAAGGGATGTCGGACGCGACGGCCAGGGCGGCATCGGACGGATTGTCTGCCATCCCCTAGTCCTCGGCGCCATGCCACAGCAGCGGATTGCCGCTGGACCGCGAATAGCCGGCTTCGCCCACCAGCACGTCCAGCATCAGGCTGGCCAGGTCGTCGGCCACCGGCTCCACGTACAGGTCCTTGTCCTGGTAGAAGATCTTGCGGTAGGTGTGGCAGTGGTCGCAGGTTTCCGCCTTGATGGCGGGCGAGCGGCCTTCGATGGCCTGGTACGCGACCTTTTCCACGTCCTCGCAGTGCGAGCACTTCACGCGCACCATGTGCCACTGCGTCGAGCAAAGGCTGCAGCACAGGTAGCGGTAGCCTTCGTACTGGCCGCCCACGCGGACGATGCTGGCGACGGGCAGGCTGGCGCATACCGGGCACACGCCGAAAGGGCTTGCGACCGGCAGCTGCTTTGCGTCGTAGCGGCTGGCCAGGTCCGTCCAGTAGACCTGCAGGGCCGCCATCACGAAGGGCGCGGCGGCGCTGTCCACGCCCTGGTCCTGCTCGGCCAGCACGGCTTCGGCCAGGTCCTCGATCGACTCCGGGTCTTCGTCCACGGCGCGGCGCAGCGCGGCGCAGACCTCGACGGCTTCGGCGGGCACGCCCTGGATCCGCGCAACGTCATCCACGAGCTGGGCCAGGATGCGCCGCCACAAGGGGTCGCGCGGCCAGCCCACGGCCTGCAGGGGCGGCATGCCATGCGCCTGGGCAAGCGAAATGCGGTCTTCGGACGCCTCGGGCGCCGCGCAGTCCTTCAGGGCGCGGTGCTGGGCGTCGACCAGATGCGCCATCAGCAGCAGATAGTCGGCCACCGGGCTGTCGGCCGCGAGCTGGCGCAAGCGGGCCGCGCGCGCCGCGAAGACGGACGCGCGTTCCGGCAGCGTGACGCGGGGAATGACGTTGTGGTCTAGCGCTTCGATTTCGCCGCGCGGAAGAATTCGCTGCAATTGCGTCTCCAGAGAAACAAACACGGCTGCCAGCCTCCGGAAGAGGATAGCAGCCGTGCGATCGGTACAGGCGGGCCCAGGAAAAAAGGGCCGCTAGGGGAATGGAGCACCCGCGCCGCGCGGGCCTATTTCTTCACCTGCTCCCGGAACCAGGCGCGATGGTGCTTCCACGCCCAGCCGGCGGTGACATAGCCGCGCAGCATTGCCGTCAACGAACCCTTTACCCAGATCGCCGCGTAAATATGCACAATGATCGCGCAAATCAGCACCAGCGCACAAACCGCGTGCAGCACCGAGGCGGCGCGGACAACCCAGATCGGGAAGTAGAACGCGAAGTACTCGCGCCAGATCACGATGCCGCTGACGAACAGGCCCAGCATGCACAGGATCAGCACATAGAACAGCAGCTTCTGGCCGGCGTTGTACTTGCCGACTTCGGGCAGCTTTTCCTCGCGGTTCTCGACCACGTCGTTGAGCTGCCTGAGCCATTGGCGGTCCGCTTTCGTCAGGAGGTTGTGCCGCCACATATGGCCGGCGAACACGACGAAGCAGACGAACATCACCAGCCCGATGAACGGATGCAGGATCCGCGTCCAGGGACCGCCCCCGAACAAATGCGACAGCCAGTACATGGAGGGATGGAACAGCGCCAGCCCGGACAGCGCCAGCAGGATGAACGTGAAGGCGATGATCCAGTGGTTGGTGCGCTCGCCCGGCGAGTAGCGCCTGATCTGGCGATAGCGGCGGTCTTCACTCATGGCGCACCTCCTCTTCGGCCCGGCGCTCGTCTTCCTCGGTCACCTCGTTGCGGCCCACGCGGGCGTAGTGGAAGAAGCCCGCCAGCGCGGTCAGCGCCATCATGGCCAGGCCCAGCGGCTTGGCCAGCCCCTTCCACACGGACACCATGGGGCTGATCTGCGGATCCGCGGGCAATCCGTGATACAGCCCGGGCTGGTCGGCATGATGCAGCACATACATGACGTGGGTGCCGCCCACGCCCGCCGGGTCGTACAGGCCCGCCTGCTCGAAGCCGCGCGACTTCAGGTCCTCGATGCGTTCGGCGGCGTGCTGGTGCATGTCGTCCTTGGTGCCGAAGACGATGGCGCCGGTGGGACAGGCCTTGACGCATGCGGGCTCCATGCCGACCGCCACGCGGTCGGAGCACAGCGTGCACTTGTACGCCTTGTGGTCTTTCTTGGAGATGCGCGGCACGTTGAACGGACAGCCGGTGATGCAGTAGCCGCAGCCGATGCAGTTTTCCTCGTGGAAGTCGACGATGCCGTTGGTGTACTGGATGATGGCGCCCGGCGAGGGACAGGCCTTCAGGCAGCCCGGATCCTCGCAGTGCATGCAGCCGTCCTTGCGGATCAGCCATTCCAGGTCGCCGGCCGGATTCTCGAATTCCGAGAAGCGCATGACGGTCCAGGAATGCTCGGTCAGGTCGGCCGGATTGTCGTAGTAGCCCACGTTGAAGCCGACCTCGTCGCGCAGATCGTTCCACTCCAGGCAGGCGCTTTGGCAGGCCTTGCAGCCGATGCACTTGGAGACGTCGATCAGCTTGGCCACCGAGCCCGTGACGGGTTCGCGGATGCTGGGCGAGGGCGTGGTCGTGGCGGAGCGCCGCCGGATGTCTAGGGATTGCATGGACATGTCGGTCTCCTAAGCCCGCTCGACCTTCACCAGGAACGACTTGAATTCCGGAGTCTGGGAATTGCCGTCGCCCACGAATGGCGTCAGGGTATTGGTGAGAAAGCCCGGTCTGGCCAGGCCCACGAAGCCCCAGTGGATGGGAATCCCGACCTGATGCACCGTCTTGCCTTCGATGGTCAGGGCGCGCAGGCGCTTGGTGACCAGCGCCACCGCCTTGATGTAGCCGCGGTTGGACGACACCTTCACGCGAGACCCGTTGGGAATGCCCAATTCCGTGGCCAGCGCCTCGCCGATCTCCACGAATTGCTCGGGCTGGAGAATGGCGTTGATGCGGACGTTCTTGGTCCAGTAGTGGAAGTGCTCCGTCAGGCGGTAGGTCGTGGCTACATGCGGGAAATTCTCCACGGTGCCCATCGCCGCCAGGTCGTCCTTGAAGACGCGCGCGGCCGGATTGCTGGTGACGCCCTTGGCCTTCGGATGCAGCGGGTTGTAGCCCAGCGGATTCTCGAAGGGTTCGTAGTGTTCCGGGAACGGACCTTCGGCCATGCCCGCGCGGGCAAAGAAGCGCGCCACGCCTTCCGGGTTCATGATGAACGGGCCCATGCCGCCGTCGGGGTTCTCGTCGCCCTTGAAGTCGGGGATGTCCGCGCCCGCCCAGATCTTGCCATTCCACGAGATGACGCTGCGGCGCGGGTCGAAGGGCTTGCCGGACACATCGCAGGAGGCGCGGTTGTACAGGATGCGGCGGTTGGCCGGCCATGCCCAGGCCCAGCTCAGGGTCTGGCCGATGCCGGTGGGGTCGCTGTTGTCGCGGCGCGCCATCAGGTTGCCGCCCGGCCCCCAGGCTCCGGCATAGACCCAGCATCCGCTGGCCGTGGAGCCGTCATCGCGCAGTTCCGCAAAGCCCGCAAGCTGCTGCCCGCCCTTGCGCATGACCTTGGCGGGGTCCGCGGGGTCGGCCAGGTCCACCAGCGCCGTGCCCGTGTATTCCTTGGCCAGCTCCTCGGCCGAGGGATTCTGCGGGTTGGAATAGGGCCATGACAGGTTGACGATGGGATCGGGGTACTTGCCGCCCTCATCCTGGTACATCTTGCGCAGGCGCGTGAAGATCAGCGCCATGATTTCAATGTCGCTCTTGGCTTCGCCCGGGGGCTCCGCGCCCTTCCAGTGCCATTGCAGCCAGCGTCCGGAGTTCACCAGCGCGCCCTCTTCCTCGGCAAAGCAGGTGGTGGGCAGGCGGAAGACCTCGGTCTGGATCTTCGACGGATCCACATCGTTGGCTTCGCCGGCGTTGCGCCAGAACTCGGAGGTCTCGGTGACGAGCGGGTCCATGATGACCAGGAACTTCAGCTTGGCGAAGCCGTCGTTCAGCTTGGCCTTGTGCGGCGCCGCCGCCAGCGGGTTGAAGCCCTGCGCGATGTAGCCGTTCATCTTGCCGTGGACCATGAGCTCGTAGACCTGCAGCATGTCGTAGAGCTTGTCCAGCTTGGGCAGGTAGTCGAACGCCCAGTTGTTCCCGGCCGTGGCCGCGCTGCCCCACCAGGCCTTCATCAGGCTCACGTGGAACCTGTGGTAGTGCTGCCAGTAGCTGAGCTGGTTGGGCCGCAGGGGCTTGAGCGTGCGCGTCTCGATGTACTTGGCGTAGTCCTGCTCGGGTTCGTTGGGCAGCGTCAGGTAGCCCGGCAGCAGGTTCGACATCAGGCCCAGGTCGGTCAGGCCCTGGATGTTCGAGTGCCCGCGCAGCGCGTTCATGCCGCCGCCGGCGATGCCGATGTTGCCCAGCAGCAGCTGCACCATCGCCCCGGTGCGGATGATCTGCGATCCGATGGAATGCTGCGTCCAGCCCAGCGCGTACAGGATGGTGGCGGCGCGGTTGGTGGCGGCGGTGGACGCCAGCATGTCGCACACCTTCAGGAACTTGTCCTTGGGCGTGCCGCAGACGCGCTCGACCATGTCTTCGGTGTAGCGCGAATAGTGCTTCTTCAGAAGCTGGTAGACCGTCCGCGGATGCTGCAGCGTGGGGTCCGTCTTGACGAAGCCGTCCTCGCCGCGCTCGTAGTCCCAGCTTTCCTTGTCGTAGCTGCGCTTTTCGGCGTTGTAGCCGGAGTACAGGCCCGCGTCGAACGTGAAGTCCTCGCGCACGATGAAGGAAAAGTCGGTGTAGTTGCGCACGTACTCGTGCTGGATCTTGTCGTTGTCCAGCAGGTACTTGATGACGCCGCCCAGGAAGATGATGTCGGTGCCGGTCCGGATGGGCGCGTAGAAATCCGCCACGGACGCCGAGCGCGTGAAGCGCGGATCCACGACGATCAGCTTCGCCTTGTTATGGGCTTTCGCTTCCGTGACCCATTTGAACCCGCAGGGGTGGGCCTCGGCGGCATTGCCGCCCATGATCAACACTACGTCCGCGTTCTTGATGTCGACCCAATGGTTCGTCATCGCTCCACGGCCAAACGTCGGGGCAAGACCTGCCACCGTCGGGCCATGTCAGACACGGGCTTGATTGTCGAACGCCAGCATCCCCATGCTGCGCACGGTCTTGTGCGTGATGTAGCCCACCTCGTTGCTGCTTGCCGAGGCGGCCAGCATGCCGGTGGTCAGCCACCGGTTGACCGTCTTGCCGTCCGCGGTCTTCTCGACGAAGTTCGCGTCGCGGTCGGCCTTCATGAGCTTGGTGATGCGGGTCAGGGCGTCGTCCCACGACATCCGCACCCATTTGTCCGATCCGGGCGCCCGGTATTCCGGGAACTTCAGGCGGTTGGGGCTGTGGATGAAGTCGATCAGGGCAGCGCCCTTCGGACAGAGTGTGCCGCGGTTGACCGGGTGGTCGGGGTCGCCCTCGATGTGCATGATGCTGGCGCGGGCGTTCTTGGAGCCGTCGCCCAGACCGTACATCAGCAAGCCACAGGCGACCGAACAGTAGGGACAGGTGTTGCGCGTTTCAGTCATGCGCGCAAGCTTGAACTGGCGCACTTCGGCCATGGCCGTACCGGGGGCAGCCCCCAGCAATGCCAGGCTGGAGCCCGCGAGTGTCGCACCGGTCACCTTGAAGAACTGGCGGCGATTCATGTTGACCATGAAGCACTCCTCTCCGGGTGTATGAAGGAAGCCGGACCTGCCAAAGCGAAAAGCCCTACGGCCTCCGAGGGTTCGCAAGCCAGTATATGCCTGCAATCGTGCAGGCGCCATGCCTCTTCGGACTGGGTTTTTGACCAGGAGGAAGGAATTTGACGGCAAAATCAGCGTTTTTCGCGGATTTTGAAGCATGGCGGCGCTGCTACCATTGCTCGCCGCCCGCGTGTATCCCGGCCAGCTCCTGGCCCCGGGACGCCGCGCGAACCGGCCGTCCCTTGTTTCCCGCATGACCGTTGGAGCGCCGATGCGCCGCTTTGCCCGCCTGGCCCTGTCCCTGTCGCTTGCCGCCCTGGCGTCGGCGCCCCCGGCCGCCGTCCATGCCGCGCCCGCCGCGATGACGCCGGCCGCCGCCGCCACCGAGGCGGCCTATCAGGCGGCCATGGAGGGGTATCTCTATTTCTACCCCCTGGTCACCATGGACCTGACCCGGCGCCAGTTCACCCACCCCGCGCAAGGGGCGCAAGGAGCGCCGGCCAACGCCTTCCTGCACGGGCGCACGCTGCCCCGGCCGGGCGCGGCCACGCCCTGGGCCAATCCGGACATGCTGCGCAGCGTCGCCTGGCTGGACCTGACGGCGGGCCCCGTCGTGCTGTCCGCGCCCGACACGCAGGGCCGGCTCTACACGCTGACGCTGCTGGACATGTGGACGGACGTGTTCGCCACGCTGGGCGCGCGCAGCACCGGCACTAGCCGGGGCAATACCGTGATCGTGCCGCCGGGCTGGACGGGCGTCCTGCCGTCCGGCATGCCGCGCATCGACGCGCCCAGCGCCCATGTCTGGGCGAAGAACCTGATCCAGGCGGGCGCGGCGGACTACGCCGTGGTCAATACCTTGCAGGACGGCTTCGTCCTGACCCCGCTGGCGCAGTGGAACCTGCCGGCGCAGGCGCAGCGCGTGAAATCGGATCCCTCGCTGGAGCTTGCGATCCCGGTGCGCGAACAGGTGGAATCCATGCCCACCGACGCCTTCTTAACCTACGCCGCCGAGCTGCTGCGCAAGCACCCGCCGCACGCGACGGACCAGCCCGTGCTGGCCAAGCTGCGGCGCGTGGGGTTCATACCCGGCCGCACCTTCGATTTCGACAAGCTCGACCATCCCGCCAAGCAAGGCTTGCGCCGAGGCGTGCGGGCCGCGCGCGAACGCATGGAAGCCGCGGCGGGCGGCAGCCTGCGCGGGGTGAACGGCTGGCAGCAGGAAACCGCCAGCATCGGCGTCTACGGCAATTCCTATCTGCGGCGCGCGCTGGCCGCCCAGGCGCAGCCGGGCGCCGGCCTGCCCGACGACCTGACGGTGCTGCTGCTGGCCACCGACAGCCAGGGCGCCCTGCTCGACGGCGCGCACCGCTACGCGCTGCGCTTTGAAAGCGGCCAGTTGCCGCCCACGGATGCGCTGTGGTCGCTGGCGGCCTATGACGGCCAGGGCATGCCCGTGGCGAATCCGTTGAACCGCTACGCGCTGGGCAGCCGCGATCCGCTGCGCTACAACGCCGACGGCTCGCTGGACCTGGTCATCAGCAACGCCGCGCCCGCGCCCGAGGAACAGGCCAACTGGCTGCCCGTGCCGGCGTCCGGCCCCGTGGGCGTGCTGCTGCGCGTGTACGCGCCGCGTCCCACGCTGCTGGATGGATTGTGGACGCCGCCCGCCGTGCGGCGGGACGAACCGGAGGCGGCCGCCCCGCAGGACGCGCCGGCCGAGGCGCCCGCCGCCGAACCCGCACCCGCGGCCGCCGATGCGAAGAAACCCTGAACCGCGCGCTGATGACGGCGCCATGACAGGCGCCAGCCGCTACCATAGGCGTTTTATTCATGAATGAGCCGCCCGCCATGGACGACGCCTTTAGCCACCAATTGTCGATGACCATCCTGATGACGCCAGACATGGCGAATTTCTCGGGAAACGTACACGGCGGAACCATCCTCAAATACCTGGACCAGGTGGCCTACGCCTGTGCCAGCCGGTACGCCGGCCAATATGTGGTGACGCTGTCCGTCGACCAGGTCGTGTTCCGCGAACCCATCCACGTGGGCGAGCTGGTGACCTTCCTCGCGGCGGTGAACTACACGGGCCGCACCTCGATGGAAATCGGCATCAAGGTGGTCACCGAGGACATCCGCAAGAAACTGGTGCGCCACACCAACAGCTGCTACTTCACGATGGTGGCGGTGGACGAGCATGGCGCCCCCACGGCGGTGCCGCCCCTGGAGCCCCGCACGCTGGAAGAGAAGCAGCGCGTCAAGGCGGCCGGCCTGCGCCGCGAGCTGCGCCAGGAGATGGAGCGCCGGCACGGCGAGATCAAGCGCGAGACCACGCACGACGCGCCGCCGGACGCCTGAAGGGCGCAGCCGCATGAAAAACGGGCCTGTGCAGGCCCGTTTTTCTTATGCGCTTTCGATGCCCGCGGGAGGCTTGGGCGGCGCTGCGGCAGGCTCGCGGTCGCGGCCCGCCAGGCGCTTGATGCCCAGCCATTGCTGCGACCAGAAGCTGCGGCCGTAGTCGCGTCCGCCCAGTTCCGACTGCTGGTCGTGGATGCCCGTGGGGCCGTAGCCCACGCCGAAGCGGGCGGAGCGGAACAGCACGTCCCAGATGGGGAACAGCGCGGCGAAGTTGTAGCCGCCGGCCGGGCCCGGCGACGAGGCGTCGTAGGCGATGGAATGGTGATGCCGGTGAAAGCGCGGGCTGACCAGCAGGCGCTCGCCCAACGCGCCGAAATGCAGGCGCAGGTTGGCGTGCGAAAAACTCTGCGCGAGCTGGGTGATCGCCACCACCATCACGAACTGCGCGGGCGGCACGCCCACCAGCTGCGACACGAACACGATCAGCACATCGCGCAGCATGTCGTCCAGCAAATGGTTGCGGTCGTCGCTCCAGATGGTCATCTGGCGCTGGCTGTGATGCACGGCGTGCAGCGCCCAGAGCCAGCCGAAGCGGTGCTGGGCCCGATGGTAGAAATAGTCCACCGCGTCGAACAGCAGCAGGTAGATGATCAGGCTGACCCAGGCCTTGTCCGTCACGCCGGGCCAGTACTGGTCCAGCTGGAACGGCGCGAAGCCCCAGATGTGCAGCTGGCCGAAGACGCTGTCCCAGAACGGATCGATCGTGAAGAACAGCACGAGCCGGAACACGCCCAGCCGGTGGATCAGCGTGTACAGCACGTCGATGCCGATCTGGCGGCGGTCGGTGACGGGCTCCACGGGCCGCAGCCGCTGCAGGGGGCCGAACACCAGCACCAGCACGGCGACCTGCAGCAGGCCCACCAGCAGCCACATGGTCGCGTCGTAGCCGTCTTCGATGAAGTTGCTCATGCCCAGGTGGAACAGCGCGGGCTGAATCGCCGTCTCGAAGAGCCATTGCTGGCACTCCCCGAAGAGTTGACTAAGCGTATCCATGTTCAATGATGCGTGGAAATCCAGTCGCGGTAGGCCGGATGGGTGTTCAAGGTAGCGAAACAATAGCCCTTGCGCTGCAAACCTTCAATCAGCGGTTCCAGCACGGCCGGCGCCCAGGGGTCCTGGCGCGACCAGATGCCCAGGTGGGCCAGCAGGATGTCGCCGGGCTTGATGTTGCGCAGCGCCTGGTCCAGCAGCTTGGCGTTGGGGTATTTGTCGCTGGGCAGCTCGTCGCCCAGGAAGCCGGCGGGCGCCCAGCCCACGTGCTCGAAGCCGCAGGCCTTGGCCGCCTTCAGCAAGGCGGGCGAGGTCTTGCCGCCCGGCGCGCGATAGAGCGGCAGCATGTTCTGCCCCGTCATCTGGTGAAAACGGGTGACGGAACGCTTGATCTCGGCGCAGTACTGTTCGGCGGTCCATTCAGCGCGCTTGCCGGCGTCCGGGCCGGCGCTGGGCTTCACGCGGAACTTGCCGCCCGGCAGGTCGCCCTGCCAATAGACGTGGTCGTAGGTGTGCGAGCCGAAGGCATGGCCTTCGGCCGCGCGCGCCTTCCACCACGGCGCCCACACGTCGTCCAGGCTGGAGCCCTCGGTCAGCGTGCGTTCGTTGGCCAGGAAGAAGGTGGCCTTGACGTGGTGGCGGGCCAGCACGTCGGCGATCAGCGGCGCCACGCCCATATGGCCCGTGTCGAAGGTCAGGTAGACGGGCTTGTCGCAGGAGGCGGGCGCGGCTCCGACGGTCGAGGCGGCCATCGCCAGGCATAGCGCCATGGCGTAGGGGCTGCTGCTCCTATCGCGTAGGCGCATGGTTCAGCGTCCAGACGCCGTGGGGGGACTTGCCCACCGTTACTTGGTTGACGACCTTCTTCTGCTCCAGGTCCACCACGGTGAGCTTGCGGGCCCAGCGCGAGGTGACCAGCAGCGTCTTGCCGTCGGCCAGCACGTCCATGCAATCGGGGCCGCCCGGCACCGGGAAGGTGTCGGTGACGGCGAGCGTCTGCAGGTCGATGCGGCTGATGGAGTTGGCGGTGCGGTTGCTGACGAACAGGTGGCGGTGGTCGCCCTGCGCGCGGAAGGCGTGCGCGCCCGCGGCGGTCGGGATGCGCTTGACCAGCTTGGCCGGGCCGTTGCTGACGTCGTAGGCCTCGACGTAGGAATCGCCGGTCAAGGCCACCAGCAGGGTCTTCTGGTCGGGCGTCAGGAACACGTCGGCGGGCGTCTTGCCCACCGGCACCGTCCACTTCGGCGTCTGCGTGGCGAGGTCGATGGCGATCAGCTGATCGCTGTCCTGCAAGGTCACGTAGGCCGTCGTGCTGTGCTTGTCGATCATGATGTGGCTGGGCGTCTTGCCGGCCGGAATGCGCTTGACCAGCTTCAGGTCAAAGCCCTTTTCCAGCGGTTTCCAGGCATAGATGTCGATGTGGTCCAGGCGGTTGGCCGCCGTGACGAACCACTTCATGTCCGGCGAGAACTGGAGCTGGTAGGGATCGACGATGCCGGTCAGCGTGCGCTGCACTTCGCCGGTCTTGGGATCCATCAGAGTGATCGAGTCGCCCGTGGCGTTGGCCACCATGAGCGACTTTTCGTCGGGCGTCAGGTACAGGTGATGCGGCTCCTTGCCCGTGGGTACGCGCCGCAGTTCCTTGTAGGTGGCCGGATCGATGATGCTGACGTTGGCGTCCAGGGAGTTCAGGACAAAAATCGGGGCTGATGCCGCCGCCGCGCTAAGCGCCATCCCTGCGCCCAACAGGGCGCAGCGGACAAAATGCATGGGGTTCAATTTCTAGGTCCGGCAAAGGAGAATCGGGCAGGGTCCCGGTGCTCGCCATTTTAGGCACAGCCGCCTGACAAAAAGGGCCACGGCGCAGGCTTTGTCGACAAACGCGCACGCCTGTTGCGACCTCGCAACAGGCATGCGCCGGTCACGCCATTCGACCCCGAAAAATCATTTGGCGCCAACGGGTTGCGCGTCGGCGGCGACCCAGCTCCCGGCCGTGATATCGCGTTCGCGCAGCGCCGCCGCGCGCGTCGCGGAGGAAGGGCCAAGATCGGCCTCCAGCACGCCGCCCTCGGGGCCGACGACAAAGGATGCGATGCCTGTCTGTCCGTAGCGGGCCGGCCAGGCGACGATGCGGTACGAATTATCCTGCACGCCGGGAATCACCTTGTAGCGATAGCCGAAGTACGCGTCGTCCAACGGCACGTCCGGCCCCATCGCCAAGGCGTCCGGGCCAAAGGCCTGCGGCGGGGCGTCCGGCAGTTCAGGCCAGTACAGGCCGTCGCGTTCGCCCGGCCGGCTGACCAGGCGGCTCGCATAGCGCCCCTGGCCCACGCCCTGCTGGTAGCTGGCCTGGGCGGCCCGAAGCTTTTCCAGGGTTTCAATGGCGGCGAGCTCGTTGCGGTCGATGGCGCGGCGGCGGATTTCCGCTTTGCCCGCCGCCGGATCGAAGCGCCATCCCTGGCCGGCACGCACGATCGGAACGGGCAGCGTCCATCCGGAGTCGCCGACCGCCACCCAGGAGCGGCCGCCGTCGGCCACGATATCGTGCTTGCGCACCCAGGCCGCGAGATACCGGTAGATATCCTCCTGGTCCACGCCGCCTGGCACGATCTGCCGGTGGTTGGGGCCCAGCACCTTGGCCAGGGCCTCGATGTCATTCGTGGCCAGCGCGTCGGTGAACGCTTGCGCGGCCGCCTGGGCGCTGGGATACACGCTCTGCGCCATGGCGGGGACCGCGGCGCCGAGCGCAAGCACCGACGCGGCGCAAAGCGCGCGTAAACGAGCAATCGTCATATGAACTCCGTTGTCCATGGTGCTTATCTCCGGCCGCCGAAACCTCCGCCCCCGCCCCGGCCGCCGCCGCCCCCGCCCCGATGGGGAGCGCTTGCGCCGCCTCCGCGATGCGGCGCGCTCGCGCCGGTGCTGCGAGTGGAAGCGCCGCCCCGGTTCAATTCGCCGCGCTGGTTCTGCTGCCGCATGCGGTCGCCGTCGCCCGCGCCGCTCAGCGCGCTGTGGCTGTTGGACGCGCGGGCCCGGTCGCGCGCCGCGGATTCGTCGGCGCGCTGGCGTTGGGCCGCGGCCTGCCGGTCCTGCGTGGAGACGCTGGATGCGCGGTCGCCGCCGGGCCGGTCTTGTGTGGACGCGCCGGCCGCGCGCCCTTGCGCCCTGTCCTGGGTGGAGACGCTGGACGAACGGTCGCGGGCGCCCTGTCCGCCCTGCGCCCCTTGGCCCTGCCCCCGGCCCGTGGCGCCTTCGCCCCGGCCCGCGCCCTGCCCGCGCGCCCCGCCCGCGCCGGTGTGGCCGGCGATGGGCTGCCCGGTCCGCCCTTCGAAGGACTGGGCCGCGCGTTCTCGGGCGGCGTCGCGCGAGCCGGCTGCCGGCGCCGCGCCGGCCGCCCGCCCTCCCTGACCCGCGGCCTGGGAACGGCTCTGCACGCCCGCCTGCCGCTGGCTGTCGAAGCGCTGGCGGCTGGCCTGGTCCGCATAGGGCGCATTGCCGCGATTGGCGGCATTGTGCTGCCACGTGGACCGGTTATTGGTGACGTTGTTGCGGTCGATGCGGTTGTTGACGTTGATGTTGTTGTAGCGGTCGACGTCGATATCGATGTCGCCATGTCCCCAATTGGCGTCGCCCCACATGGAGTTGATCGCGGCGACCCCCAGGCCGAATCCGATGCCGGCGACCAGCGAGGTCGCGAACATCGACCCCGGCGGCGGCGGATAGTAGTAAGGGGGATAGGAGGGATAGGCCCACGCCCCATAGACCACGGTGGGGTTGTAGCTGGGCACGTAGACCACCTGCGGGTCCGCGGGTTCGATCACCACGACGGTCTTTTCGTTTTGGGTCGTGGTTTTCACCGTCTGCTGCGGCGTGCTCTTCAGGTTGCCTGCCTTCTGGGCCTGCGTGCGCAGCCGCTGGACGGAATCCATGACGCCGTCGGGCTGCGCCAGGAAGGCGTCCCCGACGGATTTAACCCAGTTCGGCTCGCGGCCCAGCATGTCCATGACCGACGGGAAGGCGACCAGCGACTTGACGCTGGGATCCCAGGATTCGCCCTCGACCGCCTTGACGGCGTCGTCGCCGGATTGCGTGGCGTGCGCGGCCGACCATTTGGCGGCTGCCGCGATGTCGTCCGGATAGGTGGATCCCATGAGGATCTGCGACAGCAGCGCATCCGGGTACAGCGCCACCGGCGCCATCAACTGGTCCAGTTGCGCGTTGGTCAGCTTGGTCTGCGCAGCGGCGGGGAAGCAGACCGCCAGCCCCAGGCACAACAAACCGATGAACCACTCTTGCAGTCGCCGCATTTCCGTTCTCCGTTCGCAAAGCATGTAACTACAAGCCAGGAGGGAACCGCCGGATATCGCAGGGACAATATATGCCTAACGCCGGCGGTTTGGAAGCGCCGGCGCAGTGCGTCTTTCCTACGCCTTCCAGCCTACAGCTTGGCCACGGAAACTTCGGTCGCCTTGACGAAGGCCAGGACTTCGGTGCCCACCTGCAGGTCCAGCTCCTTGACGGAACGCGTGGTGATCACCGAGGTGACGATGCCGGCGGGCGTGTCCACGTCCACCTCGGACACCACCGGGCCCAGGATGATTTCCTTGATCTTGCCGCGGAACTGGTTGCGGGCGTTGATGGATTGAATGCTCATGGTCTTGCTCCTGAAGTAATGGGCGGCGCCGTGGCGCCGGGTTGTGGATAGCGGCCGCGCGGCGTCAGACCGCGAGCTTCAAATGCCGGATCTGGATGACGGGCGCCAGTGGCCTGTCCAGATCCGGCGGGTCTTCCTGGCGCAGCGCCGCGCGCAGCACGCGCGCCTCCAGCGCGGCAAAGGCCGCCGAGCCGCGCGCGCGCGGCCGCGCCAGATCCACGCGTTCGTCCAGCACGATGCCGCCCTCGTCCATCACGAGGATGCGGTCCGCGACCGCCACGGCCTCGCCCGCGTCGTGCGTGGCCAGCACAGCCGTGAAGCCCTGCCGGCGCCAGACGTCTTCCAGCAGCCGCTGTGTTTCGATCCGCGTCAGCGCATCCAGCCCTTTGAACGGCTCGTCCAGCAACAGCAGCCCCGGGGAATGCGCCAATGCCCGGGCCAGCGCGGCGCGCTGGCGCTGCGCCTCGGACAGCTGCGCGGGCCAATCGCCGCCGTGCTCGCCCAGGCCCACCTGCCGCAGCGCAGCAAGCGCCTGCGCCTTGCCCGGCAAACCGAGGGCCACGTTATGCAGCACGCGCTTCCAGGGAAGCAGCCGCGCGTCCGGCAGCAACAGGCGCACGCGGCTGTCGGACGCCCACTGCGGGAAGTTGTCGAACAGCACGGGCGAACGGGCCGGCGCGCCGCCCTGCTCGCCGCTGGGCGATTCCTGGCCGGCCAGCAGGCGCAGCAAGATGCTCTTGCCGCTGCCGCCGCGCCCGACCACGGCCACGAACTCGCCGGCCGCAATCTCCAGGTCCAGCGCCTGCAGCGCGACGCGGTCGCCGTAGCACTTGGCCAGCTTGCGCAAGGTCACGCGCAGCGCAACCTGGCGTTCGGCGCCGTCGGCGGGACCGGTGTCCGGCTCGGTGCGCCCGGGCACGTCCAGGTGCTGCAACAGCTCGAACTCGTTGGGATGGATGAACATGGCCGCGGCCTCCGCGCTGATGCCGGCGGGCAGCCCTAGCGGGCCGCCTCCAGTTTCTGCTGATAGTCGGTCTTCACGAAACCGGCGAACGACTGCTCGGTGACCGCCAGGAACTCGCGCGACGCATAGGCCGCCGCGATGTCCTTCACATAGGGCTTGTCGCGGTCCGCGGTGCGCACGGCGACGAGGTTCTGGTAGGTGGGCGTGGTTTTCTCCAGCGCCAGCGCCTCGGTCAGCTTCAGGCCCGAGGCCAGCGCGAAGTTGCCGTTCACGAACGAGTAGTCCGTGTCCTCGAGCGAGCGGGGCAACTGCGCCGCCTCCAGCGGGATCAGCTTTATCTTCTTCACATTGAGCGCCACGTCCTTCTCGGACGCCTGCAGGGGGTCATAGCCTGCGCGCAGCTTCACCCAGCCCAGCTCCTCCAGCACGACCAGCGCGCGCGCCTGGTTGGTGGGGTCGTTGGGCACCGCCACGCTCACGCCGTCGGGCGCCGCGGCCACGCTCTTGTACTTCTTGCTGTAGATGGCGATGGGCGCGGTGGGCACCTTCACCAGCTCGGAAAGTTCAAGCTTGTTCTTGGCCGCGAAGTTCTTCAGGTACACGACGTGCTGGAACGCGTTGGCGTCCAGCGCGCCCTGCGCCAGCGCGAAGTTGGGCTGCACATAGTCGTTGAACTCGACGATCTTGACCGTGTAGCCCTGCTTTTCCAGGATGGGCTTGATGCCCAGCTTGATCTGGTCGCTGTAGGGGCCGGCCGTTGCGCCGAAGACGATTTCCTTCTTGGCGGGATCGGCCGCGTGGGCGGCGCCCGACAGCGCCAGCACGGCCAGCGCCGCGCTCAGGATATTGCGGGAGTATGTCATGGGGAGTCCTTGGAGTTCAGCGTTTGTCGATGCGTCGCGCGACGGTGTTGCCGGCGAACTGGATGATCTGCACCAGCACGACGAGCAGCGCCACGGTCAGCACCATCACGTCGGTCTGGAAGCGGTAGTAGCCATAGCGGATGGCCAGGTCGCCGATGCCGCCGCCGCCCACCACCCCGGCCACGGCCGAATACGACAGGAAGCTGACGGCCAGCACCGTCAAGGCCAGCACCAGGCCGGATCGCGCCTCGACCAGCAGCACCCGGCGCACGATCTGCAATTCGGACGCGCCGGCCGCATGCGCCGCCTCGATCACGCCGCGCGGCACTTCGCGCAGGCACTGCTCCACCAGCCGGGCGAAGTAGGGAATGGCCGCGAAGGACAGCGGCACGGCCGCCGCAACCGGCCCGATCGACGTGCCGGCGATCGCCCGCGTGAACGGCACCAGCGCCACCAGCAGGATGATGAAGGGGAAGGAGCGCACCGTGTTCACCGTCCAGCTCAGCAGGCGATGCGCCACCGGACGGTCCAGCGACTGCCCCGGCCCGGTCAGGAACACCAGCACGCCCAGCGGTCCGCCCAGCAGGACGGACGCCGCCAGCGCGATAGCCAGCATCAGGAAGGTCTGCCCGACGGCCACGCCCAGCTCGGGCAGCAACTGCACAAAGGTATCCAGCATTACGCGACCTCTTCATAGGGATGGGTGGCTTCGCGGATCAGTTCGCGGCCCAGCGCCGAGGACAGGTGCACGTTGGCGCCGGCGATCTCGGCCTGCTCCAGCACCTGGCCGTTCTCCATCACCGCCACATGGCGGCACAGGGCCCGCACCACCGCCAGCTCATGCGTCACGATCACGATGGTCACGCCCAGGCGCTTGTTGATGTCGCGCAGCACGCTCAGCACCGAGCGCGTGGTCTCCGGGTCCAGCGCGGACGTGGGCTCGTCGCACAGCAGCACGGCCGGCTCGCTGGCCAGGGCGCGCGCAATCGCCACGCGCTGCTTCTGGCCGCCGGACAACTGCGCGGGATGGCTGGCGGTCTTGTCCGTCAGCCCCACGATCTCCAGGCATTCGCGCACGCGCGCGGCAATCCGTTCCCCGCTGCGCCCGCCGTGCACGCGCAACGGAAATGCGACGTTCTCGAACACGGTCTCGTTCTGCAGCAGGTTGAACTGCTGAAAGATCATGCCGATATTCTGGCGCGCGGAGCGCAGGCCGCGCTTGGACAGCGCGGTCAGCTCGGTGCCGGCAACCCGCACCTGCCCGTCGTCCGGACGCTCCAGCAGATTGATCAGGCGCAGCAACGTGGACTTGCCCGCGCCGCTCTTGCCGATGATGCCGAAGGTGTCGCCGGCCCGGATCGACAGCGACACATTGCGCACGGCGTCAAAGCGCCCGGCGCGGGTCGCGAATGACTTGCTCACCGCGTCCAGGCGGATCACCGGCTGCGGCACGGCGGGAATGTCGGACAAGAGGGAAATATCGGTCATCGCGGGGCCATCAGGAATAGGCGGTGGGTTCGGGAACCTGGTCCAGGAGCGCATAGCGCCCCAGGTCGCGGATCTTGTAGGCAACCGGGTCGTGCAGGGTATGCACGCGGGCGTTGCGCCAGTAGCGGTCCAGCCCGTAGCGCGCCGCGGTGGAGCTGGCGCCGGTCACGTCGAACAGTTCCGATCCCACCGCCAGCGCGGCGCGATGCGCCAGCACCTTGGCCTGCGCGCCCGCCACCGCCACCTCGCCGCGCTCATCGGCGGTGACGGACGGCCCGCGGGCCAGCGCCGCGTCCAGCTTCAGTCCGGCATGATCGGCCAGCGCCTGGGCGGCCTCTACGCGCAGCCAGAATTCGCCGAACCGCTCCTGCACATAGGGATCGTCCGCATGCCGCTGCACGCCTGCCGCGAACCACGGCCTGGCGTCCTCGCGGACATAGCGGCGCGCTTCCTGGAATGCGCCGCGGGCGATGCCCAGGTAAAGATTGGTCATGATCAGCTGCGCCACCTGCGAACGCAGCGTGGACCGCGCGGTGGGCGCGGCCCCCGGCGCCTGCAGCACCTGTATGGCTTCCAGGCGGACGTGGTCAAAGCGCACGGTGCCGCTGTCCGTCTGGCGCTGGCCAAAGGAATCCCAGTCGGGATTCACCGTGATGCCTTCCGCGCGCGTGGGCAGGGCCGCGATCAGCGCGGTGCCGGACGGCTTGTGCCAGGCAGAAAATGTCAGCACATCCGACCCGACCGAACCGGAGCTGAAGCTCTTTACGCCGTCGATGCGATACCCGTCCAGTTCAGCCCGGGCAATGACCCGGCGGTCCAGGGGATTCAAGGCATTGCCCCAGAACAACTGGCGCTCGACGGTGGGCTGCAGAAAATACGCCTGCTGCTCGGGCGTCCCGTACAACAGCACGCCCGCGACCTGCAGATGATGAAAACCGAACACGTGGGCCAGCGCGCTGTCGACCTCGGCCAGCTTGCGCACCGCGGCCAGCACCGCCGACCAGCTTGCCCCCGCGCCGCCGTAGGCGGTGGGCACCGACAGCTTCAACAAGCCGCTGGCGCGGATCAGTTCGCGCTCGGCGGCGGCATGCCCGCCTTGGCGGTCGCGCTCGATGGCGGTGGCGGCCAGCTGCGCCGCCAAGGTTTCGAGCGCGCCGGACGAGCCGGCGGCGCGGGCCGGCGCGGCGCCCGCGCGCCCGGCCCCGGCGTCATCGCCCAAGCGCGCTTCCTGCGAGGGTGGGATCTTGGCCATCAATGGATTCCTGAAAGAAGTTCTGGACGGTGGGCCGGGCTCCAGCGCAGCAGGCGGCGCTCCAGCGCGGCGGTCAAGGCATCGGACGCCTTGCTCAATGCGGCGTACAGCGCGATGCCCAACAGCAGCGCGTCGGCGCGCGGCGGCTCGCCGGCAGGCAGCGCCAGGCGACCGATGCCGGAAGGGGCGGCAAGGAGTTCCAGCGCGGCGAGGACCAGCCACGCCAGGCCCAGCGCCTGTCGCAAGCCCGCCAGGACGGACGGCAATGCGCCGGGCAGGATCACGTCGCGGTACAGCGGCCATCCGCGCAAGCCGCAGGACCGGCCCGTCTCGATCAGCGCCGGGTCCACCGCCCGGATGCCGCGAACGGTATGGAGGTAGACAGGAAAGAACGCGGCCAAGGACAGCAGCGCCAGCCGGGCGATTTCTTCAGCGCCGACCCACAGCAGGATCAGCGGCGCGAACGCCAGCACGGGAACCGCGGCAAGCGCACGCAGGATGTCGTCCGCCCGCGCAGCGGCCTGGCGAACCATTCCGTTGAGCACGCCCAGGACCAGCCCCGCCGCCCCGCCCAGCAACAGGCCCGACAGCGCGCGCTCAATGCTGATGCGCGCGTATTGCCAGAGCTCGCCGGACTGCGCCAGCGTGGCCGCGGCTACGAACACGGCCGATGGCGCGGGCAACAGGAGCGAGGGCAGCCAGCCGACCCGGGCGGCCAGCTCCCACAGGGCCAGGACCAGCAGGGGCGCGATCCAGCGCGCGATCCTCGCGTCCGGTGCGCCTGGGTGGCGAGCGGCGCCCATCAGCTTGCCGATTCCTTGGGCACCAGCTCGGTCGCCATGACTTCGCCAAAGGGGCCGGTCAGCACGGTGCTGCCCGGCTTGCGCTCGCCCTTTCCAGGCAGCAGCGGGAACACCAGTTCGGCAAAGCGGTACGACTCTTCCAGGTGCGGATAGCCGGAGAAGATGAAGGTCTCGATGCCCAGGTCCGCGTACTCCTGGATGCGATCGGCCACGGTCCGCGGATCGCCCACCAGCGCGGTGCCGGCGCCGCCGCGCACCAGGCCCACGCCCGCCCACAGGTTCGGCGAGATCTCCAGATGCGAACGCCCGCCCTTGCCGTCGCCGAGCTTGCCGCCATGCAGGGCCGCCATGCGGCGCTGCCCTTCCGAATCCATCTTGGCGAACGCGGCCTGCGCGGCGCGCACGGCGTCTTCGCTGAGATGGCTGATCAGTTCGTCGGCCGCCGCCCAGGCGGCCTCCTCGGTTTCGCGCACGATGACGTGCAGGCGGATGCCAAAGCGCACGCTGCGGCCATGGCGGGCCGCGCGTTCACGCACGTCGGCGATCTTCCTGGCGACCGCGTCGGGCGGTTCGCCCCAGGTCAGGTACACGTCCAGCTGCTCGGCGGCCAGTTCATGGGCGGCCTCCGACGACCCGCCGAAGTACAGCGGCGGATAGGGCTTTTGCACCGGCGGATAGATCACCTTGCCACCCTTGGACACCAGTTGCTCGCCTTCAAAGCTGAAGCCCTCGGCCTGGTGGCTGTTCTCCAGGATGCCGCGCCAGATCTTGAGATAGTCCGCCGTGATGGCGTAGCGCTCGTCGTGGCTGGCGAAGACGCCGTCGCCTTCCAGCTCGCCCGGATCGCCGCCGGTCACCACGTTGACCAGCAAGCGTCCTTCCGACAGGCGGTCGAAGGTGGCGGCCATGCGGGCCGAAACCTGCGGCGAGCTGACGCCGGGGCGGATCGCCACCAGGAACTTGAGCTGGCGCGTGACGCCGATCAGGCTGGAGGCCACCACCCACGCGTCTTCGCAGGACCGACCCGTGGGCAGCAGCACGCCGTCATAGCCCAGCGTGTCGGCGGCCACCGCGACCTGGCGGAAGTAGTCGTAGCTGGCGGCGCGCGCGCCCCGGCTGGTGCCGAGATAGCGCGAATCGCCGTGGGTGGGAATGAACCAGAAAACATCCATGGGATAACTCCAGGTCAGACGCTGAAGCCGCCCGCTAGCGCGAGTCGGCCCAGGTCGTAGGCTTCGTTGACGGCGGCGCCGCGCGGCAGCACCTGTTCGGACAGGCGGTCCACGGAGTCTTCCAGCCGCTGGCGCACGTCGTCGTCGATGTCGGCCAGGCCCAGCTCGCCCACGCGCACCTGCTTGTCGGTGGCATAGACGCCCGCCAGGATGTGGCGCGCGCCCAGCGCGGACAGGACGGGCTTCAGGCCGTACTCCAGCGCCAGCAGATGCGCGGGACTGCCGCCGGTGGCGATGGGCAGCACCACCTTGCCCGCCAGCGCTTTTTCGTCCAGCAGGTCCAGCACCGCCTTCAGGCCGCCGGAGAACGAGGCCTTGTAGACGGGCGTGGAGATCAGCACCGCATCGGCCGCCGCCACCCGCGCGCGCAACGCTCCCGCGGCCGCGCCCGTGTAGTGGCCTTCGATCAGTTCTTCGGCCGGGATGTCGCGCAGGCCCAGCTCGCTGATTCCCAGGCCTCGGGACCGCAGGATCTGCGCGGCGTGGCGCAACAGGGCCGAGGAACGGGAACGCTGCGACGGGCTGCCCGCCAAGGTAAGAATGCTCATGATGATTCGCCGGGGCCGTGCGTTAGAAAGCGGGAACGAGCGAACCCTTGAATTCGCGCTCGATGTAGGCGCGCACTTCGGGCGACTGGTAGGCGGAAACCAGCTTCTTCACCCAGGGCTGGTCGCGGTCCTTGGCGCGCACGGCGATCAGGTTGGCGTAGGGACCGTCGGCCGCCTCGCGCCCGATGGCGTCGCGCGCGGGCACCAGGCCGGCCTGTTCGGCATAGTCGTTGTTGATGGAGGCGGCGGTCAGGTCATCCAGCGAACGCGGCAACTGCGCGGCGTCCAGCGCCACCAGCTTGAGCTTGCGCGGGTTGGACACCACGTCCAGCGGCGTCGCGTTGTTTTTCTGTTCGGCCTCGGGCTTGAGGGTGATGAGCTTGTAGGCCGCAAGCAGCCGCAGCGCGCGGTTGCCGTTGGAGGGATCGTTCTGGATGCCTACCGATGCGCCTTCGGGCAGCTCATCCAGCGATTTGACCTTGCGGGAGTAGAAGCCGAGCGGGGCGGTGACGGTCAGGCCGACCGGAACGATGTCAAAGCCGCGTGCCTTGATCTGGTTGTCCAGGAAGGGCTTGTGCTGGAAGGCGTTGGCGTCGAGGTCGCCGGCGTTCAGCGCGGCGTTGGGGAGCTGGTAGTCGTTGAACTTGACGAGCTTGATCTGCAGTCCGTCTCGTGCGGCGACTTTCTGCACGATGTCGAAGATCTTCTCGGCGGTGCCTACGGAGATGCCGACGGTGATCGAAGACTTGTCCTGCGCGTGGGCGCCGGCGGTGAATGCGAACGCGAGCGCGGCGGTGGAGAGCAAACGGCGAAGCGAGGACATGGGGTCGGTTCCGTTGGGGTGATTTTTTGTAGACGAGTTGATTCTGGCATCGCGGGTTCGGGTCTAAAAATACTTAGTCGATATGAGGTTATGTGGGGGGAGGGGTTTGGGTTCTTTTGGAAATATGCGGGGGATTGCTTTTGGGTGGTTTGGCTTGATGGCGTTGGTTCTTAAGGCGCCTGGCGTGACGGGGGCCTGGGGCGGGCGGGGTTCTTAAGGTTCTCGCAACGGGTGGGGTGGTGGTGGATCTTGCGGGGCGCGCCCCCGGCCGGCGCGGGCGGCCTTTTGGGACTTACGCTTCATCTTGCGTCGTGATGATGGCGCTTCGCGTGTGGCTGCGTTGGGTTTGCGCTTTTGCCGTGTTTTTTGGGCTTATGGAAGATCAGAATAGGTGTCTGACACCCATGAGACGGCGGCGAAAGCTGGAGATCGTCTCCACGGGTGTCAGACACCGGCAGAGCAAGCAGATGCCGTCTGACCAGGATCTGATGCCGATGAGACGCCGAACTAGGTGTCTGACACCCATGAAACGGCGGCTCAAGCTGAAGATCGTCCCTCACGGGTGTCAGACACCGGCAGAGCAGTGACAGGCCCAAAATTTTCGGCCCGCCACCAATCGCCATTTCAACTCCAGTGCACGATGGGCGCCGGGCGACCTACGAAGAACGATCGAACGAACGCGAACTAGGTGTCTGACACCCATGAAACGGTGGCTCAAGCTGAACATCGTCCCTCACGGGTGTCAGACACCGGCAGAGCAGTGACAGGCCCAAAATTTTCGGCCCGCCACCAATCGCCATTTCAACTCCAGTGCACGATGG
>NZ_JBHXNI010000005.1:197202-344954 GCF_042721735.1 Achromobacter sp. NPDC058515
GGCGCCGGGCGACCTACGAAGAACGATCGAACGAACGAACCGGCCTACGAAAACCTAACGAACGAAGCCGCTTACGAAGAAGAACAAGAAGAAACGCCCCGCCCTACGCCAGCACTCCCCGCCCCCGAGCCCCCGCATGCTCCTCCGGCAGCCTCCCCCTGCCCGCCCCAAACAGCTTCTCCCGCAAAGACCCTTCCGCATACGCCGTCTTATAAGACCCCCGGCTCTGCAACTCCGGAATCACCAGATCGATGAAATCCCCGTAGCACTCCGGCGTCACCGTCCGCGCAAGATTGAAGCCGTCGATGTCCGTCTCGGCCACCCAGGATTCCAGTTCGTCCGCGATCTGCGCGGCGCTGCCGACCAGCGCGGGGTAGCGCCCCCCCAGCGCCATGTCGGCCAGCAGATCGCGCACCGTGCGGTCCGTCCGCGCGACCGTCAGGTTCTTCACCGCCGACTCGATTGCGTTGTTCTTCACGTAGCGGATCGGCTCGTCCTGCGCGTAGCGCGAGAAATCGATGCCCGTGGAGCTGGCGTAGTGCGCCAGGCCCGCCTCGGGATTCGCGTAGCGCAGGTATTCGGCGTGCTTCTCGCGGGCTTCGGCTTCCGTTTCGCCTGCCACCGCCGTGACGCCCATGAAGAACTTGATGTCGCGCGGGTCGCGGCCTTCGCGGGCGACGGATTCGCGCACGCTTGCCACCAGCTTGCGCAATCCCTCCTTCGTCTGGCTGGACACGAACACGCATTCGGCGTGGCGCGCGGCGAAGGCCTGGCCGCGGCCGGAGGACCCGGCCTGGTAGAGCACGGGGGTGCGCTGGCGCGAAGGTTCGGACAGGTGGTAGCCCTGGACACGGTAATACTTGCCGGCGTGGTCCACGCGCCGCACCGCCTCGGGGTCCGCGTAGATGCGGCCGCGCTTGTCGGCGCGGACGGCGTTGTCGTCCCAGCTTCCTTCCCACAGCTTGTACGCCACCTCCAGGAATTCGTCGGCGCGGTCGTAGCGCTCGTCGTGCGCGATCTGTTCCGACAGGCCCATGGCGCGCGCGGCGCTTTCCAGGTAGCCGGTGACGATGTTCCAGCCGATGCGGCCGTCGGTCAGGTGATCCAGCGTGGAGAAGCGGCGCGCCAGCAGGTAGGGGGCTTCGTAGGTGAGGTTAACCGTCACCCCGAAACCCAGGTGGCGCGTAGCGGCGGCCATAGCCGATACCGTGAGGAGCGGGTCGTTCACCGGAAGCTGGATGGATTCGCGCAGCGTCAGGTCGGCAGAGGCCTGGTAAACGTCGTACACGCCGACGATATCCGCCAGGAAGAGGCCGTCGAACAGGCCGCGCTCAAGCAGCCGCGCCAGGTCCGTCCAGTAGTCCAGCGTCTTGTACTGCACGGACGTGTCGCGCGGATGCGTCCACAAGCCGTGGTTGATGTGCCCGACGCAGTTCATGTTGAACGCGTTCAGCAGGATTTTCTTCTTCGCCATGGCGGACCTCCGACGGGTTCAGGTGGTGCCCACGCGCGCGGGCGCGGCATCGTTCAGGTAGTAGTTGCCGACGGCGTGCAGCTTCCAGCGCACGGGGTCGTGCAGCGTGTGCGTGCGCGCGTTGCGCCAGTGCCGGTCCAGGTTCAGGTGGTCCAGCGTGGACTGGGTGCCGGCCAGCTCGAACAGCTTGGTGCCGGCGGCCAGCGAGGATTCTGTGGTCAGCGCGCGGGCCTCGGCCACCGCGATAGCGGCGGCGGCCACGCGTTCGGGCGACGGGTCGGCGGTAGCGATGTCCAGGATCTTGCCGGCGCGCGCGACCAGCGCCCGGGCCGCTTCCAGCCGGACGGACAGGCGGCCGAACTCGCTGATCGTCAAGGGATCGTCGGAGGCCCGCTCGACGCCGGCGTCGATCCAGGGCCGCGAGCGTTCGCGCACGAAGGCCGCCGCATCCGCCAGCGCCGCCTGCCCGATGCCCAGGTCGATGGCCGCATGGATGATCTGCGCCAGCGGCTTGATCGTGTTGGCGGGCGCGGACGGGTCCGCGAGCAGCAGCACGTCCTCTTCCGGCACCGCAACGTCCTTGAACACCACCGTGCCGCTGCCGGTCACGCGCTGGCCGAAGCCCGACCAGTCGTCGATGACTTCCACGCCCGGACTGTCGCGGCGCACGAACGCCAGGCGCTGGATGCCGTCCTCGCCGACGGTGGCCGTGGGGATCCATTGGGCGTAGAGCGCGCCCGTGCAATAGAACTTGCTGCCGCTGATGCGCCATCCGCCCGCGGCGTCGGCGGTCAGGCGCGTGCGGCGCTCGGCCGCGGTGCGCGTGCCGATCTCGGCCAGCGCATTGCCGAAGCGCTCGCCCGCCAAGGCCCGGGCGTAGAAGCGCTTCTGCTGGCCGGCGTCGCCGTTGACGCGCAGCACTTCCAGCGCGTAGTAATGGTTCTGCGGGATCTGGCCCAGCGAGCCGTCGGCGCGCGAGATGATTGCCGTGACCTCGGCAAGCGTCACCCGCGACACGCCGGCTCCGCCGTGCTCGCGCGGCACCGTGATGCCCCACAGGCCGGACTGGGAGTAGCGCTCGAGCTCCGGCAGGGGCAGGCGCCGCTCGCGGTCGCGCTGAGAGGATTCGCGGGCGAAGTCGGCCGCCAGCGCATGGGCCGTCTCTAGCGCCTGCGCGTCGGACTCGATGATGGCGGCGCGGCGCGGCGCCAGCGTGGAGATGTTGTCGTGGGACATGGCCTCAGATCCAGGAATGGCGGTTGGGACGCTGCCCGTTCAGCACATGGTTGCCGATCGCGTGATACTTCCAGCGCACGGGGTCGTGCAGGGTGTGCGTGCGCGCATTGCGCCAATGGCGGTCGAGATTGAACTCGGACAGCGACGAGCGCGCGCCCGAGAGTTCAAACAGCTTCTCGCTGGCGGTCAGCGCGATTTCGGTCGTCAGGGCCTTGGCGCGCGCCACCACGATGGACGCGGCGGCCACGCCGTCCGCATCCAGCGCGCGGGCCGCGGCCTCGTCCAGATGGCTGGCGGCTTCGGCCAGCAGGGCTTCGGCGGCGTGCAGGTCGGTGTACAGCCGGCCCACGTCTGCGATCACATAGGGGTCTTGCGTGGCGCGCTCCACGCCCGCCTCCACCCATGGGCGCGAGCGCTCGCGCAGGAACGTCACCGTGTCGCGCAGGGCGCCCCCGGCGATGCCCGCGTCGATGGCCGCCTGCATCAGCTGGGCGTAGGGCCCCAGCAGCACGGGGCTTTCCTGCACGGACCAGGCGGGCAGGATGCTGTCCGCTTCCACGCGCACGTTGTCCAGCAGCACGGTGCCGCTGGCGGTGGTGCGCTGCCCGAAGCTGGACCAGTCGTCCACCACCGTCAGGCCCGCCGCGCCGCGCTCCAGCACGACGGTCGCCAGGCGGCCTTCGGCGTCCAGCACCTTGGACGGAATCCAGTGCGCAAAGAGCGCGCCGGTCGAGTAGAACTTGCGCCCACTCAGGCGGAACCCGTCGCCGTCGGGCGTCAGGCGCGCCTGGATGTCGCGGGTGTGGCGAGTGTGGCGCTCCGGCCCCGCGTTGCCCAGCCGGCGGCCGGCCAGCACGCCGTCGTAGTAGCGACGCTTTTGCACCGGCGTGCCGGTCAGCCGCAGCAGGTTGAGCGAGCCGAAGTGGTTCTGCGGAATCTGGCCCAGCGACGGGTCCGCCGCGCTGATGATGCGAAAGACCTCGGCGAGCGTCACATGCGAGACCTCGGCGCCGCCGAACTCGCGGGGTACGGTGATGCCGCCCAGCCCGCTGGCCGAATAGCGTTCGATCTCGCGCCACGGCAGGCCGCGTTCCAGGTCGCGCCGCGCCGCGCCCTGCGCGAAATCGGCGGCCAGCGCATGCGCGGCCTCGATGGCTTGCGCGTCGTCCTGGATGCGGGCGGCCGGCACGACTCTGGGCGCTTCGTCGCCTTCGTGCGTGGAATAGGTGCTTGAAGCTTGCGGCATGTGGCGCCCCGGCGTTGAGGAAAACATGCAGCCTACGGCCGCGGCCGGCACCGCGGAAGAACTGATTTCGCATGGGGATATTTGAAATCGGTATATGTGGAGCGGGCCTCTGCGCCCCTCTGTTAGCGGCGCGCGGAGCGCATAACGAAATCACCAAAGAATGTTTGTGGCGCGCCCCGGCGCTTGCTTAGAGTCGAGACTTTCCGCTCATGGCGGCCGCCAGAGAGCGGTTTCGCCAGCAACCACCCCGCCGCCATGCCCGAACTGGATCTGCCTCTTTCCCTGCATTACGACGGCGCGCTTGAGACGCAGCTGTTCGACAACATCCGGATTGCCGTCGCGCCCAACATTCCCGCGGCGCGCATCGACGCGCCGCGGGACCTCGCCGACGCCGTCGAACGCGAGGCCGCGGGCCGCTATGCCGTCTGGAACACGGTCCATGACCTGTTCATCGCGCAGGTGGCGGCGCAGGCCATCGCGGGCCTGTTCAAGGACGACACGGAATTCCAGTTTGCCCTGGCGCGCCAATTGGGCGACGACGCCGCGCATGCGGAATTCTCGCGCGGCCGCGCCGCCGCGCTGCTGGGCGCGGACCCCCTGCCGCAGGTGGAGCAGGGCGTGCGGGACGCCTGGGACCTGATCGGCGGCTTTGCGCTGCGCAACTGGCAGAACTTCCTGGCCTGGCAATTCCATTACGAGCACTACATCCTGGCGCGCCTGTTCGTGAACCGGCGCACGGCGCGGGTGCTGGACTTCGGCCACCGCGAATTTGGCGAGAACCGCATCCTGCCCGACGAGGAGGCGCATCGCATCCGCATCACGCAATGGTGGCTCGCGAAGCTGGAGCGCGCGGCCCCCGCCGACCGCGAGGATTGGGTGGAGGGCCTGATCCAGGCCGACGAAGACGCCCAGCGCATCCTGGGCCCCTACCTGCTCGACTCCTGGCAATTGAACCAGCGCGCCACGGGCCTGGACACCCGCAACCACGTGGCGCTGTACGACGCTTGGCGCCGCGAACTGCTGGCCACCCTGCTGCGCCGCGATTCCGTCGATCTTCCCGCCCTGACCAGCCTGGCCGCCTGAGACGTCCTCCCCATTTTTCCGAACGCCCTCCCTGACAGAAGGACACCTTCATGACGCAGTCTCCTCCCCCCGCCGCGGACGAACACGACTCCCCCGCCAGCCCGCTGCGCCGCTGGCTCATGAGCGCGGGCGCGCTGATGGGCGCGGGCGCCCTCTTTCCCAATGTGATCTTCGCGCCGGCGCATGCCGACACGCAGAGCCTGCCCAACACCGTGGAGGGCGCCACGCGCGGCGGCGTGCTCAACGCGGTGGTGCACCCGGAGCCGCCGACGCTGGCGTTCTACCTCAACTCGTCCACGCCCACCGGCGCGGTGGTCAGCAAGATCTTCGACGGCCTGGTGGAGTACGGCCCCGATCTGAAGCCGCGCCCTGTGCTGGCCGAAAGCTGGACCGTGTCCGAGGACGGCAAGACCATCACGTTCAAGCTGCGCCAGGGCGTGCTGTGGCACGACGGCAAGCCGTTCACCGCCGCCGACGTCAAATGGTCCGCGGAAGAGGTGTGGCTCAAGCACGCGCCCAGCGCGCGCCGCGTGTTCCAGCACCTGCGGAAGGTCGACACGCCAGACGACCACACCGTGGTGCTGCACCTGTCCCAGCCCACGCCCGTGGCGCTCAACGCCATCGACTCGCTGGGCGCGCCCATCCTGCCGCGCCATCTGTTCGAGGGCACGGACATCCAGAACAATCCCTACAACAACAAGCCCGTCGGCACGGGGCCCTTTGTGTTCAAGGAGTGGAACCGGGGCAACTACATCGTGCTGGAGAAGAACGAGAAATACTGGCAGCCCGAGCGCCCATACCTGGACCGCATCGTCTGGAAGATCATCCCCGACGTATCCGGCCGCGCCACGGCGCTGGAGACCGGCGGCGTCGCCTACGGCGAGCGCAACCCGGTGGCGTTCACGGACGCCACCCGCCTGTCGAAGCTGCCCAAGCTTTCTGTCGACACCTCGGGCTACAACGGATTTGCCGCATGGCTGTGGCTGGAAGCCAATCTGCGCGACCCGATCCTGTCCAACCTGAAGGTTCGCCAGGCCATCGCCCACGCCGTCAACAAGCAGGTGCTGGTGAAGACCGTGTGGAACGGCTACGCGGAGCCCTTCGTCAGCCCGGTGCCCTCGCTGGTCAAGCCCTATCACAACCCCAACGTGCAGCAGTATCCCTACGACCCGGCGCTGGCCGAGAAGCTGCTGGACGAGGCCGGCTATCCGCGCAAGGTGGACGGCTGGCGGTTCGCGCTGACGCACGACTACATCCCGTTTGGCGACGACTACCGCCGCACCGGCGAGTTCGTGCGCCAGGCGCTGCGCAAGGTCGGCATCGACGTCACGCTGCGCGGGCTGGACCTGGCGACCTGGACCCGCAACGTCTTCACCGACTACAACTTCCAGCTCATCAGTTCCTGGGGCACCGTGCTCATCGACCCGCAGCTGGGCGTGGAGACGCGCTACTGGAGCAAGGCCGAGGCCAAAGGCACGCCCTGGTACAACGTGTCGGGCTACAACAACCCCGACATGGACCGCGCCATTGAAGCGGCGCAGGTCGAGACCGATCCGAAAAAGCGCATCGAGCAATACAACGAGGTGCAGCGGCTGGCGCAGCGCGACCTGCCGCTGATCGGCCTGTTCGAGTTCCGCTGGTTCGGCGTCTGGGACAAACAGGTGCGCAACGTGACGGACGCCTCGTCGCACTCGCGCAACAACTTCGCCAACGTCTGGCTGGGCAAGGCCTGACGGCCCCGGGAGTCATCGCCATGTCCCTGCGCCTGCCCCGCCCGTTGCGCTATCTGCTGCAAGTCCTGTTCGTGGTGGGCGTGACCGCCGTGGCCAACTTCTTCCTGCTCAAGCTCGTGCCCGGCGACCTGGTGGACGTGATCGCCTCCGAGAACAGCGGCATCACGCCCGAGCATGTGGCGCAGCTGCGGCAGGCCTACGGCCTGGACCAGGGCCTGCTTGCGCAACTGGGCTACTACCTGAAGAGCCTGCTGTCCCTGGACCTGGGCTATTCGTTCCGCTATGGCGAGCCGGTGGCCGACCTGATCTTCGGGCGGCTGCCGGCCACGCTGGCGCTGATCGGCGCGGGGCTGGCGCTGTCGGTGGCGCTGGGGGTGCTGCTGGGCGTGCTGGCCGCGAGACGGCCGCAGGGCCTCCTGGACACGCTGCTGTCGGCGCTGGCCACGGCGGGCTATTCCGCCCCCATGTTCTGGACGGCGCTGATGCTGATCGTGGGCTTCGGCGTGCACCTGAACTGGCTGCCGGTGGGCGGCATCCGCGATGTGGGCGCGGCCCACCAGGGCTGGGCCCTGTGGCTGGACTATGCGCGCCACCTGGCGCTGCCGGTGGCCACCGTGGCGATCTACTACGTCGCCATCTATGCGCGGCTGTCGCGCGCGTCCATGATCGAAACGCTGCAGGAAGACTACATCCGCACGGCGCGCGCCCGCGGCAATGGCGAGGCGCGCGTGATCTGGCGCCATGCGCTGAAGAACGCGATCCTGCCCGTCATCACCATGCTGGGCCTGCAAAGCAGCGCGCTGCTGGGCGGCAGCATCGTGGTGGAGACGGTGTTCGCCTGGCCCGGCCTGGGGCAGCTGTCGTTCGAGGCCATCGCCAGCCGCGACGTCAACCTGCTCCTGGGCATCCTGCTGATGAGCGCGGCGCTGGTGGCCCTGATGAACATCGCCGTGGACGCCTGCTACGGCCTGCTCGACCCCCGTGTGAGAAAGACATGAAGAGGCTGTTGCTTGCCGCCCTGCGCCTGTTGCGCGCGCCCTCCGCCGCCGTGGGCGCGGCCATCCTGCTGGTCGTGCTGGGCGCCGCGGCCTGCGCCTCGTGGCTGTTCCCCGACGACCCGCTGGAAATGGTGGGCGCGCCCTTCACCTGGCCGGGCGAGGACCCCGCGTTTCCGGCGGGCACGGACCTGATGGGCCGCGACATCCTGGCGGGGCTGTTCCATGGAGCGCGGGTGTCCTTGCTGGTGGGCGGCGCCTCGGCCGCCATCGCGCTGGGCATCGGCCTGCTGGTCGGCGCGTTCGCCGGCTATGCCGGGCCGCGCACCGACGCCGTGCTGATGCGCATCACCGAGCTTTTCCAGACGGTGCCGTCCTTCCTGCTGGCCATCGTGCTGGTGGCGATCCTGGGCCCGTCGCTGTCCACCATCATCTTCGCCCTGGGCATCACTTCATGGACGGGCATCGCGCGCCTGACGCGCGGCGAGTTCATCTCCCTGCGCGAGCGCGAGTTCGTGCGCGCCGCCCAGACGCTGGGCGCGGGCCACGCCCGCATCATCTTCCGCGAAATCCTGCCCAACGCCCTGCCCCCCATCATCGTGACCACCGCGGTGCTGGTGGCCCACGCCATCCTGTCGGAGGCCGGCCTGTCGTTCCTGGGCCTGGGCGACCCCAACGTGGTGAGCTGGGGCAGCATGGTAGGCGCGGGCCGCGAAGCGCTGCGCACCGCCTGGTACATGACCGCGCTGCCGGGCCTGACCATCATGGCCACCGTGCTGGCCCTGAACCTGCTCAGCGACGCCATCAACGACGCGCTCAATCCGAAGCTGCGCCGCCGCCGCGTGGCGGCGCCCGCCCCGGCGGCCCCCAGGGCCTGAACCGGCCGCAACCCCGCAAGGACACATGACTACGCTGATCGACATCCAAGGACTGGACGTGGCCTTCCCCGGCCACCAGGCCGTGCGCGGCCTGGACCTGCAGATCCGCGCCGGGGAAACCCTGGCGCTGGTGGGCGAGTCCGGCTGCGGCAAATCCACCACCGCGCTGGCCCTGCTGGGCCTGCTGCCGCGCCATGCCCGCGTGGCGGGGCGCGTCCTGTTCGAAGGCCGGGACCTGCTGGCGCTGCCGGAACGCCAGCGCTGCGCCCTGCGCGGCGACCGCATCGCCATGATCTTCCAGGAGCCGATGACCAGCCTGAACCCGGTGCTGACGCTGGGCGACCAGATCGGCGAAGCCCTGCGCCTGCATCGCGGCGCGTCCGCGCGCGCCGCCCGCGCCCGCGCCATCGAACTGCTGGACCTGGTGCGCGTGCCCGAGCCGCAGCGCCGCGTGGACGACTACCCGCACCACCTGTCCGGCGGCCAGCGCCAGCGCGCCATGATCGCCGCCGCCATCGCCTGCCAGCCCGCGCTGCTGGTGGCCGACGAGCCCACCACCGCGCTGGACGTCACCGTGCAGGCCCAGATCCTCAGGCTGCTGGACGACCTGCGCGCCGAACTGGGCATGGGCCTGCTGCTGATCACCCACGACCTGGCCGTGGTCGGCGAATGGGCGGACCGCGTGGCGGTGATGGTGGGCGGCGAAAAGGTGGAAGAAGGCCTGGCGTCCGCGCTGCTGAGCCAGCCGCGCCATCCCTACACCCGGGGTCTCCTGGGCGCGTCCCTGCGCCTGGACGACGCCACCCACTACAGCACGCTGCGCCTGCCGGAAATCCGCACCCGGCTGGACCCCGCCTCGGGACGGCCGGTGTTCGGGCTGGTCACGCCCGCGCGCGCTGCGGCGGCCGCCAACGACCCCGCCCCGGCCGTGTCCGCCCCCCTGCTCCAGGTGCAGGACCTGCGTGTGCAGTATCGGACGAGCCGGGGCGTATCCACCGCGGTGGACGGCGTGTCGTTCCAGGTCGCACCGGGGGAAACCCTGGGCCTGGTCGGCGAATCCGGCTGCGGCAAGTCCACGCTGTCGCGCGCGCTGGTGCGCCTCTTGGCGCCGGCCTCCGGGCGGATCCTGCTGCGCGGCGAAGACACCGCCCGGCTGGACGCGCGCCGGCTGGCCGCCTATCGACAGAGCGTACAGATGATCTTCCAGGATCCATATGCCTCGCTCAACCCCCGCCATACCGTGCAGGACATCCTGGAAGCCGCGCTACGCATCCATCGCGTGGCGGACCGCCAGGAGCGGCGCCGACGCATCGCCCACATGCTGGACGCGGTGGGACTGCCCCGCGAGGCGCTGGCGCGCTACCCCAGCGAGTTCTCGGGCGGCCAGCGCCAGCGCATCGGCATCGCGCGCGCCCTGGTGCTGCGCCCGGCGCTGGTGATCTGCGACGAGCCGGTGTCCGCGCTGGACGTATCGGTGCAGGCGCAGATCCTGAACCTGCTGGTCGACCTGAAGGCGGAGTTCCGGCTTTCGTACCTGTTCATTTCGCACGACCTGTCGGTCGTGCATTACCTGGCCGACCGGGTGCTGGTCATGAATGCGGGCCGCATCGTCGAAGAAGGACCCAACGCCACGCTGTGGCGCGACGCCCGCCATCCCTATACGCGCAGCCTGATCGACGCCCTGCCCCAGGGACTGGCCACGCGCGACGAGGCGCTGCGCAGGTCCGCCTGAGCGCCGGCCGCCTCCTCCTTATGCGGGACTGGATTGCGTCCGGCGGCGAGCCTATACTGGATTCGCCGTTGCTCGACATTCCTTTTCCTAAAGGAGAGGCAACATGTACAGGCACTTGCTCATCGCCGTGGACGGCTCCCTGCTGTCCGAATCGGCATTCAAGCGCGCGCTCGTTTTCGCCAAGGAAATGGGCGCAACCATCACGCTCATCCGCGCCATTCCGGAGGACCACCTGCTGGTCTATCAGGCCGAGATGCTCGGCACCACGCAGACACACCACACCGACCAGGCGCGCAAGAACGCGCAGGCGTACCTGGACGGACTGGAAGGCGAGGCGCGCCACGCGCTGGTGCCTTGCGAGGCGGTCGTGGTGGTCAACGATCATCCGCACGAAGCCATCGTCGAGGCGGCCCAAAAGCTGGGCTGCGACCTGATCATCATGGGGTCGCACGGGCGGCACGGCATGACGGGCTTCCTGCTGGGCAGCGAGACGCAGCGCGTGCTGCACCGCACCCGCCTGCCGGTGCTGGTGTACCGCTAGCGGATCGCCGGACCGCCGGATCGCCGGCCGCCGGACCGCCTGCCGCCCGCTCGCCGGCCGGTCACCCCGCCGTCGCCAGCGCGTGCTGGAAGGTGAAGCTGTCCGCGTACATGTGGTCCAGGCTGGCGCCGCGCGCCGCGAGCAGGCCCTTGGCCTCGTGGATCATCGCGGGCGCGCCGCACAGGTAGATGGCATGCTCCGACAGGTCTTCGTGGTCTTCCATGACGGCCTGCTGCACATGGCCGCGGCGCCCCTGCCAGCCCGCGCCCGCGCGCGACAGCACGGGCACGAAATTGAATTCATACAAGCGCCCCGCCCAGCTTTCGATCACGTCGCGCAGATACAGGTCGGCCTCGGTGCGCATGCCCCAGTAAAGCGTGACGGGCGGGCAATCGTCGTTGTCCAGCAGGGATTCCAGGATCGCCTTGATCGGCGCGATGCCCGTCCCCGTGGCCATCATGATGAGCGGGCGCCAGTCTTGCTCGTGATAGCTGAAGACGCCCAGCGGCGCCTCGATCTCCACGTCCGCCCCCGCCTGCGCCTGGCCCAGCCAGTGGTCCGTGTAGCGGCCGCCGGGAATGCGCCGGACGTGGAAGTCCACCAGGTTGCCCGCCGGCGGCGAAGCCATGGAGAAGCTTCGCGTTTCGCCGTCGGGCAGGACGACGTTCATGTACTGGCCCGGCACATAGTCCATGTCTTGCGCGGACAGCGCCAGGGTCAGGTGGATGACGTCGTCGCAGTAGCGTTCGATACGGTGGATGGTGGCGGGGATGCGGCGCGGCTCGGGAAACGCCTGCCGGCTGCTGGCCACGCTGATGCACAGGTCGGCCACCGGACGCGCCTGGCAGGCCAGCGCATAGCCTTCTTCGGCCTCTTCGGGCGTCAGCGCCATGGGAAATTCCTCGTACCGCACCGCGCCCGAGGCGAGCTTGATGCGGCAGGTGCCGCAGCCGCCGAAGGTGCATTCGTGCGGCAGCTTCACCGCCGACCGCTCGGCGGCCTCCAGCACGGATTCGCCTTCTTCGACGTGAAAGGCCTCGTCGGTTTCCAGGATATGCACGCGGTATGCCATGGCGGCCTCGGCTATTTCTTGATGTCCGCTTCGACCAGCACCTTCATGCCGCGCGGCTCCAGCAGCGCGGCAAGCGCCGCCAGGGCGGCCACGCCCGCCTTGGTGTCCTGTTCGCCGTTGCCGCCGCTCAGGCCCACGCCGCCGATCACCTCGTTGTTCACGACAATGGGAAAGCCGCCCACGAACACCGCGAACTTGCCGTCAAAACTCCACTGGATGCCGAAGGCCTCGTTGCCGGGCAGCGCCGGGCCATTGGGCGGCGTATTGAACAGATGGGTCGAACGCTTGTGCCCCGCCGCCGTGAACGCCTTGTTCCACGCGATCTGCGGCCCCGTGATGCGGGCGCCGTCCATGCGCTCCAGCGCGATGGGATAGCCGCCGTCATCCACGATGCAGATGGTTTCCAGCACGCCGATCTCTTCCGACTTGGCGATGGCCGCGCGCACCATCACGCGCGCTTCTTCAAGTTCCAGGCGATAGATCTGTTTCATGGGTAAAGCCTCTAGTGGTGTGGACGCCGTCAGCCGGCGCGGTAGACGGTCTTGAGCTGGGTGTAGAACTCCAGGCCGACCCGGCCCGACTCGCGGAACGTGGACGTGCTGGAGTGCTTCAGCCCGCCGAACGGGGCGTTGATCAGGTTGCCGGTGGTGGTGCGGTTGATCTTCACCGTGCCCGCCTGGATGTCGCGGGCGAAGCGGTGCGCATAGCGCGCGTCGGTGGTGGCGATGGCGGCCGACAGGCCATACTCCGTGTCGTTGGCGCACGCGATGGCGTCTTCGTAGCCGTCCACCTCTATCAGCGCGATCACGGGGCCGAAGATTTCCTCGCGCGCAATGCGCATCCCACGGGTCACGCCGGTGAACAGCGCGGGCGACACGTAATAGCCGCGGTCAAAGCCCCCGCCCTTCAGGCGGTCGCCGCCGTGCAGATGCGTGGCTTCCTGCTTGCCGATCTCCACGTAGCCCAGCACGTTGTCCAGCTGCCTGGCGGTGGCCAGCGGACCCAGGTCGAAATTGCCTTCCAGGCCATTGCCGATGGTCAGCGTCCTGATCTTGGCCAGCAGCTTGTCGGTGTAGGCCTGGCGCACCTTGGCGTCGACCAGCACGCGGCTCGTGCCGGTGCAGGCCTGTCCGCTCAAGGAGAAACCGCCCTTCACCGCCAGGTCCACCGCGCGGTCCAGGTCCGCGTCGGCCAGCACGATCAGCGGGTTCTTGCCGCCCAGTTCCATCTGAGTGCGGGTGGTCAGGCCGGCGGTGCGATGGATCTGCTCGCCGGCGGCCGTGGATCCGGTAAAGGAAATCGCCCGCACCGCTTTTGCGCCGGTGATGGCTTCGCCCACCTTTGCCGCCGGCCCGGTCAGGAAGTTCAGCACGCCCGCGGGCAAGCCGGCCTGCACGAAGGCCTCGGTCAGGCGATAGCCGGACAGGGGCGCATCCGAGGACGGCTTGAATACCACCGTGTTGCCCATGATCAGCGCCGGGGCGATCTTGCGCGCCGGAATGGAGATGGGGAAATTCCAGGGCGAGATCACCGTCACCACGCCCAGCGGCTCGCGCTGGCTGTAGACGATCATGTCCGGATCGTCGTTGACGAAGGTCTCGCCGGTGAAGGACTGGCCCTCGACCGCGTAGAAGCGGATCGTCTGCGCCGAGCGCAGCACTTCGTCCCGGGCCAGGTTCAGGCTCTTGCCCTCTTCGCGGGTCAGCTCGCGCGCAAACGCGTCGGCGTGGTCTTCCAGGTATTGGGCCGCCCGGAACAGGATCGCCGCGCGCTTGGAGATCGGCGTGTCGCGCCACGCGGCAAACGCCGCGTCGGCCGCTTCCACCGCCTGCCTGGCGTCCTCGGCGTCCGACACCTGGAAATGGCCCACGATGTCGCCGGTATCGGCCGGGTTGATGTTCGGCGCCGTCTTGCCGGTGACGCTGGGCACCCAGGCGCCGCCGATGTGGTTCAAAAAGGCTTGCTGCGAGAGATCGTCCACGGGAGCGCTTCCTTGGTCTGGGTCCGGCTGCGCCGGACATGGGGCGTCTGAGCTAAGTTCAGAACATTGTATACTTTAATCAACTTGGGGCGATACGTGGAAACCCCAGTCGGAGCTCAAGAAAAAGGGCTCCCGGGGAGCCCTTTTCGACGGGCCGCGCGCCGCGCTCAGCTCCAGATCAGCACGGCGCAGATGGTGGACACGAACAGCGCCAGCAGCACCGGCAGCAGCAGGGCGCGCACCAGCGACAGCACATTCACCCGGGCAAAGCCCGCCACGGCGATCAGGGAAGACCACGCGATCAGGGTGCCGCCGCCCGTCCACACCGCGCCCATCTGGCCCACCGCCGCCAGCGTCGCGGGGTCCACTCCCACCACCGGGCCCAGCGCGCCCGACAGGGTGCCGGTCAGTGGCAGCCCCGCGAAGCCCGAGCCATCGATGCCGGTAATCATGCCCACGATGAGCACGCCGAACGCCACCAGATAGTGGTTTTCGGGTATCAGGTGCTGCGCGGCCGAGATCACCTCGAACAGCAGCCCCGGGGCCTGCGCCTGGGGCACGCCCAGGATCTGCGCCGCGGTTTCATTGGCGCCCACGAAGAAGAAGCCGGCGATCGGCAGCACCGAGCCCATGGCCTTGAAGGCGAACACGAAGCCGTCGGTCACGTGCTCCGGACAGACGTCCAGCATCTTGCGCGGCCCCTCGGCGGCCAGGGTGACCAGCATCATCACCACGAAGGCCACGCCGCCCACCAGCGCCGCCGCGTCGCCGCCGCGCAGGGCGGGCAGGGACGGGAACAGGCGGGGCAGCACCATCACCGCGATCACGGCCAGGAAGGCCAGCGGCGTCACCACCGCGAACGTCTTGGACCAGCGCACCCGGCGGCGCTCCTCCTCGCTCAGCTCGGGGCCGCGGGGCAGCGCGGGATCGGCGCCCATGGTGCCGCGCGCGAGTTCCGCCTTGTCGAAGGAGCCGGCCTGCTCCATGCGCGCCAGGCTGCCGTCCTGCGCGCGGGCCTGCCAGGCCGACAGCAGCGCCGGATCGGCCGGCACGATGTGCTTGCGCACCAGCAGGTAGGCGGCGACCAGCGCCACCGCCCCGGTGATCAGCGACAGCACCAGCGCCCGGTCGGCCACCACGGCCGCGCTGACCGCCGCCCCCGCCGCCTTGGCGCTGATGCTCGGCGCCACCCCGATGACGTAGTCCGAAGACAGGGCCATGCCCTGGCCGGCGATGGCGATGGCCATGGCGCCCGCCAGCGGCGGCAGCCCGGCCGCGATGGCCGCGGGCAGGAGGATGGCCGACACCAGCGGCACGGCGGGCGTGGGCCAGAAGAACAGCGAAATCACATACGTACAGAGCGCGATGATCACAAAGGAAGAATGCCCGCCCCGCATGACCCGGCGAAACGGCTGCACCATGCGCACGTCCGCCTGCAGGGTCTTGAGCGCATTGAGCAGCGCCGTCATGAAGGTGATGACAAGAAAGATGTTGAAGAGCTCCTTGGCCGCCACGAAGCTGGCCGAGAAGATGCCGATGAGGGCGCTGATCGGGTTGCCCGTAATGGCCAGCACCACCAGGAAGGTGCCGATGACCGAAGGCACCACCACATTGGCCCGCAGGATCATCGTCAAGATGATGGCGGCCACGCTGATCAGGTATATCCAATGAGCGGCATTGAGCACCACGTCCGATTGCATGCGCTATTCCCCTTGTATGCGTGGCTGTTGGGTCGCCACAGTCGGTATACTATATTTCGTTGTGAGCCATACCAACCGAAATATGCATCGCCTAGGGAAAGCGATAATTCTGAAATCTCGATGAATAATGCCTAAAAATCAGGGGATTACCCTAGGTTTTAGCGCGCTTCGTCCATTTGGTCGAAATCATCGATAGACTATCGTATACATAATTTACAAACGCGAAGCATGCCGTCACTTCTTTCGTCCCCCGATCTCTGGCACTACGCCGCCATGGCGGCGGTGGTGTTTGGCGCAGCCGTGGCGCAGGGCGTGGGCGGCGTGGGCTTCGCGATGTTCGCCGCGCCGGTGGCGGCCATGTATTTTCCTCAGCTGGCCCCCGGACCGCTGCTGACGCTGGGCGGCTTCATCTCGCTTCTGACCGCGCTGCGCGAGCGCGCCGCCATCGACTGGCCGGCCGTGTCCTATGCGCTGGCGGGCCGCGCCGTGGGCACCCTGATCGCCATCTACGCCATGGCGCGCTTTGCGCCCCAGGCGCTGGGCGTGCTGTTCGCCTGCATGATCCTGATCGCCGTGGCGCTCAGCGTGGCCGGACTGCGCTTTACGGCCACGCCGGGCCGCGTCTCCGGCGCGGGCGTGGCCTCGGGCATCATGGGCACGATGACCTCGGTGGGCGCGCCGCCCATCGCCATCGTGCTGCAGCATTCCGCGCCCCCGCGGCTGCGCGCCACGCTGGGCATGGTGCTGTTTCTGGGATCGATTTTTTCGCTTGCCATGCTCGCGCTGGCCAAGCGGTATACGGGTTACCACGCCGGGCTGGCCCTCAGCCTGGCGCCCTTCCTGCTGGCCGGTTTTGCGGTCTCCAACCGGCTGCGCACCCGGTTGCCTGCGCGCGCGGTGCGCGGCGTGCTGCTCGCGGCCTGCGCCCTGGGCGCCGTGGGGGTGCTGGTCAAAGCCTTCTCGGGGGCCTGATGCGTCACGCTCCCGACTGCGTTCGGCTACACCCGGTAATACAATGGAGACTGTATCCATTACGCCAACCCTGCTCGCCATGACAACTTCTCCCGTCAGCCCGCAAGCCGTAGAGACGCAGTCTTCCGCTCCGCTGAAGATCGGCGAGCAGCACCCGCAGTTGTTTGCCGTCATCCGCGACAAGCTGCGCGAACGCATCCTCAGCGGCGAGTTCACCCCCGGCGACCGCCTGGTCGAAGGCCGCCTGTCCGAGGAAATGGGCGTGTCCCGCATCCCCGTTCGCGAGGCGCTGCGCGCGCTGGCCGCCGAAGGGCTGGTCACGATCGAGCCGCGCCGCGGCGCGTCCGTGTCGGTGCTGTCCGACGCGGTCGCCTATGACATGGTGGAGGTGCGCGCCACGCTGGAAGGGCTGAACGCCAAGCTGGCGGCGCAGCGCCGCGACGAGAAGACCGTGGAACGCCTGCAGGCCTTCCTGCGCGAGGGCACGGAAGCCGCGCGCAGCGAGCAGCTGGACAAGTTCCTGGCGCTGAATTCGCAGTTCCACGAAATGCTCGCCACCATCGGCGGCAACGTGGTGCTGACCGACCTGATGCGTTCGCTACGCGACCGCACGGCGCTGCTGTTCGCGCCCAGCAACATGCGCCGCGCCAAGCAGAACTGGGACGAGCATTCGCAGATCCTGAACGCGGTCATCGCCGGCAACGGCGACCTGGCGGCGCTGCTGGCCAGCCAGCACGTGCACAACGCCGCGAAGGCCTACACCGAGGCCCAGCAACCGCAAGCGTCCGTGGCCTGAGGGGCCGCGGGCCGGGCTGCGGCGATCAGGTCGCCGCCGGCACCGGATCGGGCGCCGCGCCCACCACCACGCCCTTGCCGTTCTGCACCACCCACGACACCTTGACGTCGCCGTTCACGAAGGTCTGGCAGGCCATGCGGTAGCCGGCCTCGAAATCCTCGGGCCGCAGGTGCTTGCGCTCCTTGGGCTTGATCGCGTCGGTGTGCTCCAGCCCCTCTTCGATGCGGCACTTGCACGTGCCGCACAGGCCGCCCCCGCACTTGAACGGGATGCCGCCTTTTTCCTTCAGCGACACGCGCAGCAGATTGCTGTTTTCCGGGGCCGTCGCGACTTTGCCGCCGTTGGAAATGAAAGTGATCTGGACCATGTGTTCAGTGCTCCGCGGCGATGGCGCCGGACCTCAGCGTCAACGTCGACTCCATGCTGCCAAAGCGCGTCAGGTGGGCCAGCTCCTTGCGGGCGGCGTCAACCGACGCGAACTTCTCCAGGAACTTGGACGGCACGTGGTTCACCACGTACGGCGGCGTTTCCTCGGTGACGACCAGCTTGATGTCGCGGCGCAGCCGCGCGATGCTGAACACCGCCAGCGCCCGGCCGTAGAACACGTAGTCGTAGGTTTCGACGATGTCCGCGCCGTCGCCCGCTTCGGTGCGGAACACGCCGGGCTTGGTGGTGAGGATGACGTATACGGGTTCCATCGCCGCTATGCCTCCACGTCCTGGACCAGCTCGATATCGCTGCTGAGCCAGAGCTGGCACGCCAGCCGGTAGCCCTGGTCGATGCGGTCGCCGAGCTGCTTTTTTTCCTTCCAGTTCACCGGCGGCAGGTGCTCGGCCCCGGCCAGCACGCGGCAGGCGCACTTGGCGCACTTGCCCATGCCGCATTCATAGCGCAGATGCGGAAACGGAAACTGCTTGATGCCGGCCCGCACCACCAGGTTGGTGTTGTCCTTCACCACGTCGGTGTAGGTCTGGCCGCCTTTATGAAACACAACGGTAGGCATGGGTCTGTCATCCAGGATCTGCGGTCCGGCGGCCGCCCGGCGCCAGGCGCCGGACGGCATGGCCGGGGAATCAGGCGGCAAGGCCCAGTTCGGGCAGCTTGATTTCCTGCTGCACGTAGTCGGTGTAGAGCGCCGTGGTGTAGAGCAGCCGCATCTGCGCGCCGATCTCACAGATCTTCAGGCAGCGCTGCTGCAGCTCCACCGTGTTGGCGTGCTCCAGCACGATCTGGTAGCCGCGTTCGCCGTGGATCTCGTCGGACACGATGTGCAGGTCGAAGAATTCGACTTCCTCGTCGGTAAAGCCGTACTTCTCGCGCAGGGTTGGCGTCTGCTTGCGGTAGATGGACGGCACTTGCGACTCCAGGCCCACGACCAGGCCGGCCACCGCCACGATCGGATCCTCGCGCATGGCCACGGCGTAGCACCAGCTTTGCAGCGCGCGCGTCGTGGGCGACATGTTGTCGGGGTTCGTCACCCGTTCGCGGGTGGTGCCGCAGGCTTCGGCAAAGCGGATCAGCAGGTCCGTATGGCGGTCGCCGCCGATTTCCTCTTCGTACATGTTGGCCAAGAGGAAGTCCTTGGCCTCGGTGTAGGTGTCCGGCGTGCGGGCGTACAGGTAGCCCAGGTAGTCGGCGAACGGGCCCACGTAGTGATAGTGGTTCTCGGCCCAGCGCGACAGGTGCTCGCGGCTGAGCTTGCCCTCGGCCCAGGCAATCGAAAAGGGCGAGGCGTTCGCGCTCTTGCCCTTGATCGCGTTTTCCAACGCGGTACGGAATTCATCTCGGTTCATCAGTTCTGCCATGACGCGCTCCAGGTCCAGTGGGGAGGGATTCCAGGCCTGTGTCAGCCCGGGCATGATGAACATTGTATACCGTCTACTGTTTTGGACTGCTAGGGCAATCCCGAAGAAAGCCATTCGAAATAGGGACGGTCTCTTTTGGATCAAGCACTTGCGGGCCACGGGGTGGACTGGACCAGCCAGGCGGATCGACGTACAATGAATACACTTTCAATGCAATACGGAAATACCATGAATACCCGCCATCCCCTTGGAGACGCCCCCATCGGCCAGCAGCTGCTTGGCCATTACGCCCGCCGCGATGCCGTGCGCCACGCCACTCCCTTGTTCCCCTCGTCCTGGGCTGAATGCCTGGCGCCGTTCCGCAACGCGCGCCTGCAACCGCAGCGCGCAGCGGCGCCCGCCGCGCGCTCGCAGGGCGACGACACGGTTTGCCACGCAGGTTGACCCGATAGGATGACGTCCGGGGACGGCCGCCCCGGGCAGCGGCGCGGCCGCTAGCGCCTTGCGCGCAGGCTGGCCTGCATCCGGGCGTGCTGCAGCGCGGCGCCTTTCTGGCGGCGCGCGGCGCCCCCGGCCAGCACGAGCACCAGCGCGAAGCCCACGGTATAGGCCAGCACGTCCCACCAGTCCGGCACGCTGCCCAGGACGACGCGCAAGACCGGCTGCTCCAGGCGCCAGCCGAAATGCCGGGCCAGGTACTGGCCCAGCTCCACCGCATACCCCGTGAACAGCGCAGCCAGCGCCAGCGGCAGCACGCCCGCGCGGATGAAGCTGCGGTACAGCAGATACGCCCAGCCCACCGCCACCACGTCGCCCACGAATCCGCGCAGGAAAGGATGGGGCGCGCCCAGGGTGGCGATCAGCGCCAGCAACGCCGTCACGGCAAGCAGGGCGGCAAACGCGCGCCCATTGAAAGTCAGGGTCATCGAAACAGAAATCGCAAATAGTGGAACGGCGGCATGCGTCGGCGGACGCGCTGCCGGGTCAGGGCGTGCAGCCTTGAACGGCGGCACCCGGGGCAGGGTACTAGAAAAGCATGAGACGCCCCCAACCCCGCCCCCTTAGGCGTACCATTGTCCGACCCAGACTAAGCCCGGAAAGGGCGCCCCCGGGGCGCCCCGAACAAGCCCTTATGCTGCAACCCGTCTCGGCCACGACCGACCTGCCGGCCGACCCGCCGGCCGCCCCCGCACCTGTCCTGCAGGTCAGCACGCTTTCCCCCTTCGCTTTTCCCGCATTCCGCATCATCTGGATCGCGAACCTGTTCGCCAACCTGGGCACCTGGGCGCAGTCCGTCGCTGCCGCCTGGATCATCACCACCGAACAAAGCAGCCCCCTGATGGTCGCCATGATCCAGGTGGCCGCCGCCTTCCCGCTGGTCGCGCTGTCCATCCTGACCGGCGTGCTGGCCGACAACTACGACCGCCGCAAGGTCATGCTGACCGGCATGCTGCTGGAGCTGGCCGGCGGCGTCTTCATTACCGTGCTCGCCTTCGCCGGGCTGCTGCATCCCATCACGCTGATCGCCTCCGTGTTCTGCATCGCCATCGGCAGCGCCGTCGTCACCCCGGCCTGGCAGGCCGCCGTCGGCGAACAGGTGCCTCGCGCCCACGTCGGCAGCGCAGTGCTGCTCAACAGCGTGAACTTCAACGTGGCGCGCGCGGTGGGCCCCGCCATCGGCGGCCTGCTGCTGGGCGCCATGGGCGCGCCCTGGGTCTTCCTGCTGAACTGCTTCTGCTACGGCGGCCTGATCTGGGCGATCTGGCGCTGGAAGCGCGACCTGCCCCTGCGCCGCCTGCCGCCCGAAGGCATTTTCGAAGGCGTGGTGGCCGCGCTGCGCTACACCCAGCACTCCACCGTGACGCGCGTCGTGATGCTGCGCTCGTTCGCCTTCGGCCTGTCGGCCAGCGCGCTGTGGGCGCTGCTGCCCCTGCTGGCGCATGAACACGAAGACGGCAACGCGCTGCTGTACGGCTACATGCTGGGCGCGCTGGGCGTGGGCGCCATCCTGGGCAGCGCCCTGGTGCGCCGGGCGCAGGCCGCCTGGGGCGCGAGCGGGCTGATCAGCGTCGCCGCCGCCTTGCTGGCCGCCTGCCTGCTGGCGCTGGGCCTGACCGAGACCCTGTGGGTCGCGTTTCCGGCGCTGCTGCTGTCGGGCAGCTGCTGGATCGGCGTGCTGGCCACCTACAACACCACCGTCCAGATGCTGGTGCCCGACTGGGTGAAGGCGCGCGCCCTGGCGCTGTACCAGACGGCCATCTTCGGCGGACTGGCGGCCGGCTCGTTCATGTGGGGCCACTTCGCCGGCACCATGGGCGTATCCGGCGCGCTGTCGGCCGCCGGCATCATGCTGGCCGTTACCGTCGCCCTGCTGTACCGGTCGCGCCTGCCCGAGCAGGTCGACACGCAGTCGCTGGCGCGCGCCGACGATACGGAGCCCGCCATGGCCGCCGCCGGCTTCAACACCCAGCACGGCGCCGTGCTGGTGGCGGTGGAATACCTCATCAGCCAGGACAAGCTTGCCGCCCTGATCCACGCCGCCCGCCCGCTGCGGCTGCTGCGGCTGCGCAATGGCGCGCAGCAATGGCAGCTGTTTCGCGACCTGGAGCGGGAAGGCGTCTGGCGCGAAGTGTTCCTGGTGGAAAGCTGGATGCAGTATCTGCGCATGATCGACCGCATGACGCTGGCCGACAAGATGGTGCTGGACGAGGTGCGCGCGCTGCACGTCGGCGATAAGCCGCCCGTGGTGTCGCGCAACGTCAGCTATCTGGCCATGAACGAAGCGCAGGGCTTCTCGCTGCGCCGAGACCCCGAATCCCTATGAACCGCGAGGCCCGCCCATGCTCACCTCTCTCTGGCGCAGATGGCGGGCCTCGCGGCATGGCGGGCCCCAGCTCGACGTCATCCTGTCCAACGCCGACCCGCAAGCCCCGCTGGGCGAGCGCAACCTGTGGATGGTGGACCTGTGCCGCTGGCTGAACCGGCCGGGCAGCGAGCCGGCTGACAACGGCCGCCACCCCCAGCACGCGCGCCTGCGCTATCTGCTGCAAGTGCTTGAGCACAACCCGGGGCTGGCCGGCCCGGCCGCCGCCACGCTGCGCTCGCTGCTGGCCGACAACGACCCGACCTCGCTGCTCTGCGATACCGGCGTGGCCTCGCACCCGGGCTTCTGGGGCGAATTCTGGGAGCGCGCGCAGGCGCGGCTCTTGCCGCCGCCCCCGAACCGCGGCGACATGTTCAGCCTGTTCGCCCTGATCTTTCGCCGCGCCGGCGATGCGCAATGGATCGAGACCCTGGACGACGCCACGCTGATGCGCCTGCGCGCGCTGCTCCGCCTGGGCGACGGCATGGAACGCCCGGACCCCGCCGCGCCCGCGCCGGCGTCCCCGCGCCTGGAGGAGGCGCTGACCAGCAGCATCCAGGTGCTGGTCAGCCAGGTGCGCGCCACCGGACTCAGCCAGGACATCCGCTCGCGCCTGCCCGGCCGCGCGCAGGACACGCCGTTCTTTGCGCTGGCGGCCGCCGCCGCCGAACTGTGCGCCAGCCCGCCGGACACGCCTCGCGAGGTCTTCGGACGGCGGCTGAATGTGTTCCGGGCCCTGCTGGACGGCTGTCGCGCCGCCTCGCAGGGCGTGTATGACGAGCTGGAGGAGAACGGCGTCTCGGTCGAAGTGGTCTTCCAGATCGAACGCATGAAGCTGCGCCTGGCGCGCATCGAGCTGCTGCTGAGCGTGTGGGTGGATCCGACGCAGCGCCACAAGTACGTGCACCTGATCGCCGAACTGGTCCGCTCCACGCAGGCGCGCGGCAGCATCCGCCACCTGGCGGCCTCGTCCTTCGCCCAGCTGGCGCGGCGGGTGATGGAACGCACCGCCGAAACCGGCGAACACTACATAGCGCGCGACCCGGTGGAATACCTGGACATGCTGAAGGCGTCGCTGGGCGGCGGATTCGTCATGGTGTTCACGGTGTACCTGAAGTTCTTCGTCGTCTCGCTGCACCTGGACAAGTTCATCGAAGGGCTGCTGGCCTCGGTAAATTACGCGGGCGGCTTCCTCGTCATCCACTTCGCGCATTTCACGCTGGCCACCAAGCAGCCGGCGATGACCGGCCCGGCGCTTGCCCACCGGCTGGACGCGGCCCACACGCCGCAAGGGCGCGACGCTTTCGTCGACGACACGCTGTCCATGATCCGCTCGAACGCGGCGGCCATCCTGGGCAACCTCGCCGTGGTGTTTCCCATGGCGTGGGCGGTCCAATGGGTGGCCATGCATGCGCTCGGCCATCCGCTGATCGGCGCGGACAAGGCGCAAGAGACCCTGGACTCGTTCTCCATCTGGGGCCCGACGCCCATCTACGCGGCGGCGACCGGCGTGCTGCTCTGGCTGTCCAGCCTGATCGCCGGCTGGGCGGACAACTGGTTCGCGCTGCACCGGGTGCATGACGTAATGGCCTACGACCGGCGCGCGCGCCACCTGTTCGGCGAACGCGGCGCAGTCCGCTGGGCCGGGTTCTGGCAGCGGAATGTCTCGGGCATCGCCGGCAACGTGTCGCTGGGCCTGATGCTGGGCATCGGCCCGGCCATCGTGAGTTTCTTCGGGCCGCACGTGGAGGTTCGCCATGTGACGCTCAGCGCGGGCCAGATCGGCGCCGCGCTCGGCACGCTGGGCTGGGAGGTCGTGCATACGCACGCCTTCTGGATGGCCGTGGCGGGCGCCGCCGCGACCGGCGTGCTCAACGTGGTGGTGAGCTTTGCGCTGGCCTTCAACGTGGCGCTGCGCTCCCGGGACCTGCGCCGCGGCGACCGCGACTCCCTGTCGGCGGGCGTGCGGCAGCGCATCTGGCAGCGTCCCGCCACGCTGTTCTGGCCGGTCAAGCCGCGTCCGGCGCCCGGGCAACCCTAGACGCCGGCCTGCGCGCCGGATGCTGACGAAGCGTTGAATCCCGGCGCCGCATTAGAATCAGTGCTCACGATTCCGGACGCTCCGCCCGGACGCCCTCGCATCGCGGCCACTTCATGCTCTCGTTCTCCCGCAGTACCGTCTATCCGGCTGGCGTCGGCCTGCCTGCCGCGGAGCGCCTGGGCGCGCTCCTGGCCGTCATGCTGGCGGTCTGCATGGCCAGCCTGGATACGGCCATCGCCCACACGGCGCTGCCGACCATCGCGCGCGACCTGCAGGCCAGCGAGGCGGGCTCCATCTGGATCATCAGCGGCTATCAACTGGCCATGGTGGCGGGCCTGCTGCCCGCGGCCGCGCTGGGCGAGATCCTGGGGCACCGGCGGGTCTACATGGTGGGCCTGGCGGTCTTCACGCTGTCCTCGCTCGCTTGCGGCCTGGCGCCCACGCTGCCCACGCTGGTGGCGGCGCGCGTTCTCCAGGGCCTGGGCGCGGCGGGGGTCATGAGCGTGAACGGCGCGCTGCTGCGCTTCATCTATCCCTCGCACATGCTGGGCCGCGGCCTGGGGCTGAACGCCATGGTGGTGGGGCTGTCCTTCGCCGCGGGCCCCACGGCGGCGTCGGCCATCCTCTTGCTGGGCTCCTGGCACTGGCTGTTCCTGATCAACGTGCCCATCGGCATCCTGGCGGCGGCGCTGGCCCTGCGCGGCCTGCCCGAGACCACGCGGGCGCCGCATGGCTTTGACGGGCTGGCCGCGCTGCTGTGCGCGCTGGCGCTGGGCCTGTTCGTGCTGGGTTCGAATGAACTGGCGCACAGCGCCCCCTGGCCCCGGATCGCGCTGGAGTGGGGCGTCGCCGCGGTCTGCCTGTGGCTGCTGATGCGCCGGCAGGCGGGCCATCCCGCGCCCATCCTCGCGGTGGACCTGCTGCGCCGGCCCTTGTTCGCGCTGTCCGCCGCCACCGCCGTGTGCGCGTTCGCCGCGCAGGCGCTCGCGTTCGTCTCGCTGCCGTTCATGCTCCAGACCGTGCTGGGCTACAGCCAGGTGGAAACGGGCTTCCTGATCACCCCCTGGCCGGTGGTGGTGGCCGTGATGGCGCCGATTGCCGGCCGCCTGTCCGACCACTATCCCGCCGGCATCCTGGGCGGCGTCGGCCTGGCGCTGCTGGCGTTGGGCATGGTGCTGCTGGCGCTGATGCCCGCCGCGCCGTCCGTCTGGGACATCTGCTGGCGCATGGCGATCTGCGGCGCGGGATTCGGCTTTTTCCAGTCCCCCAATCTGCGCGCCATCATGACGTCGGCGCCGGCCTCGCGCGCGGGCGGCGCAAGCGGCATGATCGGCACGGTGCGCCTGCTCGGGCAGGCCACCGGGGCGGCGCTGGTGGCCGCCTGCTTCAACGTCTCGTCCACGCACGGCGCCGTCGTCGCGCTGTGGCTGGGCGGCTTGTGCGCCGCGCTGGCCTGCATTGCCAGTTTCTCGCGCCTGCGTTTTGACGCAAGCGAGCCCGCGCGGGCCCCGGCGGCCCGCTGAGGCGCAAGCGCGGACGGCTGCTCCCCGCCCGCGCCGCGGCCTCCCGCGCGGCCTCGCCGCGCCGTTACGTTTCCTATCAATTACGTGGCCGCCCCGGCCGCCGTTTGTAAGATGTGAAACGCCGGCTAAATAATCCGCCAGGCCCCGCCGTTGTCCTTGCACAGCACTCGCTGAACCTGGGAACGACGCGCATGAAACAGCTACTGAAGAACATCACCATCCGCCGCATGATCTTGTGCACGCTGCTCACGATCAGCGCCCTGATCACCGGGCTGTCGGCCATCAGCGTCAATGGCCTGCACAACGCCGGCGAAGCGCTTGCGGCCAGCAACGAACTCCTCCACGAAGTCTCCGCCCTGTCGCGGGTCAACGACCAGATCATGCGCGCCCGGCTGCGGCTGTCGCGCCAGCTGGAATACGCCGCCGAAGGCGACAAGGACAAGGCGGCCGAGGCGGGGCGCAGCGTCGACGCCGCGCTCGCCGAGGCGAGGCAGCAGCAAGCCTTGTTTGTCGAGCTGGCCGGCCAGGACTCTCCGCCGGGCATCCTCGACCCGATGCGGTCCGGCTTCGATGCGCTGGTCGCCGCCATCGCCGCGCAGCGCCAGCATCTGGAGGCCGGCGCCGTCGACCAGGCGCGCGCACAGGCGGCGGGTCCCGTCGTCATGGCCAGCCGCGCCTTCGGCAAGAGCATCGAGAACTACGAGGCCTACGCCAAGGAGTACGAGATCCAGCTCTGGGCGAACGCGGACGCCAAGCGCCGGCAGGCCTACGTCGGCATGGGCGTGGTGCTGGGCATCTGCCTGCTGCTGCTGGCGCTGGGCGACCGCTACGTTATGTTCGCCGTCAAGCGCCCGCTGGACATGATCCGGAACCATTTCCAGCGCATCGCCAATGGCGACCTGACCACGCCGATCGCCTCCTTCGGCAACAACTGCGTGGGCCAGATCATTCCCTATCTTCAAGAGATGCAGGCGAGCCTCGTGCGCACCGTGCATGCGGTGCGCGACGGCGTGGCCGAGATCAACACGGGATCCCGCGAAATCGCCGCCGGCAACCAGGACCTGTCCAGCCGCACCGAACAGCAGGCGGCCTCGCTGGAGGAAACCGCCGCCAGCATGGAGCAGCTGCTGTCCACCGTCACCAGCAATGCGGAAAACGCCCGCCAGGCCAACCAGATGGCTGTCGCCGCGTCCGACGTGGCGCAGCGCGGCGGCGAGGCCGTGCAGGCCGCGGTCAGCACCATGCGCGAGATCGCCCAGGACTCCGGCCGCATCGAGGACATCGTTGGCGTCATCGACAGCATCGCGTTCCAGACCAACATCCTGGCGCTGAACGCGGCGGTGGAGGCCGCCCGCGCCGGCGAAGAGGGCAAGGGCTTCGCGGTCGTGGCCGCCGAGGTCCGGTCGCTGGCGCAACGCAGCGCCGGCGCCGCCAAGGAAATCAAGCAGCTGCTCGAGGCCTCCGGCGCCACCGTGCAGGCCGGTTCCGCGCAGGTGGAGGCCGCGGGCCGCACCATGGAGGAAATACTGGCCACCATCGAACGCCTCACGCTGCTGGTGAACGAGATTGCCACGGCGTCGCGCGAACAGGTGACGGGCATCGACCAGGTGAACACGGCCATGAACCAGATGGACCAGGTGACGCAGCAGAACGCGGCGCTGGTCGAAGAGGCGGCGGCCGCCGCGTCATCGCTGGAGACGCAGGCCGAGCGGCTCCAAGGCGCCGTCAGCGCCTTCCGCCTGCCCCCGTCGGTTCAGGGCCGCCTGCAGCTGGCGCTGGCGGCCTGACGTGACGCCCGCCCGCGGGCGCGGCGCGCGCTATTCCCGCACGTAGCAGGGGTACAGCGCCTGCTGCGCCCGCGAGCGGGCGGGGTCCACCTCGATCGCAACGATGGACTCGGCGTCGGTGGATTGCGCCAGCGGCTCGCCATCGGGCTGGAAGGCAAACGCCATGCCCCCGAAGACCTGCCCCTGCGCCGTGCGCCCCGCCCGGTTCGAACTGACCACATAGCATCCGGACACAAGCGCCGCCATGGCGCCCGCCGTCAGCCAGCGGCTGGTGGAGGCGCCGCTGGCGCGCGGCGCCACGATCAGTTCGGCGCCGTCGCGCCCATAGCGGCGGGCGCGCTCGTTGAACATCAGCTCGGTGCACAACTGCACGCCGACGCGCACGCCGCCCACCTCGAAGACCTCGAAGCCGTCCATCGCGCAACGGAACCAGGTGGCCTCGAAGAACCCGGGCTCTTCCGGGAAGTACTGCTTGTGGTGCAGGGGGGTGTAGCGCCCGCCCTGCAGGGCAAACGCCTCATTGGCCAGCCGGGCGCCGGCGGGCACCGGCCGGGACGACACGATGGCGGGCAGCTTCAGCGCGGCCAGGGCCTCAAGCCCCGCCTCGTGCAGGCGCACGGACTCGGCCGCCAGCGCCGGGTCGTACGACGGGGACGCCGCCAGCCAGGGCCCGAAGGGCATTTCGTTGGTAACCAGCAGGTCGGGCGCCAGTTCGCCGATGCGATCGGCGATGCCCTCCCAGGTTGCGCCTTCCGGCGACAGATCGACCGGCCCTTCCATCATGCAGATCCGCATACGTCCCACCCCGCATCTCGACGTCCCCAACGGACGTCCCAGGCGAGCATCGTAAAACGCCCGCGGAGGAAACGGCGCTTTCGCGCCCGGGCGGGTCCGTATCGGGCGCGATCCTGTCCGGATCCGCCGCCCGTCAGCCCAAGGCCGCCACGTCCACCAGCGCGCCGTGCCGCACCACCTGCTTGGGCAAGTCGCCGCCGATCCAGTAGGCCAGTTCGGACGGATGCTCCACCTCCCAGGCCACGAAGTCCGCCATCATGCCGGCCGCCAGGACGCCGTGCGTGGCCTGCAAGCCCAGCGCCCTGGCCGCGTGCGCCGTGGCGCCCGCCAGCGCCTCCTCGGGCGTCATTCGGAACAGCGTGCAGGCCATGCTCAGCATCAGCCGCAGGGACAGGGCAGGGGACGTTCCCGGATTCAGGTCGCTGGAAATGGCGATGGGCACGCCGTGCCGGCGCAGCAGGTCCAGGGGCGGCAGCCGGGTTTCGCGCAGGGCGTAGAAGGCGCCCGGCAGCAGCACGGCCACGGTGCCCGCCGCGGCCATGGCAAGCACGTCGCTTTCGGTCAGGTATTCCAGGTGGTCCGCCGACAGCGCACCATGGCGCGCCGCCAGGGAGGCGCCATGCAGGGAGGACAACTGCTCGGCGTGCAGCTTGACCGGCAGCCCCAGCTGCGACGCAGCCTGGAACACGCGCTCTACCTGTTCGGGCGAAAACGCCAGGTGTTCGCAGAACGCGTCCACGGCGTCCACCAGGCCTTCGGCCGCCAGCACCGGCAGCATGCGCCGCGCGACCTCGTCGATGTAGTCGTCGGCGCGCCCGGCGAACTCGGGCGGCAGGGCGTGCGCCGCCAGGCAGGTCGCGCGCACGGTCAAGGGCAGGGTGTGCCCCAGCCGCCGGGCCACCCTGAGCATCTTGCGCTCGTTGGGCAGGTCCAGCCCGTAGCCGGACTTGACCTCCAGCGTGGTCACGCCATCGCGCAGCAGGTGCAGCGCCCGGCGCCGGGCGCTGGCGTAGAGCTCGTCCTCGGTGGCGCCGCGCGTTGCGCGCACCGTGCTGGCGATGCCGCCGCCCTGCGCCGCGATGCGCGCATAGTCCACGCCTTGCAGCCGCTGCTCGAACTCCTGGCTGCGGTTGCCGCCGAACACCAGGTGCGTGTGGCAGTCGATCAGTCCGGGCGTGACCCAGGCCCCGCGCAAGTCATGGACCCGGGCCGCGTCCACCGGCGGCAGCGCCGCTTCGGGGCCGATCCATTCGATGCGGTCGCCGCGCGTCAGGATGGCGGCGCGTTCGACCGCGGAATACTCGCCGCGCGCCATCGTGGCGGCATGGCAGTTGCGCCAGAGGATATCCATCACAGGCTCGGCAGCAAGCCCGCGGGCATCAGGGCGTTGAGCGCCTGCGCGCCGATCAGGCTGCTGGCCGCGGCGATGTCCGGCGCAAAGAAGCGGTCGTTCTCGTAGTGCGCCACCTGCTCGCGCAGCAGCCGGCGGGCCGCTTCGAGCTTGGGGGAGGACTTCAGCCCCTCGCGGAAATCCAGGCCCTGGCACGCGCCCAGCCATTCGATCGCCAGGATGTCGCGAACGTTCTCGGCCATGGGCCAGAGCCGCTTGCCCGCGTTCGGCGCCATGGACACGTGATCCTCCTGGTTGGCGGAGGTCGGCATGCTGTCGATGCTGGCGGGATGCGCCAGCGCCTTGTTGTCGCTGGCCAGCGCCGCCGCCGTCACCTGCGCGATCATGAAGCCCGAATTGACGCCGCCGTTGCTGACCAGGAAGGGCGGCAGCTGCGACATGTGCTTGTCCATCATCAGGGCGATGCGGCGTTCGGACAATGCGCCGATCTCGGCCAGGGCCAGCGCCAGGTTGTCGGCCACCAGCGCCACCGGCTCGGCGTGGAAATTCCCGCCCGATATCACGTCGCCCTGCTCCAAGAACACCAGCGGGTTGTCGGACACGGCGTTCGATTCGATCTCCAGCACGTCCGCGGCGTGCCGGATCTGCGTCAGGCAGGCGCCCATGACCTGCGGCTGGCAGCGCAGCGAGTACGGGTCCTGGACCTTGTCGCAGTCCGCATGCGAATGCCCGACCTCGCTGTCCTGGCCAAGCAGTTCGCGGTAGACGGCGGCAACGGCGATCTGGCCGGGCTGGCCGCGCGCCGCGTGGATGCGGGCATCAAAGGGCACGCGCGAACCCAGCATGGCTTCCACGCTGAGGCTGCCGCACACCAGCGCCGCGGCCAGCAGGTCCTCGGCCTCGAACAGGCCGCGCAGCGCGTAGGCCGTGGACACCTGCGTGCCGTTGAGCAGCGCCAGGCCTTCCTTGGCCGCCAGGGTCAGGGGCTCCAGGCCAGCGCGGGCCAAGGCCTCCCGGGCCGGCAGCCATTCGCCCTGATGGCGCGCGCGGCTTTCGCCCAGCAGCACGAGGGACATATGGGCCAGGGGCGCCAGGTCGCCCGATGCGCCCACCGACCCTTTAAGCGGGATGTGCGGATAGACACCCGCATTCACCATCGCGATCAGGCCGTCGATCACCTTGCGGCGTATGCCCGAATAGCCGCGCGCCAGGCTGTTGATCTTGAGCACCATGACGAGCCGGACCATGGCGTCGTCCAGCGCCTCGCCCACGCCGGCCGCATGCGACCGCACAAGCGAACGCTGCAGGGCCTCCAGGTCTTCGCGCGCGATCCGGGTCGAAGCCAGCAGCCCGAAGCCCGTGTTGACCCCGTAGACCGTGCGCCCCTCGGCGATGATGCGCTCGACGGTCGCCACGCTGGCGTCGATAGCGTGCGAGGCGCCGGGATCCAGGGTAAGGCTGACGGGTTCCTGGTAGACGCGGCGCAGGTCCGCAAGCGTCATGTGGCCGGGTTTCAGGTGCAAATCCATGCTCGGACTCCAGTCTTAACGCTTGCCGGTGATCATGGGAAGGTTCAGGCCCTGCTCCCGCGCGCACTCGACGGCAAGCTCGTAGCCGGCATCCGCGTGGCGCATGACGCCCGTGCCCGGATCGTTGGTCAGCACGCGGGCGATGCGCTCGGCGGCGGCGTCGGTCCCGTCGCACACGATCACCATGCCCGCATGCTGCGAGAAGCCCATGCCCACGCCGCCGCCGTGATGCAGCGACACCCAGGTGGCGCCGCCCGCGGTGTTCAGCAAGGCGTTGAGCAGCGGCCAGTCGGACACGGCGTCGGAGCCGTCGCGCATGGCTTCGGTTTCGCGGTTGGGGCTGGCGACCGACCCGGAATCCAGGTGGTCGCGTCCGATGACCACGGGCGCGGCCAGTTCGCCGCTGCGGACCATTTCGTTGAACGCCAGGCCCAGCCTGGCCCGCTGCCCCAGGCCCACCCAGCAGATGCGCGCCGGCAATCCCTGGAAGCTGATGCGCTCGCGGGCCATGTCCAGCCAGCGATGCAGGTGGGCGTCGTCGGGGATCAACTCCTTGACCTTGGCGTCGGTCTTGTAGATGTCCTGGGGGTCGCCCGACAGCGCGGCCCAGCGGAACGGACCCACGCCCCGGCAGAACAGCGGCCGGATGTACGCCGGCACGAAGCCGGGAAAGTCGAAGGCATCGGCCACGCCTTCGTCCTTGGCCATCTGGCGAATGTTGTTGCCGTAGTCGAAGGTCGGCACTCCGCGCCGCTTGAACTCCAGCATGGCGCGCACGTGCGCGGCCATCGACTGCTTGGCCGCCTTGACGACCTCGGCGGGTTCGTGCCGGGCGCGCTCGCGATAGTCGCTCCAGGTCCAGCCCGCCGGCAGGTAGCCGTTCAGCGGATCATGCGCGCTGGTCTGGTCGGTGACCATGTCGGGACGCACGCCCCGGCGCACGAGCTCCGGCAGGATCTCGGCGGCGTTGCCGCACAGCGCCACGGAAACGGCACGCCCTTCCTTCGTGTACCGGGCGATGCGGGCCAGCGCGTCGTCGAGGTCATGCGCCTGTTCGTCGACGTAGCGCGTGCGCAGGCGGAAGTCGATGCTGGCCTGCTGGCATTCGATGTTCAGCGAGCATGCGCCGGCCAGGGTGGCGGCCAGCGGCTGCGCGCCGCCCATGCCGCCCAGGCCCGCGGTCAGCACCCAGCGGCCCGCCAGCTTGCCGTCGTAGTGCTGGCGGCCGGCCTCGACGAAGGTCTCGTACGTGCCTTGCACGATGCCCTGGCTGCCGATGTAGATCCAGCTTCCCGCCGTCATCTGGCCATACATCGCGAGGCCGCGGGCATCCAGCTCGTTGAAGTGTTCCCAGGTGGCCCAGTGCGGCACCAGGTTGGAATTGGCGATCAGCACGCGCGGCGCGTTGGAGTGGGTCTTGAACACGCCTACCGGCTTGCCCGACTGCACCAGCAGCGTTTCGTCGTCGTTCAGTTCCTTGAGCGACGCGACGATCTGGTCATAGCAGTCCCAGTCGCGCGCAGCGCGTCCGATGCCGCCATACACCACCAGTTCCTTGGGGTTCTCGGCCACGTCCGGATCCAGGTTGTTCATCAGCATGCGCAAAGGCGCTTCGGTCAGCCAGCTCTTGGCGGTCAACTGATTGCCGCGCGGGGCGCGGATTTCGGCGTCGCGGTAACGCTTCGATTTTTCCAAGACACTCTCCCTGGTCGGTTCGGCCGCGCGCCGGTAGCACGCGCAACGATGCCTGCATCATAGGATGCCTATGCTTGTATATACAAGATAGGAAGACCAGAATCCGGACCAGGGATTTCCCCTAGAAAGGACCGGAACCGGCCTCTCAGGCCTGGCGCGCAAGCAGTTCGATGACGCAGGCGTCCAGCGCGCCGGCGGCGCTCAGGCGGTAGTGGGCCAGCCGGTCCTGTCCCTCGATATGCAGGCAGTCGTAGCGCGAGGGCAGCGCATGCTCCGCATCGTCGACCCGCAGCGACAGGGCGTCGCCGGCGTTCAGCACCAGCACGCTGCGGGCGCTGCTGTGGAAGGTCCACGGGCCGGGGCCCGCCACCCATTGCAGGCGGGCATGGTGGCGCGCCGGCGAGTAGATCAGGTTGAAGTCGCGGATCGGGCCGTCCAGCAGGCGGCAGTCGACCTGGGCGTCGCCGGAAAACGCATATGCCGCGCGCGGCGCCAGGGGCGCCTGCCGGCGCCCGTCCACGGTGAGCTCGATGCCCCGTCCTTCCAGCACGGTGATGATGCGCTGATAGCCCGTGAAGGCGGAAAACGCCCCGTCCTGCCCCACGTCGGCCAGGGACAGCCGCCAGTCGAACGCGGCGGTGCTGCCGCCCGGATTGCAGGCGACCTCCTGGGTCGTGCCTGCGCCGTTGCGCCACGGCATGCGCGGGTAGTCCGCGGCCCGGTATAGCCGCACTTCAGGATGATTCATGTCGAGAATTTTCCTTCCAGGCGATGACGGGACCCCGGATGGATCAGGCGCGCCAAGGTCACGGCGCGTTCGCCCGACCAGGTGCGCCGCCGGATCAGCAGGCAGGGCTCGCCGCGTTCGATCTGCAGCAGCTGGCACTCGCGCGGCTTGGCCAGGATGGCCTCGACGACGTGCTCGCCTTCGGTCAGGGGGGCCACGCGCGTCAGGTACTCGTAGGGGGTGCCCTGCGTGAAGTCCTGCTTCAGGTAGTCGGGCGCCAGGTGCACATTGACGTAGCGGTCCTCCAGCTGGATGGGCACGTCGTCTTCGTAGTGGACGATGACGGAGTGGAACACCGGCTGGCCCGCGCGGATGTCCAGCGCCAGCGCCTGCTCGCTGCCGGCGGGTTCCTCGGCCAGCCGCAGCACGCGGCTGTGGTGGCGATGATTGCGGCCCGCGATCTCGTCCGCGATGTTGTTGACGGCGAACAGCGCCGACCGCGCCTTCGGCTGGGCGACAAACGTGCCCACGCCCTGCATGCGCACCAGCAGGCCTTCGGAGGTCAGCTCGCGCAGGGCCCGATTGATGGTCATGCGGCTGTAGCCAAGCTCGTCGACGAGCTCGGCTTCCGAAGGCACGCGGTAATGGGCGGGCCAGGCGCCGCTGCGGATCTGCTGCGCGATCATCTGCTTGACCTGCGCGTAGAACGGCGCGGGCGGGGCGTTGTCCTGGACCGGCAATCTGGGCGGAGTAGTGGCCACGGGGGAAGTCCTATTGTGTGCCGCTGGGCTGACGGGGAAATTATAGGACGCAGTATAGACAGGTACAGATGGCTGTCGCCGGCAGACGCGCCAGGCGCGCGCCCTGGACGCGGCCATCCGGATTCCGTATACTCCCCCCCTGTATCTAATCGGAGCCTGCCGTGCCGCACTCCCCGGAAGAAAAGAAACGCGTAGTCACCCGCTTGCGCCGCATCCAGGGGCAGGCGTTAGCATTGGAACGCGCGGTCAACGAAGGCACGGAGTGCGGCGCGCTGCTGCAGCAGCTGGCCGCCTTGCGCGGCGCCACCAATGGCCTGATGGCCGAGGTGCTGGAGGGCCATCTCCGCGAGACATTCCTGCAATCCGCCCGAGGCGGTCCGCAAGACGCCAGGATCGAACCCGAAGCGCAGATCGAAGACTTGATGCGCATCGTCCGGTCCTATTTGAAATAACCCCACCTGACCTTCGTGGAGCAACGCTATGAAATCACGCGCAGCAGTCGCATTCGGACCCGGCAAGCCGCTGGAAATCGTTGAGATCGACGTCGCGCCTCCGCGCCGCGGCGAGGTGCTGGTGCAGATCACGCACACCGGCGTCTGCCACACCGACGCCTTCACGCTCAGCGGCGACGACCCCGAAGGCCTGTTCCCGGCCGTGCTGGGCCACGAAGGGGCGGGCGTGGTGGTCGAAGTCGGCGAAGGCGTGACCTCGCTCAAGCCCGGCGACCACGTCATCCCGCTCTACACGGCCGAATGCCGCGAGTGCAAGTTCTGCCTGTCCGGCAAGACCAACCTGTGCCAGAAGGTGCGCGCCACCCAGGGCAAGGGCGTCATGCCCGACGGCACCTCGCGCTTCAGCTACGAAGGCAAGCCGCTCTACCACTACATGGGCTGCTCGACGTTCAGCGAGTACACGGTCGTCAACGAGATCTCGCTGGCCAAGATCAATCCGGCCGCCCCGCATGAAAAGGTCTGCCTGCTGGGCTGCGGCGTCACCACCGGCCTGGGCGCCGTCCACAACACCGCCAAGGTCAAGGAAGGCGATACCGTGGCCGTGTTCGGCCTGGGCGGCATCGGCCTGGCGGTGATCCAGGGCGCGGTGCAGGCCAAGGCCGGCCGCATCATCGCCGTGGACACGAACCCCAACAAGTTCGTGCTGGCCAGCGCCATGGGCGCCACCGACTGCATCAACCCCAAGGACCACGACAAGCCCATCCAGGAAGTCATCGTCGAGCTGACCGACGGCGGCGTGGACTTCTCGTTCGAGTGCATCGGCAACGTCCACGTGATGCGCGCCGCCCTCGAATGCTGCCACAAGGGCTGGGGCGAGAGCATCATCATCGGCGTGGCCGGCGCCGGCCAGGAAATCAGCACCCGCCCGTTCCAGCTGGTCACGGGCCGCGTGTGGCGCGGTTCGGCCTTCGGCGGCGTCAAGGGCCGCACCCAGCTGCCGGGCATGGTGGAAGACGCCATGAGCGGCAAGATCGACCTGGACCCGTTCGTCACGCATACGCTGCCGCTGGACCGCATCAACGAGGCCTTCGACCTGATGCATGAAGGCAAGTCGATCCGCACGGTGATCCACTACTGAGGCGGGCATCCCCCGCGGCCCGTACACAGCCGGGGCGTAGGGGATTTATTGCGCGCAAACGATGGCGCCCATATTATGCAAGACTTTACTTGCATAATATGGGCGCCGTTTCATGAATCCGAACACCGCCGTCTGGCTGTTCCTGTCCGTCCAGGCCGTCGGCATCGCGCTGTGGCTCACGCTTGCCGCATTGAACAACCTGCGGGACTTCGCCGGATCGGCCGCGGCGGTCGGAGCCACCATGGCCATGCAACCCCTGGCGCAAGAACCCCGCATTCCCACTCCCTTGTTCAGCCGCGCATTGCGCTCAGCCAGCCTGCACCGCGGCGCCCTGGCCGCGCTGCTGCTGCTGCAGGCGCTGGGCGCGGCGCTGGGCTGGATCGGCTGCCACGCCTTGCTGATCCAGGGCGACCTGGCCGCCGCCCGGCCCTGGCTGAACGGCGCGCTGGCCTTCATGTCCGCCGCCCTGCTGGCCATGCACCTGAGCGGCCTGTGGTTCGGCTACTGGATACGGCAGGAAACGCTGCAGCTGACCCACATCGCGCTGCTGCTGTGGACGGGAGTGGCGTTCCTGCTGTTCAACCTGATTCCCTGACGCGCGGGCGCCGGGCCGCGGACGGGGAAGCGGGATGCGACAGGGAGGGCGGCCGCGAATTCCGCTCGCGGTAGACGCGCTCGGTGTCGGCGACAAAGGTCGTCAGCGAGAACTCCCTCAACGCCCTGCTGCGCGCATCCGCGCCCATCGCCGGGAGAACGGCGCGGTTCTCCAGTATCTCGGACAAGGTCCGGGCCACGCTTTCCGCGGACTCGGGCGGCACGATCCAGCCATTGCGGCCTTCGGTGACATTCTCCGTCAGGCCGCCCATGCTGGTGACGATCACCGGCTTGCCCGCGGCCATCATCTCGCGGCAGGCGAACGAAATCGTCTCCAGCCTCGACGACAGCACAAAGCCCACGTCCAGCGCGGCCAGCACCGGCGCGACGTCGTCCAGCAGGCCGGTGAACACCACCTGGTCCGACATGCCCAGCGCGGCGACCTGCCGCAGCCTCTCTTCCCCCGGCATCTCGCCCGCGATCAGCACCGCGATCTGCCCGCGCTGCTCCGCAGGCAGCATCGACACGGCAGCCACCATGTCGATCCAGTTCTTGTAGTCCGCGGTGCCGGCATTGCTGCCGACGACCAGGCGGCCTTGCAGGGCCGGCGGCAGCAGCGAGGCGCGCGCGCGCGCCGATTCGTCCTGGCCGGCGGGACGGCACTTGTCGGTGTCCACGCCGTTGTGCACGACGCGCAGGTCCTCCTCCCGATACACGGACTGCTTCATCCGGCGGAAGGTGTGCCGGCAAACGCAAATGACGCGATTGGTGCCCCATCTGGCGCGCACGCGCACGCCCAGGCTGGTGGCTTCGCGATCATTGTGCTGGGTGTACACGATGAACGGGCGCCTGGCGCCCATGCCTATCGTCGCCAGCATGCACAGGCGATGGTCGGCCGAACCGTTGACGTGGAGGACGTCGAATTCTTCCTTGCGCAGCAAGGCGCGCAGGCGGCGCAGCGCGCTGAGCTGCTGGAGCGGGCGCCCCTTGAACTCCAGGTCGATGGAGCGCAAGCCGGGCAGGGCCTCGGCCTCGGCCTGCAGGCGGCTGCCGCGAGGCGCGGCGACCGTGACCTGCGACTTGCGGCGCAGCATGCGCGCCAGCGACATCACGTAAGTGGTGTGGCCGCCGCCATCGCCCCGGTGGAAATTGGTGTAGAGGATCTTCATCATTTGGCCCTCGGTAGGGATTGCGGAAAAGCCTCCAGCAGGCAGCTCCAATGGCGTTTCTGAAACACGTCGTCGCCCAGGCGGCTGGCGAGCGAAAGGTTGTAGACCTTGATTCCGCGCGCCTTGAGCAGCCTGCTGGCCTGCCGGAACGCGGGCTCGATGTGCCCTGAAAACTGCCGGTCCAGCGCGGTGGGCAGTTGCGAATCCGCGCTTTCATAGAAACGGGGCCCCGCGGCGGCCGTCAGGTCCAGGCCATGCAGGTAGATCGTCTTCGCGCCCAGCCAGGCCAGCAGCTGCAAGGACGTGTAGGCGACGGTGCCCCCGCCGAACAGCCCGCGCGCCGCGTTCAGGCTGAAGCCATGCGCGTGCATGGGGTGGCGCGCGTCGAACAGGACCAGCTCCGGATCGGCGCCAAGCTGCGCTTCGAGCTGGTCGGGCCGCACGCGCGGCTGCATGGCGCGCTGGTGGACCTCTTCGAACACCGCGATGCGGCAGCGGACGGTCCGGTTGTCGAACAGCACCGCGATCCAGCGATACACCTCGGGCGTCACGAACAGCAGCAGGTCCTGGGCCAGCACCTCGGCCACGAGATCGCGCCGGCGCTTGACGAAGCCCGCATCCAGCATCGCGTAGTAGTCAAAGCGCAGCGTGGCATGCTTGCGGCGCAGGGCGATGGAGCCGTTGACCCCCATGACCGCCCCCAGCCTGCACTGCGCGTAGTCGATCAGCCCCACGGACGGCCCGCTCAGGATCAGGTGCGCATCGCCGCCAATGCCGCGCGGCAGTTGGCCCAGGGGGATGGTCGCCGGGCCGCGCACGCCATGCAGATCGCAGCCGGCAAGCTGGTCCCGCGCATCGCGCCGCACCCTCACGAATGGCCAAAGCGCCTCGTTGTGCCGATGCGCCCTGGGCCGTGTATAGCGATAGAAATAGCGCAGGCCCTTGGTCAACGGGCGCGAACGCAGCAAGCGGGGAACGAGCGCAAAATGCGGCATGAATGGTTGCGCGGGTACCGCGGCAAAGCTTGACGAGGGGCCGATTCTACGCAGCCCCCCACGCGAAAAAGCGAGAGAAGAATTTGAGATGTAACGCTTTGACGAGCATGCCCATACGCCCCCAAATAGTTCGCGCAAAGGCCGCGCCGGAGCGGTTTTCACATTACGGGAAGGGAAGCGGGCGCGAGCCCGTGCAACGCGCCTGACCGCGCTTGAGCCCTGTCATTCGCACCGCGGGAAGCCCCGCCGTCGCGGCTTGCGCCTTCAATTACGTTTTGCGGCAAAGAATCCCCGGCGGCGCGGCGCAATGCGCCCGCCGGACCGGGTTGCGCCATTCATTCGCGAGGTTCTGATATCGTTCCCGCATCCCCTCGCATTCACGGCCACCACAGATGAGCGCACTCCGCCCCGACCACCCCGCATTGCAGGACGCCATCGCGGACGCGATCAGCACCGCGACGCGCGGCGCCGGCCGCGTCAACATCCTGATCGCCGGCAAGACAGGCGTGGGCAAGAGCACCCTCATCAACGCGGTGTTCCGCGGCGAACTGGCCAGGACCGGCTCGGGCAAGCCCGTTACCCAATCGACCCAGGAATTCACCAAGCCCGGCCATCCGCTCACCATCATCGACACCCGCGGCCTGGAGGTGGGCGACTACGAGCGCTCGCGCAAGCAGCTGGCGGACCTGATCCTGGAACGCTCGGCGTCGGACGACCAGGAAAAGCACCTGCACGTGGCCTGGCTCTGCATCCAGGACAGCAGCCACCGGGTCGAGGACGCGGAGATCGAACTGTGCGACATGCTGGCCAACGCCGGCATTCCTGTCGTCGTGGTGCTGACCAAGGCGCGCAAGAACAGCCCCTTCGTCGAAGAAGCGCGCAAGCTGCTGCCCCGGGCCAAGCAAGTCGTCGCCGTGCGAGCGCTGCCCGAATGGATCGAGGAGCTGGACGCGGAACTCCCGCCCATGGGGCTGGACAAGCTGATCGAAGTGACCGCGGAGCATATCCCCGAGGCGCAGCAAAGGGCCTACGCCAACGCGCTGTCCACCCGCAACAAGAAGGCCCTGGAAGTAAAAAAAAAGCGGGCTGAGATCGAGGTGAATGTGGCCGCCGGCCTGGCCGCATCGGCCGCCGCCGCGCCGATCCCGTTCTCGGACGCCTTTGCGCTGGTGCCGATCCAGGTAGGCATGATCGCCAAGATCGGCATCACCTTCGGCATGGAGCTGGACACCACGGCCATCACCACGCTGGTCACCTCCACCTTGGGCGCGTCCGCCGCCACGCTGATTGGCCGCTCGGTCGTATCGGGCCTGCTGAAGTTCATTCCGGGCGCGGGCAGCGCGGTGGGCGGCACCATCGCCGCCACGACGGCCGGCGCCATCACCAAGCTGCTGGGCAACGCCTATGTCGCGGTGCTGTACGACTTCTGCCTGAAGAACCCCGGCAAGGACATCGACATTGCGATGATCGCCCAGGCCTTGAAGCAGCGCGTCAAGTTCTGACCGCGCGGGCGCTTGCGGGGCCAGACCCCGCTAATCGGGGGCCTGCGCCGCCCCCCGCAGACCTATACTTTGCAGATCGCCGCCTGCGATGCGACGCGCCATCGCAAGCGGCGGCTTTCCGCGCTGCGCGCCGGATGTTCAATCACGCAACGCCCCTTCGCGGGGCCTGCGCAGGGAGAACCACATGACACGCAAATACATCGATTGCCGGGAGTATCCCAGCGAAATGAACTGCTCGGTTGCCTTGTCCGCGGATACGGACGACGAGCTGCTCGAAGCCGCCGTCCAGCACGCGACCGCGGTGCATAAGCACGCCGACACGCCCGAACTACGCACGCAGTTGAAGTCCCTGTTCCACGACGGCACGCCGCCCGCCGACGCGCCAAGCCGCGCCTGAATCGCCGGCGCCTTGGGCGGCCGCCGCCGCGCGCGGGTTGGCGCGGCGGCGGCCCTGGCCCTAGTCCGCGGCGATGTCGCCGACCGGCGCCGCCCGTCCGAACAGCCAGCCCTGGCCGACCGCGGCGGGCTCGCGCGCCAACAGGTAGCGGGCCTGCTCCTCGGTTTCTATGCCCTCGATGATCAGGCCGATGCGCAGCGCGCGGGAAATGCCGATGACATGATCGATGATGAGCGTGCCCGCCTCTTCGGCGCCGATGGCGCGCGTGAAGCGCCGGTCCAGCTTGATTGCGTCGGCCTGCATTTCGGCCAGGTAGTTCAGGTTCGAATGGCCGGTGCCGAAATCGTCGATGAACACCTTGAACCCCGTGGCGCGCAGCGCCTTGACCATCGTCAGGACATGGCCGTCGGACAAGGGCGAACCCTCGGTGACCTCCAGCGCAACGCTGGCGGGCGGGATGCCCCATTCGCTCACCGCGTCGAGCAGGAAGCTCCGGTATGCGGCGTCCTTCAGGTCGGCCGCCGACACGTTGATGCTGACGTATAGCGCCGGATTCGCCCGCAGGCGCTCATGCAGGTCGCGCAAGGCCTGCGAGGTGACCAGGCGCGTCAGGTCGCGGCCCAGCCCCATCGCCTCGGCCAGCGGCACGAAGAGGCCGGGCGACACGTCCCGGCCGCTGCGGGAGCGCCAGCGGGCCAGGGCTTCGAAGCCCGCCAGGCGGCGCGTCGCAAGCTGCCTCAAGGGCTGGTAGTGGACCTGGATGTCGCCGCCCAGGATGGCGCGGCGCAGCTCGGTCTTGGCGCTGTTCGCATGCAGGCGCCACATGACGCACAGGCCCGCGAGAAACGCCGCGGCCAGGGCGCCGGTCGCGGAGAGGATCATGGCGGGCAACTGGAACCAGGCGTGGGACCGGGCGCGCGACACCACGCAGAGATCCGCGTCCGCTTCGGGCGCGCATTCGGCCACGCGCCGCTCAGACCACAGGCTGTTGGCGGGCGGCCCGCCGCGCGGCGGCAGCTCCAGGTCGTGCGTGCGGCCGAAGCGCCGGAGCACATGCGCGCCGTCGCGCGTCACGATCTTGGCGTCGATGCCGGAACCCGGCTCCGGAAAGCCGTCGTAGGCGCCCGGCGCGGTGAACACCAGGACATCGTCGCGCGCCGCCATGTCGCCCACGATCCGGCGGTCGACGATGTTGGCCGCGCCCACCCAAAGCTGGATGCCGTTTTGCAGGGTGAAGGCGGGCGCAGGCAGCGGATGCCCCTCCTCGAATGCGCCCCAGGCCGCGGAACACGCCAGCAGGCCGTCCTGGATGCGGCCGATGTCCCTGACGAAGGTGGCGTTGAACAGCAGCACCCGCAAGGTCGCCACATCCGAATCCGAGCAGAGCGCAGCGCCGTGCGTCGCGGCGGCGATCAGCCGCTGGCTTTCCTGCGCCACGCGCTGCGCGTGGGCCAGCAGCCGGGAATTGTGCGCGGCGAGCTTGTCGTCGACCTGGCCAAGCTCGATCAGGCGTCCAGCCGCCACGCCCGCCAGGAACCCCAGCGCCGACATCATTAGGACAAAAGCCGCGATTCTGAAACGTGACATAGGGACCGGTGGGACACGGGCGGCGCATCTCAACGAAAGCCTGCGCGTAAGATAATGTAACCGGAACCTTCATTTCCTTAAAGAAAAAAAAACGCCCGTTCCACGGGACGGGCGTCTCTCTTTTTGGCGACTCGCGCCCGACAAGCTATCTCTGAACCAGGGCGGGCTGACCGGTCCGGGCAGTGCGCACCACGTTGAACAGGCCTTTCGGGTCCTGCAAGGCCGGCGCCACCTCGATGCGGGCGCCGATGCCGTGCCTGGCCGCGCTGTCGCGCAGCCAGCGCAGGGCCGAGAAATCTTCCAGCGCGAAGCCCACCGAATCGAAGATGGTCACTTCGCCGGCGCTCCGGCGTCCGCCGGCCTGGCCCGTCAGGACGCGCCACAGTTCGGTGACCGGGAAATCGGCCGGCATCTGCTGCAGGTCGCCCTCGATCCGCGTCTGCGGCTCGTATTCCACGAACACCGACCCCGCGCGCAGCACGTCCGCATGCAGCTCGGTCTTGCCCGGGCAATCGCCGCCCAGCGCGTTGATGTGCATCCCCGGCTCGATCATGTCGCCGGTCAGGATGGTGGCGTAGGCCTTGTCGGCCGTGACCGTGGTGACAATGTCCACGCCCTTGACGGCGCTGGCGACGCCGTCAAAGCGCACGATGCGCAAGCCCGGGACGGACGCCAGGTTGTGTTCCAGCTTGCGGGTCGCGCCGGCATCCACGTCGTACACGTGCAGCGTGTCGATGCCCAGGATGTAATGGAAGGCCAGCGCCTGGAACTCGGCCTGGGCGCCGTTGCCGATAAGCGCCATGCTGCGCGAACCGGGGCGGGCCAGCGCGCGCGCGGCCAGCGCGGAGGTCACGGCGGTGCGCAGCGCGGTCGTCAGCGTCAGCTCGCTGATCAGCAGCGGCTCGCCCGTGCTGACTTGCGCCAGGGCGCCGAACGCCATCACGGTGGAAAGGCCGGCTTGGGGGTTGTCGGGATGGCCGTTGACGAACTTGAAGCTGTAGAGCTCGTTGTCGGCGGCGGGCATCAGTTCGATGACGCCGGTGGCGGAATGGCTGGCTACGCGCGCGCATTTGTCGAATTCCTGCCATCGCAGAAAGTCGGCCAGCACATAGTCCAGCAGGTCGGTGCAGACCTTGCGCGGGCCTTGCAGGGCCACAATGGTTGCTACGTCCGAGGTCGTCAGCAGAATCGTCAATTTTTTCTCCCCAAGTTATGGAACAGAAATTCTGCGGGACGGGAAAGTCAATTCATAGTGACAACATTCCACACGAAACGCTAAGATCTTGGCATTCTGACAGCCATAAATAGCATTTTTTACAATGGACACGCTAGATCAGAACCTGCTTGGCCTGTTGCGCGCCAACGCCCGCCTCTCGGTCGCCACGCTGGCAAAAAAACTGGACGTCTCGCGCGGCACCATCGACAACCGCATCCGGAAGCTGGAAGAACGGGGCATCATCGTCGGCTACACCGTGCGGCTGCGCCCGGACGTCGAGACCGAAGACATCGTCGCCTGGATGAGCATCGCGGTCGAAGGCCACGAGACCCGCAAGATCGTGAACCTGCTGATGGGCGAGCCCAGCGTGGCGGGCCTGCACGACACCAACGGACGCTGGGACCTGCTGGCCGAATTGCGCGTGCCCACCATCGAGCAATTGTCCGAAGTCCTGGACCGCCTGCGCACGCTCAAGGGCATTTCCGCCACCGAAACCAGCATCCACCTGAAGACCTTCAAGGCCTTCTGAGCGCGAGCGGCGGGCAAACCCGATATAAAACTTTGCACAGCGTCCATGATCCAGCGTTATGCGCGGGCCCCGGGCGGCATCCGCGCCGCCTGTAAATAGCCAGTCGAATCAGGGGTTTAGCGAAAAACCCGGCGCGCCGCGCCGCGCGGCTTGCGGCGCCGCCGAGCGCTATCGCATTTGCCCGCGCGCATGCATGCTTGCATCTTCCGCAGCGACAAAACACCTGGAGACAGATATCGTGAGCACCTCAACCCCCGCCCGCAAGATGGGCCTGGCCGTTGCCCAGATGGGCGCCGTCAACCTTGCCGACACCCGCGCGGCGGTCGTGCGCCGCCTCGTCGAGATGATGCGCGAGGCTGCTGCGCGCAAGGCGGAGTTCGTCGTGTTTCCCGAACTGGCGCTGACGACGTTCTTTCCGCGCTACTGGATGGAAGACGCCGAGGCGGTGGAGCGCTACTTCGAGAAGACCATGCCCAATGCCGACGTGCAACCGCTGTTCGACACGGCGCGCGAGCTGGGCATCGGCTTTTACCTGGGCTATGCCGAACTGACGCCGGAAGGCCGCCAGTTCAACACCGCCATCCTGGTGGACCGCAGCGCCAGAATCATCGGCAAGTACCGCAAGATCCACCTGCCGGGCCACTCGGACCACAAGGTCGATGCGCCGTTCCAGCATCTGGAGAAGAAGTTCTTCGAAGTGGGCGACCTGGGCTTCGGCGTCTGGGAGACCAACGACGTCAAGATCGGCATGTGCCTGTGCAATGACCGCCGCTGGCCCGAGACCTACCGGGTCATGTCGCTGCAAAGCGCCGAACTGATCGTGCTGGGCTACAACACCCCGTCCCTGAACATCCACTGGAACGAGCCCGCGCACCTGCGCACCACGACGCACGAGATCGTGCTGCAGGCCAGCGCCTACCAGAACGCGGTGTGGGTCGGCGCCGCCGCCAAGTGCGGCCATGAAGACGGCCACCACATGATCGGCAGCTCCATGATCGTGGCTCCGTCCGGCGAGATCGTGGCGCGCGCAAGCGGCGAGGAAGACGAGGTCATCGCCGCCAACATCGACCTGGCCATGGGCCAGACGTTCCGCGACCACGTCTTCAACTTCGCCAAGCACCGCAGCCCGCATCACTACAAGCTGATCGTCGAGCGCACCGGCGCGGGCGAACCCCTGCCCGTGCCCGAAATCGTCTAGGCCCGGTTGATGATTGCCTGCGTCATTGCAGGCAATTCCTTTTTGACGACCTGGGAAAACTGGGCCAGGAACGCGCGGGCGATGGACGGCGGCGGTTCGATCCGGGAATGGGACACGTGCACCGGCAGCGCGATCGCGGGCGCGATGCGCCGCACCGCCATGCCGTGCGTCAGCCCGTCGGTGAGGCCGTAAGAGTCCACCAGGGCCACGCCCACGCCCTGGCGCACGAACGAGCACGCCGTCTGGGAAGAGCGCACCTCGATGGCCGGCTCGAACTCGCGTCCCAGCTGCTGCCAATAGGAATGGAGCGTCTCGCCCAAAGGCGTGTCGCGGCCATAGCCCACCAGCATCTCGCCGGCAAGCATGGCGGGGTCGATCACGCTTTCGCGCGCCAGCCGGTGGCCGGCAGGCAGCACGCAGACGATCTCGCCCTGGGTCAGCTCGCTGGTGATGAGGTTGGGGTGCTCGGGCTTGAAGGTCGAGATCGCGATGTCCGCGTGCCCCAGCAGCAGCTGGGGCAGCAGCGCATCCATGCCCAGCGGGCGGTAGCGGATGCGCACGCCGGGATTGCGCGCGCAGAACTTCGCGGTGGCGGCCGGGATCAGCCATTCGCCGAAGCTGGGGCTGGACACCACGCTGACCAGTCCGCCGCCGTGGCCCGCCATGCCGGCGGCCATGTCGTTCAGCCGGTGGACCCCCGCCTGGATGGACTCCACTTCCTGGAAGAGCTTGCGCGCTTCCTTGGTGGGATGCAGGCGGCCCTTGAACCGTTCGAACAGCGCGTAGCCCAGGCGCAGTTCCATCGAGGCCAGCACGCGGCTGATGGCGGGCTGGGTGACGTGCAGCAGCCTGCCCGCGGCGCTGAGCGATCCCGTGATCATGATGGCGTGAAACACCTCGATCTGCCGCAGATTCAGCGGCCCAGACCGGACCTTCCCGGGTAATTCCGACATGCGGCGTGCTTTCCTTTAGACCTGCGCGCCGCGCGACTGCCATCGGGGCGCCTCAATTTCGCGAATTCTACCCAATCGCCCTGCGCCGCCGCGCGCGGGCCGTTCGCCGCGCCGCCGGCGCTGCTAGACTGCCCGTGGCCCTTTTTGATTGACCGACTGATTGACCGACCCAATGCAGGCAACGATCCGATGCGCTTAATCGACACCGAACAAACCCGCGACGCCCTGTCCTTCGACACCGTCATCCCCGCCCTGCGCGACGCCTTCCGCGGCGGCGCCACGGTGCCCGCGCGCCATGTCCACGCCATCCGGTCCGGCAATGCCCACGGCACTTCGCTGATCATGCCGGCCTGGAGCGACCGCGGCTACTTCGGCGTCAAGATCATCAACATCTTTCCCGAGAACACGCACCAGGGCCTGCCCGGCCTGCACGCCACCTACAACCTGTACAGCGCCACCACCGGCGTGCCGATCGCGCAGGTGGACGGCGACATCGTCACCGTCTACCGCACGGCCGGCGCAGCCGCGCTGGGCGCGGACTACCTGGCCCGCGCCGACGCCGCCACGCTGCTGATCGTCGGGTCCGGCCGCATCGCTGGACTGGTCGCGCAGGCCATGCGCACCGTGCGCCCCATCCAGCGCGTGCTGGTGTGGAACCTGCGGCCGGCGGGCGCGGACGCCCTGGCCCAGCGCCTGCGCGAACAGGGCTTTGACGCCCAGGCCGTGACCGACCTGGAAGCCGCCACCCGCCAGGCCGACATCGTCAGCTGCGCCACCTTGTCCACCGAGCCGCTGATCCGCGGCGCCTGGCTGCGCCCGGGCACGCACCTGGACCTGATCGGCAGCTTCAAGCCCGAGATGCGCGAGACCGACGCGGCCTGCTTCGACGGCACCACCGTCTATGTGGACACCGATGAGGCGCCCACCAAGTCGGGCGACCTGCTGTCCGCGTTCAAGGCCGGCGTGCTGACGCCCGCGGGCATCCAGGGCGATTTGCACCAGTTGACGGCGGGCGAGCGCCCCGGCCGTCGCAACGACCAGGAAATCACCGTGTTCAAGGCCGTGGGCAGCGCGCTGGAAGACCTGACGCTGGCCACGCTGGTCTACGAATCGGTGAGGGATTCGGGCCAGCCGGCAAACTAGCCCTGGCGGTCGCGGTCCAGTTCGGCGCCCATCATCGCGCCCGCCGTCGAGGACGGGCGGGCAGGGCCTTGCATCGGTATCGACAGCTGCGCCGGCACCGGCTCCAGGTCCAGCACCTGGCGGATGAAGTCGCGCAGCGACACCACCAGTTCCGCGGTGTGCACCGGAAGCAGGTCCTGCCAGGAACTGAAATCCAGATTGCGCATGCGACGATCCTCCGGAAGACACCGATGGCGTCAGGATACTGGACAGGGCGCCCGGCGCGGGGACGATCAGGTCCCCGCCAGTTCCGCCGGCAGGTGCTCGCGCATGATCTCGATGAAGCGCCGCAGCCGCGCCGGCTGGAAACGCGACGGCGCGTACACCAGGAAGACGGGCAGCGGATCCGCCTGCCACTGCGGCGCCAGGTGCGCGAGGCGTCCCGCCGCCAGGTCGTCCGTCATGGCCCAGGCCGATCCCAGCGCCACGCCCAGGCCCAGCACGGCGGCATTGCGCAGCGCATGCAGGCCGTCGGTGGACAGCCGGGGCTGGATGCCGAAGCGTTCGGTCTGGCCCGAGCCGCAATGCGTGAGGCTCACTTCGGTGCGGTAGAAGGTGCGCAGCGCCAGCCAGGGCAGGTGCGCCAGTTCCGACGGATGCTGCGGCAGGCGCCCGTCCTGCAACAGCGCGGGCGACGCGACGACAATGCGCGGCACGACGCCCAGCTTCACGGCGATCACCGACGGGTCCGTCACGGCGCCGACCCGGATCGCGCAATCGACGTTCTCGGCGATCAGGTCGGGCATGCGGTCGTGCAGCAGCCATTCCACGCGCATGTTCGGGTACCGATGCAGGTACTTCGCCAGCGGCTCCACGAATTTGTCTTGCCCGAAGGCGTGCGGGGCCACCACGCGCAGCATGCCGGCGGGCTCATCGCCCGCGCCGCGCACCTCGCTCTCGAACGACTGCCAGGTGGCGATCAGCTCCTTGCCCCGTTCGTAGCAGCGCTGCCCGTCCTCCGTCAGGCGGATCGCGTGGGTCGAGCGCTGCAGCAGGCGCACGCCCAGGGTGCGCTCCAGCAGTTGCAGCCTGCGGCTGACCGTCGGTTGCGTGCCGCCCATCTGGGCGGCGGCCGCGGACAGGCTGCCGGCCTCCACGATGCGCACGAAGGTTTCGATCAGCAGCATGCGGTCGGTGCCGGCCGCGGCGGAAAGGGCGGAGGTGGTCATACGCCCATCGTATAACGGATGTACCCGCCGGCCGGCTACCAAAGCAGGGGGAGGGAGCCCAGAATCTGCCCCGTACCAAAGCCACCGGATACCCACCATGCAATCCCATTCCCCCGCCGCCCTGTCGCGCGGCCTCGTCTTCCTGCTTGCCATCGGCGCCGGCCTGGGCGTCGCGTCCCTGTATTACAGCCAGCCCATGCTGGGCGTGCTGGGCGCCGACATCCACGCCAGCGCCGAAACGCTGGGCTGGATCCCCACGCTGACGCAGCTGGGCTACGCCTTCGGCATCCTGATGCTGGCGCCGCTGGGCGACCGCTACGACCGCAAGCGCATCATCCTCATCAAGGCCGCCGTGCTGAGCCTGGCGCTGCTGCTGGCCGGCGCGTCGCCCACCGTCGGCCTGCTGCTGGCCGCCAGCTTCGCCATCGGCCTGTCGGCCACCCTGGCGCAAGACATCGTGCCCGCGGCCGCCCACCTGGCGCCGGCCGGAGCGCGCGGCAAGATCGTCGGCACGGTCATGACCGGCCTGCTGCTCGGCATCCTGCTGTCGCGGGTGGTCAGCGGCTTCGTGGCTGAACAGTTCGGCTGGCGCATGATGTTCGCGGCCGCCGCGGCGAGCATCGTGGCGCTGGGCGCCGCGCTGTGGCGCGGCCTGCCCCGGTTCGAGCCTTCGACGCGGCTGGCCTACAGCGCGCTGCTGGGTTCGCTGCTGACCCTGTGGCGCCAGCACCCCGGGCTGCGCCGCGCCGCCACGGCGCAAGGCCTGCTGTCGCTGGGCTTCAGCGCCTTCTGGTCCACGCTGGCCGTGATGCTGCACGGCGCGCCCTTCCACCTTGGCGCGGGCGCGGCGGGCGCCTTTGGCCTGGCCGGCGCCGCCGGCGCCCTGGCCGCGCCGCTGGCCGGACGGGTGGCCGACACGCGAGGCCCCCTGGCCGTCGCCAGCCTGGGCGCCGGCCTGACCATGGCGTCGTTCGCCGCCATGATCTTCCTGCCGCTGCTGTCGCCGCATGCCGCGCTGTGGCTGATCGCCGGCAGCGCCGTCGGCTTCGACCTGGGCATCCAGACCTCGCTGATCGCCCACCAGAGCATCGTCTACGGCATCGACCCTGCCGCCCGCAGCCGGCTCAACGCCATCCTGATGACCGGCGTCTTCATCGGCATGGCCGCCGGCGGCGCGCTGGGCAGCCTGGCGCTGGCCCGCTGGGGCTGGACGGGCGTCACGCTGGTGGCCACAAGCGCGGCGGCCGCGGCGCTGGCGCTGCGCCTGTGGCCGGGCGCGCGCAGCCGCAACGGCGAACCCGGCCGCTACGCCGCCTGAGGCCGGGCCCAGGGCCTGTCACCCCTAAACCAGCGTCGACACCGTCTGCGCGTTGGTGTATTCCAGCAGTCCGTCCAGGGCGTTCTCCACGCCCACGCCGGACTGCTTGTGGCCGCCGAAAGGCACGTTGGGCGACATGACATGGATGTGGTTGATCCACACCGTGCCCGTCTCCAGCCGCCGGGCAACCGACTGCGCCAGGGCCACGTCCCGGGACCAGACCGAACCGCCCAGGCCGTACTCGGTATCGTTGGCGCGGCGGATCGCCTCGTCGATGTCCCGGTACTTCAGCAGCGGCAGCACCGGGCCGAAGGCCTCCTCCACCACGCTGCGGGCGTCGTCGGGCGGATTGTCCAGGATGGCGACGGGCACGAAATAGCCCTTGCCTTCCGGCACCTCGCCCCCCGCCAGAAAGCGCACGCCGGTGCGGTGCGCGTCCGCGATCAGGTCCTTCACGCGCTCGAACTGCGCGCGGTTCTGGATGGGGCCGAGTCCCGTGCCGGGTTGCGCGCCGTCGCCCACCACCACGCCCGCGGCGTAGCCCGCCAGCGCGTCGGCGAACGCGTCGTAAATGGATTCGTGCACATACAGGCGCTTGGTGGCCAGGCAATACTGCGAGGAATTGCGGAACGCGCCCCAGAACAGCTTGCCCGCCGTCTCCTTCACGTCGACATCGGGCAGCACGATGGCGGCGTCGTTGCCGCCCAGCTCCAGCGTGACGCGCTTGAGCCGGGTCGAGGCGCTTTGCATCACGCGCCGCCCGGTGACGGTGGACCCCGTGAAGGCGATCTTGTCTATCCCCGGATGCTCGGTCAGCCAAGGCCCCAGCCGATCGCCGCCGCTGACCACGTTCAGCACCCCCGGCGGCAGCAGGTCGCGGAACAGCTCGCCCATCTTCAATGAGGTCAGCGGGGTGTAGGGCGAGGGCTTGAGCACCACCGTGTTGCCCGCCAGCAGCGCCGGCGCGATCTTCCAGATGGCGAGAGTCATGGGGAAGTTCCACGGCGCAATCGCCGCCACCACGCCGATGGGCACGCGCCGCGTTTCGAACAGATGGCCCGCGCCGTCGTCGTGGCGCTCGACCGGCAGCTCGCGCGCGGCGAACTCGCGCAGCCACACGACGCAGCGTCCGATCTCGGCCCGCGCATCCGCATGCGGCTTGCCCTGCTCGCGCGTCAAGAGGCGCATGAAACCTTCGGCATGCGCCTCCAGGCGGTCGGCCATCGCGCGCAGCGCCGCCTGGCGTTCGGCGATGGGGCGGTCGCGCCAGGGGACGAACGCGGCCCGGGCCGCGGCGATGGCGGCGTTCAGCTGGTCGAGCGAGGCGTCGGGCGCCGCCGCGATGCGCGCTTCGGTGGCGGGGTTGAGCACGTCGAACGTCTGCGCGGACGATTCCGCGCGGCCGTTCAGCGTCATCGTGTATTCGGAGTCCAGATTCAAGGTCATGGTTGCGTTGCCTGTGCAAGGGTGGCCGGGGACGGACTGAGCAGCAAGCGGCCGACGACACGTCCCGCCGCCAGGTCGGCCAGCGCCGACTGCGCGTCTTCCAGGCAGCGGCAGGCCGTGGGGATGGCCCGGGGCCGGCGTTCGCGGACTAGCGCCATCAGCGCGTGGAGCTCTTCCAGATTGCCGATATAGGATCCTTCGATGCTGATGGCGCGCATCGGCACCAGCGCGGGCGACAAGGAGAGCTCGCCGCCAAACAGCCCCACCAGGATAAGCTGGCCGCCTTTGGTCAGCAGGTCCATGCCTTGCTGCACCGTGCGGGCCGCGCCCACGCAATCGATGACCGCCCATACCTCGCCCGCCGCCCGCCTGGCCTCGTCCAGCGCGGCGGCCGCATTGGCGTCGACCACGGCATGCGCGCCCGCGGCCAGCGCCGCGCCCCGGCGCGCGCCGTCGGGTTCCAGCACCACGACATTGGAGCAGCCCATCGCGCGCAGCAACGTCACGCACATCAGACCCAGGCCGCCCGCGCCGATCACCACCACGGCTTCCTCGGCCAGCACCTCTGGCGGGATCTTGCGGATGGCGCTGTAGGTGGTCAGCCCCGAACACGCATAGGGCGCGGCCTGCTCGGGCCCCAGGTCGCCGATGCCGACCAGGTAGCGCGCATCCGGCACCATAATGTGGTCGCTGTAGCCGCCCGGCCGGAAGATCCCGAGAAAGCGCGGCGCGGCGCAGAGATTCTCGCGCCCACGGCGGCAGACCTTGCAGTCGCCGCAGCCGATCCACGGATACACCAGGAAGCGCTGCCCCGGCCGCGCGCCGCGCGCATCGGGGCCGGCCGCGACCACCTCGCCCACGGTCTCGTGGCCCAGCGTCAGCGGCAGGGCGACGCCGCGCTGCTCCATGCGCAGGCGCTTGTCGCCCCCCAGGTCGTACGACCCTTCCCAGGTATGGATGTCGGTGTGGCACACGCCAGCCGCCAGCACCCGCAGCAGCACCTGGCCGCCGGCGGGCGCGGGGGTAGGGCGGTCCGTGCGCGTCAGCGGTTCGCCAAAGGCAGTGACCTCGTAGCTGATCATTCGGCGCCACCCGACTTCGCCAGCGCGCAGCCGCCCTTGTCCAGCGGGCGGAAGGCCACGTCGCCGGGAATCACCGCGACCTGCTTGTACAGGTCCCATTCGCTCTTGGAGTCCGCCGGCTTCTTCACTTCGAACAGGTACATGTCGCGCACCACGCGCCCGTCCACGCGCAGCTTGCCGTTGTTCGTCATGAAGTCGTTGATGGGCGTCTCGCGCATCTTGGCCATGACCGCGTCGGCGTCCTTGGTGCCGGCGGCCTTCACGGCGTTCAGGTAATGCGTGACCGCGCCGTAGGTGCCGGCCTGGGTCATGGTGGGCTTGCGCCCGACCTTGTCCTGGAAGCGCTGCGACCATGCGCGCGTGGCGTCGGTCTGGTCCCAGTAGAAGGCTTCGGTCAGCAGCAGGCCCTGGCCTAGCGGCAGGCCGATGGACTTCACGTCGGACAGGAAGGCCAGCAGCGCCACCAGCTTTTGCTGGCTGCCCGGACGCCCGATGCCGAAATCCGCCGCCTGCTTGATCGCGCTGATCACGTCGTTGCCGCCCAGCGCCAGGCCGATGATGCCCGCCTTGGAGCTTTGCGCCTGCAGCAGGTAGGAGCTGAAATCGGGCGTGTTCAGCGGCGAACGCACGGCGCCCAGCACCTTGCCGCCGTTCCTCTCGATGACGGCCGAGGCATCCCCCTGCAAGGCGTAGCCAAAGGAATAGTCCGCCGTCATGAAGAACCAGTTCTTGCCGCCCTGTTCCGTGACCGCCGCGCCCGTGCCGTTGGCCAGCGCGTAGGTATCGTAGGTCCAGTGGACGGTGTAGGGCGAGCACGCCTTGCCCGTCAGCTCCGAGGTGGACGCGCTGGTCACCATGACGATCTTCTTCTTTTCCCGCCCCAGTTCGCTGATGGCCAGCGCCAGCGCGGAGGTGGGCAGGTCGGTGATCATGTCCACGCCGTCCTGGTCGAACCAGCGGCGCGCGGCGGCGCTGGCCACGTCGACCTTGTTCTGGCCGTCGGTGAACACCACCTCCACCGGCTTGCCCAGCACCGAACCGCCAAAGTCCTGCACCGCCATGCGCGCGGCCTCCACCAGGCCCTTGCCGCCGATGTCGGAATACGCCGAACTCATGTCGGCCATGATGCCTATCTTCACGGGGCCCGCCGCGGACTGGGCCTGCGCGCCGCCTGCGGCCAGGGCCGCGCCCGCCAGCGCGAGCGTCAGTTTCAGGATTGCCATGGACTTGTCTCCCTTATCGGTTTGCGCCGTCTTTGCGGCGGTTTGCGTATTGCTCCTGCGAGCGTCCTTTTGTATCGTAGGCACGCGTTTCCGCCTTCGTCCAAAGCGACGATTTTCTGGTCCCAAGCGGGTTTACCCGGAGCGATTCGCAAAGAACCGCATCCCCTACACAGGCAGCTCATGCGTCATTCGTTCTCGGTGGAACACGCGCTGGCCAGCGGCAAGTTCGGCGCCCCGGCGGCTCACGGCGACCATGTCGCCCGGCTGCGGCTGTGCGAACAAGCCTGCCGCGACCATGGCCCCAAGGTGGTGGTGGCGCGCGGGCCGGCCGGCTACGGCAAGACCACGCTACTGGCGCAATGCCAGGCGCGCTTGCAGGCCCGGTCCGTGCGGACAGCCTGGCTGACGCTGGACCGCGCCGACAATGACCTGTCCCGTTTCCTGCGCTGCCTGATGGCGGCGCTGGGCGCCCTGTCCGGGCCCGCCGCCTTGCCGCGCGACGGACACGATTCCGAAGACGCGCTGGCCCTGGCGCTGGTCGAGGCCGTCGCGTCGCGCGGCGCGCCCTTCGCGCTGGTGCTGGACGAATTCGAAGCCATCACCGCGCCCGCCGTGCTGGACCTGGTGCAGGATCTGATCGGCCGCCTGCCGGCGCACGGGCGGCTGCTGATCGGATCGCGGCACGCGCCAGGGCTGGCGCTGGGCCGCTTGCGCGCGGCCAACCAGTTGCTGGAGATCGACGCCGCGCAGCTTTGCTTCTCCATGGATGAGGCCAGCCATTTCTTCGCGCGGCGCAGCCCGCTCCTGACGCCGACCGAGGTCGGGCTGCTGCACCGCAAGACCGAAGGCTGGATCGCCGCCCTGTGCCTGGCGTCAGCCTCCCTGGCCCGGCAACCCTCGGCCGCCGCCTTCATCGAACGCTTCTCGGGCAGCGACCAGTCCGTCGCCGACTATCTGGCGCAGGACGTGCTGGCCAGCCAGACGCCGGCGTTGCGCCGCTTCCTGTTGCGCACCAGCATCCTCAAGCAATTGAGCCCTCCGCTGTGCCAGGCCCTGCTGCCCGACCTGGATTGCGCGGACCTGCTCGCCCAGCTCGAAAACGGCCACGTGCTGCTGACGCGCACCTCCATGGATGAGCCCCACTACCGCTACCACAGCCTGTTCGCGAGCTATCTGCAATCGCAACTGCGGGCGCAGGCGCCCGGCGACATCGCAAGCCTGCATCTGGCCGCCTCGCGCTGGTACGACGAACAGGGGCGGCCCGTGCCCGCCATCGACCACGCGATCGACGGCGGCGACTTCGGCCGCGCGCTGTCGCTGCTGCAAGCCCATGCCGACACCCTGCTGGCCGAGGGCCGCATGCGGCTCCTGTCGCGCTGGTTCGCGCAATTGCCGCCCGCAGTGCTGGCGACCCGGCCCTTGCTGCAGGCGGTGCAGGTATGGGCCACCTGCTTCACCCGCGGCCCGAGCGAGGCGTCCCTGCTGCTGGCCGACCTGGGATTGGCGGACAGCGCCGATCCCGGCGTGCGTGCCCACGTGCGCGCGCTGCAGCCCCTGCTGTTGTCCATGATGGACCGCCACGAAGAGGCCTATGCCGCCGGCATGTCCAGCGTCGCGGCGCTGGAAGACGCGCTGTCATTCACCGACACCGCGCTAGCCAACGCCATGGCCAACGTCACCGCCGTGCTGGGCCGCTACCACGAGGCGCGCGCGCTGCTGGACACCGCCAGGCGCGCGCAAAGCCGCAGCGCAAGCAGCTTCAACCTGATGTACTCCGAAGCGGTCGAAGGCATCATCGACCTGCAGGAGGGGCGCATGCGCCAGGCGGGCGCGCGCTTTCGCATGGCGGTGCGGTCCACGCGCAACGGCGCCTACGGGCAGGCCAACGGCAACGCCTGGGCCGGCGTGCTGTACGCCGCCTGGGTCTACGAAACCGGAGATCTACCCCAAGCCGCCAGGCTGCTGCACGTGTATGTCCCGCTGGGCCGCGACGTGGGCTTGCCGGACCACCTGATACTCGGCTACCTGATGCTCGCGCGCGTCGCCTTCTACGAGGGCGACGTGGAACAGACCTTCTACCTGCTGGGCGAACTGGAGTACCTGGGCCATCAGCGCCGCCTGCCGCGCATCGCCGCCAGCGCCCGCGTGGAACGCGCGCGCGTGCTGCTGATGCAGGGCCATCCGCAGGCCGCTCGCGAAGAGCTGCGCCGCGCCGACGACGCCGATCTCTGGAATCGCGTGCAAGCCTTGCGCCTGCCGGCGAACGACCTGCTGTATCCGCGCCTGGGCCGGTTGCGTTGCGAAGCCTATGAAGGCGACGCCGCCGCCGCGCTGCGCCAGCTCGACACGGACATTGCCCAGGCGCTGGACGCCCGCCGCGTCCGGCGCGCCTGCAAGCTGCAGCTGTTCCGCGCCGTGGCGCTGGCCAGGGCCAACGACGACGCCGGCGCCTACACGCAACTGGGACCGCTGCTGGAGATGGCGCAAGCCGAAGGCCTGTGCCGCGTGCTGGTCGACGAAGGCCTGGCCCTGATCCGCCTGATCCAGCGCTTTGCCGCCACGCCGGCGGGCAGCGCCTGGCTGGCCGCCGGCGCCGCGCAAGACTGGTGGCGGCGGTTCCAGGAGCAGGCGCGCATCGGATCCGCCCCGCCAGAGCCCACGCGCGCGCCCGACGCCGCGGGCGCGGAGGGGCTGACCCCCAAGGAACTCCGGGTGCTGCGCCTCCTGGCCGAGGGCCACTCCAACAGCGCCATCGCCAGGCAGCTGTTCGTTTCCGAAAGCACGGTGCGCACGCACCTGCGCCACCTGAACGTGAAGCTCAGCGCCGACAGCCGGACCCAGGCCGTGGCGCGCGCGCGCAGCGCGGGCCTGCTGTAAGGCGGCCCGGCCTATTCCGCGAACCCGTTCGGCCCCAGCGTCTCCAGCATGTAGTCGATGAAGGACTTGATCCGCGACGAGATCGCCGTGTTGCGGTAGTACACGGCGTTGATCGGCTGCCTGACATCCAGCGTCTGCTTCGCGAACAGGGGCAGCAGCGCGCCGGCCTTGCGGTCGCCGCGCGTCATGAAGTCCGACAGGCAGACGATGCCCCCGTCATTCAAGGCCAGCTGCCGCAGGGTTTCGCCGCTGTAGGACCGGACGGCCGGGCTGACGTGCAGGGGCTGGCCATCGGCATCCAGCAGGGGCCATTCGTTCAGCGATTCCAGCTGGCTGAAGCCCAGCAAGGCGTGCGCAGCCAGGTCCGCCACGCGCTTGGGCGTGCCGTGCTCCGCCAGATACCCGGGACTGGCCAGCACCCGCACCCGGCTGCTGCCCAAAGACACGGCGTGCAGCGACGAGTCCTTCAGGCGTCCGATGCGGATGGCCAGGTCGGTGCGCCGCTCCAGCAGGTCGATGTTGCCTTCGTTGCTGTTGAGCTCCAGCTCCACCTGCGGATAGCGCTTGCGGTAGCCGGGCGCCAGCGGCGCGATCACATGCAGCATGAAGGGCGATGCCGCGTCCACGCGCAACAGCCCGGCGGGCTGGTTGCGGCGCACGTTCATCAGCTCCTCGGCCTCCTCCACCGACGCGATGATCCGCCGCGCCTGCTCCAGATAGGTCTTGCCCTCTTCGGTCAGTTCCAGCCGCCTCGTGGTCCGCCGCATCAGCGTGGTCTGCAGCTTTTCCTCCAGCCGGCTCATGGTTCTGCTCGTGGCGGAAATGGTCTGTCCCAGCACCTCGGCGGCAGCGGTGATCGACCCGCTGTCCACGATGGCGATGAAGACCTGCATTTCGTCGAGTGTGGTTTTCATATTTGAAGTTATATCAAAAGTATTTCGCCAATACCTGTCTTTTTCCGCAAGTATCGGGCAGGCACACTACGTCCATCCCCAGACATTGCGCGTCTGGACCCGCGAATCCCCAAGGAGTTTTACATGAGCATTCCCGCCTTCGGCGTTGGCACGTTCCGCCTGCAAGGCCAGGTTGTCATTGATTCGGTGCGCAACGCGCTGGACCTCGGCTACCGCGCCATCGATACCGCCCAGATCTACGAGAACGAGGCCGAGGTCGGCCAGGCCATCGCCGAATCGGGCGTGGCGCGCGAAGACCTGTTCCTGACCACCAAGATTTGGGTGCCCAACTACGCAAAGGACAAACTCGTTCCCAGCCTGAAGGACAGCCTGGCCAAACTGCGCACCGACTACGTGGACCTGACCCTGATTCACTGGCCCGCACCGGACAACGGCGTGCCGGTCGACGAATTCATGAACGCGCTGGCCGACGCCCGGACGCAGGGCCTGACCCGCCAGATCGGCATTTCGAACTTCCCGATCGCGCAGACGCAGGCCGCCATCGCCGCCGTGGGCCGCGAGCAGATCGCCACCAACCAGATCGAGCTCAGCCCCTACCTGCAAAGCCGCAAGCTCACGGACTTCCTGAAGGAGCAGGGCATCCATGTCACGTCCTATATGACCCTGGCCTACGGCAAGGTGCTGAAAGATCCGGTCATCAACCAGATCGCCCAACGCCACAACGCCACGCCCGCGCAAGTCGCCCTGGCCTGGGCGCTGCAGCTGGGCTACGCCGTGATCCCGTCGTCGACCAGGCGCGAGAACCTGGCCAGCAACCTGCTTGCCCCGCAGCTTCGCCTGTCCGACGAGGACATGGCGCGGATCGCCGCGCTGGAACGCAATGGCCGCGAAGTCAGCCCGGAAGGCCTGGCGGCCGCCTGGGACTGAGGGCAGACGCCATGAAGACACGCGATCCCCTGTTTGAACCGCTCGCCCTGGGCGGCCTGCACCTGCCCAACCGCCTCGTGATGCCGCCGATGACGCGCTCGCGCGCCACGCAGCCGGGCGACACCGCCAACGCCTTGATGGCGCGCTACTACGCGCAGCGCGCCAGCGCCGGCCTGATCGTCAGCGAAGGCACCTATATCTCGCCCATGGGCAAGGGCTATGCGGGCACGCCCGGCCTCTGCACCCCGGCGCAAGTCGCCGGCTGGCGCTGCGTGACCGACGCGGTGCATGCCGCCGGCGGCCGCATCTACGCCCAGCTGTGGCACGTGGGGCGCCTGAGCCACGCCAGCCTGCTCGGCGGCCGCGCCCCCGTCTCCTCGTCGGCCATCCAGGCCGAGGGCGTCAACGTCTTCATCGAAAACGAAGACGGCAGCCCGAGCTTCGTGCAGGCCTCGGCGCCCCGCGCGCTGGCCATCGACGAGATCCGCGCCATTGTGGAGGAATACCGGCAGGCTGCGCGCAACGCCATCGTCGCCGGCTTCGACGGCGTGGAGCTGCATGCCGCCAACGGCTACCTGGTCAACCAGTTCCTGGACTCGCACGCCAACGCGCGCACCGACGAATACGGCGGCTCGCTGGAAAACCGCATCCGCTTCCTGGACGAAGTGGCCCGCGCGCTGATCGAAACCCTGGGCGACGCCTCGCGTGTCGGCATCCGCCTGGCGCCGCTGACCACGCTGAACGGCTGCGTGGACGCGGATCCCGTCGCCACCTACACCGCCGCGGCCAAGCGCCTGGGCGAGATCGGCGTGGGCTACATCCACATCGCCGAGGCGGACTGGGACGACGCGCCGGACATGCCGCTGGCCTTCAAGCAGGCGCTGCGCCGCGTCTATCCGGGCGTCCTCATCTACGCGGGCAAGTACACCGCGGAACGCGCCCGCGACGCGCTGGATGGCGGCTGGGCCGACCTGATCGCGTTCGGCCGGCCGTTCGTGGCCAACCCCGACCTGCCGGAGCGCCTGCGCAACGACGAACCGCTGGCCGAGCACGACCGCGCCACCCTGTTCGGCGGAGACGCGCGCGGGCTGACGGACTATCCGGCCTACATCAGCCCGCCTGCTGCTTGATCTCCCGCATGATCGCGACAAAGGCGTCGATGGACGGATTCGGATTGTCGGGATGGCGGGCGGCCGCCAGCTCCGCGCGGAAGGCGCCCGGCCCCCGGATGCCGACATAGGCCAGGATGTCCATGCGCATCCGCGCCAGCGACGCCGGCACCACCGCCGCGCCGAAGCCCGCTTCGACCAGGGTCAGGATTGTCGGGATCATGCTTTCCTGCACGATGTTGGCCGGCTTGCCGGCCGCCTCGACCATCTGCCGCAGCACCTGGCTGAAGTAGCGCGAACGTTCGCGCGCATAGCCCACCAGCGGCAGGTCCAGCACCTGCGCCATCGTCACCCAGCGCTTGCCGGCCAGGGGATGGTCGCGCCGCAGCGCCAGCACCATCGGCTCGGAATACAGCGGCACGGGCGCCAGGTCCGCGTCCGCGAACGGCGGGCGCAGCAGGGCCAGATCCAGCCGCCGCTGGTGCAGCGCGTCCGGCATCTCGCTTGAGTTCATTTCCAGCAGGTCCAGCGTCACGCCCGGATGGCGCTGGCGGAACACGAACAAGGCCTGGGGCACATTCGAGTACGCCGCGCTGGGCGTCAGGCCGATGGTCAACTGGCCGGCCTCGCCGCTGGCCGCCTGCCGCACGTGGCGGACGGTGGCCTCGTGTTCCATCGCCATCCGGCCGATGCGGCGCTGCAGCTCCGCGCCCGCCGCCGTCAGTCTCACCGTGCGCGTGGTGCGCTCCAGCAGCTGAACGCCCAGCGCTTCCTCCAGCTTGCGCACGCTTTGGCTCAACGGAGGCTGGCTCAGATGCAGGCGCTGCGCGGCGCGACCGAAATGCAGCTCCTCGGCAACCACGGCAAACACCTGGAGCAATCGGCTATCGATCAGCATTTATTTTCCTGGCGAATCAATAACTAGAGAATAAGGTATTAGACAACCTAATCCAGCCTTTCCTACTATGCGCTGACAATCAACGGCGGGGGTGTGCAAACCCTCCACTTCAAGGGAATTGCCATGCGTGCAGCATCCGGAACGATCAAACTCCTGGCCGGCGCCTTTGCCGCCAGCCTGTGCCTGGCCTCGGGCAGCGTCTGGGCGCAGGCCGCCTATCCCAGCCAGGCGATCAAATTCATCGTGCCCTACGCGGCCGGCGGCAGCTCGGACACGCGCTCGCGCCAGCTGGCCCAGAAGCTCAGCGACTCGCTGGGCGTGCCGGTGGTGGTGGACAACAAGCCCGGCGCCAGCGGCAACATCGGCACCGGCCAGATCGCCACCGCCAAGCCCGACGGCTACACGATAGGCCTGGGCAACTTCGCGCCCATGGCGGTCAACAAGGCGCTGTACGAGATGCCCTTCGACCCGGCCCGGGATATCGCGCCCGTCGCCCTCATCGAGCTTGGCCCCATGGCGCTCGGCGTGAGCGACAAGTTGCCCTACGCGAATCCGGCCGCGCTCATCCAGGACGCCAAGGCCAACCCCGAAAAGCTCAACTACGCGTCCACGGGCGCGGGCAGCGCCTCGCACCTGAGCACCGAGCTGTTCAAGGAACAGGCCGGCATGAATGCCACGCACGTGCCCTATCGTGGCGGCGCGCCCGCCGTCAACGACCTGATCGCCGGCAACGTGGACTTCTACATTGAACTGCCCAGCCTGTTCCTGCCGCACGCGACCGGCCCCGCGCCCCGCATCAGGATGCTGGCCGTCGCCGCCGACAAGCGCGTGCCCGGCCTGCCCGGCGTGCCGACCTTCAAGGAGCTGGGCCTGCCCGACATGGTCGTTTCCAACTGGTTCGGCGTGATCGCCCCCGCCGGCACGCCGCCCGACGTCATCAAGACGCTGAATGAACACATCAACCGCGCGCTGCAGGACAAGCAGTACCGCGACGTGGTCGAGTCGCAGGGCGGCGAGGTCGCGGGCGGCACGCCTGAACAGTTCCAGGCCTTCATCGCCAGCGAAAGCGAGCGCTGGACCCAGCTGATCCGCCAGAAGCAGATCCAGGTCCAATGATGCTGGGTGCGCATGAAGCATGGGCCCGCAGCAAGGCCCTGGATACGGAGATCAAGGCCTGGGCCTGCCTGGCCGACGAGGCCGGCTTGCCGCCGGCCGCAAGCGGGAGCGGCGCGCTGGCCGGCGCCGCGCTTGGCGTCAAGGATGTCATCGATGTCGCCGGCATGCCCACGCGGTCCGGCTCGCCCGCGACCTCGTCCGCTCCCGCCAGATGGGACGCCAGCTGCGTGGCGCAACTGCGCGCGGCGGGCGCCGTCCCCATCGGCAAGACCGTCACCGCCGAGTTCGCCTACGTGACGCCCGGCGGCACCCGCAACCCGCACAACCCGGCGCACACGCCCGGCGGCTCGTCCAGCGGTTCGGCCGCGGCGGTCGCGGCCGGCATGGTGGACATCGCGCTGGGCACGCAGACGGGCGGGTCGATGATCCGCCCGGCGGCGTTCTGCGGCGTGGTGGGCTTCAAGCCCACCTTTGGCCGCGTGCACCGGCTGGGCATGAGCGTGGTCTGCGATTCGCTGGACACCATCGGCTGGTTCAGCCGCACGGTGGAACAGTCTCAAGCGGTGGCGGGAGCGCTGCTGCCGGGCGAGGCCGCGAAGGAGCCATCGAAAGACGCGCCGCGCGTGGCGCTATTGCCTTGCGACGCCATCGGCGCGCTCAGCCCGGCCGCCCGGCAGGCGCTGGACGACTGCGCCGCGAGGCTGCGCGACCATGGCGCCGCCGTCGTCTCGCCCGCGCTGGACGCGGACCTGGAGGCCTTGCTGCACATACACGCGCAGACCATGCATGCCGAACTGGCCCGCGGCCTGCTGCCGGTGCTGCACAGCGCGCAAGCCGGGCTGCTGTCGCCCGCGCTGCGCGGCGCGATCGAACGCGGCATGGACATTTCCCACATGGAGTACGTGGCGCTGCAACACGCGCGCGCGCGCCTTGCGGGCGACTGGCAGGCGCGCTTTGGCGACATCGACTTCATCATCACGCCCAGCGCGCCCTGCGAAGCGCCGCGAGGCGTGCAGTCCACCGGTTCCTCGATCTTCAACCGGGTCTGGTCGCTGCTGGGCTGGCCCGCGCTGCATCTGCCCACGGGACGGGCGGAGAACGGTTTGCCCGTGGGCGTGCAGTGGGTGGCGCGGCCGGACGAGGATCACGCCTTGCTCGGCTGGGCCAGGCGATTGCACCCGCTGGTCCGGCGCGGCTGACGGCCTACTGCGCCTCGTAGCGCGGCGAACGCGGACCGTACAGGATGCCGCCGGGCTGGCCGGCGCTGAGCAGCATGTTGTTCGTCATGCCCGCCACGCCGTAGCTGCGGTCGGACAGTGTGTTGACGATCTGGTCCACCATGGCCTGCACCAGCATGCCGAGCAGGCCGCCGCTGCTGTTGCTGGCCTGCACCACCTGCTTGCTGCCGCTCCACAGTTTGGCGCCGTTGCGCAGGTCAAGCAGCTCCGCGTCGACAGACACCGTGATCGAACTCGACAGCACGGCATAGCTCGATCCGTATTGCTTGACCGTCATGTAGAGCGCGGCATCGGCGCCGAAGATCTCGCGCAGCTTGACCGCCGGAAGCTCGTGGATGTCGTCGGGCGAGGTCAGTCCGTTCTGCTTGAAGGTCTCGTCCATGACGCCCACGGGAATCACGTAGTAGCCGGATTCCGCCAGCGGCCGGGTGGCCTGCGACAGCACCGCCGCCGACGCGGCCACATCCACCGAGGTATTGAGCGGCGGCAGGACCAGGATGGAGGCCGGCTTGCTTTCGCGGAACGCCGTGTAGTCCAGGTTGTTCTTCTGAGGGGCGACGCAGCCCGCAAGCAGCGCAACAACCGCCAGCAAGCCCACGCGGAAAATTCTGCTGATCATCACGATCCCTTCTTCGGTGCGCTGGCTTGCGCGGGCGCCGCCTGCCCGGCGGACGAGGAAACGGCGGCAGGCGATCCTGCGGCCGGCGATCCGGCGGCCGGCGATCCTGCGGCCGGCGATCCGGCGGCAGGCGATCCGCCGGCAGGCTGCGCTTGCGGCTTGCCCGCGTTGCGCATCAGGAAGTCCATGAACGGGCTGGACTCGGGGAACGCCGCCTTCTCGCCCTGCAATTGCTCGACGCCCTTGTTGCCGTCGCCCAGTTTCAGGTACAGCATGCCAAGGTGGGCGCGAAAGCCGGGCGGCAGTTCGACATTGGCCGACCGCGCGGTTTCGACGTTCTTTTCCAGCGCCTGGGCCTGCACCGCGTAATCCGCCCCGTCGTCCTTGAGATAGGCGTAAACCGAGGGCTGGTAAGCCTGCCAGCTGTACATGGGCTTGGGCTGCTGCACGCATGCGGACAGCAGTCCGGCCAGCGCCGCAATCGCCAGCCCGCGGCCGGCGCGGGCAAGCGCCGCCGCGCGACGCATCGCCTGAGGGTTCGACATGAGGTTCCCCTTTAGTTCTTGGAAGGCTGCCAGGCGCCTTGCTCGATGCCGTCGACCAGGCGGTCGACGGCTTCGCGGATCGCAAGGTCCAGGACCTTGCCGTTAAGGGTGGAGTCGTAGCCGGCCGTGCCGCCAAAACCCACCACTTCGCGGTTCGACAGGCTGTATTCGCCCGCGCCCGAAGCGGAATAGACGACTTCCGACGTCGTGGCATCCACCACGTTCAGGTCAACCTTGGCGTAGGCCACCTGTTCCTTGCCGCGGCCAAGAATGCCGAAGAGCTGCTGGTCGCCCGTCACTTTGCGGCCAAAGGCCGTCACGTCGCCCGTGACCACGTAGCGCGCGCCCTTGATCTGGGCGGCCTTCTTGTTGAAGGCGGCCTCCTGGGCGATCTCCGAAAGGTTGTCGCGGTCCATCACCTGGAACCGGCCGCTGCGCTGCAGGTGGCTGACCAGAATCGTCTTGGCCTGGCCGCCCAGGCGGTCCACGCCGTCGGAGAACACGCCGCGCAGGTAGTTCGTGCGGTTGTCGAACTTGCCCACGGAAATCGGGCTGCGCACGCCTTGATACGGTTTGCTCGCGGCGGCAACGGCGGGCACGGCCAGGGCCTGCGAACGCTCAGTCGCGCAACCCGCGATAACCGTCGACAGAATCGCCAACGCCCCGATCTTTACGACCTTGTTCAACATTCTTTTCTCCAGCCCGCCCTGTCGCCCATGCGTGGGAAAGCATCCATAGCCATTGATTCGAACGCGAATTATATACACTGAATAATTCAGAAACGTATTGAAATACGCGGCCGAATCCGGCCTATTTGTGCGTTTCGTCAAGGTTTTCGCCGGCAGGAAGAGACCATCCATGCGCCGGATCGGACTACATCCCCCTAATTCAAATGCACCATTGCGCATTCAAGGAGTAGTGCTTCCGGATACTAGCGAGCCGGATGAGGTCCGCATATATATCGCAGCACGGGCGCAATCATCACCGTCGTCATGTCGTCTTGCTAAGAACACCGACGCCCGTTCCGAGGAGACAATCGATGGCACGATGCCCTTTTGCGACCTGGCGGCCCATTTCCGGATCATCCGGACCGCATCTTGGCGGCCCCTTCAAGATCGTCCACCACACCACCGAAGGCAGCAGCGCCCAGGGCGCCTTGGACGCGTTCCGCAGGAACCGCTCGGACCCGCACTTCACGGTCGACGCCAGCACGATCTTCCAGCATGTCGACACCGCGGAAGGCGCGCGGGCGCTGCGCAACAACGCCGGCGGCCCGCAGACCAACCGCGATTCCGCCGTGCAGATCGAACTGGTCGGATTCGCGCATCTTCCCAAGGACAGCCGCGCGCTCACCAACCTGGCGCGCCTGTGCCGGTGGATCGAGCAGGAACATGGCGTCCCCCGCGCATGGCCTTCCGGCCGGCCTTTGCCCGCCAAGAACGGCAGGGACCCCGGCGGCCACAATCGCGACGCCGCCGCCTGGGATTCGAAGAGCGGGCACTTCGGCCATTGCCATGTGCCGGAGAACACGCACTGGGATCCAGCCTACTCCGCGGCGGAAGCGGACTTTATCCTGGCCGCGACCTTCTCCGAGGACGGCGCGCTGCTGTCGCCGCAGCCGCCGCTCAGGCCGGCCGCCCGGCGCGCTGCCAAGAGCGCGGCGTCCGCGTCCACCATGCCCGATCATGGCGTGAATGCGGTGGGCATCCACGCCTACCTCGGCGAACTGCCGGTGCAGACGCTGGAACCGCCCGGGCTGCCGGTAGCAAAGCGGCGCGCGCCGGCCAGGCGCACCGGCGCCGTCTCGCGCGCGGGGCGGGCTTCAAAGGCCGGGAAACCGGCGACGGCTCCGCAGGCCAGCATCAACGCCGGCAGCCTGCTGTCCTTCGCGGCGGGCCTCGATGAACAGGAAAAGGCCGATGTGCTCTATTCCCTGCAGCTTGCGCAACGCGCCGCCAGCGCCGCCCATGACCGCTTCACCAAAACTCAGGCCTGGTACCAATCCTATGTGGAGGTGCTGGAGAACCTGGGATGGACCAGCGGGCAGATGACGTTCACCCATTACGCGCAGGACGAAAGCGAGTTCCGTATGGATCAGGTGGCCGTCGATATGCTGCTTTCCGTGGCCAGGCGCGACCAGCTCGCCGTCATGCAACAGGCGGTCGCGGCGCTGGGCAAGCTGGCCGATGACGACGCCACCGTGCAGCTCTTCGACTTTCACGCCTCGTCCCAGGCGGGCGGCAACTTCCAGCTCGGCGCCGTGCACCGCGAACGCGATGGCGGGCTGTCGATGGCCCTGGGGGCCTACTACTTCCGTTCGGTCGACAGCCGCAAGCGGTTCCTGTTTTCCCGCTGGGGCGCGCGCCAGGTGAATTTCTGGGCGTGCGCGCAGCGGCTGACCCTGAATTCCGCGCTGTACGAACAGATCCGCAACGACGTCCAGGCCAAGCTGGCGGCGGATGCGCCGCGGTACATCGCCGGCCTGAAGCTCGCGTCGTAGGGGCCCCGGACACGCATGGGAGACCGACATGGCAAGCAGCAAAGCAGCGGTGCGCGGGTCCAGAAAATCCACGCCAGGACGAAAGCCGGCGGCGAAACCAAAGCCGAAGCCGAAGGCGGCGGCGAAAACGGCGGCCGCGTCCGCTGAAAAAAAAGCGGAGAACGCGCGCCCAGGCGCCCGCAAGCGCAAGGCGCCCCAACGGCCGCCGGCCGAACCTGCCTTTCTCCGATCCGCCAAGCCCGATGCCTTTGACGCGCGCGACATCCTGTTTCGGCCCAACATCTCCGTCACGCCGAAAACCGAGATGATCCCCGTCATGGGACTGACGGTGAAGCACCAGGAAGAGACGTCCGCCTGCACGGGCTTCGCGCTGTCCACCGTGGTCGAGTACCTGCTGCGCAAATCGGAGCGCGATTCGCGCCCGGCGATATCGCCCTTCATGCTGTATTCCATGGCGCGGCGCTACGACGAATTCCCGGGATCCGTCGACGACAGCGGCTCCAGCCTGCGCGGCGCCCTGAAAGGCTGGTTCAGGCACGGCGCCTGCGCCCAGGGGTTGTTTCCCACGATCACGATGCCCCCCGCCGCCAAGAGAACAGAAGACGACTGGTGGCTGGACGCCGTCAAGCGCCCGCTGGGCGCGTATTACCGCATCGACACGCGCAGCATCGTCGAAATGCACGCGGCGCTCAACGAGGTCGGCATTCTCTACGCCAGCGCGGGATGCCACGACGGCTGGGACGCCGGCCATGGCGTCACGTCCCCGAGGGCGGCCGCCACGCCCGCCGCCCAGCCGTTCTGGGTCATTCCTGCCGGCGACCCGGACTCGGCCATCCAGGGCCATGCCTTCGTCATCGTGGGATATACCCAGGACGGCTTCCTGATTCAGAACTCGTGGGGCGAGGAATGGGGCACCAGCGGCATGGCCGTGCTGACCTACGACGACTGGATGCGCAACGCCATGGACTGCTGGGTCGTCCAGCTGGGCGTCGTCACGCACGAGCACGAGAGGATTTCCAACAGCATCAGCCTGCGCACCGACGGAAAGAAGGTCACCTTGGCGGCGGGCAAGGTGCTGCGCGACAGAGAGATATCGCCCTTCATCGTCAACGTCGGCAACAACGGGCAGCTCAGCAATAGCGGCGCATTCCGGACAACGCCGGACGATTTGCGCGCCATCGTCGACGTGCACATGAGCGCCGCCCGCGAACAATGGGCGCTCAAGGACAAGCCGATGGACGTCTGCGTCTACGCGCATGGCGGCCTGGTGGGCGAAGACGATGCCGCCGAAGCGGCCGCCGAATGGATACCTTTGCTCTACGAGAACCAGATCTTCCCGGTTTTCCTGATGTGGGAAACCGACTTCATCACCACGGTGAAGAACATCATCCGGGACGCGGCGAGCGGCGTCCCCCGGACCACCGGCGGCATCGGCGAACGCTTGGAGCGCTGGTGGAACCAGCGCCTGGAACGCTGGCTGGCCCGTCCCGGAACGGTAATCTGGGGCGAGATGAAGCAGAACGCGCAATCGATGAGCGAGCCGGCGCCCAAGGGGTTGGCGCAGGATAAGGCCGCCATGATCATGCTCTACGAGCACTTCAAGTCGCACGTCGCCCGCGGCCGCGTGCGGCTGCATATTGTCGGCCATTCCGCCGGCGCCATCGTCGCCAGCCACTTCGTGCATCGGCTTGCGGCCGACGGCGGCGAACTGGAGTCGCTCAGCCTGATGGCGCCGGCGGTGACGGTCAAGACATTCTCCGATCTGGTCGTCCCGCATCTGAAGACCCGGGTCAAGCGCTATCAGCAATTTCATCTTTCCGACCGCGCGGAAGAAGACGACCCCACCTGCGGGCCGTATCGCCGGTCGCTGCTCTATCTGGTCAGCGAGTCATTCGAAGGCGGCACCACCACACCGCTGCTGGGCATGGAGCGGTACTTCCGCAACGCCGGCATCCCTTGCGACGCCGTGCACGTCTCGCCCGCGGGCAGCCATTCCGCGGCGTCCCGGGTCCAGCCCATCGCATCAAGCACGCACGGCGGGTTCGACAACGACAAGGGCACGCAGCAGCAGGTCATTGCGTTCATCAAGCGCTAGCAATCCACAGGAGGGCTTTGACATGTTAGAGACCCAACCAGAACCAGGCCAGGAAACGCTGGAACTCGTGCGCAGGGCGGCCGGCCGGACTGACGGCGGGCAGGGCGCTGGGCACGCCGCCGACGTGCTGCGCGTGATGTCGCAGGTCGGCGTGCCGTGCATCATGCTGGACGAACTCGGCGATATCCGGGCCGTCAGCAATGCCCTGCCGCCGGGCCAGGAGACATTGGCGGGCCGCAGCGCCGTCCAGGCCTACGGCTTGCGCGAGCCCCTGCAAATGGGCTGCGGCCCGGCGGACGGCATCTATCGGGGCGCCGACGGCGCCCTCGTGCCGGTCCAACTGGTGCCCTTGTGCACGTTGGACAGCGGCGAGCTGGTCGTGCTGGTCAACGACGGCACACCCTTCCGGCGCGCCGAAGCGAACCGCTTCGAGCACACGCCGTACGCCGTGTTCCGGCTGGACCTGCAAGGCATCATCCGGTTTGCCAACCGCGAAGGCGCGCGAGCCCTGGCCCTTCCTGCCGCCGAAGCTTGCGGCACGCCCCTGGCCGCGCATTTCCGCAGCGGCGACGGTCCGCCTGTCCTGAACGCGATAAAAAATTGCACGCAGAATCGAGACGCCGGCGCAAGGGTGTCGGTGACCGTCGCCGTCCCCGCCGACGCGGACCGGCAGTACGAGCTGGTGCTGACGCCGGACCCCGCCCCCAACGGAGAGCTGCTGGGCGTGCTCGCCGTCATCCAGTCCCGCTTGCTGGAGTCCGCGCGCGAAGAGATCCGCCGCATCGCGCTGGACCCGGCCATCGCCGGCTGGGAGGACAAGCTGGACCGCATCCTGGAACAGATCCAGCTCCTGGTGCCCTTCGAACACGCGGTGTTCGGCATCTACGGCAATGATGTCTCGCTGTTCCGCGCCATCGCGGTGCGGCCGGAAGGCGAGGCGCTGTGGCCAGCGCGCTGGATGGACCTGCCGCCATCGATCCGAGAATATCTGGACAGCGGCAAGACCTGGGTGGATGAGATCGACGCCTTCGTCGAACTGAGGATGCCCGGGCTCCACAACGAAGTGGTGGACTGCTACCGGAACATGGGCATTCAAGCCTCCGTGACGCTGCCCGTCCCCCGCCCCGGCGGATACAGCTCGGCGCTGAGCCTGTGCACGCGCAAGCCCAACGCATACGGACAGGAGGATCTCGATATCCTGCGCGCGCTGGACCTTGAGCCCGTCCTGATGCGCTTCGAAAAAGAGCGCGACGACGAGCGTGCCGCATTCGCCGACGCGCTTGCGCGCATCGTGGCCACGGCCACCTCGCTGCGGCTGGCCGGCGACGAAGTCATCGCCAGGGTGGCGCCGCATTTCTTGTGGGACCACGTGGCGATGTTCCGCGTAAACCGCCTGGAAGGGCGTTTCGAAGTCGTAGCCCAGCACAGCCTGGATCAGGCCTATGCCATTCCAGCCGACTACCGGCAGCCTATCGACCGCGGCATGCTGGGCGCCACGCTGGCGGAGGATCGCCTGCTGGCGGTCGACGACATCGGCAACCCTGACCACGCGCAGCATGATTACACCGGCCCCAGCCGCAAGCTGCGCTCCGCGATGACGGTGCCCATCCACCTGAACGGCCGGGTACGCTGGCTATTGGACGTGGAGTCCTCCGTGTCGCATGCCTTCAAGGGCCCCGATACGGAAGACCTCCTGCAGATCATCACGTACCTGGAAGAGGGCCTGGGCCTGCGCCTGATGAAGGAGACCAAGCAAAGCCTCATGGCCGAGACCGAACAGGCGGTCGTGTTCGTGGGACGCGAGGGCTCGATCATTGAAATGAACCGCGTGGCCGCCGACATGCTCGGCACGGACCCCGGGCGTTGCTCCGAAGGCGACGCCCCGGTGTCGATCACCGCGTTCGCGCTGGAGGGCGACGCCGCGGCGCGCGCATTGCTCAACGCCGCCTCCCCGCCCCGGCGGGAACGCATCGAGCTGCGCGGCGTAGGCGGAAAGCCCCGCTCCGTGCTGGCCACCCGGACGGACCTGGACCCCAGCCTGGACATGTCGATCTGGTTCTTCACCGACATCGCGGACATGCAATGGACACGCGACATGCGCTTCCTGCGCGAAACCGTGGCGGAGGTGGCCGACCAGACCCGCACCTCGCTGGCGCTGGCGTGCAGCCTGACCTCGCAGACGGCGTCTCTGCATGAAGAAGCGGCGCAAGGGCAGCAACCGGAGATCGTCGCCAAGGCCCATGAACTCAGCGAGCGCATCGTCGCGGAAATCGGCAAGGCGGACATTACGTTCGAACGGCTGGCGAGCGCCAGCGAGACCCGCCGGCAGACGTTGGGCTCGCATGCCCCGATTGCGCTGCGCGAACTCCTGACGGGCGTGGTCGCTGCGCTACCGGCGCGCGACCAGAGCCGCATTCAGCCGCTGGGCGATGCCCGGGTGGATCGCGGACCGGTGGTGCAAGGCGATCCCGACGCGCTGTCCGCGGCCTTCCGATCCATTCTGGCCTACCTGCTGCGATGCCGCACCGATGACGCCAGCGTTGAAATCGATATCAGCGACGGCGGGGAGGGATGCTCGGTGCGCCTGGGCCTGAGCGCCGACCAGGCGTGGGATACCAGCGGCCGAGCGTATACCGTGCCCGACGACGCGCTGGTGAACGCCGAGCGGGCGGCGCACGATGGCGCGGGCCTGGCGATCGACCAGATCGTCCAGACGATGCGGGATCACGGCGGCGCATTGGCCACGGATCCTCCGCTGCCGGACGCCGCGGCGCGGCCATCGCAAGCCTATGAATCGGTGCTGCCGCCTTGGCGCTCGTTCACGATGCGCTTTCCCAGCCATTTCGAATGAAGGAGGCCGTCATGGAACAGCCTGCCTTGGAGCGCAATTGGATTCTGCTGGTCAGCCCCCACGATGTAGACAAGGAGTACTGGAGAGATCGCATACAGCTGTTGCCCAGATACGCGCAGAAAGACCCGAGGATCACGCCTTTCGTCGGCGCCCGCTTGCGCCAGCAGCCCACACTGGAAAAGGCGCGGCGAGAGGTTGAGCTTCGCACGGATTCCTTGCCGGCGCTGGTCATTGTCGATGCGGGGCTTACGTCCAAAACGGGACCTTCCGAACCCGGCACGGCCACGGCGGACTTCCTGAACTGGCTGGAGCGGATCGCGCCTGTTCCCGTGTTCGTCGTGACGGAGAATCCGCCCGAACCGGTGCTGCGCTGCGTCCTGGAACGGCCCGAGCGGCTCTTGTGGAGCAAAAGAATAGGAGAGTCCCAGTACGGAGGCGAGGGCCTTGCGATCGCGCTGGGCAGCGTGGCGACGGACAAGCTCACGCGCCATCGGCGACTGATCATCGAAGTCGCCCCGCACACGGTTACCTACCACCTGCATTTCGGGCAGCACCTCTTCTCATCGTCGGAAGTGCCTTATAAAAGTCCTAGCAGGATCGACTCGCTAGTCGACGAAATAGCGAAATTCAAGCCGTACGAAAGAAACAGGCGGGTGGAAAACTGGCTGGACGCCCTCAGCCGCATGGGAATCGACGCGTTCGACAACATGGTGACGAACTCCCTGGGCGAGGCCATCTCCACGCTGATCCAGCGCGCCCGCGACCACGGAATCCTCGCGCCTGACGGCGGCTTGACCTCCATGGACCTCAGGTTCCAGTTCAATCTGACAGACCAGCTCGGCGCGGCCTACTTCAGCCTGCCTTTTGAGCTGAGCTGCAACGCCGAATACCGCCTCGCCAGTCGCTTCTACTTGTGCCAGACGGTGCCAATGGCCAGACGCCTGCACCTCGGACCCACCAACTTCGCCCGCCGCTTTGAGCAGCCCGCGTCCGGCGACGAACGGCCGTCGAAGCTGCTCTTTATCGACGCGAACTTCAGGGGGAGCATTTCATTTCAGTCGGAAATCGGAGGAGACGACCACCCAAGCGTGTCGCTCGACAGACTGCAAGCCGTCGGCATGGAACTCGACGACCTGCGCACCCTGGAGGCGCAGCTGGACGGCCGCCTCGTCATAGAGGAAGCCCCTGCTCTGACTGGCTACCGGCTGCTCGACAAGCTGGAGGAAATGGTGACTCGTGGCGGATACGACATCGTTCATTTTTGCGGCCATTCCGCTTCGATGGGCGAGAGCACGATACTGGTATTGCCGGGCGAACGAGAGGGAATAGGCCTCGAACTGTCAATTCGCCTCGTTGGAAGCTGGATGAAAAGAGGGAACTGCAAACTGCTGGTCCTATCGTCCTGCAGCGGCGCGACGGCGCGCACCGCGCTGGAAGTCATGCGAGGAGGCGCGGCCGGCGTCCTTGCGTTCCGTTGGCCTGTCGAAGACAAGTACTGCGCCCGATTCATGAAGCGGTTTTACGCCGCGTACTTCGATGCCTCGAACACGCAGGGACTCCCGGAAGCCTACCGGAGCGCCTGCTCTGGCGCCCACGACGAGAACTACGGCGTGCCGACCTGGGCCTCCGCGATGGCGGTGGTCCGCGACTGAAATCCACGACAAGGAACCGACATCATGAGCATTTTTGGCATGCTGCGCAGGATCGGAGACTCGGGAACCATGGCGGACGGCGTCGGCGCCTTGATGCCTACCGTTCCCGCAGGACGCAACTATTACGCGGAGATCGATCCCTCGGAAACCGGCGGGGAAACCGCCGAGGCCGGGCTGAACGGAGAACCCTTTGTGCCCGGGCAATGCTACTTCAGCGTTCGCCTGGTCGAGATGCGGCTGACCGACGCCGGCAACTATATTGCCGCCTTTCTGCCCATGTGCGCATTCTTCCTGCGCTACAGCCAGGGCGGATCGCAGCGTGAAATCCCCTACGTCGTCGGCTACGACATGATCCAGCAGGCAATGGGCGCGACGGCCCCGAGTTCCGGCGCGAGCAAGGTGACTTTTCGCGACGTCTATATCGCGCGCAACGTCCCCTTCAACAGTGACGGCCTGGAAATGTTCGCCGCATTGTGCCGGTTCAGCGACAGCGGCCTCACCCGCAGCATCCTCGATTTCGTGGCGACGACTGTCACGATGTTCGGCGGTCCGGTGGGCGGCGCCATCGTCAAGACTGGAGAAAGCCTGCTCAAGCCCTTGAGCAAGCTGTTCGGCACGGACGGCGTCAGCGTTCGCTTCGGCATTTTCGATGGCAAAGCGCTGCGCCGCAGCGGCTACCGTGTGCTTGCGGGGGCTGATTCGCAGGACAGCTTGCAGGGATTGCAGCTCGTCGATGGCGTGCTGCATCGGTCCGGGGGAAATGGCGCGTCCGCGCCGGTGAACGACGTGGACTATTTGGTGCTGGCGTTCGAGCAGCGCCCCACGCTGGGAGACGATATGTTCCTCGCCGCCACGGCGCTGCCGTTTCATCAAAAATGGACGGAGGTGACCACGGCGCTGGCGGGCAGAAACAGCCTGGCGGCCAACGCCGCTTTCCAGTCGCTGGCGGTCGACGTGGCAGGCTCGCCGCTGCTGATCGAGAAAGACCGCTTTGCACTGCTGACTGCCTACACGAACGAAAGGGAAAAGTGGATCAGCAGGATGAGCCTCTTGAGATCCGCTACCCAACCCGATGTCATGGCCGCCCTGGCGGACAGGGGCCGGGCCGCAAGCGAGGCCCGGAGCCCCGCAGCCGCGCCGCTCGAGGCGGCAAGGCTTCTGCTCGTAAAATCAGCAACGGCCTACGGCGGGGACGCGCCCGTCGCCGGCATTTCCGCCGATGCGTCATTGGCGAAGACGTTCTCCTCGCTCGTGAACTCGCTGGGGAACGGCGAAAACGGCAGGGGCACGGCGAGCACGTCCGGCGTGGAACCTGCCCCCGCAGCCTTATCCGAGGCCTCTCGTGAACTCCTGTCCGTCGTCCTGAACGACAGGCCCTGACGAACCGGGCGCCTGGGGGCCTACCTCAACTCCAGCGTCGCCCCAATCACGCGCAGCGTAGGCATCAGCTGCCGCCAGGCATCCTTCGGCACGCAGGCCGGCCGCTTGAGCTCGGCCGCCCCCGGGTCGGCCAGCAGGTTTCCCTTGCAGGCGAACACGATGCTGTTGGTCATGTCGTCGTCGACCACTTCGAACATGGCCGGCCCGAACGACTCGCGCACGCGGTCCAGGTACTCATGGTGATCCGGGTGGTTCACGTGGAAATTGATCACCAGGATGCCGTCCTCGCGCAAGGCGCGATGGCAGCCGGCGTAGAACTCCGCCGAGCACAGCGCATCGGGTATGCCGCCCACGCCGAAGCCGTCCAGAAGGATCACGTCGGCGTGATCCGACAGGCCGCGCAGGTGGTCGGCGGCATCCGCCTGGATCACGCGGAACCGGCCGTCGTCCCGGGGCACCATGAAGGCCTCGCGCAGCGCAATGACGGCCGGGTCTATCTCGACCACCGAGATCTCGGCGCCCGCCAGATAGCGGTAGCAGAACTTGGGCAGCGAACCGCCCCCCAGCCCCACCATCAGGATATGCGCGGGTTCCGGCTTGAACAGCACAAAGCCCATCATCATCCGCGTGTACTCGATCTCCAGCGCGTCCGGATTGAGCGTGGACATGCTGCTCTGTATTTCCTGCTGCGTGAAATGCAGGGTGCGCCGGGTGCCGGCGTTCTGGATGAAAGGCCTGTGGATGCCCGCCGAGTCCTCGGAAAACGGAGGCTCGGCGGGAACGATGACATCGGACATGGGCAAAGGCGGATAGCGGGAAGATGCGCAGAAGATACCATCTCCCCGGCAGCGCGCCTCGGGCGGGGCCCTAGACCAGCAGCACCGGGCAGGGAGAATGCGCGAGTATCCGTCCGCTTACCGAGCCTCGGATCGCGTTCAGCAGCGGGCTGTGATGGTGCGAGCCGATCACGATCGCCGCGGCGCTGGCCTGTTTCGCATAGTCGACGATCTTCTCCGGCGTAAAGCCGACGAGCTCGTGGCATTCGAACCCCACATTGCCCGTGCGCAGGATGTCCACCACCGACTTCATCGCCTTGCCGCTTTCTTCGTGATGCCACGCATCGATGTCCGCCTTGCCGATGAAGGACTGGACATCCCCGCTCACCTCGGGCTCGCAATGCACCACGTGCACAACGAAATCGCGGCTCAACAAGGGGGTCTCGACCAGGTAGCGCGCGGCGGCGTCGCTGTACTTCGACCCATCGGTGGCAAGAATGATCGTGTTCATGGCAGACCTCCGGTTTGTGACTTCTTGACCTCCGGACGCGCGGCGTTTTCCGCCGTCCGTCTGGGCAGGACCCAGCTGGCTCCGACCGACGCCAGCAAGATCAGGCCCACCGCCCCAAGCGACCAGTGCACCGGCACGTGTACCCATGGCGCGGCCAGCATCTTGCCGCCGATGACCACGAGCACGGTGGCAAGGCCATACTTGAGATAGTGAAACCGCGCCACCATGTCGGCCAGCAGGAAATACAGCGCCCGCAAGCCCATGATGGCGAAGATGTTGGAAGTGAAGACGATAAACGGATCGGTGGTGACCGCGAAGATGGCGGGGATGCTGTCCACCGCGAAGACGACGTCGGTCACCTCGATCACCAGCAGCACGACGAACATGGGCGTGGCGTACCGCAATCCGTCGATGTAGACGAAGAACGCCTGGCCGTGATAGTTCTTGGTGATACGCATGGTGGACCGCAGGAAGCGGACCACCGGATTGCGGGCGATATCCGGCTGCCGGCCCGCCGTGAGCAGCATCTTGATGCCGGTAAACACCAGGAACACGCCAAACACGTAGAACAGCCACACGAATTTCGACAGCAGCCACACGCCGGCAAGAATCATGCTGACGCGCATCACGATGGCCCCGAGCACGCCGTACAGCAGCACGCGGCGCTGCAATTCCAGCGGCACCGCGAAGTACCCGAAGATGAGCGAGAACACGAACATGTTGTCCACGGACAGGGACAGTTCGATCAGGTAGCCGGTGAAAAACTCCAGCACCTTCTGATGCGCCACCGCGCGGCCCAGGGTGGCGTCCAGGAACCACCACATCAGGATGCCGAACAGCGTAGCCAGCGTCATCCACGCCAACACCCAGCACAGCGCCTCGCGCGAAGACACGCGGTGCGCGCGGCGGCCGCCAAGCGCATACAGGTCCACCGCCAGCACTGCCAGCACGAACCCCACGAATCCCACCCACATCGGCAGCGTGGCAAAGGTCTCGACCTGGTTCATCAGGCGTCTCCCGCCATCGCGCCAAGCCCGCTACGCGATGGCCAGTGATGCACGAAAAGTCACGACGCCAGTCTAGAGCACCTTAATTCTTCGAACAATTCGCATATGATGAACTGATAGACAGATTTTTTGGATTGATCAGCCATGGTCACTCTCAACTACAAGCATCTGCGCTATTTCTGGATGGTCGCCAAGGCTGGCAGCATTGCCCGCGCGGCGCAGCAATTGCAGCGCACGCCGCAATCCATCAGCGGCCAACTGCAGGAGCTCGAATCCATGCTGGGCACAGAGCTCTTCCGGCGAGCCGGCCGCGGCCTGGAACTAACGGACGTTGGCCGCCAGGCGCTGCTGTATGCGGACCGCATCTTCACCCTGGGCGACGAACTGCTCGACGACCTGCGCGATCGCCCCGCCCGGCGGGCGATGGAGTTCAAGGTGGGGGTCGCCGAGGGCATGCCCAAGGCCATGGTGTACAGGATGATAGAGCCCGCGCTGGAACTGAAGGAGGACGTGCGCCTCATCTGCCGGGAGGGCCGGCTGCCCTTCCTGCTGGCGGACCTGGCCGTGCACCGGTTCGACATGGTGATCGCCGACCGCCCCATGCCGAACAACCTGAATGTCCGGGGGTTCAGCCATCTGCTAGGCGAAAGCGGACTGACGTTTTTTGGATCGGCAGCCCTGCTTGAGCGTCTGCCCAAACGCTTTCCCGGCCTGCTCGACCAGGCGCCGTTCCTGCTTCCCGGGGAAGACGCCGCCGTGCGGCCGCGGCTGCTGCAATGGTTCGACGAACACAACATCCGCCCCCGCATCGTCGGCGAGTTCGACGACAGCGCGCTGATGAACTCGTTCGGCCAGACCGGCGCGGGCCTGTTCGTGGCGCCCACGGCCACCGCCGCCTATCTTTGCAAGCAATACCGCGTGCGCGCCATCGGCAGCACCGAGGCGGTCAAGGAACAGTTCTACGCCATCACCACCGAACAGCGCCTGCAGCATCCGGCCGTGGTGGCGCTCAGCAAGGCGGCCCAGGAAGACATCTTCAGTCCGGCGGGGCGCAAGGCGCGCCGCTGAGAAATGCCTCCCGGGAGACCGCCGGCAACCTCGTTGACAACAGCCCTACAGGAACGATTTGCCGTGCTTCAACACCTGGTCGCAGGCCTTGCGGGTGATTTCTTCCTTCAGCCCGCCGCCGCTCAGGTCGACCGACTTGCCGTCGCTGCCGTTGAGCATGCCTTGCACGCCCGCCAGGTAGCCCGAGTCGGATTTCGCCTTGGCCGATCCGCCGGACACCTTGCCCATCAGTTTGTCTTTCATCGCCTGCGCGTCGCCGCCGCTCAGGTAGTTGTTCTTCATGCAGAATTCCAGCACGCCGGCCGCGTTGCCGGCCGTGGCGGGACTCAGCGACGACAAGGAGCCGCCTCCCAGGCCGGGCAGGGCGTTGCCGGCCGCGCCGCCCTGATTCCCGCCGCCCATCTGGCCCTTCACGGCATCCAGCAATTGCGCGTGCGCAACCACCGAAACGCACTGCGCGGCGACGAGGGCGGCCGCGCTGATGACATGGCGGGCACGGATATTCATGGCTTGCTCCTGATGCGGTTTTGACTGGAGCCATCGTAGCGGCGGGCGCCGGGGCCAATGCGACAAATCGTGTGGGTCGGCCTGCGCCTGCCGGGGGAGCCGTAGCAATTGAATTCGTAACGTCACGTCTTTGATACGTGGGGAATGTTGATTTCCAGCGATGCCGGATCGATCCGGCATCAGCGCTTGCGCTTCGCATCGAAGCGCGGGGCTTGCGCAAGGCAATGCGCTCCAAACGGGGCCGGAGCCGCGCGGCCTACGCTACTATTCCGGTCAGCCTTCACGGCTGCCCGCCGCCGGCCATGGCGGCAGGCGTCGTATCCACAAGCTTCGTGCGCCACCCATTTTGTGAGAACCAGCGATGTCGTCCGTCGAGACCCAAGATGTCCTCATCCCTGCCGAAGGCGGCCGCCTTTTCGCGCGGCGCTGGACGCCCGGCGCACCCGATGCGAATGCCGTGCCCATCGTGCTGCTCCATGACTCCCTGGGCTGCGTCGAACTGTGGCGCGACTTTCCGCAACAGCTTGCCGGCGCCACCGGACGCACCGTCATCGCCTATGACCGCCTGGGCTTTGGCCGTTCGGACCCGCACGCAGGCAGCTTGGGCATGGATTTCGTGGATCGCGAGGCGCATGAGGGCTTTCTCGCCGTGCGCCAGGCGCTGGGCGTGGACCGGTTTGCGGCCTTCGGCCACAGCGTGGGGGGAGGCATGGCGATTGCCTGCGCCGCGGCCCATGGCGATTCCTGCCGCGCCCTGGTCACCGAGTCGGCGCAGGTGTTTGCCGAGGATCGCACGCTGGAAGGCATCAGGCAGGCCCGGGTATCGTTCGCGCAGCCGGGGCAGCTCGATCGCCTGAAGAAATACCACGGCGAGAAGGCGGCCTGGGTGCTCAGCGCGTGGATCGATACCTGGCTGTCGCCCCACTTCGCCGACTGGACGCTGGACGCGCAGCTGCGCGGCGTGCGCTGCCCGGCGCTGGCCTTGCACGGCGACAGCGACGAATATGGATCGACCCGGCACGCCGAGCGCATTGAAGCGCTTGCGGGAGCGCAGCGAGTGATTTTCGCGGATTGCGGCCATGTGCCGCATCGCGAGCTGCCCCAAGCGGTGCTTGAGACCATCTCGGGCTGGCTCGCGCGCCCCGTGTAAGCCCCGGCGCTACAGCCGCGCGGCCCGCAGCACCGCATCGGCAAAGGCCTTGGGCGCTTCCTGCGGCAGGTTGTGCCCGATGCCGCCGCCGACGTCCACATGCTGGTACTTGCCCACGAACTGGCCGGCGTAGGCGGCTGCGGGCGGGTGCGGCGCGCCATTGGCGTCGCCTTCCATCGTGATCGTCGGGACGCGGATCTTGGGCGAGGCCGCGAGGCGCTGCTCAAGCTCGTCGTACTGCGCCTCGCCGCGAGCCAGTCCCAGGCGCCAGCGGTAGTTGTGCACCACGACCGCGACATGGTCGGGGTTATCGAAGGCGCGCGCCGATCGCTGGTACGTGGCGTCGTCGAACTTCCATTGCGGCGACGCGAGCTGCCAGATCAGCTTGTTGAAGCCGGCGACGTTGGCCGCATAGCCGGCCGCGCCGCGCTCCGTGGCGAAGTAGAACTGATACCACCACTGCAGTTCCGCCTGGGGCGGCAGGGGCTTGCGGTTGGCCTCCTGGCTGCCTATCAGGTAGCCGCTGACGGACACCAGCGCCTCGCAGCGCTCGGGCCACAAGGCCGCCATGATGCAGGCGGTGCGCGCGCCCCAGTCAAAGCCGGCGACGACCGCCTTGCCGATCTTCAGCGCATCCATCAGCGCGATGATGTCCACGGCCACGACGGCCTGCTCGCCGTTGCGCGGCGTGTCCGGCGACAGGAACCGGGTCGAGCCGTACCCGCGCAGGTAGGGCGCGACGACCCGGTAGCCTGCGGCGGTCAGCCGCGGGATGACGTCGATGAAGCTGTAGATGTCATAGGGCCAGCCGTGCAGCAGGATCGCGACCGGGCCTCCGGCGGGGCCGGCGTCCACATAGCCGACGTCGAGCGTCCCGGCCTTGATCTGCCGGATGCTGCCAAAGAGCGGCGCTCCGCCCGCGGCGGCCGGCGTCGCGGACTGGGCCAGCGCATTGCCGCCCAGCGCAAGGCCGAGCAGGCTGGCGCCCGCAAGGGAGGAAGTCGTGCCCAGCAGGCGGCGCCGCTGGACGTTTACGGGATCCGACATGATGATGCTCCGAAGAAGTCGTGTTCAAGGGGGAGGACTGCTGAACGGGACTGTGTCGGAAACCGCGGCGCGTTGGGTGTGCGCATGTACGGGCCGCAAGGCCAGATACACAAGGACATAAAAAAACTGAAAAAAACCCCGATAAATGGCTAGAGGCGGCGGAAGGCCGCTTTTACTATCATCCCTAGCCGGCAACCCGCCGGCCCGGAGCCTATCCTCATGAGCACTCAATCAGGTCTGCCGAAACCCGTTTCGCGCCTCAACACGCTTATGGACGCGCGCCGCCTGCTGCCCTGGACGGTAGTGGTGCTTGTGGCGGTCGGGCTCGCGTTGTACGGGCCCATCGCCCAGCTTGAGCACTACCATGACTTTGCCGATCACCGCGCCTGGCTGGGCATTCCCAACGCGGGCGATGTCCTGTCCAACCTCGGATTCGCGGTGGTGGGCTGGTATGGCTTGTCGCTCGTGCTGCATAGCCGCTACAACAAGGCGCTGGACGTCATCCGGCCCGGCTACGCCCTGTTTTTCTTCGCCCTGGTGCTTACGGCATTTGGCTCGGGCTGGTATCACCTGCTGCCGGACAACGCCCGCCTGATCTGGGACCGCCTGCCCATCGCGCTCGCGTGCGCGGGCATCCTGTCGGCCGTCTGGCGCGACACCCTGGGAGACGGCCGCTGGGTCGACTGGCTTTGGGCCGCCGTCGCGGTCGTCAGCGTGATCTGGTGGTGGTACACGGACAACCACATGACGGGCGACCTGCGCCCCTACCTGTATGTGCAGTTCATGCCGCTGTTGCTCATCCCGCTGCTTCAATGGCAGAACAAGACGCCCGCCAGAGAGCGCCTGTACTTCGCTGCGGCGATCGGGTTCTATGTGCTGGCCAAGGCCTCGGAGCTGCTGGACCACCAGATTTTCCAGAACATCGCGTATCTCAGCGGCCATACGATCAAGCACCTGTTTTCCGTGGTGGCGGGCCTGATGGTCACGCTCAACTATGCGCACAGGAAGAGGGAAGCGGGCAACTGATCTGAAGCACCCGCCCAATTTGTCGGACCCGTCTCATAGACAGGTTCAGTGTCTTTTGCCCACTATCTGTTTTCCCGATAGTTGGCAGGAGACCGCAGATGGGCTTACGCAATCCTTCCCCCGCCCTGTACAACGAGGATCTTGCCCCCACCAAGGAGCGCACCTGGGGGGCATTCAGCATCTTCAACGTCTGGACCTCGGACGTGCACAGCCTCTGGGGCTACTACCTTGCCGCCAGCCTGTTCCTGCTGTGCGGCAGCTTCACCAACTTCCTGATCGCCATCGGGCTCGGTTCGCTGGCGATCTTCTTTCTGATGAACCTCATCGGCTACGCCGGCGAAAAGACGGGCGTGCCGTTTCCGGTGCTGGCGCGCGCGTCCTTTGGCGTCTGGGGCGCCAATCTGGCGGCGCTGGTCCGGGCCGTCGTGGCCTGCTTCTGGTATGGCGCGCAAACGGCGGCGGCCTCAGGCGCGATGGTCGCGCTGCTGATCCGCAGCGACAGCCTGATGGCGCTGCACAAAGGCACGCACCTCTTCGGCCACTCGGGGCTGGAGGTCATCTGCTACGTGGTCATCTGGGCGCTGCAGCTGCTCATCATCCAGAAGGGCATGGAGACCGTGCGCAGGTTCCAGGACTGGGCCGGTCCCGCCGTGTGGATCGCGATGCTGATCCTGGCTGTCGGCCTGTGCGTCAAGGCAGGCGGCTTTTCCTTCGACCATGGCATTCCGATGAATGTGCTGCTCGAAAAAACCAAGGACGCCGGCGTCAGCGGCGAACCGGGTTCGTTCTGGGCCCTGACCGCGGTCGCTGCAACCTGGATCACCTATTTCGCCGCGCTGTACCTCAACTTCTGCGATTTCTCGCGCTATGCCAGGAACAAGGACGCCGTGAAGAAAGGCAACCTCTGGGGCCTGCCGGTCAACCTGATCGCCTTCTCGCTGGTCGCGGGCATCACCACCATCGCCGCCTTCAAGGTGTATGGCGAAGTGCTGCTGCACCCGGAACAGATCTCCGCCAAGTTCGACAGCTGGGTGCTCGGCCTCATTGCCGCGCTGACGTTTGCCGTCGCCACGCTGGGCATCAACGTAGTGGCGAACTTCGTCTCGGCGGCGTTCGACATCTCAAACGTGTTCCCCAGGCAGATCAGCTTCAAGAAGGGCGGCTACATCGCCGCAGTGATTGCCCTGGCGCTCTATCCGTTCGCCCCGTGGGAAGGCAACGCCGCCAACTTCGTCAATGCCATCGGCGCCACCATGGGGCCGATGCTGGGGATCATCCTGGTCGACTACTACCTGGTGGCCAAGGGCAACATCAATGTGGCCGCGCTCTACCAGGAGCACGGCGAGTACCGCTACGAAGGCGGCTGGAATGCCAACGCGCTGGTTGCCGCGGCGGCCGGCAGCCTGTTCTCGACATTCCTGCCCAACTTCACCCGCCTGCTGCCCGCCTGGTGGAACACGTACGGCTGGTTCTTCGGCGTAGGCATCGGCGGCAGCGTTTACCTGATCATGGCGACGCTGCGCCCGCGCGCGGCCATCGCGCCGGCGCGCATGTAGCAGCGCGCGCCGTCAGACGTAGCAAGGCCCTTCTATCAGCGGATGAGCAGCGATGAAATCCTCGTCTATCCGCAGACCGATTCCCACGCCATCCAGCGGCTGCACGCAGCCGTCCGCATCAAGGGCATAGGGCAGCCGGTCGGCCATCTGATCCCTGAACGGATTCAGCACCGTCACGTCGGCCTCGAAATAGCCGGGGTTGTCGACGGCGCACAGGTAGTGAATGCTCGTCGCCATGTTGATGGCGGTGGCCGAAGTATGCGGATTGACGCTCAGCTTCAGCGCGGCCGCCATGCCCGCAATCCGCATGGCCTCCGTCACGCCGCCCGTCTTGGACAGATCGGGCTGTATGAACGTGACGTTGCCCGCCTGCAGCAACGGCCCGAACTCGTAGCGCGTGTAATGGTTCTCGCCCGCCGCCAGCGGCACCCGGCCCAGCCGCGCCGCCCGCGCGTAAGCGTCGTGATCGTGCGCGGGAAACGGCTCTTCCAGCCAGCCCACGCCCAGCGCCTCGAAGGCCGGCATCACCCGGCGCACGTCGTCCAGGCTGTAGCCCGTATTGGCGTCCACCAGAATATCGACGTCATCGCCCAGCGCCTTGCGCACCGCCTGCACCCGCGCCACGTCGCGGCGCGGCCCGTCGCCCACGCGCAGCTTTACGGCCCGGTAGCCCTGCTCGACCAGCCCGCGCGCCTCGTCGGCCAGCTCTTCCGGCGGCTGCCAGCCCAGCGCTATCCCGCCGGCATACGCCTTGATGGGTTTGCTGGAGCCGCCCAGCAGGCGGTACAGCGGCCACTGCGTCGCCTGCGAGCGGATGTCCCACAGCGCCAGATCCAGGCCGCTCAACGCCAGCGCCGCCGCCGCGCCCATGCCATGGCTGGCGAATTGCATCTTCAGCACGCGGGCCGTCACGCCGACATTGTCCAGCGCATCCATGCCCACCACCAGTTCGCGCAATGTGGTGTCGATCAGCCGCGCGACGGCGCCCGGACAGCGGCCGTGATGCGCCTCGCCCCAGCCCGAGATGCCTTCGTCGGTCGTTACGCGCACCAGCACCGCGTCCCGCTTGACGCTGCGGCCGATGCCCAGGCGCACGGACCGATTCTCCGGAACGGGAAACGAGATGGGGACGGCCTTGATATCTACTATTTTCATGACGGCTCCAGGAACAGGGTTCAGAAAGTATTGACGGGATGAGAGGGGGCCTCGCCGCGCAGCAGGCGCAGCATGTCGTCCACGGCGCCGGCGCTCATGCGGCGCATGCTGGTGGCGGTGCTGCCGGCAACGTGCGGGGTCAGCAGCACGCGCGGCGCGCGCCGGATGGCGGCATCCTCGGGCAGGGGCTGCACGTCATGCACGTCCAGCGCCGCGCCGCCCAAGGCTTGGCGCGCCAGGGCGTCGGCCAGGGCCGCCGTATCCACCACGGGACCGCGCGCCACGTTGATCAGGATTGCAGTGGGTTTGGCCAGCGCGAGCGCGGCGGCGTCGATCAGGCCCCGCGTCTGCGGCGTCAGCGGGCAGCACAGTACGATCACGTCCGACTCGCGCATCAGGGCCGCCTTGTCCACCGCCTGCACGCCGGCGGGCAGCGCGTCGGGCCGGCGCGTGAGTCCCACGGTGCGCATCCCCAGGGCCTGGGCCAGGCTTGCCAGCTGCGCGCCTATGGTCCCGACGCCCACGATGCCGCAGGTCGTGCCGCGCAGCTCCGTGCCGCTATCCGCCATCGAACGCGCCGGCGCCCACCCTTGCGCGCGCAAGACTGCGTCCATGTCGGCCAGGCCCCGCCGCAGATGCAGCATGGCGCCCAGGCAGTACTCCACCACCGCGGTGGTGTTGGAGCCCGGCAGGTTGGCGACGGCGATGCCGCGCCCGGTGGCCCGCTCCACCGGAATCATGTCCAGTCCGACGCCATGCCGCACGACGGCTCGCAGCCGCGGCGCATGATCGAAGATGTCCTCGGGCAGATGGTTGCGGACGATCAGGCCCTGCGCCTCGCGCACGACGGCGCGCAGGGAATCGGCGCTGCCGTCCGCCGCCACATGCACTTCGCAGGCCGAGGCCAGTCTGGCGTGAGCCTCGGGGTGGATAGGGGAGGTCAATGCAACAACAGGCAAGGCGGACATCGTTTAGTGATCCTCTATGACGGGGGTGGTCAACGTTCCCAGGCCGGGCAGCGCCACGCGCATGACGGCTCCGGGCCGCAGCCACGCGGGCGGATCATGCGAGGCGGCCACGCCTGCCGGGGTGCCCGTGGCGATGATGTCGCCCGGATCCAGCGGCATTTGCGCCGACGCATGGGCAATCAGGGCGGGGATATCGAACACCAGGTCGGCGGTCGAGCCCCGCTGGCGCAGGACGCCATCCAGATGCAGCGTGATGGGCACGGCGTGCGGGTCGGCCAACTCGTCGGGCGTGGCCAGCCACGGCCCCAAGGGGCAGAACGTCGGCTGGTTCTTGCCCCGGACAAACCCCTTGTCCGCGCGCACCATGTCCGTGGCGCTCACGTCGTTGACAATGACGTAGCCCGCGACATGGTTCATGGCGTCCTCGCGCGCCACGCGCAGGGCGGGACGGCCGATCACCACGCCCAGCTCCGCCTCGTAGGTCACGTTGCCCGCGTCGCGATGCAGGCGCACCGCGACGCCGGGGCCGATGACGGTACGTCCGGACTTGATGAACAGAACCGGCTCGGCGGGCGGCGCCATGCCCCGCTCGCGCAGCGCATCGTGGAAGTTGAAGGCCGCGCCCACGACCTTGCCGGGCCGCGGCAGCGGCGCTGCCAGGCGGACCTCTTCGGCCGGCAATCGCGTAGTCCGCGGATAGGCGCTGTCCGCCAGCCTGGCCGCAATCGCCGGCAGATCCATGCTTACCCATTCAAGCAGGGACGGCGGCAGGCGCCTGGCCCACTCGGGCCCGTCGGCATGGAGGGCATCCACGACCTCGCGCCCATCCGCCGACAGAAAGCCGGGACGTAGTTGGCCATCGCGGCCATGGAAGGTGACAAAGCGCATGCGTCAGGCGACCCGGTAGCGATCGATCACATCGCGCTTGATCTCGATGCCCAGCCCGGCGCCGGTCGGAATCTGGACCACGCCCCGGTTCTGCACGATCGGATCGACGGTCAGCAGATCGCGGAAAGGGTTTTCGCACTGCTCGAACTCCAGCAGCGGCGGCATGGGACGGAAGCTGGGCGGCTGGTCCGGCAGGGCCGCCAGGAAATGCAGGGTGGCGGCCAGCCCGATGGCCGACCCCCAGGCATGCGGCACGCACTCGACCCCATGGGCCGCCGCCAGCGTCGCGATCTTGCGGCACTCGCTGATGCCGCCGGCCGCGCACACGTCGGGCTGGACGATGTCCATGGCCTTGCGCGCGACGATGTCGCGAAAGCCCCATCGGGTGAATTCGTTCTCCCCTCCCGCCACGGCCATGTCCAGGGCGCGTGTCACCTCGACATAGCCGTCCAGGTCCTCGGGCGAGATCGGTTCTTCAAACCATTCGACGTCCAGCTTCTCCAGCTCCCGGCCCAGCCGTATGGCGGCCGGCACGGTAAAGCAGTGGTTGGCGTCCACCATCAGGCGCACGTCTGCGCCCACTGCCTCGCGCACCGCCCGCACCCGCTCCAGGTCGAGCTTGGGCGAACCCAGGCCGATTTTCATCTTGATCGCGGTAAAGCCTTCGGCCACATAGCCCTGGGCTTCCTCGACCGCCTCTTCGATCAGCCTGTCCATGTCGATGAAGTACAGGCCGGTGGCGTAGGAATGCACTTCCGTCCGATGGGCCCCGCCGATCAGCTTGTGTATGGGCTTGCCGCAGATTTTTCCGATGATGTCCCACAGCGCGATGTCGATCCCGCTCAAGGCCGAGATGGCCATGCCCTTGTTGCCGTAGTCCTTGATGCGGTTGTAGAGGTCTTCCCAGATGACCTCGACATCGAAGGGATCGCGGCCGATGATGCGCGGGCCGTACTGCGATTCGATGTAGGCGCGCGCCACTTGCGAGGGGCCGTAGCACTCTCCCCAGCCCACCACGCCATCGGCGGTCTCGATCTCTACGATGCACGACCCGCGCTGCTTGTACAGCCAGCCGCGCGAGGAAGTGAATGGCCGTTCTACCGGTGCGCTCACGACGTGGCAGGTGACTTTCTTTATCTGGCTCAACGTATTGCTCCCTTGGAGGCGGTTTATTTCGCGGAAACGAAAACTCTTTTGGCGACATCGTTCAGGGTGGCCTGGACGTTCTGCACTTCCTTGTCCAGCGCCTGGCCCGTCAGGTCGTCGACCAGGAAGCCGTTCTGCGCCGCGAAGGCCTTGAACTTGTCGCTGCGTATGGCCTTGTCGAAGATCTCGATAAGGCGCTTGCGCACGTCATCGGGAATGCCGGCGGGCGCCACCACGTAGGCCATCTGCACCAGGGGGCCATAGGGAAAGACGTCGTAGCCCTTTTCCTTGAACGTCGGCACATCGGGATACAGCGCCAGCCGCTCGTTGGCGAAGACGCCGATCGGCTTGACGTACTTGGCGTCGATCTGGGCCTTGCTCTCCGAGGGCTTGAGCACCCCCGCGCTGATCTGCTTGCCCGACAGGTCGGCGATGACGCGCGAGCCGCCGGGGTACGGAACGTTCACGTAGTCCGTGCCGGCCGCGCGCGCCGTCATCTCGGCAAAGATGTGATTGAGGTTATTGTTGCCGGGCGTGCCGATGGACACTTTGCCCGGGTTCTTCTTCATCTCGGCCAGGAACGCTTCCAGGGTGTCCGGGCCGTCGGCCGGCACCAGCAGCATCAAGGGGTCGGTGGACACCCGGGCGATGTGCGAGAACTGCTCGTTCTTCAGCGGCGTGATGTTCTGCGCGATCTGCGCCAGCGTCGAGCTGGTGCCCATGCCCACCACATAGCCGTCCCGGTCGGCGTTGGCCACTTTGGTCATGCCGATGGCGCCGGTGGCGCCGGGCGCGTTCTCCACCACCACGTTCACGCCCTGTTCGCTGATCAGCTGCTGCAGCATCCGCGCGGCGATGTCGTTGGAGCCCCCCGCATTCCAGGGCACGATGAACCGGATCTCGCGCGCGGGGTACGTCTTGTCCGCGGCATGCGCCAGCGGGATGCTGCAGGCCAGGGCGGCAGCGCCCAGGATGAGCTTGGACAGAACGGACATTTTCGGTCTCCTCCGAAAGTCGCCATGAGGACGCTTCGAGAACCGCCTCTCAGGGCCGTTTTAGGTAATTTTGCGGTACTCTATCATTCGTTATAACGAATAACAATGGCTATTTATCCTACGGCCCCAGCACGCAAATGCGAGAATGCGGGGTCAGCGGTCTTATCTGTAGAGGATGTTCTGTGCCCGATTTTTCCAGTTCGCCTGGTGCCCCCACCGATGTCCGCACGGCGATCCTGCGCCCCCTGGAGCGCGAGACCCTGTGGGACCGCGCCTATGCGGCGCTGCGGGAGGCCTTGCTGAATGGGCGCTACGCGCCGGGACACCGGATCGTGCTGCGCGAGGTCGCGGCCGAGCTGGGCATCAGCCTGACGCCGGTGCGCGACGCCGTGAACCGCCTGATTGCCGAACGGGTGCTCGAACGCGGCACCGGCGGCCAAGGCGGAGGCGCGATCGTGCCGCATGTGGATGCGCGCATCTTCCAGCAGCTGGTGATCATGCGCGCCGAGATCGAGTCCCGCGCGGCATTCGAAGCCGTGGCGCATGCCACGGACGCGGATGTGCAGACGCTACGCGGCCTGCATGCCGGGATGGCGCAGCTTATCGACGCCGAGCCGCGCCAGGGCTACCTGGACGTGCACCGGCGCTTTCACTTCCATCTGTATGCCTTGAGCGGACTGGATGTCATCCAGGACAGCATCGAGACCTTGTGGCTGCGCTGCGGGCCGGTGCTGAACATGGTGCTGCCCGAGTACGTCCCGCACCTGAAGGCGACGGACCACCACGCCGCCGCCGTGCAGGCGCTGGCGGCGCGCGACGCCCCGGGCGTGGCGCAGGCCATTCGCGACGACATCGTCGAGGCCGGCAAGTACATCCACGGACTGTTGATGCAAGAGACGGGAACGCACTGAGCAGGGTGGATGCCCGCGCCGCCTAAAGGCTCGCCCCTCCATCCACCACGAGCAGCAATCCGGTCACGTAAGAGGAATCGTCGGCCGCCAGGAAAAGGGCCGCATTCGCGATATCCCAGGGCGAACCCTGGCGGCCCATGGGGCAGCGCGAGTCCCTGAATTTGTGGCCTACGGCGGCTTCGGCCTCGCTCGCGTAGAGCGCATCCGCGTGGGGCGTGCGGATCATTCCTGGAACGATGCAATTGCAGCGGACCTGGTCCGCCGCATACTGCCGCGCAATCACTTTGGTCATGTGGTTCAGGCCCGCCTTGGCGGTGCTGTACGACAGGAACTGCATGGGACTCCACTTCAGGCTCGCGGTGGACGAAACATTGATGATGGACCCGCGCTTTTGCCGCTGCATGTAGGGCAGGACAGCTCGGGATGCCGCCATGGCGCCCCTGACATTGACCTCCATCACCTTGTCCCATTGATCATCGTCGACCGCGAGCAGATCCCCCTGCACCTCGATCCCGACGTTGTTATGCAGCACATCGATGCCGCCGAAGGCTTGCGCCACCTCTTCGATTACGCGGTTCACCTGGGCCGATTGCGTGACGTCCAGCTCGTAGGCGTGCGCGCTTCCGCCCTCCGCCTTGATCAGCTCGGCCGTTTCCTGGGCTGCCGACAGGTCGCGATCGGTGCAGATCACCACGGCTCCCTCGCGCGCGAACGTGATCGCGCAGGCCGCCCCATTGCCGACCTGGTCGGCCTGCGTGAACGGCTTCTTGAACGTGCCCGCGCCGGTAACCACCGCAACTCTTCCAGCCAGCTTCATCTTTGCTCCCAGGTTTTGCATATCGGATCAGGTCGAATCGATTCAGTTCATCGACGCGCCGCCGTTGATGTCGAGCGTCGTTCCGGTGACATAGCTGCTCAGCTCGCTGGCCAGGAACAGGCAGCCGTTCGCGATTTCTTGCGGCCTGCCCGCGCGCTTCAAGGGCCAGTCCCGCGCGGCTTCGTCCTTGCTTTCATCGGACCGGCCGGTGCGCGAGAAATCCGTGGTGATCAGGCCCGGCGCGATGGCGTTGACCCGGATGCCGCTGGGGCCGAACTCCTTGGCCATTGCCCGCATCATGCCCAGCACGCCGGCCTTGGCGCCGCAGTAATGCGCGCCCCCGAAGATGCCGCCCCCATTCTGGGCCGACAAGGAGGAAATGCAGACGATGCTGCCTGAGGACCGCGCAATCATGAACGGCATGACGGCTTTCGAGAGAAAGAACACGCCGTTGAAATTGACGCTCGCGACCCGGTTGAAGTCCGCCTCCGATATCTCCTGAAAAGCGGCCTTCTGAGTGATCGCCGCGTTGTTCACCAGGATGTCGATCTGGCCGGACGACCACTCGGCGACCTGGTTCACGGCGGCGCTGCACTGCGCCATGTCGCTCACGTCGCAGCGCAGCGCAAGCACCCGCGCGGGGTCGGGATCGATCTCTCTGGCCGCCTCTTGCGCCAGGGGTTCGTCCAGGTCAAGAATGGCGACGCGCGCGCCATGCTCGACAAAGATCCGCGCCGTGGCCTTGCCGATCCCTTTCGGGTGAGAAGCGCCGGAAATGATGGCGACCTTGCCTTCCAACAATTTCATATGAACCTCGGGATGCAAGCCGGGCGCCCGGTGTTTCCGGACGCCCGGCAACTGGAACACGGATTATTGAGGCTTGATTCCGGCCTCTTGCGCCACGGCCTTCCAGGCCTTGATATCCGCCTCGTTGGCCTTCTCGTGCGTGGGGCCGGCGATGTAGTGCGCGGTAATTCCCAGGCCCAGCAGCTTCTCCACGACCGCGGGTTCAGCCAGAGTCTTCTCCAGCATCGACGACAGCTTCGCCACGACCGGCTTTGGCGTTCCGGCGGGGACGTACATCGCCCAATTGAGCTCGCGATCGAAGTCGACCCCCTGCTCCTTGTAGCTGCGCACGTCGGGCACGCTCGGCGAGCGCTGGGTACAGACCGCAAGCGCCTTGACCTTGCCCTGCGTGACCATGGGCGTGGCCGTGGCCATGTCGACAAACCCCACGTCGACGTGGCCGCCGATCACATCCGTGATGACCTGCGTCGTCCCCTTGTAGGGCACATGCTGCAGCTTGAGATTGCCCTTCTGCACCAGCACTTCGCCGCAGAAATGGCCAGTCGACCCCATGCCCCAGCTGCCGTATTGGATGGGCTCCTTGCGCGAGGACGCCAAGGCTCTCAAGCCGGCGATGTCATTGGCGGGAAAATCGTTGGCGGCGACCACCAGGATCGAGGACGTGCCAATCGCGCCGATGGAAACGAAGTCCTTGACCGGGTCGTACGGCAGATTGCTGTAGACCGAAGGAGAGAGCACGTGCGTCGACATGCCGCCGATGGTGATGGTGTAGCCATCGGGCGTGGATCGGGCAACCGACTGGATGCCTATCGTTCCGCCGGCGCCCGGCTTGTTCTCCACGATGACGGGCTGCTTGAGCTCCGCGGCGAACCGCTCCGCCAGGATCCGGCCCAGCGTATCCCCGCCGCCTCCGGCGGAGAAGGGCAACAGCATGCGGACGGGGCGATTTGGATAGTCTTGCGCCTGGACCGCCGGCGCGGCAAGGACGGCCGACAGCAGCATCGGCAATAGAACGTGCTTCATTTAGTCTCCTTGGATGGTCTGCCCTGGGCGGGGACTCGTTATTGTGAAAACGTTTCTACAATTCTGCTACGTTGATCCAAGGAAATGTACTAGGGTTTACTCCATAAGCAGAGATAACGTTTACGCAAAACGTGAATCGCCGCCATCCGGGCGGCGTCCCTGCCGCCTGCGCCCTAGGGGTATGCCGGAATGGAGCCCTGGACACGCGGTCCGGATAATGCCGCACAGATGCAGCCCTCTTTTTCCATCCGATGACTTCCCCCCTGGCCGAAACCATAGTTGGCGATCACCCGTCCATCATCGCCCTGCGCGACCTGGTGCTGCGCGTGGCGCGCAGCCGCGCCAGCACCGTGCTGATCTATGGCGAGACCGGCACCGGCAAGGGACTGGTGGCCCGGGCCCTGCACGATCACTCCAGCCGGGCCGAGAAAGGCTTCACCGAGATCAATTGCGCGGCCATTCCCGGCAATCTGCTGGAATCGGAACTGTTCGGCCATGAACGCGGCGCGTTCACGGGCGCGGTGACGCGCAAGGAAGGACTATTGGAGATCGCGCATGGCGGCAGCGTGTTCCTCGACGAGGTGCGCGAACTGGAGCCCATGATGCAGGCCAAGATCCTGACCCTGCTGGACAGCAGGCGGTTCCGGCGCATAGGCGCCGTGCGCGAGTTGTCCACCGATGTGCGCTTCATCGCCGCCACCAACAAGATTCTGCTGGGCGAGGTCAATGCCGGCAAATTCCGCGACGATCTCTACTACCGGCTGCAAGTCGTATCGATCAATCTGCCGCCGCTGCGCGAGCGCGGCGATGACGTCTTCGTGCTGGCCGAACGCTTCCTGGCGCGCTTCAACCGCACCCACGCCAGCGGCTTCAAGCGCATCGCCCCCGCGGTCGAACAGGCCTTCCGGCGCTATGCCTGGCCAGGCAATGTGCGCGAGCTGGGCAACCTGCTGGAGCGCATCTGCATCCTGGAGTCCGGGGATACCGTGGGCCTGGAGCATCTGCCCGCGCGCATCGTGAGGGGCACGCCCATGCCGGAAACGGGCGGGTATGCGGAGCGCACCGCCCATTTCCAGCGCGACATGATAGAAACGGCGCTGGCCGCCGCCGCGGGCAACGCCGGCCGCGCCGCCGGGTCGCTGGGGCTGTCGCGCCATGCGTTGCGGCACCAGATGGCCAAGCTTGGATTGATCCAAAGCGACGACCCGGCCTGAAATGAGCCCAGCCGGCCTGGATCGGCGCGAGTGGGCTTGAAGCCGCTTATTCCACGCTGATGTGATGGCTTTGCGCGACCGTGCGCCATTGCGCAAGGTCGTCGGCCACGCGGCGGCCGAAGTCCGCGCTGCTCAGCGCGGCCGGCGCCGTGCCGTCCATGTCCAGGAGCGCGGTGGTCTCCTTTGATTTCGCGATGCGGTTGATCGCGTCGTTGTAGGTATCGATCAGGTCTTGCGGCGTCCCCGCCGGCGCGAACACGCCCACCCAGATCTCGACGGCATAGCCGGGCAGCACGCTGGCGGCGGGCGGCAATGCCGGAAAGGCCGGATGCGCGCCAGGCGCGGTCGTGGCGACCAGCCTCACCTTGCCGCCCTGCACCAGCGGCGCAAGGGAACTGTAGTTGGCCAGCATCAGGTCGATCTGTCCGCCGGCCAGGTCCGACGCCGCATTGGCGGCGCCCTTGTAGGGCACATGGGTCATGGCGACCTTGGCCGCCTCGTTCATCATCGCCGTGGCCAGATGCGCCAGCGAACCAATGCCGGCCGTGCCATAGTTCAGCGCCTCGGGCCTGGCGCGCGCGGCATTCAGCAAGGCCGGCAGATCGGCATACGGCTTGGCGCCGGAGACCGCCAGCACCAGCGGACCCTGGCCCACCATGGCGACCGGCGCGAAGCTCTGGACCGGATCGTAGGGCATGCGCGGCTGCGTGGCCGCCGACGTGAGGAACGAAGACGAGGTCAGCAGCAGCGTGGCGCCATCCTTGGCCGACTTCGCCACATACTCCGAACCAATCACGCCCGCCGCGCCGACGCGGTTCTCGACGATGACGATGGTCTTGAGCCGTTCGGCCAATTGCGGCGCAATGGCGCGCGCGATCGCATCGTTGCTGGCGCCGGCCGAGAACGGCACGACGATCTTGATCTGCTTGGGCACCGCGCTCTGCGCGGCCGCCGGACCCGCCAGGGCGCAAGCCAGCAGCGCCATGCCGCGAATCAGGTTTTTCATGTGTTTTCCCCTTGTCTTGTAGGCCGGCCGCGCCCTGCAGGCGCGGCCGGCGCATCCGCTTAAAGCGCCACGGGCAGATCCAGCAGCGGCGCATACTGCTGCGCGCCGAAGATGTCTCCGTCGCCGGCCGAGCCGCTGGGCCGCAGGCGGTAGATCGTGAACTTGATCGCCAGGCCGGGATCGTATTCCACAAAGTCGGAGATGCGCTCCTGGTCGATCCGGTATAGCGCGGCCATGGCGTCGCGCGTCAGCGCGCGCGAACGCCTGACGGCGTCATAGGTGTCGCGGTCGCGGAAGATGATGTCGAACGTGATCTTGTTCACGCCCGCGTTCTTGCTGCGTATGGTCTTGGCGAGTTCGCTCAGTTTGCGGGTGTTCATGCTCTCAGGCCTCGGTCATGTGGGTTTGGAACAGTTCGAACACATCGTCCACGGGAATGGTGTGATTCAGCGTCCAGCGGTAGGCGGCGCTCACGCGCACCACCTCGTCCAGCGGAAAGGCCACCGAACCCGCCGTGCCCTTCACATCGGGCAGGCGCGCATAGAACATCTGGCGCAGGCCGATAAGGGTCAACTCTTCGGCCATCTCGGCCGTGGGCGCCACGCCCTGCACCATCACGCACAGTTCATGGCCCGGCTGGTCCCGCAGCGGCTCCAGCTCGCCCATCACGCCGTCGCGGCCATAGACCTTGTAATGCAGCTCGTAGCCGCCATCGCCGAAGCGCTCGCGCACCTTCTCGCGCGCCCAACCGATGACGCGGTCCACATTGGCGATCGTGTACGGATCGCGGATGCCGCACAGGCCGATGTAGCGTTCGCCCACCTTGCCTGAGCCTTCGAGCTTCACGGTGATCTTGCCGGCGGGCACGAAGCGCGACCCGGTAATGCGGGTGGTCTTCTCGCTGATCTGCTCATAGCGGCATTCGCTCATGTCGAGCTTGCCGCCCGCGAAGAACTCCTCGTAGGGATTGGAGCGCTCATACATTGCGTGGCCTGCCACCGACGCGATGGTGCAGCGCTGATCGGGATGCATGGCCGTGACCCGCACGTCTTCATGGCTGATCTCGCCCAGCACGGTCTCCTTGCCGCCGTAGGGCTCGGCGCAGAACGACGCGCACTCCAGGACCTTTCCAAGGTAGTAGGCCTGGTCGGCCGCAAAGCCGTGGTGCAGCGCCGGGGCGGCGAAGACCGCCGCATCCGAGCTGCGCCCGCCGATGATCACATCGGCGCCGGCCTCCAGCAGTTTCAGGTAGGGCTGCACGCCCGCCACCGCCACGATGCGGTCCGTGGCGTCCAGCTCCGCTTCGACCAGATCGGCATAGCCGTCCAGGCCGGCAATGGCGGCGCCGGCGCGCATCTTGCCGCGCACGAACTCCGGGTCGACTTCGGAATAGAAGTAGCCGATCTTGAAAGGCTTCAGGCCATGCTGCTTCGCCAGTTCCTTGATGATGCGGACGTACAGGTCAACCCGGCTGTTCGAGCCGGTGTCGCCGGCGGACCCGATGATCATCGGCACGCCCTGCGCGCGCGCGGCCAGCAGCATCTGCTCCAGGTCGTGGCGCTGCCAAGCTTCGGGGCTGGTGGAGGTGTCGGAGCCCAGGGGCACGGGGCCGACATCGTCGCTGCCCGAATCGGCGGCAATGTAATCGGGCTGCCCACGCACGCCGGCCTGGAAACTCTCGGTACGCAAGGGCGCGAAGCCCAGGTGTCCATTCGGACAAATAATTCTCAAGGAGCGCATCTGTCTGACTCTGGTGTAGTGATACAAGGCCACGCGGACCGTGGCCTTGTAATCAATGCAAACACCGTGCCAGATTGGCGGAGGGAAGAAACTTCCAATAAATCAGGGGATTGGCAGTTCAGTCCGGCCGATTGCACGCAGGAAAATGCGTGAAAAGCGCGCAGTTGGCGTGAAAATAGCGCTTTTTGTTGAGCGTTTTCACCGTGAAAGAGAGAAATAAAGTCGGTCGCGGACGGTCGCTGCAACTCCTTGATTTTGTGAGACTTCGAAGATTAGAAAACTAGGCTCAAAGTCGGTCGCGGAGTTTGGCGTTCGTGGCGTTAGGGCAGTCGAAGCGCGGGAGATGGGGTGTGCCTGCGTTTCACCTTAGACAGGACGATGCCGCAATCCCAAAGGGTCTAACACGGGTGTCCGGAACGCCGCCCTGGGCGGGGGCGGCCGTCGGGAGACCGCTCGCTTTCGGCCATGCGCGGACGGTAACAACGCCCAGATTAAGCCGAGCCGCGAAGTGGCCGGGGCTCGGACGAATTGTTAGCCGACAGATCTCTAGCGTGCATATTGAGTCACATAGTCCTGCTTCTTGTCGTTCCAGTGAAAACTTAGTTTGGTAACTATTGAGGTGTCATTGGCAATGATACTGAAGAAGCCTATCAGATCCTCAATTAGAAACTCATAAGCCCACTTGTGACGCATAAAATCAGAAAATACGAGCATGCTCTTGAAGGCGGTGCCTTCCGACCATGTTTGCATCCAGTAGTAGTGAATAAGTTGATTGCAAACTTCAACGACGGCAAGTTCTGATGGCTCTGGATTGTTCAAGTCAAATCGGTCTTCAGGGAAACCTGCCCCGATAAAAGTGAAAGGCCTACTCCCGATTTTCTTGTATCGAATTACGGGAATTCTTGCGCCACGAGCGCGGTCATTTGCCTTCGGTCGCTCGAGGAGAGAGCGTACTTGAAACGCAACCAGCATCAGGCGCCGCTCGTACAGCACAAGCTGTTTCTCCGACCATCTACGGTAATTGCGATGCTTCTTGAGCCACGCCAACTCGGCTCGCAGTTCCTGGCGCCAATAGGTTGATTCAATCATCTTCTATATAAAGATGTCAGACTACAGTTCCGCAATTTGGGAGGCGGAATTGTAGTCTGACACCATTTTTTCATGGATTAGGCAACTCGTCTGCTGCGGTATCAGCCAATTTCAACTTCGCCGCTTGCGAGGGCATAGCTCGCCACCCCATCGGCGCGCTGGCGGGCGCAGCCATTTTGCAAGCGCTCGATTCCCTTTGTTTGGCCCCTAGTATGTTCTCATCCCATTCTTTACCCAGGCATCCAGTGCGTCCACTCGAATGAACTTGGCAGGTACCTCATAGGGAGGGTGCACCATCCAGTAGTGAAGCTCGCGGCTAACATAAACCTCCACGTCCCTCGGCGGTACTTGCTCAGGCTGTGGCCACTTCAGCAGCTCGAGCATCCGCTCACGATTCTTGACTAGGAACTCCCGACGGCCACGAATCCGGCTGTATTGGCCGTTTCTATCTGTCTCGCTCGCGCCGAATATGCGGTCTCGCAACCGCCGAGAATCTTTCATGGAGTGCGCAGTCTGGTTGTACTTGCACTCAGCGAACAACACTGTGTTAGTGTGCGGCCAGTAGGCGAGGACATCATAGTCTCCGACGTCCTCAAAGGCCTCTTTGCGGAAGCGACGGTAAAAGTCGACTCCGGCTTCAACGTACGCCGTATGACGCCTGAGAATTTCTTCCGTGCGGTCTTCAAGCGCCTTCTCGATGGATTCCTTAACTGCTCTGACCGCGGTCTGGACGTTCGACCAGGGAAAGTCAGCAGGTAGAATGCCGTCGCGCACGGCCGACAGCCATATAAGTTGGGATCGACTCGCGTGTTCAGCACCCCAGACTACCTGCCTCCCAACAGGTACAAGAGGCCGGATGGCGTAGCGATGTAAGCGCTTGCTGTGCTCCCAGAAAGGCACATCGGTTTCGTCGATTGGTCGGCCGGGAAGCCTCCTGATGTCCGGACCCGAGAGCGTCAAAAACGCCACAACAGCAGCAGCCTCAGCTGGCGCGATTGTCTCGAACGCTGAAGCAATGGCTTGCGCGAGACGGTCAGGGTCTGCCAGATAAACCAGCGCGAGATCGTCTGCCAAACCATGGCGCGCAGGCTGGGTGAGGACCGTGAGTGCCTGCAAAAGCTTCTGCAGTTCGAAACCCAGGTCGATCCGGAATGCCTTCTGCAGCTGTTCGCTTACTAGATGCTTCTCAGCTGCGCCTTCAACCGAGTCGGCATTCTCAATGCCCTCGCCGAGCCGGATTCGCGCTAACTCGCGCGTGTACTCTTCCTCTCGTTCCTGCCAAGTCTCCGAATAAAAGACTTCGGGGACGAACTGATCGTCGATGTCGACGCCGCCTACATCGACTTGATTATGCAGAACGTCGCTGGCGCCTGCAAGAACCATGTACCAATCGACCACGCCGATGAGCTCTCGCAGGAGTTGCGCGGTGATTCGGCTCTGGCCACTCGTGGCGGAATTGACTGTCTTCTCCAGCAGATATCGGTAGTTCCGAGCGGAGCTTTCGAATTCCTTGCGGGCTTCGGAGAGAGCTTCCAGGCGGTCGTAGTCGACCTGGTGGACGCGGCTCTGATGCACTCGGGTCTCTCGGATGCGCCTGGCAAGAAGTAAACCGTCGTGCTGCTCGACACAGGCCATGACCAGCATCTCGCTATCCAGGGGTGCAAGCCGCTTTTCGAGGTGGAGGCGAAGGCGCTCTCGAGCGGCGTCAATACGGACCTTTGCCTCCTGTAGCTCGTAGCGACCCGGTTTGAGCCCACTTTCCTTCATCACCACGGCCAGCGCTTTGCGTGCGAGCTTGTACTCCGTTGGCGTCGGCACGACGGGGTCGGCAAAGTCGGGCACGTCTATCGTCCGCTCCACCACCTGCAAGTGGTACCGCGCGGGGCTTGCCGCGAGGGCCGCCAGTCGGATTGCAAGGTTCTGCGGGGCGGTGACGCCAAGTGACGCTGTACAGGCAGAAACTGTCTCTTGAAGACAGCGGGCCTCGAAGGCTGCGTTCAGCGCCCCGTGCAGGCCAGCTTGTATGGCAGTTGCATGCAGCCTCAGTTCAACGCGAGCTGGACTCCCCACGTTTCCGGTGGCGGTCAGCACTATTTTCTCGAAGGTCTCCAGAGGTGCCGGGGACTGCTCTCTGTCAACAAGCCCCTCATCTGCGACGCGGCACGCCAAGACCAACTGCTGTCGTTGAAATAGCGCTTCCGACTGGAGGTCGCCTGCACACTCATGAAGCGCATCGATGACCATCTGCGCGAACATGTCCGCCATTTTGGCGTCTTCGACCTCCAGCCCGGACTCCATCGTCACTGTTGTTTGGACGGTGCAGGAGCCGACCTGGGTGGAGTAGGCCATTGCAGCATGGTGACGCGAGCGAAGTTCAACCACCCCCTTGGCAGTCCGGCTCACGTGCCATCCGGGCGACCCATCCGGGAAGCGCTCGGGCGCCGACGCCCAGAACTCGCTCAAGCTGCGGAAGCGCCACCCACTGCCCCAATGCGGGTCCAGGGCAATCATCGTCGGGGTGATGGCCCCCTCGACTAGCACACCGTGCGTGTCCTTGAACGTCGCGAAGAGGTCAGTAAGCGCGCGGGAGAACGGCGACAGCGTTCCCCGTTGTACGTCCGCAAAGCTCCAGAACTGCTCAAGCTCGCGCATGTCTTCCAGGCCATCGAAGATGCTGACCAAGTCACTCAGGGGCATGACCTTCGTGGGCCGCTTGGGCGCGTCAAGCATGTTGAAACCGGTACCGGACTGCGTCAGGACGATGACTATCTGCACATCGTCAGTCCCTGGGCTGCCCTGCTCACCTCGGCCGAAAGTTAGACCCCGTCCATCGTCCATTCGCAGGTTCAGGACGCCGCCGTTGCGAAGAGCTTCATAGAGCGCGGAAGCCGCGGCGCCAGCGGCCTCAAGCGACCGATGATCACAAGCGCAAAACAGATGTACTTTTGAGCCTCCAGTGGTGGCGCAGCTGACGGTCAGGGCGGGGAACTCTTGCCGACTAACCATCAGCTTCATCGGACCGATGACCACATGCCTCAGTCGGTCGGCAATGTAGCGACCGAGAGCCTTGTGGGTTTGCGTGGTGATGCCTAGCGCCCCGACCTCAGCCCAGTGGTCGATGATGACTCCTGGTCCGCTCCGCAACGAGACTGGAATCCACGTTTCGCCCTGCGCTACGCCCAGGAACGGCAGGGCTCTGCCCATGAGGACAGCGTCCCCAAACGACGCCCAAGTTAGCGGCGCCTTGTACGCGCCCATGGAAGTGACAAGCTTGGCGCTCGCGTTGGCTCGCCATTTGGCGACTCGAATGCCTGTACTTAAGAGCGCCGCACGGCAGAAGGCCCAGAAATCCTCGGGTGGCACCTCGACGTGGCCGTGGACAGGCTCCTGAAGTACAGCGCCGATCTGACCCGGAGCTGCCAAGATCAGGTCAGCGTGCAGGGCGACTGCCAGGTCCATGTCGGCCAGTGCTGCCTGGTTGCCGGCATGCGTGATGCGAAACGCCTGCACGAAGTCCGGAAGCCGCTCGACGCAGCTTCCGTAGAACATCGGCACGTAGCTATCGCCCAGGGGCGCGAAAACTTGACCCCAATCTGCTTCAATGGAGCAGTCTTCCAGCATCGGGAACTCCGGCCAAACCGCATGGAGCTCTGACAGAAAGCGAGCGAAGTCTTGGTAGGTCTGTATGGACTGCGCGCCGTCCGAATCTCTCTCCAGACCCAGAAGCACAGCCCAGGCGAAGAGGTGCTTGACCGGGCTGCTCACATTGGGCGGCCATATGTCTGATACGCTGAGTGCTAAAGCTGCATCGAGGCGGACGTACTTGCGCAATACTGACTCCACGGCGGAAGCGTCGCGCTGGAAGACTGCGTCGACCTCCGCCTGTAGTTTTGAGCGCTCGCGGAACTCATACATTGTGTTGAGCAGCAACTCTGTCGCCTTCTTCGGGTGGGCGAGCTCCCGACGTTCACGCTTCTTCCTCGACTTCTTCCCCATCATGCCCCCTGTTCTATTCCACTTTGCCTTTATAACCGCCCAGCCGATACCAAGGCGCTCGGAGAAGATCGCTTTAAACTCTTCGCGGCATTGAATGCAGGGCCGCTTAAGAGCTGCATGCAAAATAAAGGTGTCAGACTAAAATTTCAGAAGCGGAATTGTAGTCTGACATCATTTTTTCGAGGTGTTTGTTATGCACCTCACGTCATCGAGCTTCCGTGTCTTCCATCCTCACTCCTTTCTCGAGCGTTCCCAAGACATGAAAAGCATCTTTCACAGTTACACGAGTGGGACTTAACCCTTCGTTCAAGCGGAGGTCTGACGGCCCCGCTTAACTCAAACTTTAGATCTATGAAGACCATCGCGGCATGCCCAGATTGCATTCACGAGGCATCAAAGGACGGGAGGCAGCCCAAGTTCAATCCCATAGCGGGTGAACTTGATGACAATGGCATGATTCATGTCACCTGCGACCGAGGGCACAATGGAGTTGTTCTATACAACGCGCGCAGATACGAAGTACTCGTCAAATCAGCCGCTCGAGCAGCGCTCGACGGATATACAAACGAAGTCGTAGCCGTTATGTCCACGGCATTAGAACGCATGTACGAGTTCTACATCCGTGTCTCGTCCCGGGCAAAGGGCATACCGGAAGAAACGGTTGAGGTGGCTTGGAAGAATGTCGCTGCGCAGTCAGAGCGCCAATTTGGTGCATTTCAATTCCTCTACATGCTTGACCAGAGCCGCCCGTTTAAGCTTGAGTCACGCATTACTGAGACGCGTAACAGAGTGGTCCACCGAGGCAAGATTGTGCGAGAGGTTGAGGCACTTGAATTTGCTGAAAACGTCTATGGCGTAATCCAGCACCTTCAAACAGAGCTTCAATCGAAGTTTCCCCAATTCGTAGCCGAAGAGGCCGAGCGGGAGATGAAAGTCCAGCAGTCGCAGATTCCTGAGGGTGTTAATCACATTAAATTGTCCACCGCCACCGTGAACGTGGACAAGTCTAAAAGCGAGGTCACCGGAGTCGCGACCAAGTTCATTGAGCTTGTTGCTGCCATACATCAGGCGCGCGCGCGCGGTTTTCCTGCATAGCGTCAAGAATTCGTCCAAGTCGACCACCACTTCGTGGCGGTGGTTTAGCTCAGGCGTTAGTCGAATGTCCGCAACGGGTCGAAAGCGGCCATGTTCGCCTCCGGAGAGAGCACGTGGACGGCGTAGCGCGCCGGGCCCACGAGGTGAGACCGTTGCCAAGAAAGAACCCCTGCACCGCCGACGCGACGGAAGACGACCAGACCGTGCGCAAATGTCGGGGCTTTACTCGGACATCACCAAGCTGTCGCGCGTGCCGGCGGTCTGCGGGCCGGATCATCAGCGCTACATCCAGGAAATCATCGCCGAGGCCGACATCCTGGCGCCGTGCTGGGGCAGCCGCAGCAAGGTGCCGCGCGCTGCACCCCCAGCTGGACGAAATGTTGGCCATCCTGCGCGACAGTGGCAAGCCGATGAAGCACCTGGGCCTGACCAAGTCGGGAGCCCCCCGGCCATCCTCAAATGCTGGGCTACGCCACCCCGCTGGTCCTCTGGCGCTAACCTGCCAGTTTGTCGGCGGCCTCTTGCAGGCCGTTGAGGATGCAGTCGGCCATGTGCATGGGGAATCCAGCCGGCAGTAGCGCGCGGACGGTCTTCACGACCCCGGGCGTGCGCGCCACCAGGTCGTCGAGGACATGCTCCACCCCCTTACCGTTGTGATTCACTACGCCATGCTCGGTGCCCACGGCAATCCAGTGCCGACGCAGGATGTCGTGCATGACCCAGTGGGGGTTTTTCGAGCGCACGGCCATGGCCATCTTGGCGTCGTACGGAGACAGCTGATTCGCACCCTTGCCGATGACGGGGTAAGCGGAAAGCACGTCGTACAGCGGGGTGAGTTCGTAGGTGCCACCCTGGCGCAGGAAAATGCTGAAGTTCTTTGCGTGGCCATCCGTGGCACGCAGCATCCAGAAGAGGACCTGGGCCTGGAAGAACGTGCGGCGGTCGCGGTCAGGAGCGCGCGACGTGGCCAACAGCTTCATGATTTGGCGCACACCCGGCCCGCCGTCGGACTCGTACTTCAAATGCGGCGGGGTTCCCGTCGCCTGGCACATGTCTTCCTGCGGCAGCCGGATGAGCCAGCGCTTGCCCTCTGGGTTCTCCCACCACATCCGGTCGAAGCGCTCGACCGCCAGCACCTTCATGTCCTCGAACATCAGGGGCTCGGTGCGCGCCACAGGCATTTGGTAGGCGCGCAGGATTTCGGAGCACAGCCACTCGTTTTCGACCGAATCGCTCATGTCGAACTTCATGTTTGCGACCAGGCCCAGTGGCAGCTTGAAGATGTGAGTGGTCGGTGTCGCGCCATGCGGCCGGCACCACCGCCCGTCGTACCAGAGCATGGCCGACTTTTCCTGTGCTCCGGCAATAGAGATGCGGAAGTCTTCATCCTCGGCAGCGTTCCGGCCCAGGGGGCCTGGCGCCAGGGTGTTGCGAAGCAGCTGGGCAATCTCGGCGTCGGTCATCGGAACCGCGTTCACCTCTTGAACGCCGTCCGGCGCCTCGGGGCCCGGCACCACCTGCAGCGCGCCGACACAGTCCCGACCGACTTCAGCCAGCAGGGCGAACGCGTTGGTCGAGCCGGCCTGGTACCGACGTGCGACGCGCTCGCGGATTTCCTTGCTGTCCGGCAGCAGGTTTTCGAAGTAGGTGCGCACGGCTTCGCCACGGTGCGGCGGATTGCCCGGGGTGAAGGGAAGGGACAGCGACAGCGGGCGCCCCTGGCCGGAAGCCACCCAGGCGTCGGCATACTGCAGGACTTCTCCGACTTGCGGTTGCACGCTCCAGGTGCCAACGAATTCGCCGTTCATCCAGAGATTCAGGGTGCGGGTGTGTGAGCGTCGACCCATGGGCTCACCAGTTGGGGCCAGCCGACGCCTTGGGCGACAGCGATTCGCTGGTCTTGCGCAGCACGAGCTCGACGCCCAGGATGCTCAGAAGCTCCAGCAGGCGGTCGGCGCTGACCTTGTCGGCATGGCGCTCGAGATTAGACAAGGCCTGCTGGCTGACGCCCAGGCGCATAGCCGTATCCGCTTGGGTCAGGCCGGACTGTTTGCGAAAACCCTGGAGCAGTGCTGGCAGCTGCTCCGCCGTGCGGACGGTGAAGTCGGGCATACAAGCCTCACGTTGTTTTGCTGATTTACAAATTCTACTGAGTAAAATTGAAATACGCAACGGAGGTTGTAAAACAAGAATACAACATCAGAATTGTGTTTGCGTTTTACAATCCAGGAGTTGTAAAACGCCCAGGCGACGCTGCGCGCGACGGCCTTCAGTGCACAGGCCGTTGGCGCCATGGCGCCGGGCTCCGGGCGGAAGTTGTACGAGCTCGGTCTCAATACACCGGAGCGAAAAGAAGGGCCGCTTTACGGCCCTTCTCCACTTTCGAAGTTTGAAGTGGCGAAATAAAGTCCGTAAAAACATCGCAACGTAAACCACTGATAACAAGGGCTTTTCAAAATAAGAAATGCCCAACCAAAGTCTGTCTTGCGAATAGGCCCCCACCACCCACAGAGCAGTTTTGAACAAAAGTCTGTATTGGAGCGGCGGATGGCAGCGGCTATTGCGCTATCTTGTCGACGAATGAGACTGCACCTTCCTCAGCCGCGAGAACGGGTGTTCACGCAGTCCGACTAGTCGTGTCGGCTCTGCTCTCCGCTGAAGTGCAGCTTCAGTACCGCGGTTTCGCTCTGCGCTGAGAGGCTAGGTCTGGGATCGTGTACTGCCTTGCACGTACCTTCTCGTCATAGCGGCGCTGAGCCACAGGGTCCGCTTCGTTATAAACGACGTCTGCCTCGGTCGCGTGCGCCGCTCCGTCGAGGCCCGCAAGCTTACCCAGTTGCTCGACCCAGTCATATCCCGCGTTCAGCGGCTGTACGAGCGGCAAGAGGTACGCATCGAGATGCCGCTCATGTGGCACGTCCAGCTCATGACTAAGTGCGGTCAGATATGCATCCTTTTGAGAGGCCGCCCAATTCACCATGACGCCTGCGCGCGCCATCAGTTCTGCGTGCACCACGACCATGGTCCGCCCGTTTCCATCAAGAAATGGGTGCCCCCAGGCGAAGAGGCCCATTACCTCTCCCGGTCGTTGGATCAAGTAATCGGGATCGTTGCCGAGTCGCAACCCATGTTGCACGGCTCGTCGCGAGTCAAGAGAATCGCAGAAGTCGACCTGGCCGCCTTTGCTGATGCGCCGCCCCACATCCAGCGATTGTCGATCACGCCCCGCCCAAGGATAGAACCCGGAAAAGAGAATCTCGTGAACTTTGCAAAAATCCTCGTAGGTGATCTCTTCCTGACGCTGTAAATAACTTGCCGCCTCCGCCACGCCGCCAGTGAAGGCCAAATGTTCTTGCACCTTCACTCGATCCAAATCGCTTAGACCAAGGACATTGCGGAGATATCCGACAGTCTCAAAATCGCCGAATGGATCAAACACTAGAGGCTGCCCCGCATTTCTCATCCATGTAATTATTCATGAGATAAGCCATCTGTTTGCCGTCAATGACATGCTGTTGCTTCAACCTAGCCAAAAGCCGGCCGATACTATCAAGCTGAACGGAGTCTCCAGCAGCTCGACTGACCGCCTCAGCCCAACCATCCAGTGCTGTGCGCTCTGAAGATAGGCCGTGCACACGGGCGAGCACCTTCACGTATTGGTCAACGTTGCGACGAGGCAAGGCTTTGGGGTCTTCCGGCGGACTAAATGACTTGGTCAGGGCCGCTTGCGACACAATTTCCACTGAGCGGCCCCCCATCGTGAGATGACGGCAAAGCCTGCGGGTTTGCGCGTTCACAATGATTCGCACAGAAACACCCTGGTTCTCGGTGCACGCTTCCTCAGGTTTGACGCCCAACTTCCGAAGCAACTCATCAATCAAGGATTCAAATTTCGTGGCTGGCTTCACGACTCCGGACTCATCTCGAGACGCTTTCGAGTAGATCCCGTCACCGAGTCGCATCAACGTGCCCTCTCGAATGAGCTCTCGAAGGGCAACCCCCACCTGGGTTGACCCACCCAAGCCGTCAAGATCAGCACGAAAGACGATGCTTCCCTTCCGTCTATTGACGGAACTTCTCACTCGCTGAGTAAGCAGCATGTGGCCTCCAAAGATCAACACTATCAGTATACTACATAGCGCTTTTTAACGAAATATCAAGGGCTTGCGCACCCAAAGTTTGACGGTTAGCCGTCAATATATGTGGACCGATTGATGGAGCACGGAAGCAGCTACCGCCCTGAAAGGCCTGCCGCCATGTCCATGATGTTCGTTCGCGGCGGGCCAACCCGATCAAGCATGACGGCTCACGGTCGTACCGTTTGCTCAAAACGCATAAACTCCGCTAAGTTCCTGTTTTGTTTGACTATTGGATGAATCTTCGAAAGAAGTGTCGGCTCATCCAAAAGACGGAGTCAACACGACATGCATCCCCTGTTTTTTGAGGTAGTCCCCGAATGGAAGTTGAAGCAGATAATTGACGCTCAACAGCTCTACTCCGGCTACCGGTCCGCCGTGCAGGAGGCCGAGGAGTATCGCGGCCGACTCAACTGGGAGAAAGCGAACGGCACTCAGTATTTGGTGAGCACTCGCTATGATGGCGGCGTGCGCCAGCGCAAGAGCCTCGGCCCTCGAAACGATCAAACCGAGGAGATTGCCCGCCTCTACACGGAACGCGCGACCGCGGTTCGTGAGCGGCGCGCTGCATTAGCGGAGCACATGGACCGACAAGTGCGGATCAACCGTGCGCTGCGCCTCGGCATCGTGCCTCCCAACATCACTAGAGTGTTGGCTTTGATCGACAAGGCGGGGGCCGCAAAGCACGCCCTTGTCCTCGGCGCGAATGCGATGTTTGCCTATGCCTACGCTGCGAGTGTCACCTTCGCGGAATCCATAATGCCCTCTGGAGTAGAGGGTCCACTCAGAGACAGCCGATCATTGCTTCGAATCGCGACCTGCGACCCGAAAGGCCTACATCGCATTGTCCAACGCCGCATCCCTTCATTCGCAAGGGTAGAGGGAGCACCTTCATTGCTGCTGAACCACGATGGCTTTGGAGTGGAGGTGATACGGCGTGACGCGGGCTATTTGCCCGAGGGGCCGGATCGGATTCTGGGAGGAGACGATGACTTCTGGAAAGCCGAGGTCCACGACCTAGGTTGGCTGTTATCTGCACCAAAATTTGAACAGACCGTCATCAGCACAGACGGTCGCATGGCGGTGCTAACTACAGTCGATCCGCGCGCGTTCGGCTTGTTTAAGACTTGGTTGAGCGAGCAAACAGCAAGGGATGCGGCCAGTCGCCAAAGAGACTACGCTCAGGCGACTGTCGTGTTTCGACTAATCGAAGAGTGGCTGCCGCAGTTCGCGCTCGAGTGCAGTGGACAAGTACTGGAGCGCGCTGAACGAGCGGTGCGCGATGCATAAAGCCGAGCGAGAACGATTTGAGCTCATCGTGAAGTCATGAACATTGACGTATTTTTTCGTGGCGAGTTGCTGGGAACACTAGAGCGTCGTGCCGATGTGGGATTTGTATTCACCTACGCACCTCTCGCTTCCGAGTCACACCGCCTCTCCATTCACATGCCGTCCACTCAACGCATGTGGACCAGCCGTACGCTGTTTCCCATCTTCCAGGTATCGCACCCAGAAGGCTTCCTTGAGAAGCTGCTCGAGCAACGTCTTCAATGCGAAGACAGCACAGCAGCCTGTCCACTGCAGCTTCTTCTCGAATCAGGCGTTGAGCGGGTGGGAGGGCTGACACTCATTCCGCACGGCCATCACCTATCGGCGGCGGATTTGCCATGGGCAACAGGCGAGGTACCTCGCAACGCCGATGATCTGAGAAGCCACCTACAAAGGGTTCCAGCTGGTCGCCTGCCCGGGATATCTGGCGGATTCCCGAAGTGTCTACATCGTCGCCCCAACACCGGTATGGAGAGCGGCGACAATAGTTGGATCATCAAACTCAACGATGAGGATCACCCCGAACTCACGATCTTGGAGTTCTTCGGAATGGAGGTGGCGCGCCGAATGGGATTGCCAACGGCCGAAGTGCACCTCAACGAAGACGCGCAGATCCTGTACGTTAAACGGTTCGACTTGGCGGAGGACCGAACTTTGCAGTTTGAGGACATGTGTTCGCTGCTGGGCCTTCCCTCGCGTGACAAATACGCTAGCTCGATCGAGCGAGTCGCCAACGCCTTGAAGAGCCTTCCACCGACTGATGAAAACCGGGGAGATTGCGCGACGCTCTATGCGCAGTACCTCCTGGCAGCGACCATACGCAATGGAGATGCTCATCTTAAAAATTTCGGCCTGCTCTATGAACCCGGTGTCGCACCGCGTCTGAGCCCTGTATACGACATGCTATCCATGGGCGTCTACGCTCCCCCCGCCAACAACGGCGACGCCTTCGATGGCATGGCGCTGACACTCCGCGGCTCTCGCCGTTGGCCACGGGAGGCAGACCTAAGTTCACTCGCAGCGCTTTGCGGCGTTTCACGGCAAGAACACGATCTGTGGTGCGATCGAATGAGTCATGCAGTGATTACGGTCAGCGCTCAGGTCGTGCAGTTCTGTCGAACACCCCCCGCCATTGCTGCTATACCTAAACTGGTTCGGATGATAGAGCTCTGGGCGTTCGGCTGCACTTCTCTCGCTCCGAAAGCAGCGGCAGCTGCATTGTCGAACAGTCGCTTGATCCGCGATTTGCCATAGTCAATTTAGCAACGCCAATGGCACGTCGAATGCACTCGCCCAGTCTTGACGCGCCGAAAATGACCGATATGCCGCCTCCCGCGCATGCTAGGCGCCTGGTGACGAGGGCCGCCTCGGCAAAATTCTCCCGCCTGTCGCTCACCTCGCCTACCCTAACCACGCTGCGGACTTCGCGGCAGGTCAAACTTATCTGGGAGTGTGACAGTGACCAGCGACGAATTTGATGCCGTGATCGAAGCGACTATCGATAAAGTGAAAGCGCGCTTCAACCAGTCTGAAGCGGAAGCGGACAGGCTCGTGAGCCGAGTCATCGCCAACTTGGCAGCCGCGGGGAATCCGACTCCCACGGTCGAGCAGATCTTGGAAGAGGTCGCCAGGATTCTGGGAGTACCTTACGAGCCACGTTCAGACGACGACTATGAACCGTTCTGATCCTGATCGCCGCGCGGCTGTTACGCATAGAGTCGGCTAGCCAGCGCAAGCAAGTTGCGCACGGTAGTGGGCTTAACTCTTAGAGCGCAACCAAGCGGCGACCGCTAGGTTGCGCACCCGGAGGTAGCCACCAGTTTCATGGCCGCACCACCTGCATGATCACCGGCAAACTACGCCTGCGTAGGTTCAGTCGTGTGGGCGGCTTCGGAGGTCTCTGTCGAACGTCTTAGAGTTGAGTCTCCACTGGACAGTACCTGCCACACAGCTTCGAAACTGGGCGCCAATGCGCAGAGGTAGAGAAGGAGTAGCCCGTCCGTCCAGCCGCGATCATTTATGACGCCGCCTTCCGCTTGCCGGAAAATGTGCTCCTTCATCCAGTGTCTAGGCAGAAGCGGCGATACCAATCGTGTCAGTGACGCATGAGTGCCGAGCTCATATCGCCTGGTCTGAAGCGGACCGCCGAAATCTCTAAGGGCTAGCCAGATGTGATTTCTGTTACGGCAACATTGCGGACGCCGCAATGCCTCTGCGCAAACGCGAAGATACCGCTGGATAACGGGCGAGGACTCATCGCGCAACACTGCCGAGGAAGCAAATTCCCCCATCGATTCCTCTGGGTTTGGAACCTCGTGGATCGTTGCGTGAGGGAAGTGCATCAGCGGGATACCGTGCCTCGCACATGTCTCCTGACCTGGGAGCTGATGCGCCCGATGCCAATATGCAACGTCGAACCTCTCAATGTCTTCTTGCCGGCAAAATTGACATAATTTCCACGGACATGTCGCCGCGCGCGTTCCAGGCAAAAAAATGAACGGCCTGGTAATTCGATTTCTCGCGTCTGTACCCTCACTTACGACCGCCTCAACTGCCAAGAGGTCGAGGAGTGGGACCATGCTGTGGCTTTCGGCATAGCTCCCGGCCGGCGACGCCACTTGCTGCTCAATCAATTCGCATCCGTTCCTGAAGGTGCGTGAGCGACGGTCATTGTGCTGACGCAAGATATGACGCCTGAGATGCCCATAATCGAGGAACTGATTCAGGCGAACTATCCGCGCAATGTGACCCGAGACGTACTCATCAGGGAATGGCAAAGGTACAACAAAGGTCATTTATGCTTCCGAGTCATTTATGCTTCCGAGTCATTGTTGTTTCCGATCTAAGGTATTCGCGAAAGAGATCTTGGCTGACTGGCAGCTTGTGAAGTTTTCGTTCCCATCTGCGCAGATTAGGTAGCTGAGAGAGCAGCGCCTGACGGGCCGTTCGTGCACCTTGAACGCCAACACGGGCCGCAATGGCCGCCCGAAGCTCGCTTGCAAGCAGTGAGTCGCGCTCCGCCCAGCTCACCCGGTCCACGCCCCGTTGATTCATCGCACATTTCGGCTGGCATGCCTGCAGCCAGATTCGATCGTTTCTGTACAGCCACGCATACACGGCTGGCTCCCGCCGACGAAGTTCGCTGTATCCTAAGTTCGGGCACTGCTCCAGCAGCGATTCCCACTTGCCATGAGCTTCACGCGAGCGTCTTTCACTGCATGCGGCAATCCACTTTTCTCGCAGTCCAACCTGTGCGTGAATGAATCGCACGACGGTCTGCACAGGCACCCCAGCAGCGCGGGCCACATCAACCGCACGTGCGCCTTCAAGTAGTCGCTCAGCGAGTTCACGGCGCACAGCGTCAGGGCCCCGAGAGAGGCACATCCCCGCGCGAGCGGCCCAGCGAATCACAGTCTCAGTGCTGTAGCCAAGATCCGCAGCGACTCTACGAGCAGATCCTCCTTGTCGGACCCGCTCCACCGCTTCCGCTCTGTCATGAAGTCGAGAATTTCGCAGCGGAGGGTCTGTCTGAACGTCTCCGACTGAACACGATAGGCCATCAATGCTCAGCCTCGAAACAAAGCGGGACCAAGTTCCAAAAAGCCAAGCAATGAACAGGAGATGACGCAAAGGGTGTCGACTCTCCCTGTCTTCGCGAAGCACAGCCCGCACTAGATACTCAAACTCTTGCTCGCAAGAGAGGATTTGCCGAAACTCCGGCAAGTTTTGCAGCAGATGCATAGTGAAAAGGCAATCCCGAGCAGCCGCGTGCACTTTGATGTCCGAGTTCGCGTTGGCGTATCCGTGCTTTATCAGTTCGGCGCCATAGACGCGGCGAAGCTGACCATAATCAACTCGACGATCTCTTAGAAAATGCTCCGCCTCAGCAACCAGTCGAGAGAACGTTAGCCATGCCGTCGACACCGTCACAGCAGCCGAGCATTTCACCGCTCGTGGTGGCAGGATCCACATGAAACGACCGATTCCGTTGGCTTTAACGTGAGCCACCTGTAGCATGCAGAGGTGAGTGCTACAGCACCAAATCCCAGGAAGCTGGTGCTCTCGGTGCCAATAAGGCGTGCCGTACTGAGCCAGCTCCTCTTGCCCGCAGGCGTAGCAGAACTTCAGGGGATGGTCTGCTCCGAATCGGCTACTAAGCAGCCCAAGACTGCTTTTGATACGTCCGGACGCGCCAGAGCAAATTGCATGCAACGCTTCACTCTCCCGTCCGGGCGGTTGCCAGGGCAGATAGAAACCCAGAACAGTTCTGTCTCGACACAGTCGCTCCTCCGACTCGGAAAACTTGCCCAACGTGTTTCGCTGAAACGCGGTCAGATTGGCAGGAATGTCGTGCCTTGAGCCGTGATAGGGGTGCCCGAAGATACGCTGCGACGTCTTGGCAGAGGGGTGGCGGCCAGAGAATGCATGATCTCGAGCGCAGAGGCTGTAGAGAGTCTCATCAGGCAACCACGTGAGCACTTCACATCGTTGCGCGGCTGAGGTTGGCAAGATAGTCTGACCCATAGGTGCTCCACGCGTTATCGCTCCGGGGGGTAGAGGCCGCGTCGGCGGGAGTTCGTTCGGATGAGTTCGTCGACCGACAGCTTGGCCGCGCGTCGCGCCTGGACCGCGGTCTTCTCAGCGGTTCCAGAATGCAGAGGTTGTGGTGCCCCAGCGGTGCCACCTTTGGCCTGATCTGAGATCTTCTTGATAGCAGCCGCCGCCTTGCGTTTCGAGGGCAGCAACACGTCCTGCTGGACCAGCTCAGCCAGCTCTTTGCTTCGCATGCTGGCACGCAGATCGGCAACAGCACTAGCGCCTTCGGCTTCCACCGGAAAGGGACAAACGTACTGCGCGTGTGCTCGCAGCGTTGGCCCTGCCAACATCTCGTATGCCTGCTTCCGATTGGAGGCGTAAAGCGTAGACTCGTAGGCCTGTTCAATGTCCTCCTCGCTCACGCGCCGTCTTCCACTCGACCACGCAACTGCATGGGCCGCTGCGACAAGACCGATCAGCAAACGCTTTAAGCCTGCGGTTTTCTCGTAGAGTTCGCTCTCCATCCCGACGAGGTTCACATCGAGAGTCGCGGCAAGCGTGCGCCCGACTTCACGAAGGTAACGCATCCACGCGCCAGAATGCGGAGGGGATGGGAAAAGCACATGGACGCGACTCAGCAGTCGTTGCGTATCTTGCTCTGGACGCTTCTGAAGCAAACGGCAGAGGCTGTAGTTCGCAACGAACACGACAGGTACGCCGAGATAGCAGGCGTGATAAAGCATATTCGTCACCGCGGTGTTAGCCCGCGCGCTCTGAGTCAAGAACTGCATCTCATCAAGTTGCAGCATCCAAACCCCGTGCTTGTAAGCTGCAGCGGCCGCTCGGCTCAGAATATCGCTAGCCCTTTTTGGTACGCCTGCGGCCTCACCAAGCTCAAAAATCGGCGTCATAATTTCCGCAAGCGTGGCTTTGTTCCTCACCTGAATGCACAAGGAGGACGCTACGTTGGCAGGAGCATGACCGGAGCCCAGATCGATCGCGCGTGCCTCGGGCATAACCCGGCTCAATGCCTGCAAGAGTGCGGACTTTCCCACACCGGCTGGGCCGGTTAGGCAGATCGGCCTCATGAAGTCAGCCTCCGAATACGGGCCGTACGCGCGACGCACGTACGACCTGCGATCCGGGTAGGCTTTTACGCAGTGCGCATATGCCGCTCCGGCGAACTGCGACAGCAGCTCGACCTCCGCCTCTGATGGAACGTAGAGCTTTTGGAGAAGCTCTTCAACTTCACCTTCAATCATCATTGGAGGGATTGCTTCCAGATCGTCTCGAGGAGCAACCAATAGGGTGGCCCGCCGCTCCACCTCGTCCCGGTTGTCTAAGCCCTTAAAGCAAGCCGCCCATGGGCTGGCGTTTCCATTAACCATTACTTTTTCCCTGTGGCAAGGTAGCGAATGTCTCTGGCATCGCTTGAAGACCTTGCCTTAGTCGATGAGCGTGCCGGCTTACGCTTGCTCGAGTACCAGCTTTGGCCTGTTTCCGCGGCAAACGCCGCCACTTGCTCAATTTGAGCGGCTTCCTGGTGCTGACGCCGTTCAACTTCTCTAACCCTAAGAATGCCGGCCTCTTCCACGACGTCGCTGTAGCTCCGATTCAGCAAGTCGGGGTCGTCGCGAATCGCCAAGACTGCCCGTAGCTCGAACAGCTCACCCTCCACATCAATCCAGATCACGCGCATGCAGAACGGGTAGATGTATCCCGGGAAGCTGGCCACACCTTTTCCCACAACCTTATCGATGACTCCGGCCTCCTCGAACGGCTCCAAGCCGTACCGCTGCTCCTTCAGCCAGGCGCCGTCTCTGGTGACTTGAACGACGGTCCCGGGCAGAAATCTGCGGACCGCCTCCGCGAAGCTCACTGGTTTCGCGTCGTTGCGCGCACGATCATTAAGAAACTTCCAGATGCCGAGTGGGTTGGGGAAGACGCCCATGCGTATCATCTCTGGCGTCATTCTCGCTGCAGTGTTGGCGCTTTGGTTCTCAGCGAGGAGTCGCCGAATTTCTCGCCGAACCATGTGATAGGGAGACAGATCGCTGACGACACGAGTCGCTGGTCCCTCCAATTTCACGCGGCGACGCTGCGCCGACTCAACCAACGCCTTACTCTGACCGGAACCAGAAGGCGTCATTTCCCGAATGGCTAACGCATCCGGAGCCCGCGGAGCGCCGGGCTCGGCCTTGATACCTGGCCCCCGATCATGGATGTATCTCGTAGGCAACCCCTCGTTGGGCCAATCATCCTCTGCAATTTCAATATCGAACAATTCGCAGAATTTCTTCTTCGAAATCGCAGTGCAGAAGTGCATCGCGTTATAGGCCTCACTGGATTCCGACCCATATGAAAATCCGATTCCCAGCCTCAGACCTGATGCGGTGTCTATGCTGCGCACCACGCTGATCGCTCCAAGCGCACTTCCATCTACATAGCCCTTAGGCAAGTCTTCGCAGTAGTAGCCGTCGCTCTCGACGGCCTCGTAAAGGTTCCCGACCCCTTGCGTAAACTTGCCCTTGTGAGCCGCAAACCGACGTCTGTAGCGAGCCTCGCCGTAGAGGGTTCGCTGCACGTTGGCCAGGCCATAGTGTTCGTGAACGTAGTACCGATACTGGTCAGACGTAGGCAGGTCAACTCCGACGAGTCTGCGCCGGCCATCCGGATCTCGCTCGACGACTGCGCCAAAGTAGCGAGCCATTGCTTCGATGTAGACGGAATGCAAGGTCCGCCCGGGACCGGAGTATGCCGCGTAGCTGTCCACAATCTTCGCGATTACCTCGGGGGAGAGCCTTCTTGCTCTGCGATTGGAAGGGCTGCTCGATGGACGTCCGAGGCTGCCTGCCTCGTGGACAGCCTCAGTCCGATCCCAGTGTCCTGATCTGAAGAAAACTGGCAGCAAAGACCACATGTTCCTGCCAAACGTGATGTATGTAATGAACCAGAGCCTTAGTCGGTCCGGGTGCTTGCCACAGCCTCTGGCATGAGCACTGATGAATCGCTCCGGCGAAGGAGCGGACAGCACAGCCTCCTCATTCTTCAGCAGGAAATCGATGGCAAGGAGTCGCCTCTCAACATGCTCCTTGAGCGGCACACGAGCATGGGTGCGCCGCTGATCCAGCGTCTCCAAGTTGATGCCCTCCAAATGAGCAAGATGTGGGGGCAGCGACATCGCATTTGATGCACTTTGGATCCTTCCTTGTGCTAGTCCCGCCTCGAACTCTGGCCTGGTGAGCATATAAAGTTTCACATGCGGCTCAGGGCGGCTGATAAAGAAGGCGAACACGACTCTGCCACTTGGACGATGATTTCGTACCAAGTGGTATGACCTACCGCCTTCAAGGCACAAATACCCCTCAGGAGCGACGACTGCGGAACCTACCCGCATGCTCTACCTCTTGAACCAGTGATCAAAGTCGATCAACACGTCAGAACGCTCAGCGCGCAGAGGCTTGTCCGGCTGGATCGGACGATACAGATCCACCCTCAGCTGGCGGTTCCATATCGCTGAGTAAAGAGCTTTCAAGCAGTCATGGCGTCCCACAGCGTGCCGCTTAGCGAGTGAGTCCAGCTGAGACAGCGGTGTGACAGGCGTCCCGATCGAACTCTGGAAGCACCGCAATATTTGCGCATAAGCGTCTTCATCGAGGCTCACGGGATGATTTGCCCAGCCGAACAGCCATGTCAGATTTGCGATCAGGTATTGATCAATGTCCGATTCAGCCACACGTACAGTCCGAATCCCAGCATCGGAAAAATAGAGCTCCTCGATCTGGTGCCTGAGCTCAGCCCTGAGACGCGCCTTCTCTCGTCGCAGTGGATTCACGACACGCATAGAAGGCTGAGAGAAGTCGCGTTGGTGCTTTTTGACGGTCCAGTTGACGCAGTACTTTCCCGCGTCATCCTCCAGAAAGACCAGGAGATCGCCGAGGTACGGGAAGGCGGCACGGACCGGCTCACCGCCAGGCGTACTTTCCTCTGACAGGCGTACGACCGGGTGCGCGGAGAGTTTGCCGAGGCGATGGGCCACGTCAACAGTCCCACTGAAGTGAGGAAGGTCCGACGGAAGAACGTTGAGCAACTCAGCAAGCGGATGCGGCGCGGGAAAGGGTGAGAGCATGTGCTGCTCGCGTAGTTCGAATAGCGCAGGGTGGTATAGCGCTAGTAGTGCGACGGCCCGTTCGGGAAGCGCCATGAACTGAAGATCGCGGTCCAGCTTCGCTGAGTACAACGTGGTCGGACGGCTCCGTGTCGGAGCCTCGTCGCGCGTAGCGCGCATGCTGGGTTGATACATCGCCCCCCAACCGGGGCGTAGTTGTCGTTTTTCAATCAGCTTGAGCCGCTGCTCGCTGATCAATGCATTGCGGGTCATCTCGAACTCCAGGTTGCTTAAGTTCAACCCGGCACAAAGCCGGGTTTAATTCCTGGAGAAATCGCAAAGGCTGCATGGAAGACAGAGGCGAAATTCGTCCTGCAGGCGCTTGACAGCACCACGCATAGAGAGCAATATTTGCCCAGGTTTGGCGACCTAACTGCACACCCCAAGAGGCCAGGAGCTCCGGCAAGAGCACTGGTCTTTTGTGCGAAATCTCACAGTGTTTTCTTAATACTGCTGGTTCCTCTTCAAAGTTTTAGGGTGAAGCGATCTCACTGGTCCCGTGGTGCGAGAGCGGTCCGATCGTGACTTCGCTGAAGTTTTGAATTGGTGCACGATGCGCCATGCATCCAGCGCCTTACTGCCTCCAACAGGCGGACCCACTCATTCCGCCGACCGCCGACCTCCTCTCAGCAATGCTTCGCACGCGCTGATGACGCGAGAGCGACTGTCTCAACTTCTCCGTGACTGATTAACACGTCAACGAACAGCTCATGGAGGTTCTGCCGATTATCCTAGCCTCTTTGAAGAGCATGTCAATGGAAAACCGCGCCAAAATCGGTTCCATAACCTATTGATTTAAATTGATTTTTTATCAATTCGGACGCTGCTGCCATCATCGTGCGCCGACAGATCTCGGATCAGTTTGCGCATTATTAATGTGATTTTTTACGCGCAAAACCTTCTTATTTTCTCGCGCATGCGGCAGCCCGATCACTAACATCGAGGCTGTCCAAGAAGCCCAAGCGGGTCAACGAGTGCATGAGCCTGTGGGCGAGGTGTCCAGCTTTGCCGGCCAGCTTCTCGAGCTCCAACGTGTTCACCAACTCGATCGTGGAGAAGAAGCGAACTCGGCGACGCAGGTGTTCGATGGCGTGAACCGCGAAGGCCGTCGCCAGATGCGTTTTGCCGGTGCCAGGGCCGCCAACTAATACGACATTGTGAGCGGGTTCGATGAACTCGCCGCGGTGCAGTTGCCGAACGAGGGCTTCGTTGACTTCGCTGCATCCGAAGTCAAAGCCTTGCAAGCCTCGATATGCTGGGAACTTGGCTACCTTCATCTGATAGGCAATAGATCGCACCTCCCGCTCGGTGAGCTCGGCCCGTAGCAGCTGGCTCAAGATGGGAGAGCAACTCTGGTATGCCGGAGAGTCTTGCTGCACCAGGTCGGTGAGCGCTTGAGCCATACCGTGCAGCTTGAGCGCCTTCAAGCGCTCGATCATGAGTTCATGCTGCATGACGTGGCTCCTGAGTACGTAAGGTGTCGTAGCGGCCGACGTTCGCCTCGGGTTCGACCGTGAGCGTGAGCGCTTGGGGCGCCGTCAGCGGCGGTAGAGGTGTGCCATCGAGCAATCGGCTCAAGATGTTGAGAATGGTTTGCTTAGATGGTGTACCGGCCTCCAGCGCTAAGGTCACTGCGGCGAGGACCAGTTGCTCGTCATGCAGCAAGACCAACGACAGGATCTCGACCATCTCTCTATCCCCGCCGGCGTGAGGGAGAAGCAGTGCCTGAAGTTGGCGGAATGCTTCCGGCAGCGCGGTGAACGGCGCCCCGTTGCGCAGCGCGCCAGGCTTGCGTTGCAGCACTGCGAGATAATGCCGCCAGTCGTAGAATGTGGCGCCATGGTCATGGCGCCGGTTGATGTGGCGAGGATGCTGCGCGATGACGTGACCTTCGGCGACGACAACGAGACGATCCGCATAGACTCGCAAACTCACGGGCAGGTTGGCGTAGGAAGCGGGAACGCTATAGCGGTCACGCTCGAAAGCGATCAAGCATGTGGGGGAAACGCGCTTGGTGTGTTCCACAAAGCCGTCGAACGGCTGGCCAAAGGCATCAAAAATGGGCGTTCCTCGAACCATATCTGCCAGATGCTCTGGTCACATGCCGGATGGCGTATCTGTTGCCACAGCCTGATGCACTCGTCGGCCAACCAGTCGTTAAGCGCTTCCAAGCTCAAAAAGTGGGGTAGGCGTTGCCAGATCCGGCGCCGACTATCCTGCACATTCTTCTCTATCTGTCCCTTCTCCCAGCCCGATGCTGGGTTGCAGAACTGCGCATCAAACAAATAGTGGCTGACCATGCTGGAGAATCTGGCGTTGACTTCGCGCGACTTACCGCGGCCGACCCTATTCACAGCGGTCTTCATGTTGTCGTAGATACCTCGGCGCGGGATGCCTCCCCACGCCACAAAAGCCTGATGGTGAGCATCAAACAGCATCTCGTGCGTCAGGAGCCAATAGGCGCGCAGGAAAAAGGCGCGACTGTGGCAAAGCTTGAACTGCGCGATCTGGAGCTTGGCGCGCTCGCCGTTGATCACCGCACTGTCCTCGCTCCAGTCAAACTGAAAGGCATCGCCTGGTGCGAACGTCAATGGCACGAACGTGCCCCGTCCTGAAGTCTGAGATCGTTCCTGTTGTTCCTGTCGCCATCGTCGCGCGAAAGCGGCTACACGATCGTAAGAGCCCGTGTAGCCTAGAGCGCAGAGATCCTGGTGCAGCTGCAATAGCGAGCGTCGCTGCTTGCGTGTGCGGTTGGCCTCGGCCTTGAGCCATGCCGAAAGCTTCTCCGCATAGCCGTCTAGAACGGTAGGCCCAGCCGCACGGCTGTAGGTCGGTTCAATGGTGCCCGAGGGCAGATAGCGTCGCACCGTGTTGCGCGATATGCCAAGTCGCTTGGCAATCTCTCGTAAAGAGACATGATCACGCAAGTGCCAACGGCGAATAATGCTGAGAAGAGCCACGTCGATCACTCCTGTCTCCTGCACGGGTACCGAACAGAATAGTGTTCACGAGGTGGGTCAGAATTAGATGCAAATCAGCCGTAAAAGTGGGTCAACGCTGCCTGCAAATCAACACGCTTGGACACAGACAGCATCTACGCGATGTTTGGCCAGGAACGCTTTGGGTTCCAACCTCAGGGGCCGCACTGACCCGCCTCTGATCCGTTAGTCCGCGGAGTCGGCTGTCTATTGGATTCGCCAGTATGTTCCAAAAAATGGTGAATTCCGACTAAACGGTTGTGCGGCATCCTTAGCCTAACCGAGAGGGGTAACCAATGATAAACACTGACGCAATGCTGGACCCACCTTCTTTCCGCCAAGTCTTCAGTCATTACCCGGCCGGCGTTTGTGTAATCACTGCTGCGGGACCGAGCGGAGAGAAGGTTGGATTTGTAGTCGGGACCTTCAACTCCGTTTCACTGGACCCGCCACTGGTCGGCTTCTTTGCAGACAGGCGCTCGACGAGCTGGGCTCAAATCGCACAGATTGGCACCTTCTGTGTGAACATACTATCAGACGACCAGCACGACTTGTGCAAGAAGTTTGCGTCAAAGGGCACTGACAAGTTCGCCGGCGTCTCGCACCGTTCAAGTCTCAGAGGGGCACCGGTTCTGGACGCGGTAGTTGCATGGTGTGAATGCTCTTTGGAAGCCGTGCATGAAGCCGGCGACCATTTCATCGCTGTCGGACGCGTCACTCAATTGGCCATTGAAATGGGCGAGGCGCCGCTGCTGTTCCATCGAGGTGAGCTTGTGAGTATCGCCTTTTCCTAGACAGGCGAGTCCCTTCGTGAAAATCGCCGAAGGCATGCCGGAGCTACCGTTCCGGATCGGCAATCCCACATTCTTTGCGTCGGCCTGGCAAAACTGCTGTGGAAAGATGCAGGCTCACCCAATACACGCGGGCAGCTTGAGGCAGATGCGGGAAGACTGGGCGGCTTGCGGGTTCTGCTGGGCAGCGTCATGACGATTCAACAGGCGATGGGCTTGCCGAAATCTCGAGGTTGCGCCGCTGCTGCTTTGCTCTGCGAATTTGTTGAAGAAACCATGCAATGCGGGTTTGTGGCCGCGTTGCTCCGACGTCATCGAGTTGATGGCGCAACTGTTGGCTCTATCTAAATTCAACGCGCGAAAAAGTAAGCGACCAATCGCCGGTAACGTTGCATGCTGCTGACTCCGCTCACCGGCCCACCTTTGTCACCACTGCTTCGCCGGTAGAGCGCCGTTCTCTCGCCACAGTTACTCCCAGGGTACGTCGCCGAGCGTGCCATTGCAGGTCGGCTCGGCGCGTGAAGAGCTGAGCTGAGTTACTCCATCGAAAGGTTGTTGTCTTCCACCACCCGACGCCATTTCGCGATTTCCTGCCCCAAGAAGCGCTTGAAGTCGTCTGGAGAAGAGGCGACGCTTACAAGGCCCATTTCCTTCATCGCCGCGGCCGCCTTGGGCTCCTGCATAACCCGTATAGAGGCTTCACGGATCGCGTCGACGGTCTCCCGGGGCACGGCAGCTGCAGTCACCAATCCGAACATGCTTCCAACGGAGTAACCCGGCACACTTTCGGCCACAGTTGGCACACCGGGAAATGCTGGGTCTGGATTGTCAGAGGTCAATGCGAGGAACTTGAGGCGTCCGGTTTTGACCATGGGCATCGCCGACTGCGCCAGGTCGAACATGACATCCACCTGTCCGCCAATGAGGTCTGTCTGCGCCGCACTGCTTCCTTTGTATGGTACATGCACCATGTCGATTCCTGCCATTTCCTTAAACAGTTCGCCCGCCAAATGCGTTGAGGTCCCGGCGCCTGGGGACGCATACGTTAGCTTGCCGGGACTTGCCTTGGCGCGCTCAGTCAATTCGCTAACACTTTGGAACGGAGCATCAGCGCGCGCGACTAGAGCCACCCTCGAGTCAGCGAGCTGGGTTATTCCCTGCAAGTCATGCAGCGTGTCGTAAGGCATCGACTTGCGAATCGACGGATTGATGGTGAATGCGCTGATCACGATCCCTATTGTCTGACCATCGGGCTTTGCCTTGGCGACGTGATCTATGCCAATTACCGTTCCGGCGCCAGGCTTGTTTTCGACTATCACAGGCTGCTTCCATCTGTCCTGCAGCCCTTCAGCCAAGATGCGAGCCAAGGTATCCGTCGGGCCACCCGGCGGGAACGGCACGATCAGATGGACCGGACCTTTCGGATAGTTTCCATCGGCGGCGACTGCCGGCGCGCTAACGCTCGCACAGAGCGCCACTGCGGCCATCATTACTGCGGCTTTCATTTTTTGTCTCCTCAGCCCTGCTGCTCGCGCAGGGTCTACGTGCTTTGTCTAGCGTATGGGGCGGACTCTTCTAGAGTAGTCGTGCGACGCAACTCTCTTCGCACCGAGAGATTGAATGGACGACCACGATGCAGGGTGCTTCTGTTGTCCCACATCACGACGTCTCCCGGCTTCCAGGAGTGGCGATAGACGAACCTGGGCTGGGTAGCATGCTCCAAGAGATCCATCAACATCAGCCTGCCTTCCGCGATGGACAATTCTTCGATGTGACTGGCGTGAGCGCCGATAAAGAGAAGCTTCCGTCGGCTGATGGGGTGCTCCCGCACCACCGGCCAAGAGACGGGAGGGATCGCCAGCCGCTGTTCCTCCGTGTAGTCCGTATCCCCGAGCAGGAATCTAGAGTGAAGCGCCCAGTGCTCCGCGTGCAGCCCCTGCAACTGCTGCTTCATCGTCTCCGACAAGCAGTCATAGGCCTCACAAACATCCGCAAACTCAGTCTCGCCGCCGGACGGTGGCAGCTCCACTGCGTGAAGCATCGAATAACGCGCGGGCGGGTTCTGAAAGGAACTGTCGCTGTGCCAAAGTTGATTGGCCAAGTTACCGATGATCTTACGGTGGGACCGCGCAGCCACATTTCCCGACTCATCCACGTTGGAGATGTCCAGCACGTGCTCCTGACCGAGCCGATTCGGGGATCTCGAAGCTTTTTTGAAACCCAGATCCAAATTTCCGAAGTACTGCGCAAAGCGCAATTGGTCATGGGGGGTCAACCTCTGGCTTCGGAAAACAAGCACTCCATAACGGGCCATTGCTTCGTCAACTATCCCGACCTCGGCGCTGGACAAAGGTCTCGAGAGATCAATAGAGTCGACTTCAGCGCCGAAGGAGGCACTCAGGGGGGTCAACGCAAGCGTCATATCTGTCTCCTTTTTTATGAGATGACATTTCATTATATTGACAACACGCGAACGAACAATCGGGTTTACACTCACCTCATTGAAAATGTTGAACCAAGATTTCATGAACTCGCGATCCACCTCGACCACTCGAGCCAATATAGATGAACCCGGAGACGGGGCCGTTTCGGCGCTGGCTAGAGGGCTAGTTGTATTGCGCACCCTGGCTGATGCCGCTAACCCGCTCACCCTAAAAGAGGTTTCTGACTTTTCCGGGATCCCGAAGCCAACGGCCTTTCGCCTCATCACAACGTTGCTCTCTGCTGGGCTGGTTAGGCGCATGCCGGGTTCGGAGCGTTTTGACGTAGGTCCGGGCGTCATGACTCTCAGTCGCGGATACCTGGCGAAGTTGGACGTAAGGACAGAGGCCCGGCCCCACATGCGGGCGTTCGCGGAAGAATCCGGCGTGACGGTTCATCTGGGCACCCGAGACAGGCTTGAAATGGTTCTTCTCGAGACGGTTCGGCCAGTTTCTGCCGCCTTAGTGATGCGCATAGGTGCGGGCGACCGCCTAAGCTTAGCGAGTTCCGCGTCAGGCAGAGCGTACCTAGCAGGTTTGACTGAAGATGACCGTGGCTCACTGTTAGACATGCTGCGTGTGAACATGTCACAGCAATGGCCGTCAGTTGTGACGCAGTTGCGTCAGGCTTTCGATCAGTATGAGCGGCTTGGCTTCGTAGCATCACTTGGCGACTGGCACCCCGATGTCAATGCAATCGCCACGCCATTAGTCCTGCCCGATGGAGAGGTCTACTCGCTGAACTGCGGCGGTCCTTCGTTCAAACTTCCTCTAGAGGTGCTCACTGACGAGATCGCACCCGCGCTTCGCCGTTGCGCAGAAGCAATCACAGCGGGCATCGGAGCACCGAGCCTGCGATAAGCCGCCGTGCAGAACGAAGGTCCTGTAAGCGCGAATCTGCGCGATGGCCGATCGGTAGCTTTACGATGGTGGTGAGACCCGGCACGCAGGTAGCCGCTGGGGCGCAACCGCGGTAGACGGAATCGCGTGGATAGCGGACCTCCAGCCATGCTCTAGCAGCTGGAAAAACCCAGGGGCGTGGGCTTCATACCCCTCTTTCTTTCGCCAAGAGCTTTTGAGGCAATGGGGCACACGCCCATCGCGCGGTTAAGTACTGCTCAATGACCGCGTCTACCAAGGGGTGTGGGCTGACGTCATATAGTTTGTCGCCCACGGCCATATCAAGTTGCTCCAGCCAAATCTACTCTGGCACTTCAAAGCAAACAGCAACCGCGGCGAGCCTGAGCTTCCCGCAAATGATTTGGAGACGACATTGATCCTCAAGCTTTCCCCGGAACTGGCACAAGTACAAGAAAAAGCCCGGCAATTCGTCCGCGAAGAATGTGATCCGATCGAGGCGGAATGGCCTCTGTCCGAATATGACGCGCCGCCCGACCGGGTGGCCCATCTTCGGCAGAAGTTCACGGAATACGGCTTCCGAGGCCTGGCGATTCCAAAAGAGGCTGGCGGACAGGGGCTCGGCACGCTGGCAAAGTGCTTGGCATTTGAACAGCTCAAGGGATCATGGGTCCTTTTCGGCAACACCGTCTTGTGGTCCGCATACCTCGATCCAAACCCTGCGCTCAACGATGCTCCCGAATGGCAGCGTCGGAAGTACCTTTATCCCATCCTCGAGGGCCGAGAACAATACCATATCTGCATATCCGAGCCTGACCACGGTTCGGACGTGGCCGCGATGACCACCACCGCGATCCGAGAGGGTGACTATTACTTCATCAATGGTGTGAAAAGATGGACGCCCGACCCCTTTCATCCCTTTACTGCCCCCAAATACCTTCTTGTGTATGCGACCACGGCGCCCGGCAGCGGCTACAAGGGGATAAGCACCTTCTTGGTTGATTTCCCCACTGAAGGGGTTGACGTTCGGGACATCAAGGAAACCGCCGCATCGGGCACATTCCTCGGTCGCATCTGCGACCTTCACTTCACTAACTGTAGAGTGCCGGCCAAGAACCTTCTCGGGAATGAGGGAGAGGGCTTTCGCTACGTTCAAGATCAACTAAACCGAAACCGAACGGTCATCGGCATGGGTGCTGTCGGCACCGCTCAAAGAGCCCAGGACATCGCCATTGCTTACGCGAAAGAGCGGGTAACGTTCGGCCAGCCGCTCGGCGAGCAACAGGCGATTCAATGGATGCTCGCAGAATCCGAGATCGAACTTAACGCCGGTAGACTTCTCTGCTATCAAGCCGCCGAAAAGATTGATAGCGGGACTGACGCCCGCAAAGAGGCGGCGATGGTCAAGGCGTACTGCCCACAAATGGCTACCAAGGTCATCGACCGAGCAATACAAGTGTTAGGTGGCATCGGAGCGCTCAAGGAAAACCGACTTTCTGAAGCCTACTTTCTGTATCGCCTCGCCATGATTGCAGAAGGCAGCGTTGAAATGATGAAAATGACGATTGCTAAATCGCTTCTCGGAATTGCCCCCCGCAAAGTGGCTTCGCCGACAGAATAAGAACAAATCAAGGGAGGAGACATGGACACTCTGCGTAAACTCGCGCAGGAAGCACCGGACAAAGTGGCTGCCGTACTGGCCTTGTCCAGTGAAAGCGTCACATTTCAAGAACTGGACGAGCACTCCGCCACCTTAGCGGTTGAACTGGCTGCTAAATTTGCGCCCGGTGAGGTGGTGGCGGTGCTGCTCGGAAATTCTCTGCGCTACATCGAGGTGTGCTTCGCTGCGCGTCGCTCTGGCCTGTACTACGTGCCGATCAGCACTCATCTCACACCGGCGGAAATCGAATACATCATCCGGGACTCCGGAGCCAAAGTCCTCTTTACTAGCCAGCAGTTCATTGACCTCGTCTCTCAAATGGAACCCGAGGTGCGAAGTGACCTCGCTGTGGCGCTCGTCGATGCCGCACCGCCGGATGCCTTAGACACTAACGTTTGGGACTACTGCGGAATCGTGGAGAAGAAGGGGCCGGTCCCTGATCTGCCGGGTCGCCCGCTCGGGTTGGACTTTGCATATTCCTCGGGGACAACGGGAAAGCCCAAGGGGATCAAGCACAACGCGCAAGGCGATGAACAAATGCGCCGCGCGATAGCTGGGAATTGGCTTTCTTTCTTCAACCTCGACCGAAACACCGTCTTTCTGTCTCCAGCGCCGCTATATCACGCAGCGCCCCTGCGGTTCGTTATAAGAACTATTGCAAACGGCGGCACGGCTGTGATCATGCAGAAGTTCGACGCAGAAAAAGCGCTGTTGGCCATTCAGACTCACAAAGTTACCCACTCTCAGTGGGTGCCCACCATGTTCGTACGGTTGTTGGCTCTGCCTTTCGACGCTCGAAGCACCTACGATCTATCAAGTCATCAATACGTACTTCATGCCGCAGCCCCCTGCCCAATAGACGTTAAGAATGAGATTATCAGTTGGTGGGGACCAATCGTTTGGGAATACTACACGGGATCAGAGCGCGCCGGAGCAACGGTGATCTCATCCGCAGAATGGCTCTTGCATCCTGGCTCCGTGGGCAAAGCGGCTCAGGGAGTCCTTCACATTGTGAATGACGAAGGCGAGGAGTGCCGCTTCGGGCAAGACGGACTCGTGTGCTTCGAAAACGGCCCTCGATTCGAATATCACAACGACCCCAAGAAAACAGCCGAAGCGTATTCGATCAACGGGTGGGCCACATTTGGCGACATTGGTCACGTCAATGAACAGGGCTATCTCTTCCTTACCGACCGCCGCGCAAACATGATCATCTCCGGCGGAGTGAACATCTATCCTCAGGAAGCGGAAAACGTCCTGGCCACACATCCGCTGGTAAAAGACGTGGCGGTCATTGGAGTTCCAAACCCGGAGTTCGGGGAGGAGGTAAAGGCTGTGGTCGAGCTGTACGACGCAGCAATGGCATCAGACGATACGGCTCAACATCTGATCCAGTACTGCCGGCGACAGATATCCCCTATCAAATGTCCGCGCACCGTGGACTTCGATACAGCACTGCCGAGAACGGATACCGGGAAGCTACTTAAGCGGCTACTGCGAGATCGCTACAAATGAACCGCACCATGAGCCGCACGATTTCCGGCTAATAACAATTGAAGACACAACACGGTGGAGACAATAAATGTGGCAAAACCTACTTCGTTGCGCGATGGGCGCAATCGCAATATCGGCTGTCTCGATACCTAGCCACGCGCAGCTGATGTCGAATGCACGTCCCTTAAACATCGTGGTTCCGTTCCAGGGAGGGGGACCTTCAGACGCCATTGTGCGCCCACTTGCCCAGAGCCTCTCCGAACGATTAACCCGACCCGTTGTCGTGGAAAATCGCCCCGGAGCGAATGGGAGCATTGGCACGATCTACGTGGCACGTCAACCGCCCAATGGTGATACGATCCTGTTCCACATTACGGGCTTTATCCAAACCCCCGCACTTTCGCGAAAGAGTCCTACGTATTCGTTCGACAAGGAGTTTGAACCCGTCGCATTGCTTGGAAGGCAAGCTGTGGCGCTGGCAGTCCCGGGCTCAAGCCCATATAAGACGGTCGCTGAGCTAGTCGCAGCGATCAAAGCAAAGCCCGTTGATTTCGCCTATGGGTCCTACGGCGTTGCCTCCACTTCTCACATATACGGCGAGGTGTTGCGCACAGAACTGGGCGTTGACATGCCCCATATAGCGTTTCAGGGCATGGGGCCGCTGCTCCAAGAGATGTTAGCCGGTCGCATACCTATTGCGTTTGTATCGGTGGTTACCGCTGTCGAACGGCGTAAAGACAAGTCCTTGAGAATCCTCGCAGTTACCGGCCCGACGAGGCTTGCGTCGCTGCCCGACGTGCCAACCATGGAAGAGCTAGGCTATGAGGGATTCAACACGACGGGCTTCTACGCTCTTTTTGTAAGCGCGAAGACGCCAGACGCAATAAGGACACCCCTCATCAAAGCTCTGCAGGCAAGTTTGTCCGAAGACGCGATCAAAACTCGACTGAACGATGTCGGACTAGAGCAGAGCGATGAAACGTTAACGGAATTCTCGCAAAGTCTGAAACGAGATTTTTCGACATGGCAGAATCTCGGCAAGTCATTGGACATTTCGAATGAATAACAGAGAAGCGGGACTTCTTTTTCGGTAGATGCGAAAGGCGTGTGACAATCGGCGGATTGCACCTTGCGTGGTCCTTCCGATGAATGTCAGCGTGTCCCTCCCTCCCCCAGCTCCCCACGCCCCCGTGTCGGGGGCGTTTGTGCGAATGTTCGTCGCGAGCTCGAGGCAGCCAGACCAACTAGTTTCTGCGGTGCTCCGTCGTGCCGGCGTAGATCAGAAAAGTTTGGACGATCCAAGCTTGAGATTGACGGTTGAACAATTCGCTAGTTTTTTGGTCGGCCTTAGTCGACGCAGCCGAGACGAGTTTTGGGGCTTGGCCTCAAAACCCGTCCCATTGGGGACCTTCAAAGTGCTCTGCCGTATGTTGGTGACATGCACAACACTAGGCGAAGCGTTGAACATGGGCAGCCTCTTTTATCGTTTAGTGTTGAACGATTTTGCCGTCAGGACAAGGACCCATGGGGGAAGGACCACAGTTCAACTCGTCCCTTCTCGATCCATGCGCCAATCGAGCGGCTCGAACTCGGCGTTGCTTGGCGCCGCAGTCTTCATTTTGTACCAACTGCTCTGTTGGCTCGCCGACAAACGATTACCTCTAGAGTCAATAGAATTTAGCTTTGCTCCATTGCCGCACAGTGCAGAACCGCTTCGAATCTACCAGACGCAGAACGTACACTTCGAGAGAAAGTACACGGCTCTCCATTTCAATAGCGGTCTGCTCTCCCTTCCGATCATAGGCGACAAACAGCGCCTCGCCGGATTTCTTGCTGCAGCTCCACGATCTTTAATCGCGCGCTACCATGATCAAAGCCGGATGGTAGATAAAGTGGTCACGCTGGTTCGTCGAAACCTCGCATCGAACCCGTCGTTAGAGACAATCGCGCGCCAACTTAACACTACGCCTGTGAGCCTCCATCGAAGACTGGCAGAAGAAGAGAGCACAAGCTTCTCTCAGATTCGAGATCAAGTCCGCTACGCGATCGCACTCGACTTGTTGAACCAGCCCCGCTTCACTTTGGAACAAATCGCATCCCGGCTCGGGTTCGCGGAGCACAGCACTTTCCACCGTGCGTTTAAGCGCTGGACCGGCCTGGCGCCCGGAGAGTTTCGCTCCAAAGCAAAGACGATTAGCTGATGCACTCGTCACACAGTACGACACCAGTCGGCTAGCACGTCCTGCACGGAAGCCGCCGACATACTTGCTCGCGCGGTTGTTGGTGTTTTTGAGAACCGGGGGCAAGGCGCCGGCTGACTGTACCCCCCAATGTCGGTGAATGCACCTCGCGCCACAAGATGAGGCTCCTCGCGGCTTTCTTCGAACGACAATACAGGAGTCACGCACGCATCGCAGTTGGCGAACACGTCCATCCATTCATCGAGGGTACGCAAGGCAAATGTCCGTGCTGCTTCCGCTCGTTGCGCATCCCATTTCGACGGATCGCGCTGGTCTTTAAAGAGCGAATTGTTCGCAAGCCCCGCGCGAGTCAGCCATTCCTCGTAAAATGCGGGTTCAATCGCGCCTACCGCAAGAAATCGACCATCCGCACACTCATAAGTCCTATAAAACGGTGCTGCTCCATCGAGAACGTTGGCAAAGGGCTCATCATTCCATCTGTTTTCATTCAACAGCCCATGAGTCAGAGAAAGGAGTGAGACCACCCCGTCACAGATCGCGCAATCTATGACCTGCCCTTCGCCGCTTCGTCTTGCATCAAGCACGGCAGCGAGAATTCCCATCACCAAGTACAGCGCGCCGCCTCCATAGTCCCCCACCAAATTTAACGGAGGACACGGCGCCCCCCCGTCCCCGATGGAGTTCAGCGCACCGGCGACTGCGATGAAATTTATGTCGTGCCCTGCACTCTGAGCTCGGGGGCCATGCTGGCCCCAACCGGTCATTCTTCCGTACACGAGCCTTGGTTGAATCGTCAGCATTTCCTCCGGCCCAAGACCAAGCCGTTCCATGACGCCGGGACGAAAGCCCTCGATCACGACATCCGCGTTGGCTATGAGAGCCGTGGCCTGCTCGCGCCCAGCCGGTTCCCTCAGATCTATCGCTAGCCGAATTCGCCCACGAAGAGTTGCGCCGGCCTCTGGACTCGCGACGCCGGGGCGATCTATTCGAACCACGTCGGCTCCCAAATCAGCGAGTAACATCCCAGCGAACGACGCGGGCCCGAGACCTGCGAACTCCACAACACGAACGTCTCGCAGCGGGCCTTTTCTGAAACTCTTAGGGGCGTGCATTGGATCACTCTCCTGTACCAAACGATTTTTCATGATCGCCCATAGGTTGCCGAGATACGCCCGCGGCCACAATGACCTTGTGTAGCGCGTTTCATGACTCTCGCATGCGCGCGCCCAAAGTCATAATGATAGTGTCCCAGAGCCATGGCACATGTTCCCGCTCCAAGAAGATGATCAGGAGCACCGACACAAGCTTGGAGACCTAGATGAAAGCATTAATGAGCCACGTCGCAGGGGGGCCCGAAACGCTGGTCCTGGAAGAAGTTCCTGACCCTAGTTTCGGCCCTAAGGACCTGCTGGTCGACGTGGAGGCCGTAGGAATCAACTTTCCGGACGGACTATTTATCCGAGATCTATACCAAGTCAAGCCTCCGCGCCCATTTGCGCCGGGCGGCGAATTTTGCGGCGTAGTCCTTCAAACTGGTGCCGAGGTCGCCAACTTCGAAGCTGGAGATCGCGTGATCGGAAGGTGTGGATGGGGCGCGCTAGCTGAGAGGATTGCCATTGAGGCAGATCGGTGCATCGTGGTGGACGAGAAAACGCCGCCCATTGAAGCCGCAGGCTTCATGTTTACTTACGCCACAGCCCTGTATGCCTTACGTAACGTTGCCGAGCTTAGGACTGGGGAGCGCGTTCTGGTCCTTGGCGCGGCGGGAGGGGTTGGTGCGGCCGCAGTCGAGGTTGCCCGAACTTTAGGTGGACAGGTTTTTGCCGCGGCGTCCAATGACGAAAAGCTGCGGTTCGCGCTCGCCTGCGGTGCCCAGGGCGGTCTAGTCTATCCTCGCGAACTGACAAACAACGCAGCTCGAAAGGAACTTGCTGATGCATTTAAAGCGCTGTCGAACGGACGGGGTTTCGACGTTGTCGTGGACCCGGTCGGAGGTGCCTACACTGAGCCGGCAGTGCGGGCGCTGACCCACGGAGGGCGGCATCTCGTAATCGGGTTTGCCGCAGGCATACCGTCGTTGCCGCTAAATCTACTTCTACTCAAAAGCGGTCGGGTGATGGGAGTAGACTGGCGGGCATTGCTGAATATCGACCCCAACACTAATGCCAACAACGTTTCCGACCTGCTAAAAATGTGGAGCTCAGGTGAAATTTCGCCGAAGGTTTCACAAGTCTTTGAATTCAGCGAAGCTCCTCGCGCGATCGCGAGCCTTGAGAATAGGTCTGCCGTGGGAAAGTTGGTAGTTCGCGTTAAACAGTCCGATGGGCCAGCATAATTCCATTGTCATTGTCGGCGTCATTGACCCAACACTGGACCTCCGCGGCGCCGGGACTGCGCGGTCAATGCCAGCGCCGCCAGCTCCGCGATGGTCTGGTGCTTCATCAGGTCGCGCAGCTTCAGCGTCAATCCCTGCGATTGCAGCTTGCGGGCGCGCGACAACACCTGCAGGCTCAAGATCGAATCGCCGCCCCAGCTCGAAGAAATTGCTGTCCACTCCGATCTCGTCCACGCGCAGAACCTCGCGCCAGATCTGCGCTAGCGCTTCTTCCAGCGAGGTGCGCGGCGGTGTTCGCGGCGGGGCGACGCGGGTTCAGGCAGCGCCTTCCGGTCGACCTTGCCGTTGGGCGTCAGCGGCAAAGCGTCCAGCACAACGATATGGGTGGGACCATACAGTTGGGCAACTGCGCCTTCAGCACGTCCCGCACGATCGCCGGATCAGGCGACACCCCGCGTGCGCGACGATGTAGGCCGCGAGCTGGCGGTTGCCCTGCACTTTGACCTGCTGGTCACCGCGGCCCACAGTGCGCGCTTGACCAGTTCGAAGGTGGCGAGCGGAATGGCCTCGCCGCCGAAGGAAACCAGGCGCATCGACGGCGGCTTCCCATTGGGCAAGCTGCTGCAGGTAGGGCGGCGAAAAACCGGTGTTGATAGCGCCGCGGCGGTGCAGCGCCCCGCTGGTCTCCTCCGGTGCCCACAAGGCGTCGTCGCGCAGGATCGCGCAGCCGCAGCACAGCAGCGTGCTGATCCACCGCTCGTGGCCGCGTCGAACGCCATCGACAGGAAATGCAGCTCGCGCGTGTCCGCATCCATCTCGTACAGCCGGCATCTGGCCTCACATTGCATGTGCAAAGGCCCATGGGCCACGACCACGCCCTTGGGCAGGCCGGTGGAGCCGGGGGTATAGATCAGGCAGGCCAGGTTTTCAGAGTGGAGCGCCGTCTCGACGTCGTCCGATTTGGGCGTCTGCCCCGCCCAGCACCGTCACCACAGCGCCGGCACGCGCGCCTCTCGACCACTTGCTCCACCCGCCGGTAAGGCGCGCTGGTGGCGCGCTGGAAGATGTACCAGCGCAGATTGGCCTGCGTGCGCTGGCATAGGCGCATAAATAGCACGCTGGAGGTCGTTTGCGCCAGCACCATCAAGAGCGCCATGGCAGCGAATAGGGCCACGCCGCGTCCGCGCCCTTCGGGCAGCGTGCGCAGGGCGTTATTGATGGCCGATAGCAGGAAAACGCTGGCTGCGCCGTACGCCAGGCTGGCCAAGACTGCCGCCAGCAGCAAGCCGCGCGCCGCGGCCAAGAGCATCTTGAACATTCTCATAAGGGCATCCTCATCGCAGTGCGCGGCATTCCATGGTCACATATCTTTGGACGCCCCGGCTGGGTGGGAATTTAGTTGGAGCACCCTTTGCCACGGCCGGCCCCGCTACCGCTGCGCCGACCATCGGACGCTAATGCGCCATGCAGAAGCCCCGGTTGATAGCAAGCGCCCTGAATCGACCCAATCCTGCGCAAGTCAAGCTTGATCATTGGCTGAGAAGCACTGCCAGATTCGGATTGACGCTCAACGGACTTATCTCAAAGTTTCTGGAAAATGTGAAGTGAAGAACCCAATCTGCAAAGTGGGCGTCTCTTTCAGTACGCGAGACTGGGTCAGCCTGCTATGGCCGGGGTAGTGCGGAACCATTCGACTGCAGCCTCCACGAAGGACCTCAACTTGGCAGTCTTCTGTCGATCCGCGCGATAGACGAGACTCAAAGACCTAGACGGACCGTCGAAATGCTCCAAGACCCGGACTAGTTCGCCCCTGGCAACAAACTCTTGAAGGTTCTCCTTCGCGCCCATCACGATTCCAAAGCCGCCTACTGAAGCGGCTATCGATGCACGCATGTCATTCACGCGCAGGCGACCATCGATAGGCACCTTGAACGTCTGTCCGTCCCGGGTAAGTGTCCACTCGGTCTCATACCGCCGGTCCATGAAAAGGTAGCTGATGCACGTGTGGTTGAGCAGATCTTTCGGGGTGGCAAGGCATGCCTTTTCTGGCAATGTAGGCTGGCGATGCACACGCAATAAAGTTGTAGGGACGCAGTACACGAGACGTCAAGCTCCCCAGGGCTATCGGTGGCTCCCCAACTCTGAAAACGGCTTCAAAACTATCCTCGATCAGATCGACATACGTATCGGACAGTACTAGCTCGATGTCGATCAGCGGGTGCGTGGTCAGATAGCTCTGTATGAAAGCCATGAAGGCCGGCGCCCCGTAATTCTGCGGTGCGCTGACACGCAGTCTTCCTCTTGGCTGGCTCACGGCTTCGCTGACCATCGCATCAGCAGCCTCCGCCTCACCAATCACCAAGCGACAGCGCTCCAGGTACTGCTCGCCGAGCTCAGTTAGACCTTGCCTGCGGGTTGTGCGATTGATCAACCGCACAGCGTCGCGTTCGCCGCAATTATGAGCTTTGTGAAACAGGATTTACTGCGACCGGTCATCGACAGCGCGTTCGACTTGGAATCGTTCGACGATGCCTACAAACGTCTCCTCTCCCGCAAAGCAACAGGCACGATCCTGCTTCGCTTGTAACGCCTCTAAGGCTTCCCGATCTCATGCTCCCTACCTACGATCCCAAAACACTTCGCCTGCACTTTCCCCAATGGCAAGGTGGCAACAACGCTCCATATCATTTCGGCGCTCAACTATTAGCCTGGCTGGCACCAGCGGCTAACGGCCCAGTAGAAGACGTACAAGTGACGCTGCCCAGTGACGAACCGCTGCCGCTTGAGAACGGCATCGTTGGCCGGACCCAACTAATCGAACAGCAGTTATCAGCAAGAGAGTTGATCGACAAGCATCAACCTGACCGCATCGTCGTCCTGGGAGGAGACTGCCTGGTCGATCTTGCCCCTTTTGCCTATCTGAACGAACGCTACACCGGTGACTTAGCGGTCTTGTGGATAGACTCCCATCCTGATTTGCTGACACCGGCCCAGTTCCAGCATGCGCATGCCATGGTCTTGGGAAACTTGCTCGGCAACGGTGATCCTGACTTCATTCGGGCCGTGACGCGCCCCATCAAACCCGAGAACGCCATGTACGCGGGGCTGCACAGCCCTTCGGACTGGGAGGCTAGCGAGCTAAATCGCCTTGGCCTGCGAAATCTCGGTCCTGCTGCACTTGCTGAGCAAGGCAGTCAGCCAATTCTGGATTGGTTCAAGGCCACTGGCGCCAAACATCTCGCCATCCATCTTGATCTCGATGTCCTTGATCCCTCGCAGTTCAGGGCTTTGCTGTTCGCTAATCCTGACGCGCCGGCAGGCGCTTTCGAAGGAATTGCTCAAGGCAAGCTCCGGATCGAACAAGTGCTCCAAGTAATCGCCGACATTGCAAATGTCGGCGACGTAGTTGGTCTGGGCATCGCGGAACACCTGCCATGGGATGCAATTAAGCTGAAAGAGATGCTCGGCTCTTTACCGCTTCTCGGGCGCCGCGACCCACGTAGCCTCGCGCCAGCGCCTCTCCAATGGTGGTCAATGCCGCCACCCTAGCTGGAATTAGAGCGACGCTGGCCTCTTTAGTCGCAATAGAAAATCGGTCGGGAGGTGGTCTGACATGCCGTCCCGACCGCTTGGAAACAGGAGTTGTCGCTGCCACCGACTTTATTCCGCGCGACCGACTTTATTTCTCGTTTTTACGCCCTGCGACCAGGGTCGTGGCGGTGCAGGCTTGGTCCGCACGGCACTACAAACCTGAACGGAGGTCGGCATCTCCGATCGGCTCAAGTCATGTTCCGAGTACCGACTGCGACAAGCCGGGAGACGAGGTATTGGCGGAAAGGTGCCATCCAGCCTCGAAATTAGTCAGGCTGACTAGGTTTTTGGGTCCAGGATCTGTGACTCGGCAAGTGGAGGAGGCGCGGGGCGTAGCAGATAAATCCCTTTACGTGGCCACAGTCTCAAACTCGGCGTTGATCAAACCGATCATCAGCCGAGCAGGCGGTGAGAGGGGCGCATCAGTCCTGTGCACGGTCTGGAATTCTCTAATGATGTCGGGGTCAATGACGGGAGCGATGCAGAGGTTATGTTCTTGCGCATTGAAAATCGCTGGCATCACCGTCACGAAGGCAGAGCTTTGCACCAAACTGATCATGGTCGCAAGCTGGCCGACTTCTAGCTTCCAGGGTCGAGGGATTCCGTTTGCATGGAGTTCGCCGTCGATCTGTAGGCGCGTCGAGCTAAGCGGATGAAGCCCGATCACGGGAAGGCCGACCAAATCGCGCCAAGTGACCCGCTTGGAGGAAGGCTTGGACGGGTATCGCTTTGCATAAACCGAATGAAAGCGATATGCGGCTACCTTTTGCACGCTCAGCGACTCAGGAAACGGCACCGGAGTGGTGCCCCCAAACTCGACTTCGCCGTCCTGCACGAGTTTCGTCACGACTGCCGCATTCGCATCGCGAATGCTTATGTACGTACCTGGATACTCCGCATAGAACGCTGGCAGTAGCTTTGGAATGATCGAGTTACCCCTAAGTAAGGGGCTATGGACCTCCACCCCTAACTCTGCTCGTCATGGACATCGTGCAGGATCGAACATAGCTAGTGTTCCAACTCTGTCTTTGCAGGGTGGCTGTGACGATGGCAATAGAGGCGATCATCAATGATCGCATTCGATTCGTCCCGACCGTAAATTTTTTAGCTTTAGCTGCCGCTTTCGGCGGAGGCGCCTAGTCAATGCGTATTGAGACGGCGAGCTTCATCATTTCGCATTGAGTTTTGGTATCAAGTAGTGCAGCCCCATGGGACCAAAGCTCCAACATCCGCTTCAAAGCGCGCCTTGAGCTTATGGACCTAGGCGCTTGCGTAGAAAATTCAACGACGTCCGTGCCTACACCCATAAGGGCGTGTCGCAGCCGATCTCTCCAATGCGCTTGTTGTTGAAGGGGAACGGCGCAGCGGACGCCAAGTTGAGCAATCGCGTCGGAGGTTGGCCACCTGCGGGCTCCCGCGAGCGTCAGCGCCATTCCATCATAAGCATCACCGTTGCTTGTGCGTGGAGCATAAACGGCCATGCTAAGCATGTCATACACTGGCGAGAGTGCTGCCAGCCAGTTATCACCGTGAAGAAGTCCAAAGTTCTTCAGGTGCGCATCGCCGTTACGAATGACAGCGGCAAGTAGATACTGGCAAAAAAAGGCTTCTAGCGAAGAGGCTCGCGTATCTGGTGAGCAGAATCTTTCGATCGTTTTAACGACTGATTCGGCCGAACTGGAAAATTTGTCGGCCGCGTTCGCTTCCTGAAGGGCACACATATCTTCGAATGCAAGAGGATCTCCCTCTGCCGTTAAGTCAAAGCGGCGAACCATAAGTCTGGAGGCCTCGCCAGCAAGAACGACCTGCGGGACATCCAGCCCAAAGGCTTTGGCCAGACGCATTCCGAAGAATTCGATGATGACGATAGTTGGCCGATCGGCGTCGCCAAATTTGACGATCCACTGCTCCATAGTCTGCAAAGCAGTGTCTCGGACGGTGGATAGTAAGACCTTCAAAAAACCACCGGAAAGTCCTGGCCAAGTCTTCTTGTTATCAAGCGTCAGAGATTGGATCTCCGAGTCGGACAAGTTAAGTGCCGCGTCCAACGGTAACACCGCCGAATGACTCTTTTCAGCTTTAGAAAGCTGGGAGAGACGCTTACAGATCCAACCAAATTGAGGCCGACGGCGTTTAGCAGCGCCAGATCCTCCCAGCGATGATTCGTGCACCCCAGGCGCGAAATGAGCTCGCGACGGAACGCACCTTCAGGCAAGGAAACTTGAAGTGGGGGAGGCAATGAGTGCCACTCCGTGTTCCCTGATGGCACCAGCGGCGCAAGTAAATGAGCCCCTGGCGATAGGAATTTTTCAACGAATACTTGGTAGCGCCCCACCGCGCTCGGCCGGACTACACCGACCGGCATTCGGTTGACGAAGACTCGCGACGTTGTCATTAGTTGGATCCTGGCGCTAACAGGTCTTGCCGCTGCTCGGGAGCGACGGCCGGCTCACGCTCGACACTCCAACGTCGGCCATTTGTTGGTCGCAAGCCCATAGCCACTGCAAATGCCCTCGGGGTGGGGAGAGTGGCTTGGGGCCACCACCAGTCGTTCTGCCTTGCTTCGATCCCAGTTGTGAAGAACGTGCCTATGCATGCGCCAGGAATGTAGTCATCGTCAATCGGGACGCGCTGCCACTGGCGGAAATGAACTCTGATCGTACGACCGATGTTATGTCATGCGAATTTCACTTTCGACTGCCACTCTGTCTGTTCGGCGATATGGTAAATGCACAACCTGACGCCCGGGTCAAGAATCGCCGAAGAAGCTGACCGGCATTAGACTTCTAGCGCCCCGGCAACTTGTGCGCCACTGCTATGCCCACCGTACCATCTGGTAAGCGATACTTTCCGCCAGTCAGCCACGTTACCAATTCACCGCTGGCTAGGGTGCATACGAATTGACGCGAAGGGGCAGCATCGGGACCGAATTTTAGTACCATTCTGCGCTCCACGCGACAAGTCGAGCGATCAGGAAGTTTGAGGATTACATCAGACATTCTTGAGTCGATGGGCATAGTCAACTATTCCCGGAAGTCGAACGCGGCAAGATGCCGATTCAGCGCAGACTATTTTCGGGCGGCAATACATGTACGAATATCATCCATCCGACCGAAGCTGAATTTATCAGACAGTTCAGGGAACAGCGACATACGAGCCTTTTCGGCCTCTCGTTCGTGCTTTTGCCTTCCAAACTGTATATTTCGTTACCGAACGCCATAATGAAAGGACGTCGCAGCGAACACTCTGGCGGGTGCTGCCCTGCTTCTGGTATGGCCGTCCAACTCAATGTATGTCCAATCGGAAGTAGCAATTTGTCGTGAGTGCATTTAAAATGAAACGCAATCCGTACGTGAAAGCGGCGGAGGATAGATTAGATATTCGTGAGATTGAAATAGACCGTATCGAGGCAACTCAGCGATCTGTGCATGCGGCATCAGCGGGCGCAATTTAATGGAGCCTATGCTCATAGGCTTACCCTGGGGTTGATGCGTGACCTTTTCCCCTTCAAAAAAATTTGTGCAAGGAATTTGCCGTCGGTATATGGTCGATGCCTCTGACAGAGTGCGAGTTTCGATTCCGAGTTGAGCTGCGACATCTCTAAACGATTAAGGCCAGCTTTCAATTCTCCACATAACGCTCTATGCAGGGTATGAATGCCGAAACAGCCTCATTAAGGGGGGCTGGGCGGACTGATCTTTCGGGCTGGGTTGGTTTCAACTCCTCCCTTTGATCAATTTCCGACATGGCGATCACGACATAATCAGGGGTCGACGGTAGCCTGCGTCCCGGAGGCCCCGGAATCGCTGGCGCGCGCCCATCGTTATGGTAGACCCGCGCGACCCCTTGCTGCGACGATCTGCGATTCGCACGCGAAGATCCTTCGCGTGCGAGATTCGCAATCTCACAGCACGAACGCTATTCGCCCATCGCCGGATCGGTTATCGACGACTTGCCGGTCTCCACTCGGCCAGCGAATCGGCGCAGCCAAGATGGATCGTCCGCCAGACGCGTCGTAAAATCGTACCAAGCATAGCTGCCTGCCAGCGCCCAGTGCTGCTCTATCTGCCCGCCGGCTGGAACCGTGAACGACCAGCGCTCGTGGTTAGCGTAGTATGCATTGGGCGTGACTTCAAAAGTGCACGGTGCGGTGCCGCTATTGATAAAGGTGACGTAAATATCACCGTTGGCGATTTCGTAGCACACACGAACTTCAGCGTTTTGTTGCGCTGTCCGCGCGTGGTTCAGATCACCCGTGAAATGGCGATGAAAGCCGTTGGGACCCAACACCCACAGGTCGTACTTGCCGCCGTCAGCAGCAACATCCCAGCCGTCTTCCAATTGCTTGCCAGGTTCGACCGTGTAGCGCCGAGGCAGGCGATCCAGACGCAACCGGTTGTACACATGGAATACGGCAGCGGCGCGGCCGGTGTTGGAGAACACCAGTTCCTTGATGCCCTTGGTAGCATTGGCTCGGCCACTGGTGTGCAACTCGTAGGGCAGTGCGCGGGAATATCGCACACCCTTCTCCTGCATGGGCTTGGCCTGGCTGGACGGGGCCGGCACCGGCACGGCGGCAAGCGCCTGCTGCGCTGCGCGCTCACTGTCCGAACCTGTGCGGGTCAGAATATTCAGGTCCGGCAGCTTTTCGTTGTTGGGTGTTTCAAAGTTGAACACCGAGGTCAAATCACCCAGCACAGCACGCCGCCACGGACTGATGTTGTGTTCAATCACGCCGAAGCGCTTTTCCAGGAAGCGTAGCACCGAGGTGTGATCGAAGGCTTGGGAATTGACCCAGCCGCCGCGGGTCCACGGCGACACCACGTACATTGGAACGCGCGGGCCCGGGCCGTAGACCCGGTCATTTGGGGGATCCAGATCGGAGGCACGCGTGTGGCGATCCAGGTCGGTATTTATCGTGGACGCACCCGCCATGGAGCCGTCCGAGTTTAGGGATGGCGCAGCGGGCGGCGGTACGTGGTCAAAGAAGCCATCGTTCTCATCGAAGTTGATGATAAAGACTGTCTTGCTCCAGACGTCTGGATTGGCTGTCAGCGCATCAAGCGCTTCCTGAATGTACCAAGCCCCTTGAATCGGACTGGACGGACCCGGATGCTCGGAATACTCGGCAGGCGCTATGATCCACGACACCTGAGGCAGAGTGCCATTGATCACGTCGTCACGCAGCGTTTGCAGGAAGCCACCATCCGGCATCGTGTTGGCCGTACCTTTGTAGAGCGGGTTGGTCGCATCGGCTGCAGGCGTCCAGGCCGGATACGGCGAACCGTTGGCGCTGTTACCGGCCAATTCGTTGGCGCGCCGGTATTGTTTGAATCCGGCCAGGGGATTGTCGGTGAAGTTATCCGGCAGACTTTGGTACACCTTCCAGCTCACGCCGGCTGCCTGCAGGCGTTCAGGATATGTCGTCCAGGTCCAGCCTGTGGATGACGCACCCAATTCATCCCATTGGTTGCGGGTGGACGGGCCGAAACCCTGCGCCAGCGGATCATTCGTGCCGGTCCAGTGGAACAGCCGGTTGGTGTTGGTGCCTCCGTGCGTAGAGCAATGGTAGGCATCACACAGCGTAAACGCGTCCGCCAGCGCGAACTGAAACTCAACCTCCTTCTGCCGGTAGTAGCCCATAGAGTGGTTTTCCTTGTAGCTCGGCCATTGCTGCATGCGACCGCCGTCCCAAGCCATTTGCGCATCCACATAGTCATGGGGTGTGCCAGCTACACGCTGGGCATTGCCTTGCGTACTATCCAAATGATAAGGCATGACGATGCGCGTGCCATTGCTCTGCTCCCAGACCGAGCGATTCTCCGGCAGCGGAATGGTGAAGCGATCGCCAAAGCCGCGTGCCCCCCGATAGGTGCCGAAGTACATGTCGAACGAGCGGTTCTCCTGCATGAGGATAACCACATGCTCCACGTCATTGATGGTGCCAGTGCGGTTGTTAGCCGGAATGGCCAGCGCACGGCGAATGGCCGGCGGAAACATGGACACCGCAGTCAGGCCGGCGGCGGAAGCGGCGGCATTGCGCAGAAAGCGGCGCTTGCCGGCGTGGATAGGATCTTTATCGGACTTCACGAATGCTTTTCCTATGAATCTGAAGCAGGGGCGCCTCAAGGCGCGCAACGAAGTTCAGGTTTGGAGGGTGCCGGCATTGGAGTATCAGGCTGGCCTCCATTGGGCGGGACCCTGTTGTCGTCATCGCCATCGTCACCACCGCAAGCGGTCAACGTGGCGCTCAGCATCAACACCGCGCCCAGGCGCAGAAGACCACGCAGGGTCATGAACTTGCTCATAGTTCTTTATCCTTGGAACATCAGGGAAACAGTTCGGAGACAGACTTGCCGGACAGCGCCAGGGACTTAATTTCTTCCTCGGTCAAGGCGCGTGACCAATAGGCGAGGTCATCGAAGTACATCGTGTACGGACCTTTGCCATAGGAGCAGCACACGCCATAAGTGCCGGCGCCGTCTTCATTCAAACCGAAGTGCGGCCCGAGTACCCCTGCGACGAGGCCGAGGTCTACGGAGCCGGTTCCCTTGGTCGTACTCGAAAAGCCGCGCTCGCTGTCGTAGACGTAAGCCGTCGAAGTCTTAGCCGCCGAATCTATGGTCCAGGCGACATACACCGGCTTATTGGGCGTGAACTTGATTTCACTGATGTCGACTTCATGCTTACCGTCTGCCAGGTTGAAGTACAGCATTGCACCTCCACCTGTCCATTGCCCAATCATGATTCCGGGGTTGATCCACGCGTTATAGTCCTTGTTTCCGAAGACGGCCCGGTCAGTGGAGATGCCATCGGACTGAAACCAGAATCCGATGGTGAAGGCTGACGTCGCATTGAGCATTCCTGCGGGATAGTTCAGCTTGAAGCCTCCGACGGGTGATGCGCTGCGCATATTCTTGAACGTCTTGCCGAATACGCCGGGGTCCTCGAATGTCGGGGTCTGAACTCCGTCGAAAGGCGTGATGGATCCACCGCCAGCAGCTACATCCGTCAAGTTGCCTTCAAAAGGAAACAACATCGTCAGCCCCGTGCGCAGCGAGGCGAGCAGAGGTGGCGGTTTGAAGTAGTTCACGGTGGTACTCGCAGCGCTGACCACCGACCCCATAGAGACGCTATAGGTCACCGTATGTACACCGCCGGTGTCGAAGGCTAGGTCTTTATCTATGTATTCGGTGGCCGTGCCCGGTAGGCGCGCGATCTCCACACCATTGCGGCCGACGACGATTTCTCCGGCCGGCTCACCCACACGTAACCAGCTCAGCGTCACACTCCGATTGTCCGTAGCTGTGCGAGCTGCGGTACGGCGCAATGCCAATGGTTCGAACAGTGATGCACCCGCCATGTCGTAAGCCGCAGCAACGGGCGACGCACCAAGGTGATCTAGCAGAGTAGGCGCCAAGTCAGCGCCGCTCGGCAGCGCGTACCATTTACTGTCCCATACCCCATCCAACGCTGCGTCATCGGCTCTGCCTCCGAGCAAATTCGGTCGACTCGACGCCAGAAAGATGGTCTTGGTTGACGACAGTGGGCTACCATCGATAGCACCAGCTTTGCCCAAACCATGGCTGGAGGCAACTATCACCATCCAGTTCTCGTTGGGATGTTCTGCCTTGCGGTCGGCAATCTGCGTAGTCAACGCACCAATGGTCGCATCGGCTTGGCGAATGGATGCGTCATACGACGAACCATAGCCGACCTCGGAAGCAATGCGCGCGGGAGCTCCGAACTGCGCCACCACGACGTCATAACCCTCCGCGATGCGGTCGCGCGCCTGAGATGCGACGCAATCATCCTGACCTGCGCAATCTGTCAAGGTTTGCAGATACCCGGCATCGCGATCTGCGTTCAACAGATTTGCCAGTAAGGTCGAATTGAAGGCGGCGGCCGTGCGCGCGTCAGGTAGCGCAGCTTTGACGCGCTGGAACAACGTGGGCGAGGCAAGTGCCTGATCACCGCTGTTGAAGCGAATACCGTGCTGGTCGGCCCATTGCCCCGTCAGCAATGTCGCCCAGCTTGGCGCGGGTAACGTAGGTTGCTGCGTCGTACTCCCCGTCATGCCGCCAGTCCAGGCGCGGGTCGCAGTCAGTTGGCCGATATTCGGCAAGCTTTTGTCGGACAAACCGCGCATCATCCCATCGTAGGTCAGGCCATCTATACCAATGAACACGACCTTGTCGACGCTGGGTTGGCCGGATTCGGTGGTGGGCGGCTGCGTCGGTGGAACCACAGCGCCGTCGTCGTCATCTTCGCTACCTCCGCAGCCTACCAATGCGCTAGTGGCCAACAGCGTGGCGCACCATCTTCTCAAACTTAATGACTGCATTAACATATTCTCTCTTTCGGTGAGTTCGGTCTTATGTCAGCCGACAGAGTGGCAGTCGAAAGTGAAATTTAGGTGAAACTAAACGGAAGAATCTTGATCCTAGAATCAGAATTTGTTTCCATTCGACGCGAAGTGATCATCGAAATTACTCGAAAGCAACAATGATCGTGCGCTAGTACATGACTAGGTAGCCGCGATTTCGCGGCCATCAGGAAACGTCGCTACTATCAGTTATCAGGTTCGGGAGGTGGGCAGAACGCCGCTCTCGCGATCTCGATGTGCGCTGCAATTACTGGAATGCTGGGAAGCAGCGTTAGTGTTGATACGGGACAATTCAGGTAGCATCGGGAACCATAGGACAAACGGTTAGGACCCAATGATGAAGATCGGTCAGATTTCGACTGCGCTGAAAAGTTTCTGCTAAAATTATGTAAGATAGATTCCCTCAGAAGCCTATCCCAAGAAGCCCGCCACGCGAATGCTGGCGGGTTTCTTGCATTCCGAACTAGAGTTGCGTCCGGCGGAGTTCGGCAGACGGGTAGAGGTAAGCCTCAATGTCGTTGGCGCGAGCCGTTTCAACGAGCGAGTGTAGATTGGTGCTGGCAGCCTGCGCACTGACGGCGGCGTAGATCGGGCGCAGAGCTGCGGCCACGGTCTAGTGATCCTTCCATCCCGCGTAATCTAAACAGTTGGGGATCAGATGCACGATGCGCGTCTGCACGGTCGTGCGCGGGATGGTTGTGCCGATGGTATCGGCTAGGCCCTTCAGGTCGTCGACCACGGTGATCAGGATGTCTTGGCAGGCGATTGTCTCGGCCATGACCCCGTCGGTGACCGAGCTGATGAAGTCAGGCGAAATCTCGGTGCCGTAGCTCTCTGACAGGAACGCCTGGATCTCGCGTACGCTCATGCCTCGGGCGTGTATGGCGATGATCCGGTCATCGAACCCGGTGAAGCGCCGTTTGTGTTTGGGGATCGGGATCGAGACGAAGGAGCCGTCCCGGTAGCGGAGAAGCTCGGCGCGCACAGGGTCACGTTCGGTAAGCAGCGTGTTGCGGCTGGCGCCGTTGCGCTCTTTGACCTGGCCTTCGGGCTTGTCTTCACTTGGCCGAGATCCTAAGAGCAGGTTCATCTCCGCGGCCATCGTCCGCTTGATCAATGTCTTCTGGAACGACGGGAACAAGTCTTAAACCTCGCTGGGCGTCATCGGTCCTTTAGCCAGGTGACCCAGCAACTCGGCCGGAGCGACCGCTGTGCGCTCCTTCTTCATCGGCAATCCATGATCTTCATTCTTCGTGATAAGCCCCGCACACAGAATCCTGGGCAGGTCCCCCTAAGGTGCCGCGTCGTCTTTAGCAAGGCAGATCCGGACACCACCTTATGACACGCCTTGCGCGGATACGACTTTCGCCGCTGGAAAGTGCTCGCTTTCATTCGGTCAGTCATTATTGGTAGAGGCAATCGAGTAGTCTATTGACGGCCCTGTCAATAAACTCGCTTGGCAGGAGAGGGCGCGCGAGCTATAAGAATTGCCTTAACCGCGACGCTTTATTACATCATCAAATACTCAATTCAGAATTTACTTATCCTGCAGCCCATCCACGTAGGCGGCGAATAGCTCTTTGATCGTGGTGCCGTGTCTGGCGACGTACATCTTGAGCTTTGCGTGTTGCTCGGCCGTCAGGTCGAAATTGACGCGCTTGGTTTCCGGAGTGTCGGCCAAGCTGGCTAGGGTCGCGGTCTTGGCCATCTTCGAGCTGGGGCGACCAGCGCTGAAGGTTCCCTTTGTACTCATTTACTCAATTCCCCCAATTAGTTTTTTCTTAATCTCGGCCAGCGGGGCGCGCACCTCGGCCGCACCATCGCCGTCTGGCTCCGTGTCCAGGATCGTCTGCCGGCTGCGGCGCTGGCGGCGTAGCTTACTCGCTGCGTAATGCGGGCTGCAGGCACCGGCAGGCCGTAACCAGTGAGAGCGTCGGTAACCTCGGTCCCTATCCGTGTGACTTTGGATGGCCTTCGACACCACAAACGCGGTCTGGAGCTTGCCGTCGGTTAGATCAATGCGCCGTTTCACCGGGTCCACAAGGTCACTCGTTGCGCAAATTTCATATGGCGAAGATTGAACCGGAATCAAGATCAAAGACGCGGCTTTGATGGCGGATACAGCCGGGTCGGCGGCCTGGGGCGCGCCGCCGATCGCAGCGTAGTCCTTGCTGACCACGTTCTTTAGCTCTCGATCGATGATGGGCCGGTCGATGCCGACAACCATAAACGGCTGGCTTTCACGCACGACTGCCCGGTCGCGGGCGCTGCCCTACGGGTCGGAATCCACTAGGAGTACGTCGGCTCCGTTCAATAACAGGGCCAAGGGGGAGGATGGTCCTCTTGCCCGACCCGCCTTTCTGCTTCAGCACGGTGATTATCTGCATTTTTCCCGCATGATAAAATGAGTAAATACTTAAACACTCATTTAAGTATAGCCTCAAATATTCATTTTGCAAATAAAAAGTGACAGAACATCTTCCGCCTTTAAGTCCACCTTTAACAACTGCAACCAACGTTCTCAAGCCTGAAACCCTGCTGACCTTGCGCCGCGTGCCCCTCTATTCGTTGAGGGGCTATCGAATTCTCGACCGCTGGGCACAAAAAAGCCCTGACGCTTTGCGCCACCTGGACGAGTCGGGCGAGCTTGTCTTGTTCATTCGCCTGCTGAAACAACAACGTCTTGAACAACGGGCCGTAGACCAGCAACCTGAGCTCTCTGAGCAAGAAGCCCTGGATTTGGCTAACGTACAAACCGAATTGGAATAAAAAGGCACAGGACTTAAACTGGGTCGCACGCACTGATATGTTCGCCGGTGCTCATCGCACCCAATCATCGCCGTTGCCCTGTTCCCCCAAGCTTGCGTCTGAAGACGGTTTCCGGAGTTGTTGGGGGAGCATTTACTGGGTGACCCTAACCCAGTTTTTAGTACCGATCTAAATTAGAGAAATCCGGCATGTTTCACCATATGGAATAGGAGCCATGCCGTGAAGAGATCGAAATACACCGAAGAGCAAATCGCCTTTGCGCTGAAGCAGGCCGAACTGGGAACGGCCGTACCCGAGGTCTGCCGCAAGATGGGGGTGAGCGAAGCCACCTTCTACAACTGGAAGAAGAAATTCGGGGGCTTGGTCCCTCGGAGCTGCGACGACTGCGCCAGCTTGAAGAGGAATGCAATCGCCTCAAGCGGCTGGTCGCAGACCTGTCGCTGGACAAGGCGATGTTGCAGGACGTACTGGCAAAAAAGCTCTGAAGCCTTCGCGACGGCGTCTACTGGTGGACGATCTGATGAAGCGCTACGGCGTAGGCGTGACCAAAGCGTGTGCCGTAGTGATGATTTCCCGATCGTTGTATCGCTACGAATCGTGCCGACGCGATAGTGGCGCCCTGGTCATGCGAATCCACGAGATCGCACATACCCGGGTGCACTACGGATATCGGCGCGTCCACGTGATGCTGCGTCGTGAAGGCTATCGAGACAATCACAAAAGGGTATACCGCTTGTATCGCGAGCAAGGCTTGTCGTTGCGGCACAAGCGCCCCAAGTGCAATAAGTCCGCGCAACGTCGCCAACCCAAAGCGGTCGCGCAAGCCATTAATGACATCTGGAGCATGGACTTCGTCATGGACCAATTGTTCGATGGTCGCCGCCTGCGTGCGTTGACTCTGGTCGACAATTACACCAGAGAATGTCTGGCCATCGACATTGGGCAAAACCTGCGGGGTGACGATGTGGTGGCGACGCTCACGCGCGTATGCGCAATGCGCGGCTTGCCGCGCGTCATCAAGACCGATAACAGCAGCGAGTTCATCTCCAAAGCAATGGACAAATGGGCATACGAAAACGGGGTGGAAATAGACTTCAGCCGGCCCGGCAAGCCGACGGACAATGCACAGTGCGAATCCTTCAATGGCCGCTTCCGTCAGGAATGCCTGAACAGTCACTGGTTCTTGTCATTTGCCGATGCCAAGGAGAAAATCGACGCCTGGCGGACGTACTATAACGAGGTTCGTCCCCACTCCGCGCTGAAGTGGCAGGCACCTGCCGAATACGCGCGCCAGCATTTGGCCGAAGGCCAAAATGCCAACCTCAATGAGCCGGAAATCTCTACTTCTGATCCGGACTAATTCGGGGTTAGGGTCAGGCCATGGAAAAGCACATAATTGACGAGGGGCTGAAATGGGGAACAGTAAAGCAGATAAAGTTCCGCTCACCGAAAGGCGTCGGCACCTCGTCAGAATGGCGAGTGTGCTTCAAGTACCTGACGCGCACATCGTCGGAACGGTTTCCTGCCGAGGGCATGCCGTTCGCCGCCGTACTCAAGATCGTTGACCCAGACTCCGCTCTGCCTGTTTATCAAGATATGAAGATCGGGTTAGGTCAGCGCAATATCCCTTATCAACGACGTGAGTGCGACCGTTCGACAACAAGTGCAAGCACGAGGCCGTTGTGATCAAGGCAACGGATCGCCGCTCGGCGGCGATCCGTCCCACAACCTCTTCTCGGATTGACGGCTCACGCGGATACGAGCCTGCTTTTGCTACCCGGCAGTTCGTGCTAGAGCTCCGGATACCGCTTGCGACCCGCCTTGCGCAGGTACAGCATTTCGCTGTCGGGAAGTGCTCGATCTCATCCGGTCTGTCACTTCGATATCCAGCAATATACTAGATCCAATGCATCTAGGGAAAAGTCCGGAGCAGCTAATTGTGGGGAAATGTCGATCGCCCTCTATTTATGATGTGAGTTAGGTTCTAGATGAGATGCACACGGGGGCTGACGATCGCTAGAGGGTACAACCTATCAATGCTAGCGTAGGCGAACGCGTAGGCTTGACGCTTGCCGGTATGGACATGTGATGAAGGCGTAAAGGCCCATAAATTCAATGAGTTATGGGGTGTCCATAGGTGCTCAAGTTTAGGGTTCTTGTTATCCAACGGATGCGACCGTGCCAAATGACAATGTGCGCCCCTCCCCCTTTGCGGACCTGGCAGCCTCAGCCATCGAATTGTCGAGTGAGCTGATCGCTGCGTAAGCTCCCCCTTCAGGTAGGCACCAGCCGGTAGAATTTCGGAGCCTCCATGAGTCGGAGACTCCCTTGAAGAAAAGCAGATTTACAGAGAGC
>NZ_JBHXNI010000006.1:0-313421 GCF_042721735.1 Achromobacter sp. NPDC058515
GCGGCGAACGCGCTTCCTATGGTTCGGAACGCCGCGAAGGCCAGGGCCGTCCGGATTCGCGCCCGTCCTATGGCGGCCAGCGCGGTGAAAACCGTAGCGGCGAACGCGCTTCCTATGGTTCGGAACGCCGCGAAGGCCAGGGCCGTCCGGATTCGCGCCCGTCCTATGGCGGCCAGCGCGGTGAAAACCGTGGCGGCGAACGCGCTTCCTATGGTTCGGAACGCCGCGAAGGCCAGGGCCGTCCGGATTCGCGTCCGTCCTACGGCGGTCAGCGCGGTGAAAACCGTGGCGGCGAACGCGGTTCCTACGGTTCGGATCGCGGGGAAGGCCACGCCCGCTCGGACGTCCGTCCGTCGTATAACGCGCCCCGCGGGGAAGACCGTGGCGGCGAACGGGACCAGGCGCCGCAAAAGCCCCAGTTCAATCGTCCGCGACTATCCTACGCCGCCATCCGTATCGACCAGGTGCAGCGCGTCCTGGGTGAAATCCTGCAATGGACGTATCCGGCCGACGCCGCGTTGTCGCATTGGCTGCGCCACCATCCGAATCTGGGGGCGCGCGACCGCTCCGAAGTCGCCGAAGCCGTCTATGACGTGCTGCGCCACCTGCGCCGCTACCGCCAGTTCGGCGAAAGCGGCGTCGGCCCCGCCTCGCGCCGCCTGGCCATCCTGGGCCTGAACGCGACCCTGGGCGCCGACGCCCTGGAAGAGGGCATGGATGCCGCGGAAGCCGAATGGCTCAAGCGCGTGTCCCAGATCGACCTGGCCACCTTGCCCCGCGCCGTGCGCGGCAGCATCCCCGATTGGCTGGACGAACGCCTGAGCGTCATGGACAGCCCGGAAACCCTGGTTGAGGCGCTCAATCGCCAGGCCAGCCTGGACTTGCGCGTGAACCCGCTGAAAGCCGAACGCGACGCGATGCTGGCCGAGTTGCAGCAAAGCGCCGGCCGTTACGAGCCCGTGGCCATGCCTTTTTCGCCTTGGGGCATTCGCATGGAAGGCCGTCCCGCGATCAACCGCTGGCCGCAGTTCGAGAACGGCAGCATCGAGGTCCAGGACGAAGGCAGCCAGCTGCTGGCGCTGCTGGTCGCGCCGCGCCGGGGCGAAATGATCATCGATTTCTGCGCCGGCGCGGGCGGCAAGACCCTGCTGCTGGGCGCGCTGATGCGCTCGACCGGCCGCCTGTACGCCTTTGACGTGTCGGCGGCCCGCCTGGCGCGCGCCAAGCCGCGCTTTGCGCGCAGCGGCCTGTCGAACGTAGTGCCGGTCGTCATCGACAGCGAGAATGATGCCCGTGTGAAGCGCCTGGCCGGCAAGGCCCATCGCGTGCTGGTCGATGCGCCTTGCAGCGGCATCGGCACCCTGCGCCGCAATCCGGACCTGAAGTGGCGCCAGCACCCCGAGGCGCTGGCCGAGCTGGGCCGCCTGCAGGAACGCATCCTGAACAGCGCGGCGCGTTGCGTGGCCCCGGGCGGCCGCCTGGTCTATGCCACGTGCAGCTTGTTGGCCGAGGAAAACGAGGTGCAGGCCGAGCGTTTCCTGGCCAGCCACCCCGATTTCGAGCGCCTGGACGCCGCCGAGATCCTCGCGGCCCGGTGCGAAACCCTGAAGCTGGACGGCCCCTACGTGCAACTGCGTCCGGACGTGCATGGCACCGACGGCTTCTTCGCCGCCGTTTTCGAGCGCAAGAAGAAGGGCGCCGCCACGGATGACGCCGCGGCCGTCGTGGCCGAGGACGCCGAAGCTGGCGTCGACGCCGGCATCGAGGCCGACGCGGGCGCGGAAACCGGGCTCAAGGCCGAAGCCGAGACCGCCGGCCAAGCCGATACGGATGTCGACGCCACGGCGGAACCGGCGCCGCAGGGCGAGGCCGGCAAGCCGGCCTGATCCGGCAGGCGGGCGCGCCGCCGGGTCAGGGACCCGGCGTGACGCCTACCGTGGCGCTGTAGCGGCGGGTGCCGATGGTCTTGTTCTGGTACTTCACTTCCCAGGACAGGGTGTCGGAACCGGGCCGGTCCGCCTGGTAGATCACTTGCGACACCGGCACAGCCTTGTATGCGCAGCGCCCGGAATCGCTGGATTGGCCGCGCGTCTGCTGGATGCTGGCCTTGCCCAGCGTCGGCATCTGCGTGATCGCCACCCGCGGCGCCCGCAGCGCCAGGCAGTCCGACCCGCGTATCTCGTAATAAGAGGCCAGCACGGCGACGTCCCCCGACTTCAGCGTTTGCGCCAGGACGGGGGCGGACAACGCCAATCCGAGCGCGGCCAGGACGGAACGAAATCGGGGACGCATTATTATGTGCAACATCAGTGGGGCAAAAGAGACAGTTGGGTAGGCGGGGCGGGCACGAAGTGTGCGCCCGGATCGTGGCGTCTTCAAGACGAACGGCCTGGCTGACAGGAACTTTAATGGCGAAATGTAGCCAAAACCAAGTGCCATTGCGAATATCCCCACCTGGAGCAAGGGTAGCCGCCACCGGCGGCCGGATTACCGCAAGGCCAGCCTCGCGACCGCCCGAAGTTGTCGCGAGAGTGGTTTTTTTGTGCTCAAAACCGGGGCTTAGTCCTTGATTTCGCTCAAAAACTATTTTGAAACTACCTTGTCATAAGACAACAAAGGTACGTTAAACTTCAGGCACTTCTCAAGCGAGGCTCATAACAGCTTTATGGATTACATCCTCTCCTTCATTGCCGGTGGTCTGACCCAAGCTACTTGGTGGCAGGTCGTCGTTTTCACCCTGGTAGTGACGCACATCACCATTGTTGCGGTCACGGTCTTTCTCCATCGCAGCCAAGCGCACCGCGGTCTGGACTTGCATCCAGCCGTCATGCATTTCTTCCGCTTCTGGCTCTGGATGACGACCGGCATGGTCACCAAGGAATGGGTCGCCATTCACCGCAAGCACCACGCCAAGTGCGAAAAGGAAGGCGACCCTCACTCGCCCATCCTGTTCGGTATCTGGAAGGTGCTGTTCCGCGGCGCGGAACTCTATCGTGAAGAATCGAACAACAACGAAACCATGGCCAAGTTCGGTCATGGCACGCCCGACGACTGGCTCGAGCGCAACGTCTACAGCAAGCACAGCCTGTGGGGCGTGCTGAGCATGCTCGCCATCGACGTGGCCCTGTTCGGCGCCATCGGCGTCACGGTGTGGGCGGTGCAGATGGCCTGGATTCCCTTCTGGGCGGCCGGCGTCGTCAACGGTATCGGCCACTATTGGGGCTACCGCAACTACAACAGCCCGGACACCAGCACCAACGTGTTCCCCTGGGGCATCGTGATCGGCGGCGAAGAGCTGCACAACAATCACCACGCCCACGGCACGTCGGCCAAGTTCTCGGCCAAGTGGTATGAGTTCGACATCGGCTGGTGCTACATCAACATCCTGAAGTTCCTTGGCCTGGCCAAGATCAAGAAGGTTGCGCCCAAGCTCAAGCTCGACGACACCCGCACCGGCATCGACCTGCGCACGCTGCAAGGCGTGATCACGCACCGCTACGAAGTCATGGCCCGCTATGCGGACGTGATCAAGAGCGCCGCCCGCGAAGAACTGAGCAAGCTGAAGGCCTCGCGCCAGGAAGGCAACGCCGAATGCGGCTATACCAAGCTGCACCAGGTGCGCCGCGCCATCCACCGCAACGAGGACATCCTCCAGCCCGAACAGCTTGCCGCTGTTGACAAGGCCATTGCCCAGAACAAGTCGCTGTCCACGCTGGTGCAGATGCGCCGCGAACTCGGCCGCATCTGGGAAAGCTCCAGCGCCAGCAGCGAACAGCTCCTCAATGACCTGCAGGCCTGGTGCCAGCGCGCCCAGCAAAGCGGCATCGCCGGGCTCGAGCAATTCGCTCAACATCTGCGCCGCTACGCGGCATGATGCTAGAGAAGCTCAACCCTGAACAACGCGCCGCAGTAACGTTAGAACCGCAGCACGCCCTGGTCCTGGCCGGGGCGGGCAGCGGGAAGACCCGGGTGCTCACCACCCGCATGGCCTGGCTGATTCAAACCGGCCAGGCTTCGCCTTTTGGGCTGCTGGCGGTCACGTTCACGAACAAGGCCGCCCGCGAGATGCTGGCGCGCATGTCGGCCATCCTGCCGATCGATACGCGCGGCCTCTGGATCGGCACCTTCCACGGCTTGTGCAACCGCATGCTGCGCGCGCACCACCGCGACGCCGGCCTGCCGCAAAGCTTCCAGATCCTCGACGTCACCGACCAGCTTGCGGCCATCAAGCGCCTCATGAAGGCCAATGGCGTCGACGACGAAAAATACCCCCCCCGCGATGTGCAGCGCTTCATCAACGGCGCCAAGGAAGAAGGCCTGCGTCCGCCGGACGTCGAGGCCTACGACGCCCATCGCCGTCGCCTGATCGAGATCTACCAGCTTTACGAGGCCCAGTGCCAGCGCGAAGGCGTGGTGGACTTCGCCGAGCTGCTGCTGCGCGCCTATGAATTGCTGTCGCGCAATGCGCCCGTGCGCGAGCACTACCAGCGCCGTTTCCGCCACATTCTGGTCGACGAGTTCCAGGACACCAACACGCTGCAGTACAAGTGGCTGCGCCTGTTGGCGGGCGGCGGCGCGGCCATCTTCGCCGTGGGCGACGACGACCAATCCATCTATGCGTTCCGCGGCGCCAACGTCGGCAACATGGCCGATTTCGAGCGCGACTACGCGCGCGGCACCGTGATCCGCCTGGAGCAGAACTACCGTTCGTTCGGGCACATCCTGGATTCGGCCAACGCGCTGATCGGCCACAACACGGGCCGCCTGGGCAAGAACCTCTGGACCGAACAGGGCGAAGGCGAGCCGGTGCGCGTCATCGAGCAGCCGTCCGACGGCATGGAAGCGCAGTGGATCGTGGACGAGATCCGTTCCCTCATCCACGAAGGCAGCGACCGCCACGAGATCGCCGTGCTCTATCGCAGCAACGCGCAGTCGCGCGTGCTGGAACACGCCATCTTCTCGGCCGGCATACCTTACAAGGTCTACGGCGGACTGCGCTTTTTCGAACGCCAGGAAATCAAGCACGCGCTGGCCTACCTGCGCCTGATGGCTAACCCGCACGACGACACGTCGTGGATGCGGGTCGTCAATTTCCCGACGCGCGGCATCGGCGCGCGCACGCTGGAACAGCTTGCCGACGCGGCCCGCGCGCACGACACCAGCCTGTATGCGGCGGTGGCGCTGGTGGGCGGCAAGGGCGGTTCCAACCTGGCCCAGTTCGCCCAGCTGATCCATCGGCTGATCGAAGAAACGCGCGACCTGCCGCTGCCGGAGATGGTCGAGCACATGCTCGAGACGAGCGGTCTGAATGCCCACTACAAGGCCGAGCGCGAAGGCGCCGAGCGGCTGGAAAACCTGAACGAACTGATCACGGCCGCGGCCGTGTTCGCTTCCGAGGAAAACTACGACGGCATGCCCGCCGGCGTGGTGCCCGAGCAGGACACCTCGTCGACGCTGATGCCGGGCGTGGTGGACGCGCCCATCGTGGCGCCGGAAGGCCTGACTCCGCTGGCGGGGTTCCTGTCCCACGCGGCGCTGGAGGCCGGCGACAACCAGGCCCAGCAAGGCCAGGACGCCGTGCAACTCATGACGGTGCACGCCGCCAAGGGCCTGGAGTTCGACGCCGTCTTCATCACGGGCCTGGAAGAGGGGCTGTTCCCCCACGAGAACAGCATCCTGGAGCCTGCCGGCCTGGAGGAAGAGCGCCGCCTCATGTACGTGGCGATCACGCGCGCGCGCCAGCGCCTGTACATCAGCCTGGCGCAAAGCCGGATGCTGCACGGCCAGACCCGTTACGCCATGCGTTCGCGCTTCCTGGACGAAATCCCCGAGCAGCACCTGAAATGGCTGTCGCCCAAGGCCGGGCTGGCGCCGGTCAGCGCCATGGGCGCCGGCTGGGGCGGAGGCAACCGCGGCGATGCGTTCGGACGCAAGGCAACCAATACCATTGCGCCGCGTCAACCTCGCGGCGTCGCGACCGGCGTCACGGTGGGCGACAAGCAGTATCGTGTAGGCCAGGGCGTGCACCACGCGCGGTTTGGCGATGGCACGATCATCGGCTTGAGCGGAGCGGGACAGGACGCCCAGGCAGAAATCCAGTTCCGCGACGTAGGCGCCAAGACCTTGGCGCTGGGTATCGCCAAGCTTGATATTGTTCAGGGTTGAGAGACATGGCCAATAACGATTCCCCGAAAGCCGAGTTAGCGTCGCTGCGCGCCGAGGTCGATGAAATCGACCAGCAGATCATGCTGCTGCTGGGCGTGCGGTTCCGTTGCACGGACATGATCGGCGAGCTCAAGACGAAGCACGACATGGATCTGGTGGACCCCAAGCGGGAAGCCCAGCAGGTCGAGCGCATCCGCCGGCTGGCCGAAGAGGCGGGCGTGCCGCCCGCCCTGGCCGAAACCATCCTGCGCGAAGTGATCGATACCGTCATCGACCACCACACCCGCCTGCGCGAGCGCCCGTACTCGTAACGCCAGGCCAGGCGGCGCGCGATGCTTGCCTGCGCAAGACACCGGCGCCGCCTTCTCTTTCTCCTACAAGACCTTCATGAACGCCAGCAAGGCGTCGATGTCGTCCGCGCTCAAATCCAGGGGCCGGATGTGCGCTGACTTGCGCGGCGCGTAAGGGTCCGGCGGGTTGGCCGGCGCAACGTCCCGGCCCATGCCGGCGTTGTACATCCGCAGCTGGCCGCGGCGGCGGAGGCCGCCGCCTTGCGGGCTCAGGCCTCGCTCTGGTCGATCTCTTCCAGCGAGCCCTGGAGTTCCAGCCACTGCTCTTCGAGTTCGTCCATGCGCTTGCCGTGTTCGCCGTGTTCGGCCATGACCTTCTGGCGTTCCGCGCGGCGCGCATCGGAGTACAGGTCGGCGTCCGCGATGACGGCGTCCAGCGCATGCAGCTTTGCGCGCAGCTTCTCCATCTCGGATTCCACCTTGGCCAGCCTGCTTTCCAGCGGCTTGCGCAGAGCGGACAGGCGTTGGCGCTGTTCGGCCTCGGCCCGGCGCTGCGCCTTGCGGTCGACGACGGGCTCGCCGCCCTCGGCGTTTTCGCGCGCCTCGGCGCGCTCGCCCGCATTGCGGGCGGCCAGCCAGTCCCGGTAGTCTTCCAGGTCGCCGTCGAACTCGCGCACCGCGCCGTCGGCCACGATCCAGAAGCTGTCCACGGTGGTGCGCAGCAGGTGGCGGTCATGCGACACCAGCAGCATGCTGCCGCCGAAATCCGCCAGCGCGGTGGCCAGGGCCTCGCGCGTTTCAACATCCAAGTGGTTGCTGGGCTCGTCCAGCAGCAGCAGGTTGGGCTTCTGCCAGACGATCAGCGACAGCGCCAGGCGCGCCTTTTCGCCGCCGGACATGGGACCGACCTTGCTGGTCACCGTGTCGCCAGAAAATCCGAAACCGCCCAGGTAGTTGCGCAGCTCCTGTTCGCGCGCCTCGGGCGCCAGGCGGGCCAGGTGCGCGATCGGCGTGCTGTCCACGTCCAGCATGTCGAGCTGGTGCTGGTGGAAGTAGCCGATGGCCAGCCCGCGCGAGGCGCGGCGTTCGCCGGCCTGCACGGGGATCTCTTCGGCCAGCGTCTTGATCAGCGTGCTCTTGCCGGCGCCGTTGGCGCCCAGCACGCCCACGCGGCTGCCCGCGCGCACCATCAGCGTCACGTCCTGCAGGATGGGCACGGCATTGCCGGCCGCGTCCGTGTAGCCGGCCGACAGGTGCTCCAGCGTCAGCAGCGGGTCGGGCACCTGGTCCGGCGAGGGGATGCGGATGTCGATGCCGGCTTCAGCCTGCAAGGGCGCAAGCACCTGCATGCGCGCCAGCGCCTTGACGCGGCTTTGTGCCTGCTTGGCCTTGGACGCCTTGGCCTTGAAGCGGTCGATGAAGCCTTGCAGCCGCGCCGTTTCGCGGGTCTGGCGCTCATAGGCGATGTTGGTCTGGCGCAGGCGCTCGGCGCGCTGCGTCAGGAAGTCGCCGTAGCCGCCGCGGTAGCGAGTCAGCTTGGCGTGGTCGAAATGGAGGATGGATTTGGCGACCGCGTCCAGGAACTCGGTATCGTGGGAGATCAGCATGACGGTGCCTTCGTAGGCGCCCAGCCATTTCTCCAGCCACAGCATGGCGTCCAGATCCAGGTGGTTGGTGGGCTCGTCCAGCAGCAGCAGTTCGGACGGCGCCATCAGCGCGCGGGCCAGCGCCAGGCGCATGCGCCAGCCGCCCGAAAAGCTCTCCACTGGCTGCGTCCACTCCGCGGGCTTGAATCCCAGGCCGGCCAGCAGTTGCTCGGCGCGCGAGGCCGCGCTCCAGGCGCCGGCTTCCACCAGCGCGGCTTCCACTTCGGCGATCTCCGTGCCGTGGTCGTCGGAGAGCGCGGCGCGCTGCGCCTGCAGCGCGCGCAGGTGGGTGTCGCCGTCGATGACGAACTCGCGGGCGGGGCGGTCGTCCGCGTGCAGCTCCTGTTCGACGCTGGCGATGCGCCAGCCCACGGGCACGGACAAGGTGCCCGCGTCCAGGTCGAGCGCGCCGGTCAGCAGCGCGAACAGCGAGGACTTGCCCGCGCCGTTCTTGCCCACGATACCCACGCGTTCGCCCGGGTTCACGACGAATTCAGCGCCGTCCAGCAGCACTTTGGTGCCGCGGCGCAGGGTCAATCCAGTAGCGCGTATCACAGGCTGAGTTGCTCGCGGGTAAGCAGCAGAAGCTGGTCCGAGGCTTCTTCCGTATCCAGCCAGACGGGCGACAGCGCCGGGAACGCGGCCTCGAAGAAGTCGCGCTCGTGGCCGATTTCCAGCACCAGCACGCCGTCCTGCGTCAGGTATTGCGGCGCCGCGGCCAGGATGCGGCGCACCAGGTCCATGCCATCGTCGCCGCCGGCAAGCGCCAGTTGCGGTTCGTGCAGGTATTCCTGGGGCAGGGCGCCCATCGAGCCGCTGTTCACGTAGGGCGGATTGCAGATGATGACGTCGTATTGGCGCGCCGGCAGCGCGTCGAACAGATTGCTCTCGTGCAGGTCCAGCCGGCCGGCCAGTCCATAGTCATCGACGTTGCGGCGGGCCACTTCCAGCGCGTCCTGGGACACGTCCACCGCATCCACGTGGGCGTAGGGGAACGCCAGCGCGGACAGGATGGCCAGGCAGCCGGAACCGGTGCACATGTCCAGCACGTTTTCCACCGCCAGCGGGTCCTGCACCCAGGGCGACAGCCCCGAGTCCAGCAGCTCCGCGATGGGCGAGCGCGGCACGATGACACGCTGGTCCACATAGAAGCGGTGGCCTCGCAGCCACGCCTCGTTGGTCAGGTAGGCGACGGGCACGCGCTCGGTCACGCGCCGTTCCAGCAGGTCCAGCACGCGGTCGCGCTCTTCGCGGACCACGCGGGCATCCAGGAACGGTTCCAGCGTGTCCAGCGGCAGGTGCAGGGCGTGCAGCGTCAGGTAGACCGCCTCGTCCCAGGCGTTGTCGCTGCCGTGCCCCAGCGCCACCTGGGCGCCGTTCAGGCGCGACACCCCATAGCGGATGAGGTCGCGCAGGGTCAGCAATTCTTGGCGGGCGGATTGATACATGAGGGACTTTTATTTTTGCAGCAGGAGGTTTTCCAGCGTGCGTCGGTAGATATTCTTGAGCGGGTCCAGCGAGGCCACTTCGACGCGCTCGTTGACCTTGTGGATCGTGGCGTTGCCGGGGCCGAACTCGATGACCTGCGGGCAGATCTTGGCGATGAAGCGGCCGTCGGACGTGCCGCCGGTCGTCGACAGCTCGGCGGCGACGCCGGTCTCGGCGTGGATCGCCTGCACCAGCGCGTCGGTCAGCGAACCGCGCGGGGTCAGGAAAGGCTCGCCGCCCAGTTCCCAGTCCAGTTCATATTCCAGGCCGTGCTTGTCCAGCACCGCGTGCACGCGCTGCTTCAGGCTGTCCGGCGTGCTGGCGGTCGAGAAGCGGAAGTTGAACAGCGCCACGGCTTCGCCCGGCACCACATTGGTGGCGCCGGTGCCCGAGTTCAGGTTCGACACCTGGAACGTCGTGGGCGGGAAGTACTCGTTGCCCTGGTCCCATTCGATGCCGACGATCTCGGCCAGGGCCGGGGACAGCTGGTGCACCGGGTTGCGCGCCAGGTGAGGGTAGGCCACGTGGCCCTGGATGCCCTTGACCGTCAACTTGCCCGACAAGGAGCCGCGGCGGCCATTCTTGCAGGTGTCGCCCAGCACGTCGCCGGAAGTCGGTTCGCCGACGATGCAGTAATCGAGCTGTTCGCCGCGCGCCTTCAGCGCGTCGCAGACGATGGCGGTGCCGTCGATCGACGGGCCTTCTTCGTCCGAGGTGATCAGCAGCGCGATCGAACCGCCATGCTGCGGGTGGGCTGCCACGAATTCCTCGGCCGCCACCACGAAGGCGGCGATCGAGCTCTTCATGTCGGCCGCCCCGCGGCCGTACAGCCAGCCGTCGCGTTCGGTGGGCACGAACGGATCGCTGTCCCACTTTTCGCGCGGACCGGGAGGGACCACGTCGGTGTGACCGGCAAAGACGGTCAGCGGCGCGGCGCTGCCGCGCCGGGCCCACAGATTGGTGACGCCGCCCTGCGCGATAGTCTCGCAGGTGAAGCCGATACGTTCCAGGCGGGCGGCAAGCGCCGCCTGGCAGTCTTCATCCGCCGGGGTGACCGACGGGCGGGCGATCAGGTCTTTAACCAGATCCAGTACGGCAGAAGGGGATTGGGCCTCCTGCCGCGTTGCGGCTGCCTCCCCGAGGGAGGGTGCACGCCCTTCGGGCGGCCGTGCGGGCGAGCTCATTTACGCCCTCAGCAGATCGTTGATGCTGGTCTTGGCGCGGGTCTGCGCGTCGACACGCTTGACGATGACGGCGCAGGCGAGGCTGTGCGAGCCATCGGCCGACGGCAGCGAGCCCGGGACCACGACCGAACCCGAGGGCACGCGGCCGTAGGTGACCTTGCCCGTGGCGCGGTCATAGATCTTGGTGCTTTGCGACAGGAACACGCCCATGGCCAGCACCGAGTTTTCCTCGACGACCACGCCTTCCACGACTTCCGAGCGGGCGCCGATGAAGCAGTTGTCTTCGATGATGGTGGGGTTGGCCTGCAGCGGCTCCAGCACGCCGCCGATGCCCACGCCGCCCGACAGGTGGACGTTCTTGCCGATCTGGGCGCACGAACCGACGGTGGCCCAGGTGTCGACCATGGTGCCTTCGTCGACGTAGGCGCCGATGTTCACGTAGGAGGGCATCAGGATCACGTTGCGGCCGATGAAGGCGCCGCGGCGAGCCACGGCGGGCGGCACCACGCGGTAGCCGCCTTGCTTGAAGGCGTTGTCGCCGAATTCCGAGAACTTGAGCGGCACCTTGTCGTAGAACTGCAAGGGCGCCTGGCCCATGATGGCGTTTTCGTTCAGGCGGAACGACAGCAGCACGGCCTTCTTGATCCACTGGTGCACGACCCAGTCGTCATTGATTTTCTCGGCCACGCGCAGGCGGCCCAGATCCAGGCCGTCGATGGTGTGCTCAACCGCTTCGCGCACTTCGGCGCTGGCGTCGGTGGGCGACAGGTTGGCCCGGTCGTCCCAGGCTTGTTCGATGGTGGTCTGCAGGTCGAGAGTCATAGCGGCTCAGCTTTTAAAGGTTGATCAAACAGAAGTATGCACAAAATGGGCGATGCGTTCGGCTGCCTGCACGCAGTCGGCCAAAGGCGCCACCAGGGCGATGCGGATGCGGCCCTGGCCGGGATTCACGCCATGCGCGTCCCGCGCCAGGAAACTTCCCGGCAGCACGGTAACACCGGTGCGTCCATAAAGGTCGCGGACGAAGGCCGTGTCCGATCCCGGCGTGGCCGCCCACAGGTAGAACGAGGCTTGCGGGCGCGACACGTCCAGCACGTTCTGCAGGATGGGCACGACCGCGTCGAATTTCTCTTGGTAGAGGCGGCGGTTGTCCTTCACGTGCGCCTCGTCCGTCCAGGCCGCGACGCTGGCCGCGCAAACCAGCGGGCTCATCGCACTGCCATGATACGTGCGATACAGCAGGAAACGGCCAATCAGCGCCGCGTCGCCCGCGACAAAGCCCGAACGCAGGCCCGGCACGTTGGAGCGCTTGGACAGGCTGGAGAACGCCACCAGGTTGCGGTAGGTGTCCCGGCCCAGGCGGCGCGCCGCCTGCAGCCCGCCCAGCGGCGGATTGCCTTCGTCCAGGTAGATCTCGGAGTAGCACTCGTCCGAGGCAATCACGAAACCGTAGCGGTCGGACAGCTCGAACAGCGTTTCCCATTCGTCCAGCGCCATGACGTTGCCGGCCGGGTTGCCCGGCGAGCAGACGAACACCAGGCGCGTCTTCTTCCAGACATCCTCCGGCACCTGGTTCCAGTCGCAAGCGAAATTGCGCACCGGATCGGCGTTGACGAAGTAGGGCGTGGCGCCGGCCAGCAGCGTGGCGCCTTCATAGATTTGATAAAACGGGTTCGGGCAGATCACGACCGAGCCGGCCGACGGGTCGATCACCGTCTGCGTGAACGCAAACAGCGCCTCGCGCGAGCCGAGCGCCGGCAGCACCTGCGTCTCGGGGTCGGGCGCGGGAATGCTGTAACGGCGCGCCAGCCACTCCGAGATCGCCCGGCGCAGGGCCGGGTCGCCCTTGGTGGACGGGTAGACGGACAGCCCGGCAAGATTGTCGCGGATAGCCTGCGCGACGCGCTCAGGCGCGGCGTGCTTGGGCTCGCCTATCGACAAGTTGATGGGCGTCAGGCCGTCCGGCTGCGAGCTGGCCGAAGCCAGCAAAGCCCGCAGTTTTTCGAACGGATAGGGGTGTAAGGCATCGAGGCGCGGATTCATGACGCAAGATTTTACCAAGCAAGCTACAATAGCGGGCTTGGCCTAATGCGAAGGTGGCGAAATTGGTAGACGCACCAGGTTTAGGTCCTGACGCCGTAACAGGTGTAGGGGTTCGAGTCCCCTCCTTCGCACCAAGAATTATTGAAATCGTTGGTTAGGTTAGGTCAATATTTAAAATCAACGGCTTAGCGGGTAGGGCGGGTGCCGGTTGACTGCCAAAAAGCAAGAATTCGCAGTCCTGGCCCATGCTCCCCGCACCTTCCGCGGGCGCTCGCCTTGCCGCAGGATTCGCAGGTCAAGTACATTTTTTCAATAAATCCATGTCTGGAGAGAGAGAATGTCAGAATTCAAGCACCAGATTTCGTATTACCGGGCGATCATCAAAGATCTCAAGTCGGCGCAAAAGCGTGCGCCCGTCTCGCCCAAAGTCGAAGATGCAAGCGGTAGCGCCGCCAAGGAAATCACACAGGCCCGGGTTAGGCAGGTGATGCGCCATCATGGCGAAGTACTTCGCGCGCTTAAGGACCGCTGATGGCGCTCCTCGATCTCGACTATGTCATCGGGGTTCACGACGAAATAATTCTGCAGCTGGGCGGCACGCCTGGTTTTGCCAATGGCGGTAGGGGCGGCGTGGAAGCCGCGCTAAAACGCATCGAGATGCACCAGCACTATGCCGGGGTGGATGATGTGTTTTCCATGTTGGAAGACGCAGTTGTCTATCTCGCAGAGGGCAGCTGGAAGCGGAAGACTTTGGCGATTACTTGGACTTTCTGTGGCTAAAGGCGGGGCGTCCTACTGAGCCGCCCGCAGGCAATTAATCACACGAATTCTGGGAAGTGCTGCCGCAAGGCATAGTTACCCGCGTGAAATCACGCGCAGAACGCGCCAGGCTTGGCGATAAAGGCCCGCTTCTCATCGCCGGAAAATCCGGCTCCCGCATAAAAATCCAGCGTCGCCTGATCCTTGCGCCCGGTCATCAGCATGACCTTGTAGCAGCGCATGGACCATGCGAATTCCAGTGCGCCTTTCAGGACCGCCTTCCCGTAGCCTCGTCCCCGGTGAGCCCGATGCGTGACCACGTTCTCGATGACGCCGTAGGGCCTGCAACCCCGAGTGAGATTTGGGATGACGGTAATCGTGCAGCTCGCAAGCAACTGGTCCTGCTCGTATGCGCCCACATGCCTGCAGCGAGGATTGGCCATCAGTTCCTCCCACACCGCCCCGACTTGCGAGGCATCCGGCAAGGGGTCGTCCGTGTCGTGCAAATGCGCATAGAGCGACAGCAGTTCGCCCAGTCCGTTTCGATCGATATGACGCAGTTCCATGGGGTTTGTCCTCATGCCCGACATCCTTGACACGCTGGAGGATAGTCCATAAAGTCACCGCACAGATTTAGATAAAAGACCATCTGTAAGGTGGTCTTTTATCGCGTGCAGATTGCGTCGACCTCTTACAGAAATAATTCCAAGAGGAGACGACTGTGCAATCATCGACCGTAAAAATACGTGGCATCGACGATGTCATCGCTTATATCGATTCACGCCCAGGCATCACGGGCCGGGCCGGCCTGATATGGTGGCTCGCGCTGGGCGGATTGTTTCTCGACGCATTCGCCAATTCCGCATTAAGCGCGGGCCTGGGCCCGATGACGCGCGACCTAGGCTTGAAAGCCGGCCAGGTGGCGCTGATGACCTCTTTCGCAGCCTGGGTGGCCATCGCCTTCAATCCCATCGGCGGATGGATGGCGGACCGCTGGGGCCGCATACGGCCTCTGGTCATCGCCAAGTTCCTCGCCGTCATCGGCGCGCTGCTGGTGGTGTTTGCGCCCAGCTTTGAAGTCATCCTGGTGGGCCGCTTCTTCGTGGGAGCGGCGTACGGCATCGACTTCGCCATCGCGATGGCCGTGCTGGCCGAGTTCACCCCCGTCAAGTTCAAGAGCCGCCTCAATACCTGGCAGGGCATGTGGTACACGGCCGTCTGCACGAACCTGCTGCTGGCCATGCTGTTCTTCTCGTGGGATGTGGGCGATTCGATCTGGCGTTATTCGGTCGCGGCCACCGCCATCTTCGCGGTCGTCATCCTGCTGCTGCAGATGCGCTACATGGTGGAAAGCCCGATCTGGCTGGCCCGCAAGGAACGCGTGGAGGACGCGGCGCAGGCAATGACGCGTATCTACGGCCAGCGATTCGCGGCGGCTCCGCTGGAAGAGCGCGTGCCTGTCCTCAACCTGGCCAGGCGCGGCCTGGCCAACGTGCTGCTGATCTTTCGCGGCGTGTACCTGCCGCGCACGATTCTGGCGGCCACGGTGCAGATCGGCCAGTCCATCCAGTACTTTGCCGTGGGCTGGTACCTGCCCCTGATCAGCGCCGCCCTGTTTGGCAAGGATTTCATCTACGCGACGATCGGCGCGCTGGTGTTCAACGTCTTCGGCATCTTCGGCGGCTTCCTCTCGCCGTACATCGGCCGCAAGCTGGGCCTGCGGCGCGCGTCGGCGTTCGGCTTTGCCGCGGTGTTCCTGATGCTGCTGCTCCTGGGCTCCTTCCACGGCAAGATGCCCATGTGGCTGGCGGTCGTGGTTCCCTCCCTGTTCATCCTGTTCCACTCCGGCGGCCCGGGCGCCAATGGCAAGAGCCTGTCGTCCCTGTCCTTCCGCAGCGAGCTGCGGGCCGGCGCCAACGGCATCATCGGCGCGCTCGGCTCCACCGGGGCGGCGATCGGCCTGCTGGTGTTTCCGATCTTCCGCGAGAACTACGGCCTGGAGAAGACCTTCCTGATCCTGTCTGTCGTTCCCCTGGTCGCCAGCATCATCTGCTTTGTGATCAAGTGGGATCCGACCCGCACGACGATCAACCCCGACAACGAAGCCGGCGCGCCGCAGTTCAAGGACGACGTGCCGCTGGCCGCCCTGGACCCCGCGATCGGAAAGGTCTCGCGATGACAAACAAGCCAGTGATTCTTGCCATAGACGAGGGCACCTCCGGCACGCGGGCGGCGACCGTGGCGCCCGATGGCCACGTGTCCTGCCTGGAGTATCTGGCGCTGCGCGTCGACTCCCCCCGGCCGGGCGTGGTCGAGCAGGACGCCAACGACATTCTGGACAAGACCATCGAGGTCTGCCGCAGCGCCATCGCGCAAGCCCGGCTCGAAGGGCAGGACATCGTCGCCCTGGCGATCGCGACGCAGCGCGCCACCGCGGTGCTGTGGGATACGCATAGCGGCCGCGCGCTGGTGCCGGCGATGGTCTGGCAGGACACGCGCTACGTGGACGAACTGGCGGAGCTGGCCCCGCAATGGGACGAGCGATTGCTGGCGCGAGTCGGGCGTCCCGTCGGCGTGCGTTCGCTCTACCTGTGGGCGGCGCGCCACCTGCGCGACACGCCGCAGGTCGCGGATGCCTGGCGCGACAGGCGGCTGGCCTTCGGCACGGTCGACAGCTGGCTGCTCTGGCATTTCTCGCAGCGGCGCGAGTGCGTGACCACGCCGACCAACGCCACGTCGGCCGGCGCCTATGTGCTGGCCGGGCATCGCTATTACGAGGATTGGGTGCAAGCGCTGGGGTTTCCGCCCGAGCTCCTGCCCGAACTGCGGCAGGACGCCGATGATTTCGGCCTTACCCGTCCGGAGGTGCTGGGCATCGAGGTGCCCATTCTCGCCTCCGCGGGCGACCAGCACGCGGGCGCCGTGGGGCTGGGCTGCCTGGACCGGGGCCAGGCGATGTGCGTGCACGGCACCGGCAGTTTCGTCGACCTGATCATCGGTCCCGAACCGCCCGCCAATTCCGGCTTGCTGGCAGGGTCGCTCACCATGACCGCGCGCCGCCAGCACGGGGTGTCGCACTTTGCCGTCGAGACTTTCGTCGCCACGACCGGCTCGGCGTTGAACTGGGTGTGCGACAAGCTGAAGTGGTTCAAGGATGCGCGCGAGATCAGCGCCTTGGCCGCGAGCGCCACGTCCTCGCGGGGGGTCACCTTCGTGCCCGCGCTGACGGGGTTGCGCGTGCCCAGGATGGAGGCGGGCGCCCGGGCTTCGCTGACCGGCGTCTCCATGGCCACGACGCAGGCGGAAGTCGCCTACGCCATTCTGGAGGGCATCGCTCATTCGGTTGCGAGCTGCATCGAGGCCGACGAGCAAGCCTCGGGCGTGCGGGTGTCGGAACTGGTGGTCGGCGGGGGGCTGGCGGGAAGCGATCCCTTGCTGCGGATCCAGGCCGACCTGATCGGCATCCCGATCCGCCGCATGCAGGAGGCCGACCGCGCGAGCCTGCGCGGCGCGGCCTTCCTGGCCGGCTCATCGGGCTTGCTGTGGAAGTCCCTGCAGGAGGCCCGCAAGACGACGGTGACGGACGCGGTGTTCGAACCCGTCCTGGATGCGGCCGGGCGGGCGCGCCGCCGCGCGCTCTGGCATGCCCGGGTGGATGCCGAACTGGCGCACGTCGATCAATTCAAGCAAGACAAACAGGAGGCCTTGGAAACATGATGGGGTGGCTATCCAGAAAGCCTGGGAAGGACCAGGCCGACATGACGAGCACCGAACCATTACGCCTGATGCGGCAGGAGCAATTGGACCGGTTGGGCGGCGAGCGTTTCGACATCATCATCGTGGGCGGCGGCATCACCGGCGCCTATGCGGCGCTGGACGCGAGCCTGCGCGGCTACCGGGTGGCGCTGGTCGAGAAGGACGATTTCGCCTCCGGCACCTCTTCCAAGTCGTCAAAGATGGTGCATGGCGGCTTGCGGTACATCGAGCAAGGCAATCTTGGCCTGGTGCGGCATTCCCTGCACGAGCGCCAGCGGCTGCGGCGCAACGCCAGGCATCTGGTGCAGCGCCTGCCGTTCCTGTTTCCGATCCTGGAGAAGGACGGGGTCTTCGACAAGCGCCTGTCCAAGGCGTTTGAAAGCCTGCTGTGGACGTATGACATCGCCGGCGGCTGGCGCGAGGGCATCCTGCACCAGAAACTGAGCACCGCCGAGGTGCTGTCGCATTGCCCGACCTTCAAGGAGGAGGGCCTGCTGGGCGGATTCCTGTACTTCGATGCGCGGGTCGACGATGCGCGCCTGACGCTGGCGGTCGCGCGCAGCGCGGCTTTCCACGGCGCCGCGGTCGTCAACCACGCCAAGGCGATCGAGGTGACCCGCAACGAGCACGGCAAGGTCGACGGCGTGATCGTCCAGGCGGGGGAACGGGAGATCCGCGTCCGCGCCGGCGCGGTCATCATGGCCACGGGCGTCTGGCTGCGGGACTGGAACGGCGCGAAGCGGGGCGATGCCCAGGCGCTGCACATCCGCCCGGCCAAGGGCGTGCATGTGGCGGTGCCCTGGCTGAAGGTGCGCAACGATTGCACGGTGACCATCCCGGTGCCCGGCCGCAGCCGCCGCGCCACCATCACACGCTGGGGCAACGTGTCGTACCTGGGCACGACCGACGAAGACTACGAGGGCGATCTCGACGACGTGTACTGCACGCGGCGCGAGCTGGACTTCCTGCTGGAAGGGGCGCGGTCCGCGCTCAAGACCGACCTGCGTGCCGAAGACGTGGTGGGCAGCATCGCGGGCTGCCGGCCGCTGGTCGCGCCGCCCGGCGGCAAGACCCTGGAGATCAAGCGCAACCACGAGATACGCGTGGCGGCGGACGGGCTGGTCACGGTCGTGGGCGGCAAGCTGACGACCTCGCGCCACATGGCCGAGCAGACCATCGATGCGGCCCAGCAGGTCATCGGAAAGCAGGCCAAATGCCTGACCAGGCGCGCCTATCTGCTGGGCGCGGCGGGCTACGACGCGCAAGCCATCGTGGCGTCCGGCGGCCTGTCCGCGCACCTGGGCGAGCGCTACGGCACCGAGGCCCGGTTTGTCAGCGACATCATGCAGGACCGGCCAGAGCTGCTGGCGCCCATTGTCGAGGGCCTGCCCTACACCGAAGCCGAAGTCGTGTACGCCGCGCGGCATGAACTGGCCGGCACCGTCGAAGACGTGCTGTCGCGCCGCATGCGGGCGCGCCTGATGGCGCGCGACGCCTCGGCCCGCGCCGCCGCGCGCGTCGGCCAGATACTGCAGGCCGAACTGGGCCTGTCCGAAACCACCGTTGCGCAGCAGGTCGACGACTACCTCGCTGCGGTCAGGCATGAAAAGTCCGTACTCATGGGAGATGAATAAATGATCAGCAAAGAAGCCATCAAGCGCGGCTACAACCGGGGCAACTACGTGGTGGGCGCGCACACGCCGCCGGCCTACGCCGCGGCATTGACCCAAACCGGCTCGGAGCCCGGCCTGCAGCGCGATCCCGTGCGCGTGCCCGCCGAGCAGGTGGAGGCCTTGCGCCGCGTCTGCGACGAGGTGCTGACCGATGTCGCCAGCGTCGTGGCCTGGACGCGCGACTGGTGGGCGGGATCGATGATGACCGAAACGGCGGGCAAGCCCGCCACGCCGCATGCCGTCATCGCCAAGGCGTCCACGGTCGGGCAGGTCCAGGCGGTGATGCGCATTGCGAACGAAGGCGGCATCCCCGTCACCGTGTCCGCGGGCCGCAGCAACGTGACGGGCGCCGCCTTGCCGGTGCGCGGCGGCATTGTGCTGGACGTCTGCCAACTGAACAGGCTGATCGGCGTGGACCGCGAGAGCCAGATCGTGGAAGTGGAAGCCGGCATGTTCGGCGACGTCTTCGAGCAGACGATCCAGGGCGAGTACGGCCTGACGATGGGCCACTGGCCCTCGTCGTTCGGCATCAGCACCGTGGGCGGCTGGGTGGCGTGCCGCGGGGCAGGGCAGTTGTCCACCCGCTACGGCAAGATCGAGGACATGGTGTTCGGCATGGACGTGGTGCTGGCCGACGGCAGCCTGATCACGGTGGGCGGCTACTCGCGCGCCGCGCTGGGTTCGGACCTGCAGCAGGTGTTCATCGGATCGGAAGGCACGCTGGGCGTCATCGTGCGCGTGCGCCTGAAGCTGCACCGGCTGCCGGACTACGGCCGGGCCATCGCCTATGGATTCAAGACCTTCGCCGTCGGCCTGGACGCCTGCCGCGAGATCATGCAGCGCGGCGCCAACCCCGCCGCGCTGCGCCTGTACGACGAACTGGAAAGCGGCGTGCAGTTCAACCGGCCGGACTTGAACGTGCTGCTGGTGGCGGACGAGGGAGCGCGGCAGATCGTCGACGCCGTCATGGAGATCAGCGAAGGCGTGTGCGAGGAACTGGGCGAGAAGCTGGACGGCGACGCGGTCTTTGAGCGCTGGCTGGAGACGCGTTACCTCACGGGCAAGAGCGCCGAGGGATTCAAGCGCAGCCCGGGATTTGTGGCCGATACGCTGGAGATGGCGGGGCGCTGGAGCGATCTTGCCGCCATCTACACCGAGGTCGTGAACGCCGTCAACGCGGTGCCGGGCACCCTGGCGGGATCGGCGCATCAGTCGCATGCCTATGTCGACGGCGCATGCCTGTATTTTTCGCTGCGCGGCGAGGTGGAAGTGGAGCGCCGCGCCCAGTGGTATCGCCAGGCATGGGACGCGGCCAACGCGGTGCTGATTAAATATAATGCGGCGCTCAGCCATCACCACGGCGTGGGCCTGCTGCGGGCGCCGTACATGCAGGAATCGCTGGGCAGCGCGTTCGAGGTTCTGCGGACGATCAAGCGCACGCTGGATCCGCGGAACATTCTCAACCCCGGAAAGCTCGGACTTGGCGATGAGCTTTTCCCCGACCAGGGCAAGCGATAACCATGGACAGATCATTCGGCGCATGTCTGGCGCGTCACCCGGTCATCGCGACGCTGTACGGGGTGGAGCAGATCAATACCTTCGTGGGCAGCGCGGCCGAGATCGCGATCGTGGCCAATGTGGAACTGCGCAAGCTCGCGCCCGTGATCTCCACGCTGAATCGGGCGGGAAAGTTCGTCATCGTCAACATCGACAGCTGCGAGGGCCTGTCGCAAGACAAGGGCGGGGTCGAATACCTGGCGGACATCGGCGTGGCCAGTCTCGTTTCCACGCGCGTGGCCACGATCCAGCGCGCCAACCGGGCAGGCATGGTGACCATGCAGAAGGTGTTCGTGACGGACCGCTCCACCTGGCCGCGCAGCGTCAAGGCCCTTGAGCAGAGCGATCCCAACCTGGTCCAGCTGATGCCGGCGCCCATGCTCGCGCACATGGCGGCGCAGGATCTCAAAGCCTTGCCGCCCATCGTCGCATCGGGGTTTGTCTGCAACCAGGCCGATGTGGGCATTGCCATCAAGCATGGGGCGGTCGGCGTGTCCACCAGCGAACATGCGCTATGGAGCCTGGACCCGGGCCAGTTAAGGCGCTGACGCCTCAACGCCGCGACAGCCTCGCGTCCCGCAGGGCCCCGCGCATGTGATCGTGCGCGGGGCCTTGCGCCTTTTCGCTACGCCCGTTTGCGCGATGCCCGAATTCCTTGCGCAACGTTATCTTGGTTGCGGCAGCCATTGCCCGCCTTGCCGCGTACAAGGATTGTCAAGATTTGCATTGTTTTAACTTCCTGGCGCGCGCTTCAAGATACCGTTGGGCTTTCGTTTTCGAGGAGTGGAGATGTACTCGCTACCCAAGCGCTGCGGCGCGGAATTCTTTGGCACGTTCTGGCTGGTGCTGGGCGGGTGCGGGGCCGCGGTGCTGGCTGCCGGCTTTCCGCAGATGGGCATCGGCTTTGCAGGCGTGGCCCTGGCCTTCGGCCTGACCGTGCTGACCATGGCGTTCGCGGTGGGCCATATTTCGGGTGGGCACTTCAATCCGGCCGTCACCGTCGGCCTGGTGGCGGGCGGCCGCTTTCCCGCCCGGGAAATCCTGCCTTACGTCATTGCCCAGGTCCTGGGCGCCATCGCGGCGGCGGCGGTGCTGGCCTGCATCGCCAGCGGCAAGCTCGGGTTCGATCTGAAGGCCAGCCACTTCGCGGCCAATGGCTACGGCGCCTACTCCCCGGGCAAGTATTCGATGGTCTCCGCCCTGGTGACGGAACTGGTGCTGACCGCCGGCTTTCTCTTCGTGATCCTGGGCGCCACAAGCCGGCGGGCGCCGGCGGGATTCGCGGCGATCCCGATCGGGCTGGCGCTGACGCTCATCCATTTGATCAGCATCCCGGTCACGAACACGTCGGTCAATCCCGCCCGTTCGACGGGCCCCGCCGTGTTCGTGGGCGGCTGGGCGCTGGAGCAGTTGTGGCTGTTCTGGCTCGCCCCGATCGCGGGAGCAGTCATCGGCGCCATCGCTTACCGGCTGGTCAGCGATCCTTCAGCGGAACGCGCGTAGCGCGATCAGGTCGCCTCATCCAGTTGCGCCAGTTGGGCATCCTCGGGAAAGCCCAGTGTCCGATACCGGATGGGATAGTAGTTTTCCGGCGCAAGCAGGGGTTCAAGCAGATGCGCGGCTTGCTCCCAGGACACCACCCGGACTTCGCCGATGTCGTCGGCGGCGTCGGGGCGGACCAGCGCCAGGCGGTCTACCCTGGGCAGCGAGGTATCCACGCCGCGTGTCCATGACGCCAGCGAAAACGAGGTGCCAGGGTCTTCGTTCTGCGTGAAGAGGTTGTAGCTGGCCACGAAGATGTCCTTGCCCTGTTCTTCGTGGATGTGGTCCAGGGCCTCTTTCTGCGCATCGTATTCGGACTTGGCCAGCACGCGGGCCAGGTGCGCCAACCGGTGCGCCAGCGCGGCGTCGCGCGGCTGGTAGCGCGACGCCGTCTTGTCTTCGTAGTGGTACATGTGCGGCGAGATCATCCGGCCATGCTGGATGGCCAGGTGGCACAGCTCCACCATTTTCAAGAGGCCCTCGTCGTCGTTGTCGCCGGCGACCAGCAGCGCATCGCGCGTAGGCATCATGAATACGGGCCGGCCCCGCACGGGAACTCTTTCCAGCATGTCCGGCAGCAAGGCGCGGCTGATGTCGTAGCCGTCGGCCCACGCGCCGCCGTAGACACCCGTTGCCAGTTCAGCGAAGTTGTCGGGCTCGTCGCGCAGATTGTCCATGGCGATGGCCAGCGCCTGGTCGAATGTCAGTTTCCAGGCCGCCTCGGGACCGTTCGTCAGTGTGGAGATGGCGTCCGGATGATCCAGCGCGAGCAGCACCGCGCAATCGTCTCCGAACGGCAGGTACGACGGATGGTGGGCGTCGTCGTTGCCCTCTGCCCGGATGTGATGCAGCCGCACGTCCTCGATGGCGCTGCGGTTGCGGATGATGGCGCGCAGCAGCGGCCGGACCTCGGACGCCTGTTGCGGCGTGCCTTGCGTGCTGCTGGCCAGCGCGCAGACATACCGCTGCAGGGCGCGCTCCCGTTCGGCGCCTTTGTTGCCGCAGTAGGCGTGATAGGCGTTGTGCAGATTGAAGAACGATCCTTCAGCCAACAGCAGCCGGAACTCGTCGGCCTTGTACTGCAGTTCAGCGTCAAAACCCTGCTGGCGCGCCGCGTTGACAAACAGCTTGGCAAACTGGTCCTGCGTAGGCTTGCGCCGGAAAAAAGAATCGAAAAAACCCATGTTGGCTCAGCCTGTTGGATCAAATGCCGGATGGCGCGGCGGACCGGGCCGCGACGGGACATTGTGGCCAGTCATCGCCGGTGCGTCCAGCGATAACGCTCGCGCGCCCGCGCGGGGGGATAATGGGGCCGAGTCGCTCGCTCTTGTTCCTGGCCGTCGGCCCGGACGGGCGCTCAACGAAGAACCCGACCGCGAACGAGGCCTTCCATGAGTGGATTCTCCATTGCCATCAACCTCTTTCTCGCCATGCTTCTGGGCGCTGCCGTCGGTGTGGAGCGGCAATGGAGGCAGAACTACGCCGGGGTCGTGACGCACGCACTGGTCTCCCTGGGAGCGGCCGCCTATACCTCCTTGCCCGCGTTGCTGGACGCCGGCAGCGACATGCGCCTGGGCAGCCAGGTGGTGACGGGCATCGGTTTCCTGGGCGCCGGCCTGATCATGCGGGACGGGCTGACCATACGCGGGCTGAGCGCCGCAGCCACCATCTGGGCCACTGGCGCAGTCGGCGTCCTGTCGGGCTACGGCTTTCTCGCGGGCGCGTCGGCCGTGACAGGGCTGATCCTGGTTACCAACGTCCTGCTGCGGCGGGGCGCCAGTCTGGTGGACCGCTACGTGCCGGAAGCGGCAACGGAGGAGCGCTACTACAACATCGCGCTGACCTGCGCGTCGGTGGACGAAGCCCTCATGCGGGCCGAGCTGCTCAACGCGCTGGGCAAGCACAGCCTGCGTCTGCGCGGCGTGGAAAGCCAGCTGCGCGACGGCGGGCGTTCCGAGGTCCATGCGGTGGTCTATACAACGCATCAGGAAGACGAGCGCGTGGAGAAACTGGTGGGCAGCCTGAGCCTGCTGCCGCAGACATTTTCCGCGAGCTGGACCTCCGATACGGGAAACGCCTGATGCCTTCCGTAGCAGGGCGCAGCGGTCGGGACGCCGCCAGCGGGATGAGGCGCTGGAGGCCGGGAAAGCGGCACAGGGGGTGAAATCCTGGGTGGGCAGGTTGTACATTACGCACTATCCCCTGCCTTATTTCTACAGGATGCACCCATCATGACCGCCCCAGAAGTCGCTATTTCCTCCTCGATCAGCTGCGCGAACGATCGGCCCTTCGTGCTGTTCGGCGGCATCAACGTGCTGGAATCCAGGGATCTCGCGCTGCGCGCCTGCGAGGAATACCAGCGCGTGACCCGCAAGCTGGGCATTCCCTACGTCTTCAAGGCGTCGTTCGACAAAGCCAACCGCTCCTCCATCCACTCCTATCGCGGCCCGGGCCTGGAAGAGGGGATGAAGATCTTCGAGGCGGTCAAGGACCAGTTCGGCGTCCCCGTCATCACCGACGTGCATGAACCCTGGCAGGCCGCCCCGGTGGCCGAAGTGGCCGACATCCTGCAACTGCCGGCATTCCTGGCGCGCCAGACGGACCTGGTGGTGGCGCTGGCGCGGACGCAGCGCGTCGTGAACATCAAGAAGCCCCAGTTCCTCAGCCCGGGCCAGATGCTGAACATCGTCGAGAAGTTCACCGAGGCCGGCAACGACAAGCTGATCCTGTGCGACCGGGGCACCAGTTTCGGCTACGACAACCTGGTCGTGGACATGCTGGGCTTTGGCGTGATGAAGAAGGTGAGCGGCAATCGCCCGCTGATCTTCGACGTGACGCACGCCCTGCAACAGCGTTCGTCGCTGGACGCCGCGTCCGGCGGCCGCCGCGAGCAGGTCGCCGAGCTGGCGCGCGCCGGCATGGCGGTCGGCCTGGCGGGCCTGTTCCTGGAAGCCCACCCCGATCCCAAGAACGCGAAATGCGATGGCCCCAGCGCCTTGCCGCTGGACAAGCTCGAACCCTTCCTGACGCAGCTCAAGAGGCTGGATGACCTGGTGAAGTCCTTTGCTCCCATCGACATCGAACCCTGACCTTGGCCGTCATCCCCGATACGCCAAGTTGTTATACGATCCAGGCCACGCTTTAGGGAGGCCTGGATGTCTTTGTATGTGATCGTCGCCGTTCGAAAAGAACCCGTCAGCGGGCACGTCGCCTATGTGCGCTGGGGCCAGGCCGTGCGCGGCGTACCCGGCTGGGTCACCGAGCCCATGACGGCGGCGGCCTCCGAGGTCATCGATCTCATCAAGGACGGCGCGGAAGTCGAGACCGCGATCAGCGTGGATGGCCTGACCGTGGCCTCGCGCGCGGTGCGCGTGCTGGTCGACGATGACGGACGCGAGCATCTTGCATCCGTGCCCGTGCCCAGCTCCACCCTGCATACGCTGTTCGACCTGCCCGAGTTCTAGCCGGGCCGGGCGGGCTCCTGGCGGCGGCCTTGCGCGAAGCTGCGCAGGGCGTCGCCCGCCAGGCGGTAGCGCACCCACTCGTCCTGCGGCAGCGCGCCGATGGATTCATAGAAGTCGATGGCGGGCTTGTTCCAGTCCAGCACGCTCCATTCCAGCCGTCCGCAGCCGTTTTCCACCGCTTCCTGCGCGAGGCGGCGCAGCAGATCGCGGCCCGCGCCGATTCCGCGCTGTTCGGGCGTGACGTACAAATCCTCCAGATAGATGCCGTTCCTGCCCAGCCACGTGGAGTAGCTGTAGAAGTAGACGGCGTAGCCGATGGCCTTGCCGTCCAGCAGGCACATCAGCGCCTTGGCGGGCGCACCCTCCGCGAAGAGGGTCCGCTTGACGTCGGCGGCGCTGGCGATCACCTCGTGCGCGGCGCGCTCGTAGACGGCGAGCTCGGTGATGAACGCATGGATCTGGGCCGCATCCGAAGGGGCGGCGGGGCGGATTTCGATGTTCACTGGGGCTTCCTGTTTGTTGGGATGGCTATCCTACCTGCTAATTGCCGCCCCCGCAGGCCCCATACGGGGAATCCCCCTCTTGCGCGGCGGACGGAGTGGCGTGATTCTTCAAAGGGACTGCGCCCGCCAGGGCGCACACCAAGAGGACATCCTCTATGCCTGAGCCTGGCCCTGCCGCCGGTGAAGCGCCCTCCGCAACTCGTCGCGGGCGCCGGCTTTCCTGGATCTGGCTGGTGCCGATCATCGCGGCGCTGGGCGGACTGCTGCTGGTGCTGCGGGTCTGGATGGATGCCGGCCCGACGGCCACGATCAGCTTTCAGACGGCCGAAGGGCTGGAGGCCGGCAAGACCCAGGTGCGCTACAAGGAGGTCAATGTCGGCATCGTCGAGCGGGTGGCCCTGAACCCAGACCGCACCGGCGTCGTGGCGACAGTGCGCATCGACAAGGAAGCGGGCAGCCTGCTGCAGGAGGGCACCATGTTCTGGGTGGTCCGCCCGCGCCTGACGCTGAGCGGCGTGTCCGGGCTGAGCACCTTGCTTTCCGGCGCCTACATAGGCCTGGACCCGGCTGGGCCGAACGCCAAGAACGGGCATGCCGGGCCCACCAAATTCTCCTTCACCGGGCTGGAGGTGCCGCCCGAAGTGGCGCAGGACCGTCCCGGCAAGCGCTTTACCCTGAATGCCCACGACCTGGGGTCGCTGGATATCGGGTCGCCCGTCTACTACCGGCGCATCGCCGTGGGCCAGGTGGTGGGCTATCAGCTGGACAGCAGCGGCAAGGGCGTCAATGTGCAGGTGTTTGTCGATGCGCCCAACGACGCCTACGTCAACGAGGGCACGCGCTTCTGGAATGCCAGCGGCGTCGATTTCACCGTGGACGCGCGCGGCCTCCAGGTGCATTCCCAGTCGCTGCTGTCGGTGATCGTGGGCGGGGTGGCCTTCGATTCGGTCGAGGCGCGCGAGCATGCCGCCGCCAAGGCCGATGCGGCCTTTGTCATCTACCCCTCCGAAGAGGCCGCCCGCGCGCGGCCCGACGGCACGCCCTTGCGCATCCGCATGCGGTTCGACCAGTCGGTCCGGGGCCTGGTGGTCGGCGCTCCCATCGATACCTTTGGCGCCACGATCGGGCAGGTGGATTCCATCGGGCTGGAACTGGACCGCACGACCAACCAGTTCTACGCGGTGGTCGGCGCCACCCTGTATCCCGAGCGCCTGGGCGCCAAGACCTTCGGAGACATCACGGAATTCTCGGGGCCCTCGTTGGAGCACCCCTCGGGCAAGTTGATGGCGGCCATGATCGAGCGCGGCCTGCGGGCGCAATTGCGCATCGGCAATGTGCTGACCGGCCAGTTGTACGTCGCGATGGTGGTGTTTCCGGATGCCAAGCCGGCGACGTTCAAGATGGAGGACGCGCCGTTCATTCCGACGGTGCCGAACAATCTCGACCATCTGCAGCAACAGATCAACAGCATCCTGGCCAAGCTCGACAGGGTGCCTTTCGATGGGCTCGGGACCGAGCTGACCAATGTGCTGCGCGGCGCCTCAAGCCTGGTCAGGCGGCTGGATACGCAGCTTGCGCCCGAGGCGGTGGCCATGTTGCGGCAAGCCGGCAAGTCCCTGGCCGCGGTGGGGGGATTGCTCAACCCCGACGCCGGGCTTCCGGTCAATACGGGGATGGCGCTGCAGGAGCTGGCGCGAACGGCGCGGTCGCTGCGCGAATTGGCGGACTACCTGCAGACCCATCCGGATTCGCTGCTGCGGGGGCGCGCCCCGGACTCGGTGCGCGAGCGCACGCAGGTGCGCTAGGGTGCGAATTTCGGCGCCAATGGTAGATTTTCCACCGCCGGTCGGATGGATCAGGCGGAAATGCGGGATTCCTGGACGGCGGGGAGGCAGGTACGGTAATTGCTGTTGAACCTGTTGGCGGGATTGCCGTTGCCTGTGTCATGGCATGGCGCCCGTTGGGGGATTCAGCATGGATCATAGTGAAATGATGGTGCGCATGATCTCGCAGCCCGTTGCGCCGGACAAGTTTGACGGTTGGGATGGCGTGCTTTCCGCCTTGGCGGACTGCTTGTTGCAGGTGCAGGGAAAGCTGTCGGAAGCCGATGTGAAGCAGTTCCTGGACGTCGGAGCCCTGGTCTACCGCACCTGTTGCCAGGACGAGGCCCGGCAGCGCTGGACGGCCGAGGAAATGGCTTCCTATCACCGCAAGCGCCAGCTTGGCGCGTAGGGCGGGCGTTCGCGCCCGCGGCGTTCAGTACAGGCACTGCCGCAGCGCGAACTTCCTGCCGAAGGCGTGGACCTCGTCGCCGTCCACGGATGCAGCTACATCCCAGCGGTCGCCGCGAGTGATCAGGATCGACTGGCTGGAGAAGGCGTGACGCAAGGCAAACTGCCAGAACGCGGCTTCGGAACCCTCCGGCGCCAGGTCATGCGGCCCGATCCGAAGCCGGACAGGCCGGGGCGTTGCGCCTAGCGTCCATCGCAAGGCAATCGCCAGGAACGCGAAACGCCCAGACAACGATGCGGGCTGGATGCACAGGACTCGGATCTTGTCGCTCATGGCCGTAACCCTATTCAGGTGGAGCCAGCGTAGCAAAGACCCTTGCGGCCTTCCATACCGCGTTTGGTCGATCCCGTGCGCGCCTTGGATCAGGGGGAAAGCTATTTCAAAGTAGTTTTTATCCGGGCCTGGCGACGCGCCCGAGCAGGAGCAACGCGAGGGCCGGGGCCAGCGCGAACGCCCCGAACAGCCACTGCGCCGCATGCTGCGCGCCGGCCACGCCGCCGGGATTGGCCAGCCCGGCGCTGTTGGTGATGATGCCGGCCAGCGCCGCCGTCAGCGCCGTGCCGTAGAGCTGCACCGTGGTGATGGATGAGGATGTCAGCGTCTCTTCGCCCCGGGGCGCGGCGTTGAAGATCTTGGTCAGCAGATGGGGCCACCCCAGGCCGATGCCGAATCCGACCCCCGCCAGCGCGACGACGTACACCGCCAGTCCGGCAGGGCTGTCCAGCAGCCCCGCTCGCGGCGTCAGGATGGCCAGCGCGATCAGCGCGGCCAGGATCACCGCCGGGCTCGACCGCACCATGAAATCGGCGTCGGCGCCGCTGCGCGTCGAGCTGGGCATGGCGGCCAGCGTCCACCCCGCCGCCATGGCCGCCGTCATGTAGCCGGCGCCCAGGGGCGTCATGCCATGGATGACCTGCAGGAAGTACGGCACGAAGATCTCGGTGGTGATGGCGGCAACCACCAGGCACATCATCGCGTACAGCGCGCCCAGCGGCGCGCGGATCGAATAGGCGCCGGTAGGCAGCAGCCGCTTGGCGGCCCGCGTATCCACCACGCCGATCAGCGCCGCGAGCGCCAAGCCCGCGGCGATGCCGGCAAGGTTCCAGCCGATTGCCGTGGACAGGCTGGCCAGCGTGATGGCCAGCACGGACGCCACCAGCAGGCCCAGCGTGGTCCAGGGCAGGGCGATGGGCGGAGCCGGGCGGGCGGAGGCTTTCCCGCCCACTTTGAAGGCCACGATCAAGGCCAGCGCCGCCGCCGCAGGCAGCAAGGCCCAGAATGCCAGCCGCCACTGGCCGGCCTGCGCGAAGACGCCGCCGATGGCGGGTCCGCAAAGGGTGGCGACGCCCCACATGCCGGACACCAGCGCCATGGCCCGCGACCACAGCGGGGCCTCGAACACCAGGCGGATGAGCGCATAGCTGAGCGCAAAGAGAATCCCGCCGCCCAGGCCCTGGATGCTGCGTCCGGCCAGCAGCAGCGGCATGGACGGCGCCAGCGCGCAGACGATGGTCCCCGCGGTGAATATCGCGACGGCCAGCAGATAGGCGGCGCGCGGCCCCAGCGCCGCGATCAGTTTGGCCGACAGCGCCGACCCGACGATGGACGTGACCACGAACAATGTGGTGTTCCAGGCGTAGTACTCCAGCCCGCCAATATCCTTGATGACGCTGGGCAGGATCGTCGTGACGATATAGACATTGATCGCGTGCAGCGCAACGCCGCCCGCCAGCGCAATCGAGCGCAACGCATTGGCGCCGTGCAGCAGGTCTGCCCAGGATGCGCTTGAAACATTGGCCGTGCCGGAACTCACGCTGACCCCCGATAGGTATTGTTATTTAAACAAGTTAATTGTTGGATAATAGGCGCGATGCGCAGGAACCGCAATCCCGCCGCTCGGGCCGATCAGGCGGCCGTATCGCCTGAACCCCGCAGCAGACCGCGCAGCAGCAGATCCAGCGCCTGCAAGGCGTGCGCCAGCCGCGGGCCCTCGTCGCCTTCCTCGGCGATCCAGAAAGCGCTTTCCACCAGGCTCCCGTTGATCAGCCGGGCCAGGGCCAGCGGGTCCGCCGCCTCGACCACGCGTTCGTCCATCAGCCGCTGCAGCAGCGCGCTCAGCGAAGCGATGCACTGCTGCGCCGCGGCCGGCGCGGGCGCCAGCACCGCCCGCGCGTCCTGCAATACGATGCGGCGGATCTCCGGTTCGACGGCCATTTCCAGATAGGCCCGGCAGCGATCGCGAAACGCGGTCCAGGCGTCGGGGGCCCGAAGGGACACGGCGCGCAGCCGCTCGTCCATCTCGCCGTCGATCTGTTCGACGACGGCGGCGAGCAGTCCTTTCTTGTCTCCGAAATGGTGATACAGCGCCCCACGCGTCAGTCCCGCCGCGGCAGTGAAATCGTCCATCGACGTGGCCGCATAGCCCGCCTGCCGGAAGGCCTGCCGGGCGGTCGCAAGCAGCTTTGCGCGGGTGGCTTCAATCATCTCGGCGCGGGATCGCGACATTCGGCTCTCCAGGACATACGTTGCGTAGGTAAATTGACATACGCAATGTATGTGAATACGATCTCGCTGTCTACCCGCATTCAAAGGACCCCGGTGTCGAATCCGTATCGCGAGTTGTTCCAGGCGCCCGGCGCCGCCGGCTTTGTGCTGGCCGGCGCCATCGCGCGGCTGCCCTTGCCGATGATAGGCATCGGCATCATCACGATGCTGTCCCAGGTGCGCGGGGCATATACCCTGGCGGGCGCGGTCGCCGCCACGTTCGCGCTGGCCACGGCCTTGCTGGCCCCCCGCATCTCGCGCCTGGTGGACCGCCACGGGCAGGGCAAGGTGCTGCCCCTCGCCGCGGGCGTCTGCGTCATGGCGCTGATCGGCCTGTCGGCAAGCGTGCACTGGAATGCGCCGGACTGGGCCTTGTTCGTTTTCGCGGCGTTGTCGGGCAGCCTGCCCAGCATGCCCGCCATGATCCGGGCGCGCTGGACGGAGATCTTCCGGGACCGCCCCGAATTACGCACCGCCTACGCCCTGGAGTCGGTGGCGGACGAGCTGAGCTTTATTGTCGGGCCGCCCTTGGCGGTGGGTCTGAGCGTGGCGCTGTTCCCGCAGGCGGGGCCGCTTGCCGCCGCGCTGCTGCTGGCCGTCGGAGTCGCCGCGTTCGTCATGCAGCGGGCCACGGCGCCGGCGGTGCAGTTCCGGGAGACCGGGCGCCAGGCGTCCGTGCTGCGCATGCCCCGGATGCGTCCGCTGCTGGCCATGATGTCGGCGATGGGCGTGATCGTCGGGACCATCGATGTGCTGAGCGTGGCGTTCGCGAGGCAGCAGGGCATGCCGGCCGGCGCAAGCCTTGTGTTGTCCGCCTACGCCCTGGGATCCTGCGTGGCGGGCTTGGTGTTCGGCGTGCTGAAGTTCCAGATGCCGCTTGCCCGCATGCTCGCGATCGCGGCCGCCGTGACGGCGTTCACGACCGTGCCCTTGCTGCTGGTGAATGATCTGCTCAGCTTGTCGCTGGGCGTGCTGCTGGCCGGCCTGTCCTTTGCGCCGACGATGATCATTGCGATGGCTTTGGTGGAAAGCAGCGTGCCGGGCAACCGGCTGACGGAAGGGCTTACCTGGCTGGTGACGGGCCTGGGCGCGGGCGTGGCGGCCGGGGCGGCGCTGGCGGGTTGGGTGGTCGACCACCACGGCGTCAGCGCGGGTTTCTGGACCGCCGTGGGCGCAGGCGCGGTCGTCCTGCTGGTGGCGGCGCCGGGCGCGCGCGGCGGGGCGGTCGAACCCGTCCGCGCATGAACCTCGATTGCTAGAATGAGCGCCAGGCGAGCCGCCGGCCGCCAGGAGAAAAACATGTCCAGAACCGTCGTCAATCCCGATACCGTATTCAACTCCGTGCAGTACGGATTCAGCCAGGCCGTGATCGTGACGGGACAGCGCCGCATGCTGTTGTCCGGCCAGGTCGGCGTGGACGCCGGCGAGCGCACCGTGGGCCCGGGCCTGCAAGTGCAGACCGAAGCCGCGCTGGACAACATCGAACGCGTGCTCGCCGCCGCCGGCGGCACGCTGGCGCAGGTCATCATGCTGCGCATCTATATCTGCGACACCGTCCGGGAAGAGCAGGAGGTGGTCGCCCAGGCGCTGCGCGACCGCTTCAAGATCGACCCGCCGCCTTCGTCGTGGATCATCGTCAGCGGTTTGTCCCTGCCGGAATGGCTGATCGAGATCGAAGCCGAAGCGATGCTGGACTGAATGCCCTGCTGCGCGCTACGGCGCGTCGCGCCAGGGCGGCGTGGCGAAGGCGGCGCGCAGGTAGGCCAGAAAGCCCGCGGTGCGGGCGGACAGCTCCTGCCGCGATTTCACTAGCGCCACCACATTGGCTTCCGGCAGGCTCCAGCCCGCCAGCAAGGGCACCAGCGCGCGCGCCCGCGTGTGCTCGGCGACGTCCCATTCCGAACGAGCGACGATGCCATGGCCGGCCAAGGCCCATTCCAGGGCGGCCGCGCCCGTATTGCTGGAGAGCACGGGCGCTATGCGCACCCCCACCGCCGGGCCCCGGCCGCGCTTGAAACGCCACAAGGTCACGTCCTCTTCATTCTCGCGCAAGGCGATGCAGTCATGGTCGCGCAAGTCTTCCGGCTTGGCGGGCGCCCCCCGGCGCGCCAGGTAGGCGGGCGACGCGCACAGGATCCGCCGGTTGGGCGCCAGCGGATAAGCCACCAGCGAGGAATCGCGCAGTTCGCCGATATGGACCATGACATCCCAGTTGTCGGACGCGAGGCGGGGAGGGCCGTCCGACAGCGTCAGGCTGGCCGTGACGTCTTCGCTGTTCTTGCGAAACTCCGCCACCAGCCCCGCCACGTAGCGCTGGCCGAAGCCCAGCGGCGCGACGACGCGCAGGTGCCCGGCCACCACGCCGCGCCGTCCCGCCAGTTCGTCGGCAAGATCGATGAGTTCGCCGCAGATCTGTCCGGCGCGCATGGCCAGCAGCCGGCCCTCGTCGGTCAGCGCCGTGCCGCGGCCCGACCTGTTTACGAGCCGGACGCCGAGGCGCTTTTCCAGCGCATGCAGCCGCTGCGTGACCGCCGGCGGCGTCACGTCCAGGGCGCGGGCCGCCTGCGCCAGGGAGCTGGTCGCGGCAAGGCTCAGGAAAAAGCGCAGGTCGTCGGTGGTGATCATTCAGTTCGTGCTTAATCGAAAATTAAGATTCTATTAAACACGCATGAGCCCTTGCGCGCCATACTCCGTTCATATGGGAGCCGGGCTGGCTCGGCTTCCCGCCGATAATCCCCATAGAGGCCGTCATGACACTTGCCCCCGCACCGTCCACGCTGGACACCCTGGAAACGCCCTGCCTGCTGCTGGACGAGACGCGCATGGCGCGCAATATCGATCGCCTGAACACGCTGATGGCAGGCCACGGCGTGCAACTGCGTCCCCATCTGAAGACGCCCAAGTCCATCGAGGTGGCGCGCCGGCTCATGTCGACGCCCCAGGGGCCCGCCGCGGTGTCGACGTTGCAGGAAGCGGAGCAATTCGCGGCCGCGGGCGTCACCGACCTGCTTTACGCGGTAGGCGTGTCTCCCGCCAAGCTGGATCGCGTGCTGGCGCTGCGCGGGCGCGGCGTGGACCTGACGGTGGTGGTCGACAGCATCGAGGCGGCGCGGGCGGTGTCCGCGCGGGCCAGGACGGCGGGCGACGCCATCCCGGCCTTGATCGAAATCGATTGCGACGGCCACCGCGCCGGGGTGCAGCCCGGCAACACCGAGCATCTGCTGGCGATCGCCCGGGTGCTGCATGAGGACGGCGCCTGCCTGCGGGGCGTCATGACGCATGCGGGCGAGTCCTACGGTTGCCGCAGCGTCGAGGCGATCGCGGACATGGCCGAGCAGGAGCGCTGGGCCGCCGTGAGCTGCGCACAGGCAATCCGCGATGCGGGCCTGCCGTGTCCGGTGGTCAGCGTGGGATCCACCCCCACCGCCCACTTCGCGCGCAGCCTTGAAGGCGTGACCGAAGTCCGCGCGGGCGTTTATGTATTTTTCGATCTGGTGATGGCCGGGCTGGGCGTATGCAGCGTGGATGACATCGCAGCTACCGTATTGACGACCGTGATCGGCCATCAGCCCGACAAAGGCTGGATCCTGGTTGACGCCGGATGGATGGCCATGTCGCGCGACCGGGGCACCGCCAAGCAGGCGGTGGACCAGCTGTACGGCCTGGTCTGCGATGCGGACGGCAAGGTCTATCCCGACCTGCTGCTCGCCGAAACCAACCAGGAGCAGGGCATCGTCAAGCTGCGCGCCGGCAGCAGCGCTGTCCTGCCCGACTTGCCCATCGGCGCCAAATTGCGGATCGTGCCCAATCATGCCTGCGCAACCTGCGCCCAGCATGACGCGTACGAAGTCGTGCGCCCCGGCGAGACCGGGGTCGTGGCGCACTGGGAACGCTTTCGCGGCTGGTAGGCCGTAAGCCGAGCAAGGAGTCAGAGATGGAAATGATCCACACGCCCAAGGCGACGCCGCCCGCCGGCCATTACTCGCAGGCGGTGCGCGCAAACGGTTTTGTGTTTGTCTCGGGGCAGTTGGGCTTTCTGCCGCCCGCGGAGCCCGGCGCGCGGCCGGTCCTGGCCTCGGGCGCGTCCGCCCAGACCCGTGAGGCGCTGCGCAGCGTGCGGGCGATCCTGGAGGCGGCCGGCTCGTCGCTGGCCGCGGTGGTCAGCGTCACCGTGTACATCCCGGACGTCGGCCTTTGGGATGAGGTCAATCGGGTTTACGAAGAGGGTTTTGGCGACCATCGCCCGGCGCGCGCGATCGTGCCCACCCGCGAACTGCACTACGGCGCGCTGGTGGAGATCAGCGTCATCGCCGCGGCCTGAACGCCGCCTTTCGGGGCGCGTGATGGGCGCGCCCGCGCCCATCGGTGGACGTTACATTGAGACGAATAAATACAAATTTTCGGCGTTTTACGTAACGTTCACTTTCTTTTTCATTCTTTTTTAGACGTAAATCACTCGCGTCCGCTCGGCTATCCGGGCGCCTTTCGCTCGCGAGCCCTGGGCGCAATGAACGCCCCTTTTCGCGTATCTCTCCGATTTCACACAGATTTCTGCCCGGCTAGCGCCGAAACAGCAGGCAACAAAGGGGTCATATCGACGGCTGAGGTTCCACTTCTAATTCGTACAATTTGAAATTGTATTTTGTACAGAATGTAGAAAACTGTGAGCCAACGAGGACGCCGCATGACCTTCAAACAGCCTCTCCCCACGGCACGGCCCATCCCAGCCTTGCCGTCGTCAAAGCGCATTGCGGCTGCTGCATTGGCAGCCGCGTGTCTTGCCCCTTGGGTAGGGGTGGCTTCCGCCCCGCTCACGCCCGCCGAGCGGGCCGCGCAACGGGCAGCCCAGCAGGCCGCGCAGCAGGCGGCGCTGGAGGCCCAGCGGCGGGCGCAGGCCGAATACAGGGCGGAGGTCCAGGCTCGCGGCGCCAATGCCGTGGCAATGGGCCAGACTGCGTCGATCCTGCTGCTGAACACCGAGCTTGGCACCGTGGGCCAGCGCCAGGGTGAATTGCGCAACCTGTCGGGCAAAGGCGGCCTTTGGGTGCGCGGCGCGGGCAGCAGCTACAAGGTGGAGACGGCGAACGCAAGCGAGTTCGACCAGGACGCCAGCGCCATTGCTGTCGGCGGCGATTACGTCTGGACCGCGACCACGGCCAAGGTCTACCTCGGCGCCTTCGTGGGACTGTCGCAGTCCGAGCAGGACGCCGAACATGGCACGCGCGGAAAGATCAACAGCCGCTACGCCGGCATCTATCTGTCGTATGTCGACGACAACGGCCTGTATGTCGACGTGGTCAACAAGGTCGGCAGGATCGACCAGGACGTGCGGTTCGATCTGCCCTTGGATCGCGGCGCCTACACCGACGGCGCATCCCACACGACTTACAGCGGCAGCGTGGAGCTCGGCTACCACTGGCGCCTTGCGGACCAGTGGTTTGTCGAACCCCAGCTGCAAGGCATCTACAGCCGCAGCAGCCAGACGTCGATCGAAGGGCGGGCCGGCCTGCGCGCCGGGCGCGACATCAGCCTGTCCGGCGGCGGCACGCTGCAGCCCTACGCCAGGGTGTCGTACCTGAAGCAGTTCTCGAATGACGACACGGTGGGATTCGGCAACACCACCTACGACGTGGCGCTCCCGGGAAATCGCTGGCAGATGGGCGGCGGCGTAGCGGTCGAATCCGGACGCCATCGGGCATTCGTGGACCTGCAGTATGGGCATGGCGCGAGCGTCAGCCAGGAAGTCACCGCGAACATCGGCTACAGCTTCCGCTTCTGATTCCGGGGCGGACGGACGGTGGACGGGCGCCGCCTATAATGCGGGCGCCTCAACGCCCACGGGGGAGACCGTCCACATGCAATACGAGTATCTGTTCTGGTCCATGGCCGCCATGGTGGCCGTCGCGCTGGCGGGCGGTTCGCTGTGCGGCCGCCTGCGCTCCGTCAAGCACGTCCTGATGGGCGTCGTGGCGCTGGCGGCGGCCGTCTTCGTGGCGGTAATGCTGTTGTCGCGCCATGGCGGCTTTAGCGACCTGTCGGCGATGCTGTCGATCGCCGCCTTCATGTTCAGCCTGGTGATCGGCGCCGCGGCATCGCTGCTCACGCGGCGCATATTGCAGCGCCGCTGAGCCGGGCGCCGCGGCTCATTCTTCGGCGTCGAACTCCTCGTCCTCTTCGTCATCCTCATCCTGTTCCAGGGCGTCGTAGCCTTTCCAGGTGATGCGCCAGCGCGTCGCGCCCGCGGTCGCCGCTGTTTCGCTGATCTGCTTGACCAGGCCGGCGTCCGACAGCAGGTCCAGGTGATGCGCAATCAGCTGCAAGCCTTGCTCCTCGGGATGAGGGGCCAGGGCGGCGTTCTTGATGTCGTGCGTGCTCAGGTTGGGGCCCGGCGCGTCGCGCAGGGCGCCCAGGATCGTGACGACCAGATCGAAATCGCGTTGCATGATGTCCACCATGTTGGGATAGAAAAGAACACGCCGACGATAGCAGAGTTCCGCGGCTGCGAAGCGACAGGCGCCGCTGCCGGGTTACAGTCCAGGGTTCTCGACAACCGACACACACAGAGACTATGAAGAAACCCGCAGAACGAGATTGCCTCGCGGTGATCCCCGGCTATACGGGCCAGGCCGCCAAGCTCTTTCTATCGCGTGGCGAAGACGAACGCATCAATGGCGTGACCGTGTTCGACCTGCTGGGCCACGTCAAGCAGCAGGGCGACGCCGAGGCCGCCGCCGCCTGGGTGGGCGAATGGCTCGCCCAGGAAGCCGGCAACCGCAGGGCGCGGCGCACCCAGCTCCAGGCGCAGATGTTCATTTGCAAGCTGGCCGGCGACGAGAAGGAAACCTTCCTTGGCGCCCAGAAGCCGCTCATCCGCGTGCTGGCCGAAGCAGGGGTGCGCAGCCGTAGCGTCGCGGCGACGTCCGGGGCCGCCCGGCAGTCCCTTGGTCCGAATGTCAGGAAGCATTAGCCTAAGGCTGTTATAGTCGCGCCTGGGCGTGCGTGTGCACCTACACGGTGCGTGCCCGGGCGGGCTTGGCCCGCAGATCAAGGAAGATGGAACATGGAAATAATCAGTCGGCAGGTTGCCGACGTAGCGGGCGGCGTTGAGCTGCACACCACGCTGGATGGCGAGAGCATCAGCGCCTATGTCGTAGTGGGCGTCACTGATCTCAATGCGATCGCAGACATCGTGCCGCGCGAGAAAGTCGAAGCAGGGGCGGATATACACGCCGCAAATGTCGACAATGTTGATAATGCGCAAGAACAGATCGACCAGGTCCTGGAAAATATGAATCCCGGCGACGTGGCGGTTTTCCTTTGCTCGGGTCCCGATGCTTTCGGCGCGGCGCTCGATCTGTTGGGCTTACCTATCGACGAGTAAGCCTGGCGGCAAACCAAAGTGCCATCCAAACGGCGTATTGCAGGTAGTACGCGTTTAGGCGGCATTTATATAAGCCTTGATTGTTTTTTTATGATGCGTGGGTGTAAACACCTATGCAGGACTTCGTTTTGCCTATGAAAACGTGTGTCTTTTTTGCGCAGTTTCTCTTTGTTGCATTATTGGCACGTATTTTTTAGGATTATGTTGACTTGTGAGGGGAACATAACGATAGTGTCGGCACACGATCACAAGCGTTGCGATTTTCGTTCAGTGCCGTGCCTTTTCCGGCTCAGCGTTATTGTTCTACTGTCCCCTCCTTGATTGATTCGTGACCTCCGGGCATTTGCCCATTATCTCTAGGAAATACAGTATGGAAACCGGCGTCGTTAAGTGGTTCAATTCGGAAAAAGGCTATGGCTTCATCACCCCGGAAGCGGGTGGTAAGGATCTGTTCGCTCACTTCTCCGAAATTCAGGGCTCGGGCTTCAAGTCTCTGGAAGAGAACCAGCGCGTCAGCTTTGTGACGGCCAATGGCCCCAAGGGCCCGCAAGCCACGAAGATTCAGGTCCTGTAAGGCTCTGATTTTTCGGAAAAAGCCCCCTCGTGGGGCTTTTTTTGTTTTTGGGCGCGGTATTCTTCGGCTGTTCCCGCCGTTGCGGCGCCCCTGGCGCCGGCGGCCTCATTCAGCCCCAGGACCTGCCGTCGCCATGACCCATTCTTCCCTCACGCTTCTCTCCACGCAGCCGCAGGACGTTGTCGCGTTTTGGCTTGAAGCGGGTCCGCAGCAGTGGTTCAGCAAAAGCGCGGCCTTCGACGCCACGTTTCGCGAGCGCTTCGAAGACGCCCACACGGCCGCCGCGGCGCGCCAGCTGGATGCGTGGCTGGACGATGCCACGGGCGCCCTGGCGCTGGTGATCCTGCTGGACCAGTTTCCCCGCAACGCGTATCGCGGCACCGCGCACATGTTCGCGACCGACCCCCTGGCCCTGTATTTTTCCGAACGCGCCATTGCGGCGGGGCACGACCTTGCCGTTGATGCCCGGCTGCGCCAGTTCTTCTATCTGCCGTTCGAGCACGCAGAGAGCCTGGCGGCGCAGAATCGGGGCGTGACCTTGATGGAGCTCCTGGATGCCGAATCCTTGCGCTGGGCGGTCCTGCATCGCGACATCATCAAGCGGTTCGGGCGCTTTCCGCATCGCAATGCGGCGCTGGGCAGGCAGACGACGCAGGCCGAACGGGAATTCCTCGAATCAGGCGGATTCTCGGGCTAAGGCCGCTGCGCGGCGCGGCCCTTCTTCGCGAGCCACATCGCGCTGCGTATCTGCCTGTATCCGAGCGTCGCAAGTTGAAAATATCCAGGCGGGAGCGCCGCCTGGCGCCTTGCTGAAGGCGTGGCTCGGGGCGCGCCACACCGTGTCGGCCTTTCGCATATTTGACGTTTTTCGGGGTTCGCCAATACACTGGGTTTAGCGAGATTCTCAAGCGACGCGGTCTGCGTTTCTCTTGGTCGCCGTCAGTGGTGCTGCGGTTGCTTTCCTCTCCCATCCTTGATGATCTGGCGCCCCGCGAGCAATCGCTTTTTCTAGGTTCAAGGACATTCCATGGCAACCGGCATCGTCAAGTGGTTCAACGCCGAAAAAGGGTATGGCTTCATCATGCCCGACGACGGCAGCAAGGATCTTTTCGCCCACTACTCAGAAATTCGTAGCGAAGGCTATAAGTCGCTACAGGAAAACCAGCGCGTCACCTTCGAGGTCGGAACCGGCCCCAAGGGCCCCAGCGCCAAGAACATCAAGGTCGCGGCCTGAGTTCTTTCGGGTAGCGCGCTCCGGGTCTTCCCCGGCGTTCCGCCCATAAAAAAGCCCCCACACGCAAAGTGTGGGGGCTTTTTTTGTCTTTCGGGGCTAGTGCTTGCTGGTCGCGGGCGAGGACAGTTTGTCGACAAGCGCGATCCCCAGCGCCGACAGGATGAACAGGGCATGGATGATGGTCTGCCACATGACGCCCGCTTCGGTGAAGCGCGCGTTCGGCGTGCCGAGGGTGCCGGCTTCGATGAATGTGCGAAGCAGGTGGATCGACGAGATCCCGATGATGGCCATCGCCAGCTTCACCTTGAGTATGCTCGCGTTCACGTGGCTGAGCCACTCTGGCTGATCCGGGTGGTTCTGCAGGCGCAGGCGGGACACGAAGGTCTCGTAGCCGCCCACGATCACCATGACCAGCAGGTTCGAGATCATGACCACGTCGATCAGGCCCAGCACCAGCAGCATGATCTCCATCTCGCCGAAGCTGTTGGCATGCGTCAGCAGATGCCAGAGCTCCTTCAGGAAAAGCAGGACGTACACGCCTTGCGCGACGATCAGGCCCAGGTAGAGCGGCAGCTGCAGCCAGCGGGAACTGAAGATCAGGTTGGGGAGCAGGCCCAGGCGGGGAGGGGGATTGGGGATCATTGTGGGTGCGAGCCGTTTGTTGTTTGCAAGAAAAAGTGCGGCGGCAATTTTATCAATGCCGCCGGGCAAGCGGCACCTGTTTTTGATGACAGGGATTATTCACGCACGGCGTCTAGCATGGCCGGCCGGGGCGCGCTGGCCTTTTGTGTAAGTGAAATTCGCATTTGCGAAACTCTGTGCCGAAACGCTTCGAGAGCTTTTGCCGTATATAGAATTGCCGCCTCCCTCGCATAGATCCAGTCAATAGGAGTTTGTTCTCATGAAGATCCGCTACACCGTCGCTGCGCTGGCCGTTGCGCTCGCCCCTTACTCCGCCGCCCAGGCCCTGGACATCGGAGGCCTGGTGGGAGCCGGCAGCAAGGTGGTCCAGGCTGCAACGCTGAGCGATGCCGAGATCAAGACTCTGTCGGACAAGGCGTGCGCGCAAAGCGACTCGCAGGAAAAGATCGCCGCTCCCGGCAGCAAGTACGATGCGCGCCTGCAAAAGATCGCCAAGTCGCTGGGCGGCACGGTCAATGGCCAGAAGGCGAACTACAAGGTATACATCACCAAGGACGTCAACGCCTGGGCCATGGCAAACGGCTGCATCCGCGTCTACAGCGGCCTGATGGACATGATGACGGACGACGAGGTGCTGGGCGTGGTGGGCCATGAAATCGGCCACGTGGCGCTGGGGCACACCAAGAAAGCGATGCAGACGGCCTACACGGTCTCGGCAGCGCGCGACGCCGCCGGCGCGGCGGGCGGCTCGACGGTGGCCGCGCTGAATTCCTCGCAGCTGGGCGACCTGACCGAGAAGTTCATCAACGCGCAATTCTCGCAATCGCAGGAAAGCGCCGCGGATGATTATTCGTTCGATCAACTGCAGGCCAAGAAGCTCAATACCCGTGGCCTGGTGACCGCATTCCAGAAGCTGGCCGAGCTGGATGGCGGCAAGAGCGATATGATGAGCTCGCACCCGTCCTCGGCCAAGCGCGCTCAACACATCGAAGACCGCATCGCCAAGGCCAAATAAGGCCTCGGAAAGGCGTTTACCCTCCCTTTTCGGGCGGAAAACGGGGCGCGAGCATCCGGGCAAATCCGGAGCTCGCGCCCCTTTGCGTCAGGGTTCCGGAAGTTTCCGGTAAAATGGCGCGTTTATCCGCCCGTAATCTCATCTCTCGGAAAATAGGTCTTTTAATGCAGCCTGTGGTTGAAACCCTCTCCGGCCTGGAGCGCCGTGTTGATCTGGCCGTCTCGGTGGCCGACGTCGAAAAGGAAGTCCAGGCGCAATTGAAGCGCGTGGCTCGCACCGCCAAGGTCCCCGGCTTCCGCCCGGGTAAAGCTCCGCTCGCCATGCTCGAGCGCAGCCATGGCCCCAGCATCCGCTACGACGTGATCAATAGCCAAGTTGGCCGTGCCTTCGAACAAGCTGTCGACGGCGCCAAGCTGCGCGTCGCTGGCGCCCCGAACCTCGAACCCAAGACCGAAGGCGTCACCGACGACACGCTGGCGTTCACCGCCACGTTCGAGGTCTATCCTGAAGTCGCCGTGCCGGATCTGTCGACCCTGGCCGTCACCCGCTATGAAACCGCCGTCACCGACGCCGAAGTGCAGCAAACGCTGGACGTCCTGCGCAAGCAGCGCGCCACGTTCGAAGCCCGCGAAGGCCGCGCCTCTGCAGACGGCGACCGCGTCACGCTGGACTTCGCCGGCACCATCGACGGCGTGCCGTTCGAAGGCGGCAAGGCCGAAGATTTCCCGTTCGTGCTCGGCCAAGGCCGCATGTTGCCGGAATTCGAAGAAGCTGCCCGCGGCCTGAAGGCTGGCGAGTCCAAGGTCTTCGAACTCAAGTTCCCCGATGACTACCAAGGCGTGGAAGTCGCCGGCAAGACCGCCGAATTCACCATCACCGTCAAGGAAGTGGCTGAAGGCGTCCTGCCCGAGCTGAACAGCGAATTTGCCAAGTCCCTCGGCCAGGCCGAAGGCGACGTCGAAAAGCTGAAGGCCGACATCCGCAGCAACATCGAACGCGAAGTCAAGGTGCGCTCGCAAGGCCGCACCAAGTCCAGCGTCATGGATGCCCTGGTCGAAGCCGGCAAGTTCGACGTGCCGAAGTCGCTGGTCGACAACGACGTGCAAGGCCGTGTCGCCGCTGCCCGCGAAGAGCTCAAGCAGCGCGGCATCCCGAACGCCGAGTCCGTGCCGATCCCGGCTGAAGCCTTCTCGACCGAATCCGAGCGCCGTGTCCGTCTGGGCCTGCTGGTGTCGGAACTGGTCAAGCAAGCCCAACTGCAAGCCAAGCCCGAGCAAGTTCGCGCGCGCATTGAAGAATTCGCCGAAAACTACGAACAACCCGCTCAGGTTGTCAGCTATTACCTGGCTGACCGCCAGCGTCGTGCTGAAATCGAGGCTATCGTGCTGGAAGACAACGTCGTCGCGCACGTGTTGGAAAAGGCCAAGGTCACCGAAGAGTCGGTGCCTTTCGATCAGTTGATGGGGATGGCGTAACACTATGCAGAGATTCACCGATTTCTATGCGGCAATGAATGGCGGGTCTTCGGTGACCCCCACCGGCCTGGGCTACATTCCCATGGTGATCGAGCAGTCGGGGCGCGGCGAGCGCGCCTACGACATCTATTCGCGTCTGCTCCGCGAACGGCTCATTTTCCTGGTGGGTCCGGTGAACGACGCCACGGCCAACCTGGTCGTGGCTCAGTTGCTGTTCCTGGAATCGGAGAATCCTGACAAGGACATTTCCCTGTACATCAACTCGCCCGGCGGGTCGGTGTATGCGGGCATGGCCATCTTTGACACCATGCAGTTCGTCAAGCCGGACGTTTCCACCCTGTGCACGGGCCTCGCGGCCAGCATGGGGGCGTTCCTGCTGGCGGCAGGCAAGAAGGGCAAGCGTTTCACCTTGCCCAACTCGCGCATCATGATTCACCAGCCGTCCGGCGGCGCCCAAGGGCAGGCCTCCGACATCCAGATCCAGGCTCGCGAGATCCTGGACCTGCGCGAGCGGCTGAACCGCATCCTGGCCGAGAACACCGGCCAGACGATGGAGCGCATCGAGCTGGACACGGAACGTGACAACTTCATGTCGGCCGAAGATGCGGTATCGTATGGACTGGTGGACAAGGTGATGCACTCCCGTTCGGAAGGCTGACTTCCCGGTTGATCCAGACCCCCTGCCATCATGTTTGAGTAAGCGCATGCGCTAGACCTCTTTCCCGGTCTGGCGCATCTTTACCTGAGATACGAAACAAATATGCCTGAAAAAAAGGGATCGGCAGACGCAAAAGTGCTGCATTGCTCGTTTTGCAATAAAAGCCAGCATGAAGTCCGCAAGCTGATCGCGGGTCCGTCGGTGTTCATCTGCGATGAATGCATAGACCTGTGCAACGACATCATCCGCGAGGAAGCGCAGGCTACCGCGCGCGCGGCGATTCGTTCCGAACTGCCCACTCCGGCCGAAATCAAGACTTTCCTCGACCAGTACGTCATTGGGCAGAACTCGCCCAAGCGCATGCTGGCCGTGGCCGTCTACAACCACTACAAGCGCATTCGCCACGGCGAGATCAAGGGCGACGAAGTCGAGCTGTCCAAGAGCAACATCATGCTCATCGGCCCCACCGGGTCGGGCAAGACGCTCCTGGCGCAGACGCTGGCGCGCATGCTGAATGTGCCGTTCGTCATGGCTGACGCCACCACGCTGACCGAAGCCGGCTACGTGGGCGAAGACGTCGAGAACATCATTCAGAAGTTGCTGCAGAACTGCAACTACGAAGTGGAAAAGGCGCAGCGCGCCATTATCTACATCGATGAAATCGACAAGATTTCCCGCAAGTCCGACAACCCGTCCATCACCCGCGACGTGTCGGGCGAGGGCGTGCAGCAGGCCTTGCTGAAACTGATCGAAGGCACCGTGGCTTCGGTGCCCCCGCAGGGCGGCCGCAAGCATCCCAACCAGGACTTCGTCCAGGTGGATACGACCAACATCCTGTTCATCGTGGGCGGCGCCTTCGACGGACTGGAAAAGGTCATCCGCGACCGCACCGAAAAGTCCGGCATCGGCTTCTCGGCTTCCGTGCGCGCCAAGTCGGAACGCGGCGTGGGCGAGCTCTTCTCCGAAGTCGAGCCGGAAGATCTGATCAAGTTCGGCCTCATCCCCGAGCTGGTCGGCCGTCTGCCGGTCGTCGCCACGCTGGACGAGCTGGACGAAGCGGCCCTGGTGCAGATCCTGACCGAGCCCAAGAACGCCTTGCTCAAGCAATTCCAGAAGCTGTTCGCCATGGAAGGCGCCGAGCTCGACGTGCGGCCCGCCGCACTGAAGGCCATCGCCCGCAAGGCGCTCAAGCGCAAGACTGGGGCCCGCGGCCTGCGGTCCATCATCGAGCAGGCATTGCTCGACACCATGTATGACCTGCCTTCCCAAGGCAACGTCAAGCGCGTGGTGCTGGACGACGGCGCCATTGAAGGCGAGGGCAAGCCCTTGCTGATCTACGCCGACGAAGCCACGGCTTCGGACAAGCCGGAGCGCGGGGAAGTCCGCGACGCCGCCGCTTGACCGCTGCCTGATATTTCAAAAAAGCCCGTTCTCGTAACGGGTTTTTTTGCCTTAGGGCCGTCCCCAGGTGCAAACACGCTTTTCTCGCGGCGGCGACACCCGCATACTGAGGGCGCTATCTGGGGTTTTTTTCAGCCTTCAGGTTATCCGGACGCCGAGATCTTGAATTTTCGGCTATTGTTCCCATAACAGACGTAACTGACGAGATTGCTCGGGTATTCCCGAACTTCCCGTCCCCGATACGCCGAGTCATACCGAGGAACCTCCTATGTCTGCCAGCCAGACCCTGCCTTCCGACCCGATCGACCTTCCCCTGCTGCCACTGCGCGATGTCGTGGTGTTTCCGCACATGGTCATCCCGCTGTTCGTCGGCCGTCCGCGCTCCATCCGCGCGCTCGAGGTTGCGATGGAAGCGGGCAAGAGCATCATGCTGGTGGCCCAAAAGTCCGCCGGCAAGGATGACCCCACGCCTGAAGACGTCTACGAAATTGGTTGCGTCGCCGGTATCCTGCAAATGCTCAAGCTGCCCGATGGCACCGTCAAGGTGCTGGTTGAAGGCACCCAGCGCGCCCGCATCAACAGCATCGAAGATGCCGATTCGCACTTCACCTGCCAGGTGTCGCCGATCGAGCCGGACGCCATGCAAGGGTCCGAGACCGAGGCCCTGCGCCGCGCGATCGTCGCCCAGTTCGAGCAGTACGTAAAACTCAACAAGAAGATTCCCCCGGAAATCCTGACCTCGCTGGCTGGCATCGATGATGCCGGACGCCTGGCCGATACGATCGCCGCGCATCTTCCCCTGAAGCTCGAGCAGAAGCAGAAGATGCTCGAGATCGTCGGCACCTCCGAACGCCTCGAAGGCTTGCTCACGCAGCTCGAAACCGAAATCGACATCCTCCAGGTCGAGAAGCGGATTCGCGGCCGCGTGAAGAAGCAGATGGAAAAGAGCCAGCGCGACTACTACCTGAATGAGCAGGTCAAGGCCATTCAGAAGGAGTTGGGCGAAGGCGAAGAGGGCGCGGACATCGAAGAGCTTGAAAAGAAGATCATCGCTGCCCACATGCCCAAAGAGGCGCGCAAGAAGGCCGATGCCGAGCTCAAGAAGCTCAAGCTCATGTCGCCCATGTCGGCCGAAGCCACCGTGGTGCGCAACTACATCGATACGCTCATCAACCTCCCCTGGAGGAAGAAGAGCAAGATCAACAACTCGATCAGCAACGCCGAGACGGTGCTGGACAACGATCACTACGGCCTTGAGAAGGTCAAGGAACGGATCCTGGAATATCTTGCCGTGCAACAGCGCGTGGACAAGGTGAAGGCTCCGATCCTGTGCCTGGTCGGCCCTCCGGGCGTGGGCAAGACCTCGCTTGGGCAGTCCATCGCCAAGGCGACGAACCGCAAGTTCGTCCGCATGGCGCTGGGCGGCGTGCGCGACGAAGCCGAAATCCGCGGCCACCGTCGTACGTACATCGGCTCCATGCCCGGCAAGATCGTGCAGAACATGTCGAAGGTCGGCGTGCGCAATCCCCTGTTCCTGCTTGATGAAATCGACAAGCTGGGCATGGATTTCCGCGGCGATCCCTCGTCGGCGCTGCTCGAGGTGCTGGACCCGGAACAGAACCACACGTTCCAGGACCACTACATCGAAGTCGACTTCGACCTGTCCGACGTCATGTTCGTGGCGACCAGCAACACGCTGAACATCCCGCCCGCGCTTCTGGACCGCATGGAAGTTATCCGCCTGTCGGGTTACACCGAGGAAGAGAAGATCCACATTGGCCGCGACCATCTGCTGCCCAAGCTGATGAAGAACAACGGCGTGAAGGACAGCGAGCTCACGGTGGACGACAGCGCGCTGCGCGATATCGTGCGCTATTACACCCGCGAGGCCGGCGTGCGTGCGCTCGAACGCGAAGTGGGCAAGATCTGCCGCAAGGTCATCAAGCAGTTGCTGACCCAGACTGATCGCGCCAAGGCCGAGGGCAAGACCCTTGAGGTCAAGCCGGTCAACGTCACGGGCGACAACCTGAGCGATTTCCTCGGCGTGCGCCGCTACACCTTCGGCATGGCCGAAAAGGAAAACCAGATCGGTCAGGTGACGGGTCTGGCATGGACGGAAGTCGGCGGCGACCTGCTGACGATCGAAGTCGCGGACATGCCCGGCAAAGGCGTCATCCAGCGCACGGGTTCGCTCGGCGATGTGATGAAGGAGTCGGTCGAGGCAGCGCGTACGGTGGTGCGCTCGCGCGCTCGCCGTCTGGGCTTTGCCGACAGCGTCTTCGAGAAGCACGACATGCACGTGCACGTGCCGGAAGGCGCGACCCCCAAGGACGGTCCGTCCGCGGGTATCGCGATCACCACGGCCATGGTGTCGGCCTTGTCGCGCATCCCGGTGCGCGCCGATGTCGCCATGACCGGCGAGATCACGCTGCGCGGCGAAGTGCTCCCGATCGGCGGCCTGAAGGAAAAGCTGCTGGCGGCGCACCGTGGCGGCATCAAGACGGTCTTGATCCCGGAAGAAAACGTCAAGGACTTGGCGGAGATCCCGGACAACGTCAAGAACCATCTCGAGATCGTGCCGGTGCGCTGGATCGACAAGGTGCTGGAACTGGCCCTGGAGCGTCTGCCCGAGCCTTTGGCCGAGGAAGAGGCGGTCAAGGAACCCCTGGTCGCCAAGCCGGCTGAACCCGGTTCGACCGACCCGGTGCTGAAGCACTGATCGCGCTTTACGCCCGAAAGGGCGCCTTCGAAAGAGGGCGCCGCAAAAGAAAACCCCGCCTGCGCGGGGTTTTCTTTTGCCGTTAACGATGCGCCTAGTGCAGCGCGTGGGTGCGGATCAGGCCGACCGCAATGCCTTCCAGGGCGAACTCCTGGTCGGCCTCGACCACGATGGTTTCGAAGTCGGGGTTCTCGGGCAAGAGCTCGATATGGCCGTTCTGGCGCTGCAGGCGCTTGACCGTGACGTCATCGCCCAGGCGGGCCACGACGATCTGGCCGTTGCGGGCTTCCGAGGCTTTCTTGACGGCGAGCAGGTCGCCTTCCAGGATGCCGGCGTCGCGCATGCTCATGCCGCGCACCTTCAGCAGGTAATCGGGCGCCTGGGCGAACAGGTGGGGGTCCACGCCGATTTCGCGTTCCACGTGTTCGGCGGCCAGGATGGGGCTGCCCGCCGCGACCCGGCCGACCAGCGGTAGCAGCAATTGCGCCAGCGCGGGCAGGGTGGCCTGCGTCGGCGCGGACGATGCATCCTTCAGGCGGATGCCGCGCGAGGCGCCGGCGGTAAGCTCGATGGCGCCCTTGCGGGCCAATGCCTTGAGGTGGTCTTCCGCTGCGTTGGGGGAACGGAACCCCAGGGCCTGGGCGATTTCGGCACGCGTCGGCGGAAAGCCGGTGCGCGTGACGGTCTGCCTGATGAGGTCCAGGATTTGCTGTTGACGATCCGTGAGTTTGCTGGCCATGGCGATGATCCGGTGCGAGCGGACTGTACATATATACAGCGCCATTCTGGGGGACACAGCGCAAAAAAGCAAGCCAGCGCGGGGCAAAAGAAAAACGGGACCCGAGGGTCCCGTTTCTGGCGGCAGGCCTGCAGGGGGCCTGCGTGGACGGCGTTACAGCACCGCGGCGATGCCGGCGGCTACCTTGTCGATGTTGCCGCTGTTCAGCGCAGCCACGCAGATGCGGCCGCTGGACACGGCGTAGACGCCGTGCTCTTCGCGCAGGCGATCCACTTGCGCGGCGCTCAGGCCCGAGTACGAGAACATGCCGCGCTGGTTCAGCACAAAGCTGAAGTCCTGCTTGCCGCCGTGCTCCTTGATCTTGTCGACCAGTTGCTTGCGCATCAGGCGGATGCGGTCGCGCATGCCGGCGAGCTCTTCTTCCCAGAGGGCGAAGAGTTCGGGCGTGTTCAGGACCGTCGAGACCACCGTGCCGCCGTGCGTGGGCGGGTTGGAGTAGTTGGTGCGGATCACGCGCTTCAGTTGGCTCAGCACGCGGGCGGCTTCGTCCTTGCTGCCGGCCACGACCGTCAGCGCGCCGACGCGCTCGCCGTACAGCGAGAACGACTTCGAGAACGAGGAGCTGATGAACATGGTCATGTCCAGGTCGGCGAACATGCGCACGACCGAGGCGTCTTCCGTCAGGCCGTCGCCGAACCCTTGGTAGGCGATGTCCAGGAACGGGACCAGGTTGTTTTCCTTGACGACGGCGGCGATCTGCTTCCACTGGTCGGCGGTGGGGTCCACGCCGGTCGGGTTGTGGCAACAAGCATGCAGCACGACGACGGTCTTGGCGGGCGCGGCCTTCAAGTCCGCCAGCATGGCGTCGAAGTTCAGGCCGCGGGTGGCGGCGTCGTAGTACGAATACGTGCCCACTTCAAAGCCGGCGCGCTCGAACAGCGCGCGGTGGTTTTCCCAGCTGGGATCGCTGATCAGGACCTTGGAGGCCGGCAGCAGCTGGCGCAGGAAGTCGGCGCCGATCTTCAGGGCGCCGGTGCCGCCCAGGGCTTGCGTGGTCAGCACGCGGCCTGCGGCGGCCAGTGCGGAATCCTTGCCCAGCAGCAGGGCCTGAGCACCCGAGTTGTAGCCCGCGATGCCTTCGATCGGCAGGTAGCCGCGGGCCGCGGCGGCCTCGATGCGGGCGGCTTCGGCTTTGCGCACGGCGCCCAGCAGAGGGATCCGTCCCTGATCATCGTAATACACGCCCACGCCCAGATTGACTTTACCGGGGCGGGTATCCGCGTTGTATTGTTCGTTCAGACCAAGGATGGGGTCGCGCGGCGCGAGTTCGACGGAATCGAAGAGGGTGCTCATGGGGCTCTGATGAGGTGAGTGGACGCAGTACGAGGTGCTGTGGATAATGAGGGGTTTACCCTGGAACAGTCTAGCATGCCTAAGAGCGCAATAGACCCGAGTGCGGTGGTCCCTGCCGCAGGTCCGGGATTCGTCGATTTTCCTGACAGCCCGTTTCATCTCTATCAGCCCTATCCGCCCGCGGGGGACCAGCCCACGGCCATCGCGGGGTTGACGCAGGGCGTCGAAGACGGCCTGATGTTCCAGACGCTCTTGGGCGTGACGGGGTCAGGCAAGACCTACACCATGGCCAACGTCATTGCGCGCATGGGCCGTCCCGCGCTGGTGCTGGCTCCCAACAAGACGCTGGCCGCGCAGCTGTACGCCGAGATGCGGGAGTTTTTCCCGAAGAACGCGGTGGAGTACTTCGTCTCTTATTACGACTACTACCAGCCGGAAGCCTACGTGCCGACGCGCGACCTGTTCATCGAGAAGGATTCGTCCATCAATGAGCATATCGAGCAGATGCGGCTGTCGGCCACCAAGAGCCTGCTCGAGCGCCGCGACACGATCATCGTGGGCACGGTGTCCTGCATCTACGGTATCGGCAACCCGGGCGACTATCACGCGATGGTGCTGATCCTGCGCACAGGGGACCAGATCGCCCGGCGCGAGATCCTGGCGCGCCTGGTCGCCATGCAATACACCCGCAATGATGCCGAGTTCACGCGCGGCACTTTCCGCGTGCGCGGCGAAACCATCGACATCTTTCCGGCGGAAAGCGCCGAGCTGGCATTGCGGCTGACGCTGTTCGACGACGAAATCGAAAGCCTGGAGCTGTTCGACCCCCTGACCGGGCGCATCCGCCAAAAGCTGCCGCGCTTCACGGTCTATCCCGGTTCTCATTATGTGACGCCGCGCGATACCGTGCTGCGCGCCATCGAGACCATCAAGGAAGAGCTGCGCGAACGCGTCAAGCGCTTTGTCGACGACGGACATCTGGTGGAGGCCCAGCGCCTGGAGCAGCGCACCCGCTTCGACCTGGAAATGCTGCAGGAGCTGGGGTTCTGCAAGGGTATCGAAAACTACTCCCGCCACCTGTCGGGCGCCGCGCCCGGCGATCCTCCGCCGACGCTGATCGATTACCTGCCGTCCGATGCGCTGATGTTCATCGACGAAAGCCACGTCACCATCGGGCAGTTGAGCGCCATGTACCGCGGCGACCGGTCCCGCAAGGAAACGCTGGTGCAGTACGGTTTTCGCCTGCTGTCCGCGCTGGACAACCGGCCGCTCAAGCTCGAGGAGTTTGAAGCGCGGATGCGCCAGTGCGTCTTCGTGTCGGCAACGCCCGCGGCCTACGAAAAAGAGCACGCCGACAACGTGGTGGAGCAGGTCGTGCGGCCCACGGGGCTGGTGGATCCGCTAGTCGAGGTGCTGCCCGCGCGCACGCAGGTGGACGACCTGCTGGGCCAGATCAAGGCGCGCGTTTCGCAAGGCGAGCGCGTGCTGGTCACTACCCTGACCAAGCGCATGGCGGAGGACCTGACCGACTTCCTGAGCGAGCACGGCGTGAAGGTGCGCTACCTGCACTCCGATATCGACACCGTCGAGCGCGTCGAAATTCTGCGCGACCTGCGGCTGGGCATGTTTGACGTGCTGGTGGGGATCAACCTGCTGCGCGAAGGCCTGGACATTCCCGAGGTGTCGCTGGTGGCGATCCTGGACGCGGACAAGGAAGGCTTCCTGCGTTCGGAACGCAGCCTGATCCAGACCATCGGGCGCGCGGCGCGCAACCTGAACGGGCACGCCATCCTCTATGCCGACCGGATCACGGATTCGATGCAGCGCGCCATGCAGGAAACCAGCCGCCGGCGCGCCAAGCAACTGCAGTTCAACATCGACAACGGCATTACGGCGCGCGGCGTCCATAAGGCGGTGCGCGAGTTGATAGACGGCATCGTGGCGCCGGTCCAGCACGATGCGCTGGAAGCTGCGGTTCCGGCCGAGTTCCTGAAGGACGAGAAAGCCCTGGCCCGCGAGCTCAAGCGTCTGGAAAAGCTGATGATGGATCACGCCAGAAACCTGGAATTCGAGCAGGCGGCCGCGGCCCGCGACGCCCTGACCGCCCTGAAGCAAAGGGTCCTGCTGGATGGGGCGGTGTAGCCCGGATACAGGTATCTGAATGTATCTGTTTGCTGACTAGCTGCTGAATTTCGCCTAGCACTGTTGCGTTGCAATCGTGCCTGCTCAATCTCAGCGAATCCTTGGTCGAAAGTCTGAGCGCCTACATGCAAAATACCATTCAACTATTTGATTTAATGGAATAAATCAAGGGGACGGATTTGCTCTTGATCAATTGCGCAAGCGCAAAAAAAGCTTGCCTTATCTCGGGTTTTCCCGCACACTTGCCTACATGATGACCAAGGTACTTTTCGTTTGCATGGGCAATATCTGTCGCTCGCCGAGCGCAGAGGGCGTGTTTCGCCATTTGGTGAACGACGCGGGTTTGGGCGATGTCGTGCGCATCGACTCCGCGGGCACGCACGCGTTTCATATCGGCGAGGCGCCTGATGCCCGGGCGCAGGCTGCGGCGCGTAAGCGCGGCTACGAGATCACGCACTGTGAGGCGCGTCAGGTCACCGCGGACGATTTCCGCGACTTTGATCTTATCCTCGCCATGGATTGGGACAATCTGTCCGCCATGCAGCAGCAGTGCCCCAAGGCCTATCAGCACAAGCTGATGCTGCTGATGCGCTTTGCCAATGAGTTCGAGGAGGCCACCGTGCCCGATCCGTACTATGGCGGCGCCGATGGCTTCGGCAAGGTCCTGGACTACCTTGAAGACGCCTGCCAGGGTGTCCTCGAACTGGTCCGTAAGCGCGCTACCCAGTACCAGGCGGCTTGATCCGCAATCATGCGGAACCGCCTGCAGTGCGGTTCTTGGGGTACATGGCAGTGAAGAGAACCGCGCAAATGCGCGGTTTTTTCTAGCCGGGAGCCATACCAAATTAGTCGGGAATAGGCTATACTTGACCCAATTACTCGGGTATTGACCGCTGGATTCGCTGGCGGCCATTGCCGAATCACAGGGAACCCACCATGCGGCTAACTACCAAAGGGCGTTTCGCCGTGACTGCCATGATCGATCTGGCTATGCGGCAGCATAGCGGCCCGGTCACTCTTGCGGCCATCAGCCAGCGTCAGAACATCTCGCTTTCCTATCTGGAACAGCTATTCGGAAAACTGCGCCGCCACGAACTCGTGGACAGCGTGCGTGGCCCGGGTGGCGGTTATTCGCTTGCCCGCCTGGCGCGCAACGTGACCGTCGCCGACATCATTTTCGCGGTCGATGAGCCGCTGGACGCCACCAGCTGTGGCGGCAAACGGGACTGTACGAGCGGCAACGACGGCAAGCCGGGCAAGTGCATGACGCACGAGCTCTGGGCCACGTTGAATCGCAAGATGGTCGATTACCTGGATTCGGTGTCCCTGCAAGATCTGGTTGATCAGCAGCGCGTGCGCCAATTGCAGGAAGCCAACAATCAAGCGCAGGCTTGCGCGGTGCGTGTGAACAGGGTGGGAGGCGCCAATGCCGCCAACGCCCCGACCACGACCGTCGCCGCCAATGCCACCGTATAAGAAGTATCAGGAGTTGTACAAATGACCACCCGCCCGATCTATCTGGACTATTCGGCCACGACGCCCGTCGACCCCCGCGTCGTGGACAAGATGGTGCCCTGGCTGTATGAGAACTTTGGCAACCCGGCTTCGCGCAGCCATGCGTTCGGCTGGGAGTCGGAAGAGGCCGTCGAGCGCGCCCGCGAGGAAGTCGCCAAGCTCGTCAACGCCGACCCGCGCGAGATCGTCTGGACCTCCGGCGCGACCGAGTCGGACAACCTGGCCATCAAGGGCGCCGCGAATTTCTACGCCGAACGCGGCAAGCACATCATTACCGTGAAGACCGAGCACAAGGCCGTGCTGGACACCTGTCGCGAGCTGGAACGCCAGGGCTTCGAGGTGACCTACCTGAACGTGAAGGACAACGGCCTGATCGATCTGGATGTCTTCAAGGCCGCGCTGCGTCCCGACACCGTGCTGGTGTCGGTGATGATGGTGAACAACGAGATCGGCGTGATCCAGGACGTGGAAACGCTGGGCGAGATCTGCCGCGAAAAGGGCATCATTTTCCACGTGGACGCCGCGCAGGCGACCGGCAAGGTGGAAATCGACCTGCAAAAGCTCAAGGTCGACCTGATGTCGTTCTCGGCACACAAGACCTACGGCCCCAAGGGCATCGGCGCGCTGTACGTGCGCCGCAAGCCGCGCATCCGCATCGAAGCGCAAATGCACGGCGGCGGCCACGAGCGCGGTTTCCGCTCGGGCACGCTGGCCACGCACCAGATCGTCGGCATGGGCGAGGCGTTCCGCCTGGCCCGCGAGGAAATGGGCACCGAGAACGAGCGCATCCGCATGCTGCGCGACCGCCTCTGGAATGGCCTGTCGCAGATCGAAGAGGTCTACCTGAACGGCGACATGGACCAGCGCGTCCCGCACAACCTGAATGTCAGCTTCAACTATGTCGAAGGCGAGTCCCTGATCATGGCGATCAAGGAACTGGCCGTTTCCAGCGGTTCGGCCTGCACGTCCGCGAGCCTGGAGCCGTCCTACGTGCTGCGCGCCCTGGGCCGCAACGACGAACTGGCGCACAGCTCGATCCGTTTCACGCTGGGCCGCTTCACGACCGAAAAGGAAGTGGATTTCGCTGTTGAACTGATCAAGAGCCGGGTCGGCAAGCTGCGCGATATGTCGCCGCTGTGGGAAATGGCCAAGGAAGGCATCGACTTGAACACCGTGCAGTGGGCTGCGCACTAAGCGCCCGCGCCTGGATTTACGTGGAGAATTAACATGTCTTACAGCACCAAAGTTCTGGATCACTACGAAAACCCCCGCAACGTCGGTTCGTTCGACAAGTCGGACGAGTCGGTGGGCACCGGCATGGTCGGCGCCCCGGCCTGTGGCGACGTCATGAAGCTGCAGATCAAGGTCAACGAAGCCGGCGTGATCGAAGACGCGCGCTTCAAGACCTACGGCTGCGGCTCGGCCATTGCTTCCAGCTCGCTCGTGACCGAATGGGTCAAGGGCAAGACGCTGGACCAAGCCATGAACATCCGCAACACGCAGATCGCTGAAGAGCTGGCCCTGCCGCCCGTGAAGGTTCACTGTTCCATCCTGGCCGAAGACGCGATCAAGGCCGCGGTGCAGAACTACAAAGAAAAGCACTCGGTTCCGGCCGAAGCTGTGGCGGGCTGATTATGTCCGTTACCCTGACCCAACAGGCTGCCACCCATATCGGCCGCTACTTGCAGAAGCGCGGAAAGGGTATCGGCTTGCGGCTCGGCGTTAGGACGACGGGCTGCTCCGGCATGGCCTACAAGTTGGAGTATGTGGACGAAGTGGCGTCGGAAGACATCGTGTTCGAGAGCTTTGGCGTGAAGGTCTTCATTGATCCGAAAAGCCTGTCTTATCTCGATGGCACGGAGCTGGACTACGCCCGCGAAGGCCTGAACGAAGGCTTCAAGTTCCGCAACCCCAACGAGAAGGCGACCTGCGGCTGCGGCGAGTCGTTCACGGTGTAAGTCTTGGCTGGAGACGATCACTTCAGCCTGTTCGGCTTGCCGGCACGCTTCGACCTGGACCCTCAAGCACTGGAAGGCGCATGGCGCACCGTCGCCGCGCAGGTGCATCCCGACCGCTTTGCCACGGCAAGTCCCGCGGAACGCCGCGTGGCCATGCAGTGGGCGGCCCGCGCCAACGAGGCGTACCGCCAGTTGCGGGATCCGCTGCTGCGCGCGCGCTACCTGTGCGAACAGGCCGGCGTGGACCTGCAGACCGAAAGCAATACGTCGATGGACACGGCTTTCCTGATGCAGCAGATGACCTGGCGCGAGATGCTGGACGATGCGCGCGACGATGCCGGCGCCTTGGTTGCGCTGCAGGCGGAATTGGACGAGGCGCGCACCGAGATGCGCGCCACGCTGACCCGCTTGCTGGACGACGAGCAAGACTACGCCACGGCCGGGCTCAAGGTGCGGGAATGGATGTTCGTGGAAAAGCTGGCGCAAGAGCTGGCGCACGCCCATCCCGCGGGATAGCCAAAGGCGCGTTGGGGCGTCCGTGCGACGGGCGCCAGGACACCGCAGCCTACTGACCAGAAAAAATGAATCATGGCCTTATTGCAGATATCCGAGCCCGGTGAATCGCCCGCGCCGCACCAGCGCAAGCTGGCGGTCGGGATCGACCTGGGCACTACCAATTCCCTCGTCGCGGCTGTGCGCAGCAGCGTCGCCGAAGTGCTGCCTGACTCGCAAGGCCATGCCTTGCTGCCGTCGGCGGTGCGCTATTTCCCCGGCGGCAAGGTCACGACCGGCCGCGAGCCCCTGGCCCAGCAGGCCGAAGATCCGCTGAACACCGTGGTGTCCGTGAAGCGCTTCATGGGCCGCTCGCTGGAAGAGGCCCGCGCCACGCGCGCGCCGTATGAATTCGTGGACGCGCCCGGCATGGTGCGGATCCGCACGGCCCAGGGCGACCTGAGCCCCGTTGAGGTCTCCGCGCAGATCCTGGCGGTGCTGCGCCAGCGCGCGGAAGATGTGCTGGGCGACGACCTGGTGGGCGCCGTCATCACGGTGCCCGCGTATTTCGACGACGCCCAGCGTCAGGCGACGCGCGACGCCGCCCGCCTGGCCGGGCTGAACGTCCTGCGCCTGCTGAATGAACCGACCGCGGCGGCCATTGCCTATGGCCTGGATCACGCCTCGGAAGGCGTGTACGCCGTCTATGACCTGGGCGGCGGCACCTTTGATATTTCCATCCTGCGCCTGACCCAGGGCGTGTTCGAAGTGATTTCCACCGGCGGCGATACCGCGCTGGGCGGCGACGACTTTGACGGCCTGATCGTGGATCACGCCGTGGCCAGGCTGGCAGCGGGCGAGTTGTCGCCCTCGGATCGCCGTAGCCTGTTGATGGCCGCCCGGGCGGCCCGCGAAGCCTTGTCCGACGCCGACACCGCCAGCCTGAAGCTGACGCTGTCCGACGGCCGCGAGGTGGATCTTGCCCTGACCCGCGCCGAATTCGAAGCGCTGGCCCAGCCCTTGATCGAGCGGACGCTGGACTGTGCGCGCCGCGCCTTGCGCGATGCGTCGCTGAAGGCCGCCGACGTGCGCGGCGTGGTGATGGTGGGCGGCGCGACGCGCATGCCCGTCGTGCGCGCCGCCGTGGGCAAGGTGTTCGGCACCGACCCCCTGACCGATCTGGATCCGGATCAGGTCGTTGCGCTGGGCGCCGCCCTGCAGGCCAATCTGCTGGCGGGCAATCGCGCGCCGGGCGAAGACTGGCTGCTGCTGGACGTGATTCCCTTGTCGCTGGGCCTGGAGACGATGGGCGGGCTGGTCGAGCGCATCATCCCGCGCAACAGCACCATACCCGTGGCGCGCGCCCAGGAGTTCACGACGTTCAAGGATGGCCAGACGGCCATGAGCATCCATGTGGTGCAGGGCGAACGCGACTTGGTCGCGGATTCCCGCTCGCTGGCGCGCTTTGAGTTGCGCGGCATTCCGCCCATGGTGGCGGGCACCGCCCGCATCCGCGTGACCTTCCAGGTGGATGCGGATGGCCTGCTGAGCGTCACTGCGCGCGAACAGAGCAAGGGCGTGGAAGCCATGGTTTCCGTCAAGCCGTCCTACGGCCTGTCGGACGACGAAATTGCGCAGATGCTGGCTGACAGCGTGGCGCAGGCCGATACCGATGCGAAGGCCCGCATGCTGCGCGAGCAGCAAGTGGACGCGCGCCAGTTGGTCGAGTCCGTGCAGGCGGCCCTGGCCGTCGACGGCGACCTGCTGGACGCCGATGAACGAAAGCGGGTGGACGAATGCCTGCAGGCCGCCACGGCGGCGCAGGACGCCCAGGACGTGGATACGGTGAAAGAAGCGGTGCAGGCCTTGTCGGCCGCGACCGACGACTTTGCCGCGCGGCGGATGGATCGCAGCATCCGCGCCGCGCTGGCTGGCCGCAAACTTGACGAGATCGCCTGATAAGAAGTTATGCCGAAACTGACTGTATTGCCTCATCCCGATTACTGCCCGGAAGGCGCCGTGATCGAAGACGCGCCCAAGGGCGTATCGATTTGCCGCGTACTGCTGGACAACCATATCGATATCGAGCATGCCTGCGAACTGTCGTGCGCGTGCACGACCTGTCACGTCGTGGTCAAGCAGGGCTATGCTTCGCTGGAAGACGCCACGGACGACGAGGAAGACCTGCTGGACAAGGCCTGGGGCCTGACGCCGACGTCGCGCTTGTCCTGCCAGGCCGTGGTGACCGATGCCGACCTGACGGTCGAGATCCCCAAGTACACGATCAACCACGCGAAAGAGGGCCATTGATGAAGTGGACCGACACCTACGAGATCGCCGCCGCGCTGGTGGACGCGCATCCTGACGTGGATCCCAAGACGCTGCGTTTCATGCAGTTGCGGGAGTGGGTCATGGACTTGCCGGACTTCAGCGATGATCCCGCCCACTGCGGCGAGAAGATCCTGGAAGCCATCCAGATGGCCTGGATCGACGAAGCGGACTGATCGCCGTACCGCAAGCGCTCCCTACGGGGAGCGTTTTTTGTTTCCGGCCTGCCCATCGGCGGCGGGATTTGCGCGGGCGCGGCGGGAATCCGGCGCTGCCATGCCGCAGCCGCGGTGGCACGGTATCATCAGGGATCCATTTGTCGTCCCTACTAGCCCGAGTCTACCGATGCCCGCTGCCCAATTGCGTTTTGGCCTGGCCGCCAATCGACTGCACCATGAAACTCCCGACGCCGCCTTGTTCACCTGGCTGCGCGCGTGCTCGTCCACCATACGCGAGCTCGGGGTGCAGTTGCACACCGTGGGCCGCACGCATGACGCGATCGTGCGGGAAGGCATGCTGCAGGGCTATAGCGGGCTGGTCCGCTATCCCTACGGCCGCGAGGGCGGCCTGATGAAGCTGGTGGCCCGCGTGACCGAGGGGCGCGATGGGCTGGCGCCGTTCGACGGCGCCATCTACCTGATCGATCCGGTCGATCCGTCTTCGATTTTTCCGGAGGCGCTGGCGCTCAAGCGCCAGTGCATCACGCACGGCCGTCCATTCATTTCGACGCTGGCCGGCGCCATCGAGTGGATGGAAGTCGAACGCATCCATGCGGGGCTGGCGCCGGACGCATCGGCGTCGCGCCATTTCAACTTCACCGGCCAGACGCTGGCGCTGATCGCCCACGATGCGCTCAAGGACGAGATGGTGGCATTCGCCGCCGAGCACTTCGACGTGCTGTCGCGGTTTGCGCGGCGCGTGGCCACCGGCACGACCGGCGGCCGCCTGAACGACCTGGCATGGTCGCGCGGCTGGCCCAAGGACACGCCTTGGGTGCATCGCTATCTGAGCGGGCCGCTGGGCGGCGATGCGCAGATCGCGGAACTGGTGCTGGAGCATCAATGCCAGCGCGTGATCTTTTTTGAGGATCCGCACGTGGCCCGCCAGCACGAGGCCGACATCCAGCTGCTGGAGCGCGCCGTGCGCGTCGTGACGGAATCGGCCACCTGCGCCACGTCTCCGACGGTGGCGCGGCGATGGGCGCAGGCGGTGGAAAAGCGCGCCATCTGAGTCCGGGAGGTTCAGGCGCCCATCATTGCCCGGTGAATCGCGCGGGACGCTTCTCGCGGAATGCCGCGACGCCTTCCGCGAAGTCGGCGCGCCTGGCGGAGTCCAGAAAGCGCGCGGTCTCTTCGGCCAGCTGCGTTTCCAGCGTGGCGTGCGCGGCGCTGCGCAGCAGGTCCTTGGCGCCCGCGATCCCATGCGGGGCATGGCAAGCGATGTCCCGCGCGTAGGCCTGGGCCGCTGCTGCAAGTACCGCGGCCGGGGCGGTGCGCGTGACGATGCCCCAAGCCAGCGCGTCGCTGGCGGTGAAGGCGTCGTGCCGCAGCAGCAGATCCAGTGCGCGCCTGGCGCCCAGCACCCGCATGAGCCCGTGCGTCATGCCGGCATCGGGCGTGGCGCCCAGCTTCAGATAGGCGGTCATGAAGCGTGTGTCCGTGTCCGCGATGGCGAGGTCGCAGGCGAGCACCAGCGAAAGTCCCGCGCCCGCGGCGACGCCGTGCGCCTGCGCGAGCCAGACCTTGTCCATGCGGGCGATCCGCGCGATGAAATCATTCAGCGGCGTGAACAGGTCGAGCAGCGTGCCGCGGACCTTTTCGGGCTCGCCCGTGAACATGCCGATGTCTCCGCCGGCGCAGAAGGCTTTGCCCGCGCCGCGCAGCAGAACGACGCGGATGTCCTGGCGCGTTTCCAGCCACTGGGCGGCCGATTGCAGGTCTACGGCCATGGCGACATCGATGGCATTGAGCGTGTCGGCGCGGTTGAGCGTGACGGTCGCGAGCGCGCCGTCGGTTTCCAGCCGCAGCGTCTGGAAGGCCGGAAGTCCCTGGTTCATGCTTGTCTCCGTTATCGGGTAAATACCAGCTGTCGATCCAAAAACCGCGATGCTATGGTCTGAACCGAGCGCTTGCTTGGTTTTGTTTTCAGCACGCTTAGCGTAACGCATAGAACGATTTTCCGGCGCTGTACTGGCGTAGGTAAAGACAGGTTCGTTGCATCTCCTGCCTAGCGGGTTCGCCAGATTCACCGTCGCAAGAAATGTCCGCCGCAGGCGGCAAAAATACTTCGCAGCAAAAGCGAGGAGACAAATGGTGGATCAGTCCGACAGGCCTCCCTTGCTGGAGGTGGATGGGGTGACGCTGGCGTTCGGCGGAGTCAAGGCGCTTACGGGCGTGGGCTTTCACGTGGCGCCTGGGTCCATCACCACGGTCATCGGCCCGAACGGCGCCGGCAAGACCTCGCTTTTCAATACCATTTCCGGCTTCTACAAGCCCGCATCGGGGCAGATCCGGTTCGAGGGCCGCGACATCACGCGCGTGGCCGCGCCGGAACGCGCCAGGCTTGGACTGGCGCGCAGCTTCCAGAACATTGCGCTGTTTCGCGGCATGACGGTGCTGGACAACATCAAGCTGGGCCGCCATGCGCATCTGCGCAGCAACGTGCTGGACGCCTTGTTCTATCTGGGGCGGGCGCGCCGCGAGGAAATGGCGCTGCGGGCCGACATAGAAGAACGCATCATCGACTTCCTGGAGATCGACCATATCCGCCACGCGCCGGTGGCGGCGCTGTCCTACGGCCTGCAAAAGCGCGTGGAGCTGGCGCGGGCGCTTGCCATGAACCCCAAGGTGCTGATGCTGGACGAGCCCGTCGCCGGCATGAACCGCGAAGAGACCGACGACATGGCGCGCTTTATCCTGGATGCGCGCTCCGAGTGGGGCCTGACCGTGCTGATGGTGGAGCACGACATGGGCATGGTGATGGACCTGTCCGACCACGTCGTGGTGCTGAACTTCGGCCAGGTGATCGCCGACGGCACGCCTTCCGAGGTGCAGGCCAACCCGGAGGTCATCAAGGCCTATCTGGGCGCGGGCGACGTGGGCGACCTGCGGCGCCGCCTGAGGGAGGCGGCCTGATGGATTGGCTGTTCCTCCTGGAGGTGACGCTGGCCGGGCTGGGCAGCGGCGGGCTGTATGCGCTGGCCGCGCTGGCGTTCGTCATCGTCTACAAGGCGACGCGCGTGGTGAACATCGCCATCGGCGAATTCCTGATGCTGGGCGCCTATGTGTTCTATGCGTTTGCGACCGGCATGCAGTGGCCCATCTGGCTGGCGATCGTGGGCGCGGTCGTGGTGTCCGGCGCCCTGGGCGCGCTGGTCGAGCGCCTGACGATACGGCCCATGCTGGGCGAGGCGCCGATCTCGGTGTTTATGATCACCGTGGGCCTGGCGTCGATCCTGGTGGGCGCGGTGGAACTGATCTGGACGGCGGACCAGCGCCGGTTGCCGGAATTCATGCCGCGTGCGCCCGTCATGATCGGCGAAGCGTTCGTGGCGCCCAAGGTCTTCTACGGCTTCTGGGTGGCGGTGGCGCTGGCCTTGCTGGTGCTGGTGGTGTTCCGGTATTGGCGCGGCGGGGTCGCCTTGCGCGCCACGGCTTCGGACCAGGGCGCGGCCTATGCCATGGGCATCAATGTGCCGCGCGTGTTCTCGCTGGCCTGGGTGACGGCGGGGGCCATCGCGGCGGTGTCGGGCGTGATCGTGGGCGCCATCGGCGGGATCTCGTCCTCGATGGGCGTGTTCGGCCTGTCGGTGCTGGTGGTGGTGATCGTGGGCGGCCTGGACAGCGTGGCGGGAGCCCTGGTCGGTGGCATCTTCATCGGGTTGCTGGAGGCCTGGGCGGGGGCCTACATGGGCGGCGAGTACAAGTTGCTGGCCACCTTCATCGTGCTGGTCGTGGTGCTGATGGCCAGGCCGTATGGCCTCTTTGGCACCCGTGAAATCGAGAGGCTCTGATCCATGCGTATCGCGACTGCCAAGCAGACCTACCTGGCCGACGAGGCGCTGTTCGATACGCGGACCCAGCACGTGTGGCTGGCCCTGCTGGCGGCGTCGCTTGTACTGTTTCCCTTCGTGGCGGATGCGTATTGGCTTTACCTGGCCTGCCTGGTGGCGATCAACATCGCCAGCGCGACGGGGCTCAATATCCTGACGGGCTACACCGGGCTGGTCAGCCTGGGGCAGGCCGCGTTCATGGGCCTGGGGGCATACACGGTCGCGGTGATGGAACTGCGCCTGGGCACGCCGGTGCTGGTCAACCTGCTGGGAGGCGGGGTGGTGGCGATGGCGGGCGGGCTGCTGGTCGGCATTCCGTCCCTGCGGGTGAAGGGGCTGTACCTGGCCATCGCCACGATCGCCGCTTCGTTCATCGCGCATTTCATCTTTGCGAACTGGCAGTTCACGGGCGGGACCACCGGCCTGCAGGTGCCGCCGGCGCGGGTGCTGGGCCTGGACCTGGACACCTCGTTCAAGATCTATTGGCTGATCGTGCCGGTGACGGCGCTGATGGTGCTGGGCGCGGCGAATCTGTTCCGCACCCGCATCGGGCGCGCCTTCATCGCGATCCGCGACCGCGACATCTCGGCCGAGGTGCTGGGCATCCGGCTGCTGCGCTACAAGCTGCTGTCCTTCGGGCTGTCCTCGTTCTACGCGGGCGTGGCGGGCGGCCTGTGGGCGTATTTCTTTCGCGTGGTCACGCCGGAGAGCTTTCCGCTGATCATGTCGATCTTCTTCCTGGCGGCCATCATCGTAGGCGGCATGGGCTCGATCCTGGGATCCATCCTGGGCGCCATCTTCATGACGATGGTGCCGGAGTTTCTCAAGCTGATCGTCGGCTGGCTGCCCGTAGGCGGCGACGCGCTGCGGCTGATTTCGCCAGTGCGCACCATCGTTTTCGGCCTGCTGATCGTGGGCTTCTTGATCTTCGAGCCGCATGGGCTCGCGGAAATCTGGCGGCGCGTGCGCCGATTCTTTCACCTCTGGCCCTTTCGCACGTAGCGTTTCGCACTTGACGCGACGGCGGCCATCCATAAGACCCAGGAGACAAACCATGAAGCGCATCCGGACAGGCAGCGGTTTATCGAGGTTGTTGGCCCCGTTGGGCCTGGCGGCGGCATTGGCGATGGCGCCCGCCGCGCAGGCGGCCGAGGACCTGGTGCTGGGCGGGTCCATTCCGCTGAGCGGCGTGTTCGCCTTTGCCGGGCAAGGCATCCACGCGGGCATCACCGACTACGTGAAGATCGTCAATGAACAGGGCGGCGTGAAGGGGCGCAAGCTGCGCTACGTGCCCGAAGACACGGCGTACAAGGTGGACGCGTCGGTGGCGGCGTTCAAGAAGATCACCAGCCAGAACAAGGTGAACTTCTATTACGGCGATTCGACCGGCTTTTCCAAGACGATCAATGCCGAACTGAACCGCACGGGCGACATCCTGATGACCGGCGCGTCGTTCGCGACCGAACTCAACGATCCGGCGAAGTATCCCGCGCAGTTCATGCTGGGGCCGGACTACACGGAGATGTTCGGCATCCTGCTGCGCTATATCGCCAAGGAGCAGCCGGGCGCCAAGGTGGCGTTCGTGTATTCCGACACGGAATTCGGCCGCGACCCGATCGCCAGTTCGCGCGCCGTGGCCGAGAAGCTGGGGCTGAAAGTCGTCACCGAGATCATGACGCCGCCGGGCAGCGTGGACGTGTCGACCGAAGTCATCAAGCTGCGCCGCGCCGATCCGGACTTCACCATTTTCCACGGCTACGTGCTGGCGCCTATTCCCGAGTTCGTCGGGCAGGGCAAGCGCATGGGCCTGAAGACGCGCTACATGGGCACGTTCTGGACCATGGACAACTCCACCGTCATGCAGATGGGCGAGGATGCCGAGGGCTTCATGGGCGTGATGCCGTACCGGTACTACTACGACACGGCCGCCGACGCGCCGATGCTCAAGAAGATCCGCGAGATGCGTCCGCAATATCAGAGCACGGGCTACATGCAGGGCTTCCTGGCGGCCATGCTGTTCACGGAAGTGGCCAAGCGCACGCTGGACGCCGGCAAGGAACTGACCGCCGCCAACATGAAGGCGTCGCTGGACGGCATCAAGGACTTCGACACGGGCGGACTCATCGGCGTGCCGATCTCGATCAAGGGAAATTCGATACCGGTGGGCCGGATCTATCGCGCCGATGTGAAGCAAAAGCAGATGGTGCCGGCGTCCGACTGGATCGTGCTCAAGTGAGGTTGCCGTGAATCCGGGACATGACGCGCAGGCAAGGTCCGGGGCCGATGCGCCGCCCCGGGCGGTGCTTGATATCAACAATATCGAGGTCGTCTACAACAAGGCGGTGCAGGTGCTGCGCGGCTTGTCCTTGTCGGTGCCTGCCGGCAGCATCGTTGCGCTGCTGGGCAGCAACGGCGCCGGCAAGTCCACGACCTTGAAGGCGGTGTCGGGCTTGCTGGACCTGGAGGACGGGGCGCTGGTGCGCGGGCAGATCGTCTTCAATGGCGGCGACACCGCCGGCGCCAAGCCCCAGAACCTGGTGCGCTCGGGCCTGGCGCATGTGATGGAAGGGCGGCGGGTGTTCGAAGACCTGACCGTGGAAGAGAACCTGGTGGCCGCGACCTATGCGCTGACCGGCAGGCCCGGGGCGCGCGTGGACTTCGACCTGGTCTACGGCTATTTTCCGCGCCTCTTCGAGCGGCGCCGCGGGCTGGCAGGCTACCTGTCGGGCGGCGAGCAGCAGATGCTGGCCATCGGCCGCGCGCTGATCGCGCAGCCCCGGCTGATGCTGCTGGACGAGCCCTCGCTGGGACTGTCGCCGATGCTGGTGGAAAGCATTTTTTCCATCATCGCGCGCATCAATATCGAACAGGGAGTGTCGATGCTGCTGGTGGAGCAGAACGCATCCGTGGCGCTGGCGGTGGCGCACTACGGCTACATCATGGAAACAGGCAAGGTCGTGATCGACGGCACCGCGGAAAAGCTGGCGGCGGACCCGGACGTGCGCGAGTTCTACCTGGGCGTGGGCGGCGCGGGCGAGACCCGGGGCTTTCGCGATATCAAGCACTACAAGCGCCGCAAGCGCTGGCTATCATGATGGACCGGGAGGCGAACCCCCATGGCGGGCCGGACGCGAGCGCCTGGCCGGCGCTGACGCTGCCGCAGATGCTGCGCGAACAGGCGCGCCGGCAGCCGTCCGCCATCGCCATCCGCCAGAAGGACTTTGGCATCTGGAAGCCGCTGTCCTGGGGCGAATACTGGCAGCGCGCCTGCCGCGTGGGCCTGGGCCTGCGCGCCCTGGGTCTCGCCCGCGGCGGACGGGTGGCCATCGTCTCGGACAACCGGGTGGAGTGGCTGCTGACCCAGATGGGCGCGGGCGCGGCCGGCGGCGTGGCGGTCGGCGTCTATTCCACCAGCCCGGCCGAGGAAATGGGCTACGTGCTGGAGCACGCGGACGTCGAGCTGGTGGTGTGCGAGGACCAGGAGCAGACCGACAAGGTGCTGCAGGTGGCGGACCGGCTGCCGTTGCTGCGCCGCATCGTCATGATGGAGACCAAGGGCCTGCGTTCGTACGCGCCGGAAGACCGCGCGCGCATCGTCTCGTTCGCGGAGGTCGAAGCCGACGGCCAGCAGCGCGAAGCCGTGGAGCTGGGCGCCTTGAATACGATGCTGGACGGCCAGCGGCTGGACGATACGGGTTTGATGATCTACACGTCCGGCTCCACCGGCAAGCCCAAGGGGGCGATGCTGAGCTACGGCAACATGCGCGGCGTGGCGCCCGGCATCGCGGAGCGGCTCGCTATGGATGCGAAGAGCGTGCACCTGTCGTATCTGCCGCTGTGCCATGTGGCCGAACAGATGCTGTCCACCTTCGTGCCCATCTACGCGGGCTCGCAGGTGAACTTCGGCGAGTCGATCCGGACCGTGCAGGAAGACCTGCGCGAAGTCGCGCCGACGATATTCCTGGGAGTGCCGCGGATCTGGGAAAAGCTGCACGCGGCAATCTCGATCAAGATGCAGGAGGCCGGGCGTTTGCAGCAATGGCTGTATCGCCGGGCGCTGGCGCGTTGCGGGCCGTTCCTGGAAAAGTCGCCCTCGCAGTACACGACCGGCGAGCGGTTCACGCATCTGCTCTGGTATTGGCTGGCGCTGCGCGCCTTGCAGAATTTCATCGGCCTGCGGCGGGTGCGGGTGGCGATGACGGGCGCGGCGCCGATTCCGCCGGACGTGGTGCGCTACTTCCGCACCCTGGGCGTGCCGCTGGTGGAGGTCTACGGACTGACGGAGTCGGCGGGCATGATCTTCGGGCAGCACCCCGACCGCGTGAAGGTCGGCACCGTGGGCGAGCCCATCCGGGGCGTGGAGTGGCGCATGGGGGAGGCGGGCGAGCTGCTGGTGCGCGGCGAGATGGTGTTCCAGGGCTACTACAAGAATCCGGCCGCCACCGCGGACACCGTGCGCGACGGCTGGCTGTACACGGGCGACGTGGTGGCAGAGGAGGACGGGCGCGTGCGCATCGTGGATCGCCTGAAGGACATCATGATCACGGCGGGCGGCAAGAACCTGACGCCATCCGAGATCGAGAACGCGGTGAAGGGCAGCCCGTACGTGAAGGAGTGCATCGTGATCGCGGATGGCCGGAAGTACGTGTCGGCGCTGATCCAGCTTGAGTTCGACACAGTTGGAAAATGGGCGGAATCGCGGCGGATCGCGTTCACGCATTTCCGGTCGCTGGCCGAATGCCCGCAGGTGCGCGAGCTGGTTCAGCAGGAGATCGCGCGCGCCAATGCCGGACTGGCGCCGGTGTCGCAGATCAAGCGTTTCCATCTGCTGACCAAGGAGCTGGATCACGACGACGGCGAAGTGACGGCGACGATGAAAGTCCGGCGCGCCAGCATCTATCGCACCTATGCGAACGAAATCGAAATGCTCTACGTTGAGGAGACGACGGCATGAACGAAGCCGTGATCGTGGAAGCGGTGCGCACGCCTTTCGGCCGGCGCGGCGGATGGTGGGCGCAAACCCGGCCGGACGCGCTGCTGGCGGGGACCGTGCAAGGGCTGCTGGCGCGCGCCGGCTTGCCGGGGGACAAGGTCGAGGACCTGATCGCCGGCTGCGTCAGCCAAGCGGGCGAGCAGGGCGCCAACATCGGCCGGCTGGCGGCGATGCTGGCAGGGCTGCCGGAGAGCGTGCCGGGCGTGTCGCTGAACCGCATGTGCGGGTCCAGCCAGCAGGCGGTCCATTTTGGCGCGCAGGCGATAGCCGCGGGCGATATGCGCTACGTCGTGGCGGGCGGGGTCGAGAGCATGAGCCGGGTGCCGATGTTCCTGGACGTGACACTGGGGCAGGGCGAGTTCCGCGGGTTCGAATCCCTGAACCCCGCGCTGCTGGCACGCTATCCGCTGATCCACCAGATCGAGAGCGCGGAACGGATCGCCGACCATTGGGGGCTGTCGCAGGCCGAGATGGATGAGTGGGCCCGCGAGAGCCACGCCCGCGCCTGGGCCGCGGCCCGGGCGGGACTGCACTCGGAGCTGCTGCCGGGACCGCAAGAGGCCGCGCGTCGCGATGAAGGCATACGCGAAACCACGGAACCGGCCCGCATGGCCGCCATGGCGCCCGCGCTGCGGCCGCCGGGGCAGGGCGGCGTGACGGCCGCCAACGCCAGCCAGTTGGCGGACGGCGCCGCGGCGGTGCTGCTGGCCGACCGCGATACGGCGCTGGCGGACGGCCTGCGTCCGCGTGCGCGATTCCTGGCGCGGGTGGTGGTGGGGTCGGACCCGGTGATGCAGCTGACCGGCGTGATCCCCGCCGCCCGTCAGGCGCTGGCGCGCGCCGGGCTGACGCTGGACGATATCGACTGGATCGAGATCAACGAAGCCTTTGCCAGCGTGGTGCTGGCCTGGCAGCGCGAACTGGACGCCAAGCTGGCGCGCGTGAATCCCTGGGGCGGCGCGATCGCGCATGGGCATCCGCTGGGCGCCACGGGCGCGGGCCTGATGGGCAAGATGCTGGCGGGGCTGGAGGCGACCGAAGGCGAGCTGGGCATGCAACTGATGTGCATCGGCCACGGCATGGCGACCGCGACCATCATCCAGAGGCTGTGAGCCCCCATGGACAAGACCGGGACTGCCGCGTCGCGGGACGAGGGCGCGGATTCCGAACGCCGCCGGGAGCTGGTGCTGACGGCGGGGCGGCTCTTCAGCAAGCACGGCTATGAGCGCACGACGGTGCGCGAGCTGGCGCGCGCGGTCGGCCTGCAATCAGGCAGCCTGTTCCATCATTTCCGCAGCAAGGAAGAAATCCTGGTCGCCGTCATGAACAACGGCATCGAGGAAGTGATCGACCTGGGCGAGCGGGCGCTGGCCTGCTACGGCGCGCCGGCGGACCGGCTGGCGGCGCTGTTCCGCGTCCACATGTGGAGCATGCTGCACGGCGCGGGCGGAGACGCCATGAATGCGCTGGTGTACGAATGGCGCAGCCTGTCGGCGCCGAGCCAGGCCGCGGTGAAGGTGCTCAGCGACCGCTACGAGGCGATGTGGCAGTCGGTGGTGGCAGGCGCCGTGGAGGCTGGGCTGATCGACGGCGACGCGCGCGTCATCAAGCGCTGCGTGCTGGGCGCGATGAACCTGACGGTGCAGTGGTACAAGCCCGGGGGACGCCTGGCGCCCGCGGACTTCATCGATGCGATGCTGCAGGCGTCTTTGCCGGCGTTGCCGGCGGGGGCCGGCCGGTGGCCCGTGGAGCCTAGCCGCGGCGCTTGAGAAAGGCGCCCACGCCGCAAGCGATGGCCAGCGCCAGCAGGGAGCCGGACACGGGCAGCAGGAAATCTGCTTCGCCGTGGTATCCGCCGCCGGTGACCCCGCCCGCCACGCCGCCCATCCACAACAGGGCGGTGAGCAGCGCGGCCACGGCGGAGATCGCGGCGGCGATGCACAGCGCGATGAATACCGGCCGGCGCGCGGGCACGGGCCGGTACTGCGCGGCGGACTGGACGCGGCGGGGTTGCTTGATCCAGTAGACCAGCCCCGCCACGACCAGCAGAAGCATCAGGATCTTGAAGATCATGATGCCGACCGCGGCTTAGTCTTCACGGCGCAGGTGCGGGAACAGGATGACGTCGCGGATGCTGGGGCTGTCGGTCAGCAGCATGACCAGGCGGTCGATGCCGATGCCGCAGCCGCCCGTCGGGGGCATGCCGTATTCCAGGGCGCGGATGTAGTCGGCGTCATAGAACATGGCTTCCTCGTCGCCCGCGTCCTTGGCTTCGACTTGCGAGCGGAAGCGTTCGGCCTGGTCTTCAGGGTCGTTCAGCTCCGAGAAGCCGTTGGCGATTTCGCGGCCGGTCATGAAGAGCTCGAAGCGCTCGGTGATGCCTGCGCGGGTGTCCGAGGCGCGCGCCAGCGGCGAGACCTCCACCGGGTAATCGATGATGTAGGTGGGGTTCCAGAGCTTGGCTTCGGCGGTCTCTTCGAACAGCGCCAGCTGCAGCGCGCCCAGGCCGGCGCGCGACAGCACCGGGCCGCCGGCGTCGGCGCCCAGCTTCTTCAGTTCGGCGCGCACGAAGGCGGCGTCGTCCAGCTGCGCCTGCGTGTAGCCCGGCGCGTACTTGAGGATGGCTTCGCAGATGGTCAGGCGGTCAAACGGCTTGGACAGGTCCAGTTCGCGTTCGCCATAGGTCAGCACGGCGCTGCCGGTGGCCGAGATGGCGGCCTGGCGGATCAGCTCTTCGGTGAAGTCCATGAGCCAGCGGTATTCCGCGTAGGCAGCATAGAACTCCATCATCGTGAATTCAGGATTGTGGCGCGGGCTGACGCCCTCGTTGCGGAAGTTGCGGTTGACTTCGAAGACGCGCTCGAAGCCGCCGACGATCAGGCGCTTCAGGTAGAGCTCGGGCGCGATGCGCAGGTACATTTCCATGTCCAGCGCATTGTGGTGCGTGACGAAGGGCTTGGCCGCCGCGCCGCCCGGGATCGGGTGCAGCATGGGGGTTTCCACTTCGAGGAAGCCGGCGTTCAGCATGAATTGGCGGATGCTGCCCACGGCCTTGCTGCGCGCCTCGAACGTGCGGCGCGTGGCGTCCGTCATGATCAGGTCGACGTAGCGCTGGCGGTAGCGCAGTTCCTGGTCGGCCACGCCGTGGAACTTGTCGGGCAGCGGACGCAGCGACTTCGACAGCAGGCGCGCCGTGGCGGCGTGCACCGACAGTTCGCCCTTGTTGGTCTTGAAGACCGACCCTTCGATCGCGATGATGTCGCCGATGTCCCATTGCTTGAACGCGGCGTAGTTGTCTTCGCCCAGCGTGCCGCGGTCCAGGTAGATCTGGATGCGGCCGGTGCTGTCCTGCAGCGTGGCGAAGCTGGCCTTGCCCATGACGCGCTTGAGCATCATGCGGCCGGCGACCTTGACGGTGACGGCGGCGGCGGCCAGGGCTTCCTGCTCCTCGCCGTCGTACTTGTCATGCAGGGTGGCGGCGCGGGCGTCCGGAACGAAATCGTTGGGGTACGCGACCCCGGTTTCGCGCAGTTTGGCCAGCTTGGCGCGCCGTTCGGCGATCAAGCGGTTTTCATCCTGGGCGGGAGCCGGAGTGGTCGAGTGGTCGGTCATGGTCGGGGGATCAGTCGTAATTGCGGATGTCGTCGATTTCGGTCGTGCCGAAATCTTCGCGATCCAGGTAGGCGAGGATGCGGGAGGCTACGTTGGCGGGCGAGGACAGCTTGCCGGTCGCGTGGAAGTCCTGGAACTTGGCCAGCGCCGGGAAGCTCGCGGGGTCGCTTGCGCGGATGGCGACCTGCATGTCGGTATCGACGATGCCGGGCGCCAGCGCAACGATGCGGGCGCCATCGGCGCCTTGTTCCTGCTTGACCACGCGCGTATACATGTCGAGCGCGGCCTTGGTGGCGCAGTACACGCCCCAGCCGGCGTTCGGGTTGCGGCCGGCGCCGGAGGAGATGTTCAGCACGCGGCGGTCGGCCTTCAGGTCTTCCACGGCGGCCAGGAAGCGCGCGGTGAGCAGCATGACGGCGGTGACGTTCAGGTTGAAGGCGGCGGTGATGGCCGCGCCGTCGATGAGCGCGTCGGTGCCGGCGACGGGATGCACCGTGCCCGCGTTGTTGATCAGCAGATAGCGTTTGGCGTCGCGCGGCAGCGCGGCGCAAATGCGTTCGGCCGTTGCTTCGGCCGCTTTCAGGTCCGAGAGGTCCACGGACAGTTGTTCCAGCTGCGCGTCCTGCGACCGCGCATAGGCGGCGAGCTCGGGGTCTTCGCGGCGCGCCAGGGTGATCAGGCGGGCGCCGGGTTTGGCCAGGCCGCGCGCCATGGCGGCGCCGATGCCGCGCGATGCGCCGGTGAGAATTGCGATGGTGTCGGACATTCGTGGACCTCTGGGTGCGGGGAGCGGGGAGTATCGCGAAACTTAGACGCCTTGCTTCAGGCTGGCCTGGATGAAGGGATCCAGGTCGCCGTCCAGCACTTTCTGCGTGTTGGAGATTTCAACGTTCGTGCGCAGGTCCTTGATGCGGCTCTGGTCCAGCACGTAGGAACGGATCTGGTGGCCCCAGCCCACATCGGTCTTGGAGTCTTCCAGCTTCTGCTGTTCGGCCATGCGGTTGCGCATTTCCAGCTCGTAGAGCTTGGACTTCAGCATCTGCATGGCTTCGGCGCGGTTGCGGTGCTGCGAACGGTCGTTCTGGCACTGCACCACGATCCCGGTGGGCATGTGGGTCAGGCGCACGGCCGAGTCGGTCTTGTTGATGTGCTGGCCGCCCGCGCCGGAGGCGCGGTAGGTGTCCACGCGCAGGTCGGCGGGGTTCACATCGACTTCGAACGAGTCGTCGACTTCCGGGTACACGAACACGCTGGCAAACGACGTGTGGCGCCCGCCGGAGGAGTCGAAGGGGCTCTTGCGGACCAGGCGGTGCACGCCGGTTTCGGTGCGCAGGTAGCCGAAGGCGTACTCGCCTTCGATCTTGATCGTGGCCGATTTGATGCCCGCGACTTCGCCGTCGGATTCTTCAAGGATCTCGGCCTTGAAGCCCTTGCGTTCGGCGTACTTGAGGTACTGGCGCAGCAGCATCGATGCCCAATCCTGCGCTTCCGTGCCGCCCGCGCCCGCCTGGATGTCCAGGAAGCAGTTCAGGGGATCGGCCGGGTTCGAGAACATGCGGCGGAATTCGAGGCTTTCGAGCTTTTCCTGGAACGCGTCGGCGTCCTGCTCGATCGATTCGAGGGTGGCGTCGTCGTCGTCGGAGGCGGCCAGTTCGAAGAGCTCGTTCGAGTCGGCCAGGCCCGCGCCAAGACCGGTGAGCGTTTCCACCACGTCTTCCAGCGCTTTCTTTTCACGGCCCAGGTCCTGGGCGTGCTTGGGGTCGTTCCAGACGGCCGGGTCTTCGAGCTCGGCGTTTACAACGTGCAGGCGTTCAGCTTTGGCATCGTAGTCAAAGATACCTCCGTAGAGCCTGTTCGCGCTCCGCGTAATCGGCGAGGCGGGCTGCGAGCTGGTTCTGACGTTCGGCTTCCATGATGATCCTGTCCTGATGACTTTTGTGCGAAACCTGGCATTTTACCGTGGATGGACCAAGTTCGCGGGCCGGTCTCGCAAGATAGGGGACGGATCTGCTTCTAAGGGTTTGCATGGATAGGGTGGAGTTGTTCAGTTTCTTGTCAACCTTTGGGCTCTAGCCTTTGCTGGCGGCCAGGTCGTCCCCGGTTTGGGGCGGCGGACCGCGATGACGCCGGCAACCAGCCGGCCTATCCCGCCAGAGGAATGGAGACATTGATGGAAAACACCCTGAACCCCGGGGTCACGCCGGCGATCCCGGCGAGCGAGGAGGATCGCATCTACCGCAAGGTGGGCTGGCGGCTGGTGCCGCTGCTGGTGGTCTGCTATGTCGTGGCCTATCTGGACCGCGTCAACGTGGGCTTCGCCAAGCTGCAGATGCTGCAGGAGCTGCAGTTCAGCGAAACGGTGTACGGGCTGGGCGCCGGCATCTTCTTCATCGGCTACTTCATTTTCGAGATTCCCAGCAACATCATCCTGCACAAGGTGGGGGCCCGGGTCTGGATAGCGCGGATCATGATCACGTGGGGGATCATTTCCGCCTGCATGATGTTCGTGACCAGCGTCCACATGTTCTACGCCCTGCGTTTCCTGCTGGGCGCGGCCGAGGCCGGCTTCTTCCCCGGCATCATCCTGTACCTGACGTACTGGTATCCGGCGGCGCGCCGCGGCCGAATCACGACCTTCTTCATGACGGCGGTGCCCATGTCGGGCCTGATCGGCGGTCCGATCTCGGGCTGGATCATGTCCACCTTCCACGGCGACCACGGCTTGTCGGGCTGGCAGTGGCTGTTCCTGCTGGAAGGGATTCCGTCGGTGGTGATCGGCGTGGTGGTGCTGATCTATCTGGACGACCGCATCAACAAGGCCAAGTGGCTGACCGCCAATGAAAAGGCGGTGCTGATCCGCAATATCGCGGCCGAGGAGCAGCAAAAGGAAGATCCGCCGCTGCGCATCGCGCTGACCAAGCCGCGCGTGTGGGCGATGGCGCTGATCTATTTCTCGTTCGTGATGGGCCTGTACGGCGTGGGCTTCTGGATGCCGAGCCTGATCAAGAGCACGGGCGTGCAAAGCCCGCTGGCGATCGGCCTGTTGACCGCGATTCCCAACCTGTTCGCCGTCATCGGCATGATCCTGATCTCGCGCAACTCGGACCGCCATCGCGAGCGCCGCTGGCACGTCGCGCTGCCGGCGCTGTTCGGCGCGGTGGGGCTGTTCTTCTCGGCCGTCTGGAGCGGCAATACGGTCCTGGCGATTCTGGCGCTGACGGTGGCCAACATCGGCATCTGCACGGTGCTGCCGCTGTTCTGGAGCCTGCCGACCGCCTTGTTGGGCGGCACGGCCGCGGCCGCGGGCATTGCGCTGATCAACTCCGTGGGCAACCTGGCGGGCTTTGTCAGCCCCTACCTGGTGGGATGGCTGAAGGACCTGACGGGCACGACCAACACCGGCTTGTACATGCTTGCGGCATGCCTGGTGGTGGGCGCGCTGGTGGCGCTGGCGCAGCCGGCAAGGCTGGTGAACAAGTAGTTGTGTACTGAAGGTGTCTGACACCGTTGCGCTGCCGCGGGTGTCAGACACCTTGGTTTTCAGCTGGCGTGTTCGATGACCAACTGCACCGACACCATGCCGTTCCAGACGTTCTGCTCCAGGCGGTAGGCGGCCTGGATGTGTTCGGGCAGGGACTGGTCGTGGCCGAACCAGATGGCGTCAAAGCGCTGGTGGCCGCGCTCCAGCGACAGCTTCAGGTGCTTTTCGCCCACCAGGCGCTGGTTGCGCACGACGAACTCGTCCAGGAAGAGCGGGGCCGCGAAGCCCGCGCCCCAAACCTGCTGCTGCAGCATGCCGGCCACGTCGGCATTGGCGTAGCCGGACTCCAGCGATCCGTCGGTCTCGATCACGGGTTCGAAGCTGTCGCGCCCGGTCAATTCGCGCACGGCGGCGTCGAAGGCGGGCGCAAAGGCGGGAAAATCGGCTTTGCCCAGCGTCAACCCGGCCGCCATCGCGTGGCCGCCGAACTTGCGGATCAGGTTGGGATGGCGCTTGGACACCAGGTCCAGCGCATCGCGCAGATGCACGTCGGGAATCGAGCGGCCGGAGCCGCGGATCTCGTCGTCGCCCGCGGGCGCGAAAGCCAGCGTGGGGCGCCAGAACTTTTCCTTAAGGCGCGAGGCCACCAGGCCCACGACGCCCTGGTGCCAGCCCGGGTCGAACACGCAGACCGTGGCGCCCGCCGAGGCGTTGGGCTCTTCCATCGCGGCCAGCGCCTGCTCGCGCATCTCGGCTTCGATCGTGCGGCGTTCGCGGTTGATGTTGTCGAGTTCGCGGGCCATTTCCAGCGCCTGCGCCTCGTCGTCGGTGGTCAGGCAGGCGATGCCCAGGCTCATGTCGGCCAGCCGGCCGGCGGCGTTGATGCGGGGACCGAGCGCAAAGCCCAGGTCGAAGCCGTTGGCGCTGCGCGGCTCGCGCCCGGCGACGGCGAACAGCGCGCGCAGCCCCGGCTGCAGGCGGCCGCTGCGCATGCGCTGCAGGCCCTGCGTGACGAGCAGGCGATTGTTGGCGTCCAGCTTGACCACGTCGGCCACCGTGCCCAGCGCCACCAGGTCGGACAGCGCGTCCAGGCGCGGGCCGCCATCGGCGGCGTAGACGCCGCGGCGGCGCAGTTCGGCGCGCAATGCCAGCATCATGTAGAAAATGACGCCCACGCCGGCCAGGTTCTTGGACGGAAAGCCGCAGCCCGGTTGGTTGGGGTTCACGATGGCCAGGGCGTCCGGCAGCGTGTCGCCCGGCAAGTGGTGGTCGGTGATGACCACGCCGATGCCGGCCGCGTTGGCGGCGGCCACGCCGTCCACGCTGGCGATGCCGTTGTCGACCGTGATGATGATGTCGGGCTTGCCGCTGCGGTGCCGGCAGGCCAGGTCCACGACGGCGGGAGACAGGCCGTAGCCGGTCTCGAAGCGGTTGGGGACCAGGAAGTCCACGTCCGCGCCCATGGCCGACAGGGCGCGCAGCCCGACCGCGCAGGCGGTGGCGCCGTCGCAGTCGTAGTCGGCCACGATCAGCAGCTTCTTGCCGGCCTGGATGGCGTCGGCCAGCACGCCGGCGGCGTGCGCGGAGTGCGTGAGGCCGGCGGGCGGCAACAGCGACGGCCAGGCGAGCCTGGTCTGGTCGGGATGGGTGACGCCGCGGGCGGCCCACAGGCGGGCCAGCAGGGGATGGATGCCCGAGGCTTCCAGGACGTGGCAGGCGGCCAGGTCGGCCGGTCGGATCGTTAAGCGGGGTGAGACCACCAGGCGCTCCAGTTTTTCTTGGGCGCGGGCAGCAAGCCGAGCAGGCCCCCGCGCGGTTTCAGGGTAAGGGCGACCTTGCGGTCGTCGCCCAGCAGCAGCAGTTCGGCGGGCGCGTCGGGCACGCCTTTCTTGCCGGCCAGCGGCCGCAAATGCCGCGCATCGAGATCGGCCAGGGCGTCCAGCCAGGCGGCCCAGTCGCCGGCCCGCTGGGGGGCGTCCAGGCCGGTCAGCACCTGCGCCGGGCCCGCCGGGGCCGCCGTCCACGGCGTGCCGCCGCCATATAGCCACAGCGCGTTGACCGGGGGCAGGCCCCGGGCCGCGCGGGCCTCGTTGACGGGGTGTTCATGCCACGCCATCTGTATTTCATTGAGCAGGCGCCGCCACGGGCGCGTTTCCGCATCCTGGCGCCACCATTCGTTCAGGCGCCGTCCGGCCACGGCCATCGGGGTGGCGGTCTGGGGGCGCAGGCCCTGCGGCAGGCGCAGGCGCCAGCGTTCGGGCGACAGCGCCTCGACCGCGAAACCGGTGTCGTCGAACAGGGGGCGGGCCGTGTCCAGCAGGGCGGCCGTTTCCTCCGCCCGCAGCTCCATCATGCCGGGATCCAGCAGCGTGGCCTGGTCGGTGCCCAGCGCCAGGTGGACCAGTTCGGCCAGCCAGACGGCTTCGCCGCCGCCCGGATCGCCGGCCAGCAGGGGCGCCACGCCCGCGCCTTGCAGCAGGCCGGGTTCAGGCTGGTAGCCGGCGCGGTCCAGCTGCCAGGATTCGAAGGCGGTACAGCCGTGCGCGCGCAGGTCGAAGGCTTGGGGCCGGGCGGCGCCGGCCAGCAGCCAGCCGTGCAGCGTGGGCGCGCGTTCCGGCAAGAGCTTGGCCAGTTCGGCGGCGACGGGGAGGGCGGGCAGGGCGCCCGGAATGACGATCAGCATGGGCGCGATTGTAGTCCCCGACGGACTGGGGAACTAAGCGGGGCCGGCGGCTGCCATAGGTTGTCACGCCTGGTCGTGGAACCGCACATCCGCGGGGCGATTCGCAGGCGGTTAATGCAATAATGCGCACGTGCTGAAAATACCCTACGAACTCTGGATAGGCGCCCGCTATGCCGGGTTGGCCCGAATCCGCCAGCGACGCGGGCGCCGCGATCGCTTCATCTCCTTCATCGCCGCCAGTTCCATGGCCGGCATCGCGCTGGGCGTCGCCGCCCTGATCGTGGTGCTGTCCGTGATGAACGGGTTCCAGAAGGAAGTGCGCGACCGCATGCTGTCGGTGCTGCCGCACATTGAACTCTACATTCCCGGCGCGTCGCCGGAGCGGGTGCTGGAGCAGTGGCAGCAGTTCGCCACCGCGGCCGAGCAGAACCGCGCGGTCAAGGCCGGCGCGCCGTTCGTGGCGGCCCAGGGCATGCTGGTGCGGGGACAGGCCCTGCGCGGGGTCCAGGTGCGCGGCATCGACCCGCGCACCGAGGGCAACGTGTCCGACCTGCCTCGTCAGATGGTGTCGGGCAAGCTGACCGACCTGAAGCCCGGCGGCTTCGGCGTGGTGCTGGGCAACGAGCTGGCCGACGGCATGGGCGTCAAGCTGGGCGACACGCTGCTGATGATGGCGCCGCAAGGTTCGATCAGCCCGGCGGGCTTTGCGCCGCGCATGCGCCAGTTCACCGTGGTGGGCGTGTTTTCCTCCGGCCACTATGAATACGATTCCTCGCTGGCCTTCGTCGACAACGACGATGCGGCCCGCGTGTTCCGTGAAAGCGGCACCGCCGGGGTGCGCCTGCGCATCGCCGACATGCAGAAGGCCCCCGAGGTGGCGGCCGAGCTGAGGGCGGTCCTGCCGCCCTACGTGATGGCCAGCGACTGGTCGCGCAACAACCGCACCTGGTTCGCGGCGGTGCAGACCGAAAAGCGCATGATGTTCCTGATCCTGGCGCTGATCGTGGCGGTGGCGGCGTTCAACCTGCTGTCGTCCCTGGTCATGGCCGTGAAGGACAAGCAATCCGATATCGCCATCCTGCGCACGCTGGGTGCGGGTCCGGGCGAAGTGGCGCGCATCTTCCTGGTGCAGGGCGCGCTGATCGGCGTGATCGGCACCCTGCTGGGCGTGGCGGGCGGCATCGCCATCGCCTACAACGTCGATGTGATCGTGCCCTTCATCGAGCGCCTGCTGGGCGTGCATTTCCTGCCGCGCGAGATCTATTTCATCAGCGCCTTGCCGTCGGATCCCCAGATCGGCGACATCGTCACGATCGGCGTGACGTCCCTGGTGCTGTCGCTGCTGGCGACCTTGTATCCGAGCTGGCGCGCCTCGCGCCTGCAACCCGCACAGGTGCTGCGCCATGACTGATTCCTTGACGCCCGCCCTGCAGGCCGACAATATCGTCAAGGTCTATGACGAGGGCCCCGCCCGCATCGAAGTGCTGAGCAACGTCAGCCTGTCGGTGGCGCGCGGCGAGATGGTCGCCATCGTCGGCGCTTCCGGCTCCGGCAAGAGCACCTTGCTCCACATCCTGGGCTTGCTGGACATGCCCTCCAGCGGTTCGGTGTCCGTCGACGGGCAGTTGGCCGTTGGCCTGTCCGAAGCCAAAAAAAGCGCGGTGCGCAACCGCAGCCTGGGCTTTGTCTACCAGTTCCACCACCTGCTGCCGGAGTTTTCGGCGCTGGACAACGTGGCGATGCCGCTGATCGTGCGCCGCGAGAGCCGCGCCATGGCGCGCCAGGCCGCGCACGAGGTCCTGGGCCTGGTGGGCCTGTCCGCCCGGGAAGGCCACTTCCCGGGGCAGTTGTCCGGCGGCGAACGCCAGCGCGTGGCGCTGGCGCGCGCGCTGGTGACGCGTCCGGTGTGCGTGCTGGCCGACGAGCCCACCGGCAACCTGGACCGGCACACCGCGCACAATATGTTCGAACTGCTCACGCGGGTGAACCAGGAGTCGGGCACGGCGTTCGCCATCGTGACGCACGACCCGGAACTGGCCGCCCGCGCCGACCGCCAATTGCTGATGGAAAACGGCCGCCTGGTTTCGGGATAGGACGGGGCGGGTGGATAATCCTGCCAAGGAGGCCACGCCCATGCTCATCGACACCCACTGCCATCTGGACGCCGCGGAGTTCGACGCCGACCGTGAACAGGTGGCCGACCATGCCTGCGAAGCCGGGGTCCAGGCCATCGTCATCCCCGCCATCGAGCGCGCCAACTTCCCGGTGGTGCGCGACCTGGCCGCCAAGGTCGCCGGCGGCGCCTACGCGCTGGGCATACACCCCCTCTATGTGCCGCGCGCGGCCGATTCCGACCTGGACGCGCTGCGCGAGGCCATCAGGCAGGCGCTTGGCGACCCGCGCTTTGTCGCCATCGGCGAGATCGGCCTGGACTTCTTCGTGCCCGAGATCGCCTCCGGCGAACCCCGCGAGCGCCAGGAACGGTTCTATGCCGCGCAATTGGCGATGGCCGCCGAATTCCGGCTGCCCGTGCTGCTGCACGTGCGCAAGTCCCAGGACATACTCTTGAAGCATCTGCGCCGCCATGGCCGCATCGGCGGCATCGCGCACGCGTTCAACGGCAGCGCCCAGCAGGCGCAGGCATTCATCGACCACGGCTTTGCGCTGGGGCTGGGCGGCGCCATGACCTATGAGCGCGCCCTGCAGATCCGGCGCCATGCGGTCGATGTGGGGCTGGAGCACCTGGTGCTGGAAACCGACGCGCCGGACATCCCGCCTGCCTGGCTGCATCCGCCCGAGCGCCGCAACCGGCCGGGCGAACTGGTCCGCATCGCCCAGGTGCTGGCGCAACTGCGCGGCATCACGCCCGCGCAGGTGGCGCACGCCACCACCGCCAACGCCATGCGCGTCCTGCCCCGCCTGCCGGCGGCCATTCTGGCCGATTCCGAGTGACCTTGCGTCAGGCGGACAGGCGCGGCAGTTCCATGCGCACGCTCAAGCCCCGCGGCGATACGTTGCGCGCCGAGATCGCCCCTTTGTGCGCGGCGACCGCGGCCTGGGCGATGGACAGGCCCAGGCCGGCGCCGCTGCCCGGCGTGGCCGCGCCCGAGGCTGCGCGGTAGAAGGGTTCGAACAGGGACGCCAGGTCTTCCGTGGCCACGCCCGGTCCGCGGTCCTCGATCTCCAGGCTGGCCTCGCTGGCGTTGACCAACAGGCGCACGCGGATCACGCTTTGCGCGGGAGCGAAGCGCAAGGCGTTGCGCAACACGTTCTCGATGGCGCTGGCCAGGCTGCAGCGGTCGCCGACGATGGCCACCGGCGGCGGCGCGTCCCACGCGATGCGTATCTGCCGGTCTCCCGCCTCGTAGCGGGCGTCTTCCACGACGGCGGACACGACTTCCGCCAGATCCAGCGTTTCGGTGGGCACGGGGAGCGCGCCCACGCGGGCCAGCCGCAGCGTGTTGCCCACGAGCGTATCCAGGCGTTCGCATTCGCGTTCGATGCGGTCCAGCTGCAGGTCGCGGCGTTCGTCGTTGCGCCGCGCCAGTTCCGCGGCCAGGCGCAGCCGCGCCAGCGGCGAGCGCAGTTCGTGCGCGATGTTGCGCAGGAGCTGTTCGCGCGTGTCGACCAGCGCCTTCAGGCGGTCCGCCATCGCGTCGAAGTCCCGCGCCAGCAGGCCCAGCTCATCCTTGCGGCGGGCCAGCCTGGCCGGCGTGCGGGCGTCCAGGTGGCCGGCGGCCAGCGCATGCGTCGCATGGCGCAGCTGGGCCAGGGGCGCGGTGATGTGGCGGATCAGGGCCCAGCAGAAGGGGGCCGTCACGGCCAGCGCGAACAGCAGCAGGGCCAGCGCCACCGGCGACAGCGCCAGGACCTCCCAGCGCGAAGAGTCGAAAGGCAGGAACAGCATCAGCAGTTCCGATCCGTCCGGCAGGCGCAGCAATTGAGGCTCCCACCAGGACACGCGCTCGCCCGCGGGATCGGCGGGCAGGTACTCGGCCTGCGGGGACCGGTCCGGCGCCGCGCGGTACGCGCTCAGCCAGTCGTGCATGCGGGTGGGCAGGCGCCGGCCCAGGATGTCGGCGTCCTGGGTGTCCATGACGTAGATCTTCAGCGCGGAGTAGCGGTTGTCCATGATCCGGACCCAGCGCTCCAGCCCGTCCTTGCCCTGCGTGCGCGCGATCTGCGCGGCGTCGCGCGTCAGGTTGCCGGGGTTCAGGCCGTCCAGCGAATTGAAGCGATACCAGGCCACCGCGGCGGTCAGCATCATGCCGCACACGAGGATGACGGCCATTGCGCCCCAGAAGGTCAGGAAGGCGCGCCAGAACAGCGAGCGGGGCGGCAGCCAGGCCATCACGCGGCGCCGGCCAGCACGTAGCCCAGGCCGCGCAGATTGCGGATGGACAGGGTGTCGGCCCTGTTGTCCAGGCGCAGTTTCTTGCGCAGGCTGCTGATGTGGGTATCGATGCTGCGGTCGTAGCGGTCCGGCGTGCGGCCCAGCGCATACAGGCCGATCTGGTCGCGCGCGATCACCTGGCCCGGGGCGCGCATGAGGATTTCCAGGATGCGCTGCTCGGCGCCGGTCAGCATCACTTCGCTGGCGCCCAGGCGCACGCGCCCGGTGGCGGGGTCCAGCGACAGCGCGCCCAGGCTCAGGGAGGGCCTGGCGGGCTCGGGCGTTTCCTCGAAGCGGCGCATCACCGCCGTGATGCGGGCCTTGAGCTCGCGCGGACTGAAGGGCTTGGCCAGGTAGTCGTCGGCGCCGAACTCCAGCCCCAGCACCCGATCCGTCTCGCCGCCGTGCGCGGTGAACATGATGACCGGGCGGCGCGAGCGCTGCCGGTAGTGCTTGAGCAGATCCAGTCCGTTGCCGTCGGGCAGCATCAGATCCAGCAGCACCAGGTCGAAATCGTCCCGCGCCAGCAGGGCTTGCCCCTGCGCGCCGCTGTGCGCCAGCGTGAGCTGGCTGTGATTGGGTTCGAGGTATTCGCGCAGCATCTGCGCCAGTTCGACGTCGTCGTCGATCAGCAATATGCGGCGCGTTACCGCTGAGTGAGTGAAAGGCATGCGTATTGAGCGTCCTGCATCCGGCAGTTTGGCCGAAGGCTGAGCGCCGGAGTGTCAAGAAATGCAAAGAAGATAAAAGTTGCGGAAAGCATGTTGCTGGCCTCCCGAAGCTCCAATTCTAATATGAGAATGGTTTTCATTAATAAATACGAGGCAGGCGTGACGCTGCACGCGGGGTGCGGCGCGGTCCTGAAACGGGAGAAGTTGGAATCATGAGCAGGAAACATCTGGCCGCGGGCCGCCGCGTCATGGCGCCGCGCACACAGTTGGCCGCGGCCTTGTGCGCAGCGGGGTTTGGCATGGGACCGGCGGCAGTCTGGGCGCAAAGCGCGGACACCGCCACGACGATGGACACCGTGGTGGTGACGGCAAGCGGCTTCGAGCAGCGAATCCAGGACGCGCCGGCCTCGATCAGCGTCATCACGCGCGAGGATCTGGACAAGAAGTTCTATCGCGACCTGAACGACGCGCTGGTTGAAGTGCCCGGCGTCATCGTCACGGGCGGCGGCGACCGCCAGGACATCAGCCTGCGCGGCATGGGACCGAAGTACACGCTGATCCTGATCGACGGCAAGCGCCAGAGCTCCCGCGAGACCCGCACCAACTCGGACTCCACCGGGGTCGAGGGCGGCTGGACGCCGCCGCTTTCCGCCATCGAGCGCATTGAAGTGGTGCGCGGCCCGATGTCTTCGCTGTACGGGTCGGACGCCATGGGCGGGGTGATCAACATCATCACCCGCAAGGTGCCGAACGAGTGGGCCGGCGAGATCCGCATGGACACCACGATCCAGGAAAGCAGCAAGTCCGGCGACATCTACCAGGGCAATTTCTACCTGGCCGGCCCGATCAAGAACGATCTGTTGGGCCTGCAGATCTACGGCCAGGCCACGCAGCGCGACGAAGACAACATCTATGACGGCTTCCGCAAGCGCAACGCGGAATCCGTGACCGCCAAGCTGGCGCTGACGCCCAACCGCGACCACGACATCGTGCTGGAAGCGACCACGATGCGCCAGAAGTTCCAGGAGACGCTGGGCAAGACCGTACAGCCGCTGGCGCCGGGCGAGGCTTGCGCGCGCACGGGTTGCCCGGCGTCGTCCGAAACCGATTACCGCAGCAACAAATGGGCGCTGTCGCACACCGGGCGCTGGGGCTGGGGCGTGTCGGACAGCTATGTGCAGCAGGAGGAGTTCGACAATCGTTCGCGCCAGATGAAGATCAAGAACACGGAGCTGCAAAGCACGTGGTCCTTGCCGCTGGGCTCCCACATGCTGACCCTGGGCGGCAGCTATCTCACCCAGCGCCTGAACGACCAGACCGGCAACCAGCTTGCCGGCGGGCCCAGCAAGGTGGACCGCTATCAATGGGCCCTGTTCGCGGAAGACGAATGGCGCCTGACCGAAAGCTTCGCCGTCACGGGCGGCCTGCGCATGGACGAGGACGAGAATTTCGGCACGCATTTCAGCCCGCGCCTGTATGGCGTGTGGCATCTGGCGGACCGCTGGACCCTGAAGGGCGGCGTCTCCACGGGCTTTCGCGCGCCCGACCTGCGCCAGACGGTGGCCGGCTGGGGCCAGGTTAGCCGCGGCGGCAACATGTACGGCAACCCGGACCTGACGCCCGAGAAGTCGGTGACCCAGGAAATCGGCCTGCTGTATGACGACGGCGAAGGCATGAACGCCGGCGTGACGATCTTCAACAACGACTTCAAGGACAAGATCACCCGCGTGGCGTGCCCCTTGTCCCAGTGCACCGACGGCCCCAACCAGTTCGGTTCGGACCCGACCACGTACATGAACGTGGACAAGGCCGTGTCGCGCGGGGTCGAAGCCAGCCTGAAGTTGCCGCTGTCCAGCGACTGGTCCATGACCAGCAGCTACACGTTCACGAAGTCGGAGCAGAAGTCCGGCGCCTACAAGGGCCAGCCGCTGAACCAGCTGCCCAAGCACCTGTTCACCACCACGGTGAACTGGCAGGCGTCCGATGCGCTGCAGGCCTGGGCCCGCGTGAACTTCCGCGGCAGGGAAAGCCAGCCCGTCACCGGCCCGTCGTCGGGAGATCTGGTGGCGCCTTCCTACACCTTCGTGGACCTGGGCGGATCGTACGCCGTGAACAAGACGGTGTCGGTCTATGCCGGCATCTACAACCTGTTCGACAAGCAGGTCGCCTACGAAGACTTCGGCTATGTCGAGGACGGCCGCCGCTACTGGCTCGGCGTGGGCGTGAAGTTCTGAGTATGACGGGCGCCAGGCGCCCACAACAGAGAGGTTTGAATGACGAAAACGATGCAAGCGGGCCATGCCCGCCGCTGGGCAGCCCGGACCGGGGCAGCCCTGGCCCTGGGCGCCGCGGCCGCGGTGTGCGCCGCGCCGGCCACGGCGCCGGTCAAGCATGCCCGCGGCGAAACCGCCGTGCCGGCCAATCCGTCCAAGACGATCGTGCTGGACCTGGCGGTGCTGGACACCATGCATGCGCTGGGCGTGGAGCCGACGGGCGTGCCCAGCGCCGCCAAGCTGCCGCCGCAGCTGAGCCAGTACGCCGACCAGCGCTACCTCAAGGCGGGCACGATGTTCGAGCCCAACTACGAGGTTATCCACGCGGCCGCGCCGCAGGTCATCTTCGTGGCGGGCCGGTCCGCGCCCAAGTATGACGAGCTGGCCAAGCTGGCGCCCACGGTCGACCTGACGGTCAACGCCAAGGACCTGGTCGGCAGCGTGACGCGCAACACCGAAACGCTGGCCGCCATCTACGGCAAGCAGGCAGCGGCCAAGGACAAGCTGGACGCATTGCGCGCGTCCATCGCGGCCTTGAAGGGCAAGGCCGCCAATGCCGGCACGGGACTGATCGTGCTGACCACCGGCGGCAAGATGAGCGCCTACGGTCCGGGCTCGCGCTTCGGGGTGATCCATGACGCCTTCGGCGTCAAGCCCGCCGCCACGGGCCTGAACGTGTCGAACCACGGCCAGGCGATCTCGTTCGAGTTCATTGCCCAAACCGATCCCGACTGGCTCTTCGTGATCGACCGCGACGCCGCCATCGGCCGCGAAGGCGTGTCGGCCCAGCGCATGCTGGACAACGACCTGGTGCGTCCGACCAAGGCGTGGAAGAACAAGCGCGTGGTCTATCTGAACGGCTTCAACTGGTATCTGCTGGGCAGCGCCGGACTGACCGCCATGCAGCAGAACGTAGACGAGATCGCGGCCGCCCTGGCGCAAGGAAAGTAAGCCGCATGCATGAAGCGTGGAAGGGCCGCCGGTGAATTGGCGGCGAATGATCGGCGGCTGGGGCGGCCTGGCCATGGTGTTGGCGCTGTTGCTTGTGCTGTGCGCGGCCAGCATCAGCCTGGGGGCGGGCCAGATGTCATGGGCCGCGCTATGGGGCGGGGGCGAGGACGCCGAGCGCGCCAGGCGCCTGCTGCTGGTCAGCCGCGTGCCGCGCACGCTGGCCCTGCTGCTGGCCGGCATGGCGCTGGCGGTGGCGGGCCTGATCATGCAGATGCTGGTGCGCAACCGCTATGTGGAGCCCACGACGGCCGGCACCGTCGAATCCGCCACGCTGGGCATCCTGGTCATCACCCTGCTGGCGCCCGACACGCCGGTGATCGGCAAGATGCTGACGGCCACGGGCTTTGCCCTGGCCGGCACCTTGCTGTTCCTGGCGCTGCTGCGCCGCGTGCCGCTGCGCACGCCATTCATCGTGCCGCTGATCGGCCTGATCCTCGGCGGCGTGATCCACGCGGTGACGACCTTCGTGGCGTATCGCTTTGATCTCCTGCAATCGCTGCATGCCTGGACCACCGGCGACTTCTCGGGCGTGCTGCGGGGGCGCTATGAACTGCTGTGGATCGGCTTCGGCCTGGCGTGCGCGGCCTACGCCGCCGCCGACCGCTACACCGTGGCCGGCATGGGCCGCGAATTCGCGTCCAACCTGGGCCTGAACCATGCCCGCTTGACCCTGGTGGGCCTGCTTATCGTGTCGGCGATTTCGGCGGTGGTCGTCGTGACCGCCGGCGGCATTCCGTTCCTGGGCCTGATCGTGCCCAACGCCGTCAGCCTGGTGCTGGGCGACAACATGCGCCGGGCCATCCCGTGGGTGGCGGCGCTGGGCGGCATATTCGTGCTGGCCTGCGACATCATCGGCCGGCTGGTCATCCATCCGTACGAGATTCCCATCGGCACGGTGGTCGGCGTGCTGGGCAGCATCCTGTTCTTGTGGCTGCTGCGCACGCGGAGGAACCGCCTTGGCTGAGTCCTCGCTTTCCTTGCCCGCCGCGCGCTCGCCGCAGGCATGGCGCCTGCTGCTGCTGGCCGGCGCCGCGCTGGCGTGCGCGACGGCCTTCATGACCCTGGGCGCGAATGGCCAGTGGTCGTTCGTGATTCCCTTCCGGGGCGGCAAGCTCGTGGCCATGCTGCTGGTGGCGTATGCCGTGGCGGTGTCGTCGGTGCTGTTCCAGACCATCACGCACAACCGCATCCTGACGCCTGCCATCATGGGCTTCGACGCCTTGTACCTGCTGATCCAGGCCGTGGTGGTGTTCGGTTTCGGACAGGCGGCGGCCAGCGCCAGCCATCCGGTGGCGTCGTTCCTGCTCGAGGTCTGCGCCATGACGGCGTTCGCCTGCCTGCTGTTCCGATGGCTGTTTTCGGACGCCGTGCGCAGCCTGCACCTGATGATGCTGGTGGGCATCATCTTTGGCCTGCTGTTTCGCAGCCTGTCCAACTTCGTGGTGCGGCTGATCGATCCCAATGAGTTCCTGGTGCTGCAGGACCGCATGTTCGCCAGCTTCAACTCGGTGCGCGTGGGGCTGCTGCCGATCGCGCTGGCGGCGGTGTGCGGCGCGTCGCTCCTGATCTGGCGCATGCGTCGCCGCTACGACGTGCTGGCGCTGGGCCGCGAAATTTCCGTGAACCTGGGCGTGGACTACCGCCGCACCCTGATGCAGACCCTGGCTGCGATCGCCGTGCTGGTGTCGGTGTCCACGGCGCTGGTCGGGCCGGTGACGTTCTTCGGCTTGCTGGTCAGCAATCTGGCCTACCACGCCATGGGCTCGGACAAGCACAGGCACACCATCCCCGCCGCGACCCTGCTGAGCGTCATTTTCCTGGTGGGCGGCCAGACGCTGCTGGAGCGCGTGCTGGGCCTGAACACGACTGTGAGCGTGGTGATTGAATTCGTGGGCGGCGCGATGTTCCTCGTCCTGATCCTGCGCAAGGGGCGCCGATGATAGAAATCCAGAAAGTCAGCAAGCAGTACGGCGACACCGTGGTGATCGACGAGGTTAGCCTCGACCTGCCGGCGGGCGGCGTCACCGCCATCATCGGGCCCAACGGGGCGGGCAAGTCGACCTTGCTGTCCATGGTCAGCCGCCTCTTGCCGATGTCGGCGGGCCGGGTGCTGGTGGAAGGGCTGGACGTGACGAAGGCCGACAGCCGCGAGCTGGCGCGCCGCCTGTCCATCCTGCGGCAGGACAATCACCTGCCGTTGCGGCTGACGGTGAAGGACCTGGTGGCCTTTGGCCGCTATCCGCACACCGGCGGCCGCCTGACGCTGGATGACAAGGTCCATATCGATCGCGCCATCGCCTACCTGAACCTGGAGCCGCTGGCCGAGCGCTACCTGGACGAGATGTCCGGCGGACAGCGCCAGCGCGCCTTCGTCGCGATGGTGCTGTGCCAGGACACGCGCTACGTCCTGCTGGACGAGCCGCTCAACAGCCTGGACATGAGGCACGCCGTCGCCATGATGGGCACCTTGCGCCGGGCGGCGGACGAACTGGGCAAGACGGTGGTGCTGGTGCTGCACGACATCAATTTCGCTTCCAGCTACGCGGACCGCATCGTGGCGATGCGGCAGGGGCGCATCGCGCGCCACGGACCTCCGGCCGAACTGATCCGGCCGGAGGTGCTGAGCGATCTGTACGAACTGCCGATCGACGTGCACGAGATCGGCGGCAAGCGTATTTGCGTGTACTACCGCTAGGCGGGGCGCCCCGTTGCAGGACGCCCGCGCGCATTACAGGCTGAGGTCGACCGCGTAGCGCGACAGCTGCGTCACCGGGTCCGGCGTCGCGTCGTATACCGAGACATTGGTCACGCCATGCGCCGTGGCCATCGCCAGGGTGCCGGGCACCGACGAGAACACTACCGGGCCGGCCAGGGCGCCCAGCTGCTTGAAGCGCCAGCTGCGGTCCAGGCCGTAGGTCGCCAGGTCCAGCGTGGGGTTCTTCTTGATGTAGCTGATCAGCACGTCGCGGCTGGCGTCCGGGGCTTGCAGCACGATGTCGCCCTTGCCGCCGGCCAGGCCGGGGAAGTCGCCGCCGCCGCTGGCGCGGTAGTTGTTGGTGACCACCAGGAACTGCGCGGCCGGATCCAGAGGCGCGCCCTGATACATCAGCCCCGAGATCCGCGAACCCTTGGGCCGGGTCACGTCGATCTCATACTGCAAAGCGTTGCCGGCGGCATAGAGCACGTCGAAATTGAACGTCGGAAAGCCCGTGTCGATCAGGTCCTGCGGCGCGACCTGCGCGGGATCGATCTGCCTGAATTGCTCGGCGGTCTTTTCCAGCCACTGGCGCACGATGTCGCCGCTGACCCGCACCACTTGCAGCGTGTTGGGATACAGGTAGAGGTCTGCGGCGTTGTTGATGGCGACGTTGCCTTGCGGCACATAGGTGAAGTCGCCGGGGCCGTTGCGTCCGCCCTTGAAGGGCGCGGCCGCCGACAGGATGGGCAGGGCGCCATAAGACGGGCTGTTCTTGGCGATGTAGTCCGTCAGGTAGTCGATCTGCGCCATGTTCACGACCTGCAGCGCGGACACGTCGCCCGTCAGCGCGTAATAGGTGGCCATGTCGAACTGGCTCTGGCCGATCGGCGTCTTGACGTAGTCGATGGTCGCCGTGTGCTCGGCCTGCACCAGCTGCTGCACGGCCGCGTCGGGTTCCACGTAGGTGGCCGGCGTGGCGCCGCTTTGCGCCGTCAGGCGCGTGGAAATGCGCTGTACCTGCGTCGCGTCCTTCTGCACCTGCCAGCCTTTGTCGTACGCCAGCTTCAGCGTGATCTGGCCCAGGTTGTTGCCCCACTGGCCGGCCTGCACCGTCGGCACGCCGTTGATCAGGCCTTTCTCCAGCTCGACGCCCGGCTGCCCGGCGAATTGCGACTTGGCGTTCGTGTCGGGAAACAGCAGGTGCTGGTGGCCGGTGATCAGCGCGTCGATGCCGGGCACCTGGCTCAGGTAGCCCGCGCCGTTCTCCATGGCGGGGGTGTAGGCCGTGGCCAGGTCGATGCCGCCGTGCGCCAGCGCCACGATCAGGTCGGCGCCGGCCGCCTTCATCTCCGGCACGTAGCGCGCTGCGGTCTCCTTCCAGCCGGTGACCTCCACATGGCCTTCCAGATTGGCCTTGTCCCATTGCAGGATGGGCGGAGGCGCAAAGCCGATCACGCCGACCTTCAGCGGAACGTCGATGCTCTTGCCGTCGGCATCGGTGGCCTTGAAGGTCTTGTCCAGCAGCACCCAGGGCTTGAAGATGGGCTGCTTGGATGCGGCCGAGACCACATTGGCCGATACGAAGGGGAACGCCGGGGCGGCACAGTCCCTGGCGCCGGACGGATTGGTCTGCGCCGTGCCCTTGCCGATCCCGGCCAGCCCGAAGTCCACGTTGGTGATCTGCGACAGGAAGGGCAGGCCGTAGTTGAACTCGTGGTTGCCCATGGTGGCCGCGTCATACGACAGCAGCTTCATCTGCTTGTAGATGGCGATCATGTCGGAACACTGCACCGGCGACACGAGCGCCTGGTAGTCCGACAGGGCGGTGCCCTGGATGGTGTCGCCGTTGTCGAACAGCAGCGTGTTCGCATGCTGGCGGCGCGCGTTGGCGATCAGCGTGGCCGTGCGGTCCACGCCATAGCTCTTGTCCTCGGCCAGCTTGTAGTAGTCGTAGCCCAGCACGTTGGCGTGCAGGTCGGTCGTTCCCAGGATGGCCACGTCGAGCGTCGCGCCCTGGGGCACGCTGGCTTGCGGGGGCGTCTCGGGCGCGGCGTCGTCGTCATCGTCGTCGCCGCCGCAGGCGGACAGGCTGGTCAGCAGCGCGAAGCTGGCGGATACCGCGAAAATCTTGCGTACGTGTGGCTTCACCGTCTTTCCTCCGTGTGGAAGGAAAGATTCTGGGGACAGCGTATGACCTACCCGTGACATGGGCGGCGAGGGCGGAAAGATTCCGAGCCCGCGGTTCAATGCGCCGTCAGCGCAGCGGCGATGCCCGCGTCAGGCAATCGTGTTCCAGCCCCGCCAGCGCATCCAGGAACCGCCACGCGAACGATCCCGGGCCTTCCGCCAGCGCGCCGGCCCGTTCGCCCGCGATACTGAAGCAGGACAGGGCGCCGACGGCCGCGGTGTAGGCATCGCCCCGCGATACGGCGGCGAACGCGCCGACCACGGCGGTCAGCGCGCAGCCCGTGGCGGTCACGCGCGGCATCAGCGGCGAACCGCCGATGATGCGCACGGAACGTTTGCCGTCCGTGACGAAATCCACCTCGCCGGTGACCGCGACCACCGTCTGACGGCTTGCCGCGATGTCGGTGGCGGATTGCTCGGCCTGCGCCACGGCATCGCGGGAATCCACGCCCTTGCCGGCGCTTTGGCCGCCGGCCAGCGCGATGATCTCCGAGGCGTTGCCCCGGACGATGGCGGGCCGCAGGTCCATCAGCCGCTGAATGGCGCCGCGGCGAAAGGCGGTGGCGTGATGGGCGACCGGGTCCAGCACCCATGGCGTGCCGGCCTGGCCGGCGGACGCGGCGGTCAGCAGCATGCTTTCCAGCCAGGGGGCGGACAGGGTGCCGATGTTGACCACGACCGCGCCGGATATCCGCGCAAATTCGGGCGCTTCCTGCTCGGCATGCACCATGGCCGGGGACGCGCCTACGGCCAGCAGCGCGTTGGCCGCGTAGTTCATCGAGACGAAATTGGTCAGGCACTGCACCAGGGGCGCGTCGCGGCGGACGGCTGCGAGGAGGTCCTGGGAGGCCTGGGCGAGCGCGGGCAGGGCGGGGTGTGGCATGCGGGGGCAGCGTTATCTGGATCAGGTATTACGGGTCGCCGTGCATTGTGCGCCTGTGGGGCCGCCAACGGATTCTCAGCTTCTTGCCGAAGCTCCCCGGGTGGATGGGGGGTATGTTCCGAGGCTGGCGGGGGCTTGTCAAGCGAGCGGCGGGAACTGTCCGAGGCGCGGCCTGCCGTTCGAGTTCTTCGGAGGCGTACAAGGCAAAAGACAAGGAGGTCGGAACTGGAGCCGTCGGCGCTGCGTGCGCAAGCCAAGCTCATTGCAAACGCCGCGAAGACCTGGATCGAGCGGGTCGAGCTTCAGGATTTCACGCAACTCGGGCCTGGCGATGTGCTGGAGGCGAAGGCGCTTGAATTGCTGCGCAACCTGGGGGCAAAGAACGAGGATTTCATGCCGGAGCATCGGCTTTCGGAAAACACCGGCAGCTCGCCGGATGCGACAAGCCTTGTATAAGGCCCGGGCGCTGCAGGCGGCGCCGGGGCCTCTTGCTCAGTTCACCGTGATGTTCGCCGACTTGATGACCTGCGACCAATGCGCGGTGTCTTGCGCCACCGTGCGCCCCAGCTCCTCGGGATTCTGGTAGTTGACCCGCACGCCCGCCTCGTTGGCGGTCTTGATGAGCTCAGGTTTTTGCAGGCCGGCCTCAAGCGCCGCGCTGATCTTCTGCACGACCGCGTCCGGCGTGCCGGCCGGCGCGAACAGCGACACCCAGGCGTCCAGCTCGAATCCCGGGTAGCCCTGCTCGGCCGCGGTCGGCACGTCCGGAATCATGGGGTGGCGCGCCGCGCCGGCCACCGCGATGGCGCGCAGCTTGCCCATTTGCACATGGCCGATCACCGAAGGCGGCGTGGTCACGAAGAGCTGGACGCGGCCGGACAGGACGTCCTGGATGGCCGGGCCCGAGCCCTTGTAGGGCACGTGCACCATGTCCGTGCCCGTCATCTGCTTGAGCAGTTCGGTGCCCACATGCGGCACCGAGCCGCTGCCTTGCGAGGCATAGTTGATTTCGCCCGGGTGCGCCTTGGCATAGGCGACGAGCTCTTTCAGGTTATGCACGGGCAGCGAGGGATGCACCGTCACCACGTGCGGCGCAACCGCCACCATGCCCACGGGCTTGAACGACTCGGCGCTCCAGCGCAGCCCGTTGAACATCGACGGGTTGCCCGCGTGGTACATCGAGTACGACGCCAGGAGGGTGTACCCATCGGGGCGCGAGGCCGCCACCATGCCATAGGCGATGTTGCCGCTGGCGCCGGTCCGGTTGTCGATGACCGTCGGCTGGCCGAGCGCGGTCGCGAGCGGTTCGCTCGCCAGGCGAGCGGCCAGGTCCACGATGCCGCCCGGCGGCACCGGCACCACGATCGTGATCGGATGCGTGGGAAAGTCCTGGGCGGCGGCCAGCGGCGCCAGGAGGGAGAAGGAAAGGGCGATCAGCTTGCGCAACATACAAGGGCAGGGTCGGTTAACGGTTGGCGCTCAGGCGCGTTCGGCCAGTTCGGCGCGCACGATCCTGGCGCCGTCGACCATCGCCTTCATCTTGCCGAAGGCCACGTCGCGCGGCAGATACTTCAGACCGCAGTCCGGCGCAATGATCAGGCGCTCGGGCGCCACGTGGGGCAGGGCGCGCCGGATGCGCGCGGCGACCACTTCCGGCTGCTCGATCTCGTTGGTCGACAGGTCCAGCACGCCCAGCATGATTTCCTTGTTGGGCAGCGAGTCGAGCACCGCGCAATCCAGGTTCGATTGCGCGGTCTCGATCGAGATCTGGTGCGCGGAGCAGCCGCACAGCTCGGGCAGGAACGAGTAGCCGTTCGGGCGCGCGTGAATGACGGCGGCATAGCCGAAGCAGATGTGCACCGCGGTGCGGCCGGCTACGCCTTCGAGGGCGCGGTTCAGGACCTGGAGGCCGTACGCGCGGGCCTTTTCGGGGCGCGCCTGCATGTAGGGCTCGTCGATCTGCACCACGTCCGCGCCGGCCGCGAACAGGTCGCGGATTTCTTCGTTGACGGCCTGGGCATAGTCGTAGGCCATCTCGGTCTCGGAACCATAGAAATCGTTCTGGGCCTGCTGCGCCATGGTGAACGGGCCCGGGACCGTGATCTTGATCTGGCGGTCGGTGTGCGCGCGCAGGAACTGAACGTCGCGCACCTGCACGGCGTGCTTGCGGCGGATCTTGCCCACCACGCGCGGCACGGGATTGGGATGGCCGCTGCGGTCCAGGGCCGTGCCCGGATTGTCGAGGTCCACGCCTTCCAGCGCGGTGGCGAAACGGTTGGAATAGCTTTCGCGGCGGACCTCGCCGTCCGTGATGATGTCCACGCCGGCGGCTTCCTGATCGCGGATCGCCAGCAGGGTGGCGTCGTCCTGGGCCTGTTCCAGCCATTCCGGCGCAACGCGCCAGAGCTCCTGGGCACGCACGCGCGGCGGGAAGCGATCGCCGAGGCGCTTGCGATCGATCAGCCAATCGGGCTGCGAGTACGACCCGACGAGCGTGGTGGGCAACAGGAGGGACATGGAAACTCCGAACATAAGGCGATGGAAAAAAGCGAACCCGGGTTTATAGGCGATATAGCGTGAATTGGGTTTGCGGGCAGATTGAGGAAAATTCACGCAGTGCCCGGCGAGCGATATCGGGTTCGCCTGTTTCTTCCACTGCCGGCTTGCGGCAGCGCCTTTGCCGGCGCCGTTCCCCCGGTTCCGATCGGCGGCCGGGGGCGGCGGGTACTTTACGTCTCGGCCCGGTAGCGATTACGCAGGTCGCGAACCTGGTCGTGGTTGCGCAGCACACCCTGGTACTGGCGCTCGACGACCGCGCGGACATTTTCCGGCAAGGTTTCCTTCAGCGCCTTGGCGTAGGCCGCCTTCGCCACATCCTCGCCCCGCTCGCACTCTTCGAGCAGGACAAGGTCGCTGCGGCTCGCGATAGCGGCCTTCAGGTTGGTCCAGCCCCGGTGCATGGCGCCCGATACGGTGCCGTGGTCTTCCGGCTTGCCGCCCAATTGGCTCACCAACGCCTGCAATTCGGCGGCGCCAGCGGCGCAATCGCTCGAGCGGTTCCTGAACAGTTGTTGCAGCTCAGGCGTTTTCGTGTCGTCGGCGGCGGCGTCGAAGCCTTTTTCGCCGTCTTTCGACGTTTCGATGAGCTCGTTCAGTACCTTGATTACATGGTCTGCCATATCGGTCTCCTTGGATTCAGGCCGCCAAGCGGCACCTGCCGCCTGTCGAATGGGAGACTCAGCATGTAGCGTGCCTGACCCCGGCAGGGAAGGCGTTCCTGGCGGCAGGCCGGGAGGACCGGAACGGTTCAATTGGGGGCCAGAGCAGAGGGCTGCCGGGATCCAACCGTTGTTACAAGCGCGGGGCACGCGGATCAGCCGTTCTTGCCGCTGGCCTCGTCCAGCATCTTCCGGGCTTGTCCGGTGAGCGTGTCCATGATCCGATAGAAGGCGGCGCGGTCCTCGGCCGAGAGGCAGCCTTCCAGGGCGTGTTGGCGATGCAGCGTCCCGCGCAGCCCCTTTTCCAAGGTTCTGGAGCCCTCGGGCGTCAGGGCGATGACCGCGCGCCTGCGGTCGTCGGGGTCCACGGTTTGCGTCAACAGCCCTTTTGCTTCGTTCTCGAACACGGCGCGGCTGATCTGGCTCTTGTCCAGATGCGAAAAACGCACGATCTCCGATGCGGTCGAGGGGCCAAGCCGATACAGGCTGACCAGCGTGCGCCACTGCCGGCTGCTCAGTCCCAGCTCTTCTGTCACCGATACGTCCACCATGCGGGCCAGCATTTGCGCGAGCACGGATGTCCTGAACGTAATCAACCCCTCGACCGTTATCTTTTTAGCCATAATTAATCTCACAAGCAACAGTTGCTACGACAACCAATTGTGTTTTAGCATACATCCACAATTACACCGATATCGGAGACAAGGATGCAAGCTCTAACGCAAAATCGCATACGCCGCAGGCTCCTGACCGCGCTTGTCGCGCTACCGGCCATGGCCGGTATGCGGCTCGTCCAGGCCCAGGACAACTGGCCGACACAGCCGATCAAGCTGGTGGTGACGCAAGGGCCCGGCTCGGGCAGCGATGTGATGGCCCGCCTGGTCGCGCAGTATCTGGGCCAGGAATTGGGCCAGTCGGTGATCGTGGAGAACAGGGCGGGCGGCGGCGGCGTCATCGGACACGAGTCGGTATTGCGCGCGCACGACAATCACACGTTCGTGTTCAGTTCGACCGCGCCGTTGTTCGTGGTGCCCTACCTGAACAAGGCCGCCGTCTACCGCTACAGCGATTTCATGCCGGTGGCGCCGGTGATGCGGGCCCCGTTCGTGGTGCTGGTGCCCAACACGGAGTCCGCGCCTAAGACGCTCAAGGAACTGATCGCCAGCCTGCGCGGCAAGCCTCAGGCCTTTTCGTCGGCCGGCTTCGGGACCATGACGCACCTGGCCAGCGAGATGTTGCTGCAACGCGCCGGCGTAAAGGCTACGCACGTTCCGTACAAGGGCAGCGGCGCGTCGTTGAACGATCTTATCGGCCAGCAAGTGGCGTTTTCCTCGGACTCGATGACGGCATCGATGCCGTTGATAAAGGCAGGGCGCTTGCGCCCGCTGGCGGTTACGGGGGCATCGCGCGAACGTGGATTGCCCGATGTTCCCACCTTGGAAGAGTCGGGATATCAAGGATTGGTCATTGCCGTCATCGGAGGCCTGCTGGCGCCCAAGGACAGTTCCGAGCTTGCAGCCGACCGCGTCGCGGCCGCGATGGTCCGCGTCCTGCAGAACCAGGAGGTGCGGGAAAGATTCGCAACCCTGGACACCGAACCGCTGGCCGAGCCGCGCCAGGAGTTCGCGTCCCTGCTGCGCAGCGAACAATCCCGCTGGGAAGCCGCCGCCCGCCAATTGGAACCCGAAGCAAAGAACTGATGATGGACAGCCCGAATACCGACTTCAAGCGCGTGGCCTTCGATGCGTCCCGACGCGGCACGTTGAATGGCGTGCGCGTGGTGGACCTGAGCCGCTTGGTGGCAGGCAACATGTTGACGCTGCAACTGGCCGATTTCGGCGCCGACGTGATCAAGGTCGAGTCGGCCCGCGAAGGCGATACGCTGCGTCAATGGACACTATCGGAACCAGATGGCGGGGACGGTTTCGATGGCTGGTGGCAGGTGTACGGACGCAACAAGCGCAGCCTGGCGTTGAACCTGCGCAGTACGCAGGCGATAGAACTGCTGCTGCAGTTGTGCGGCACGGCCGATGTGCTGATCGAGAGCTTTCGTCCCGGCACGCTGGAAAGCATGGGCTTGGGACCGGAAGTATTGCTTCGGCGTAATCCCGGCCTGATCGTCGTGCGCCTGTCCGGGTGGGGGCAGACGGGGCCGTACAAGGACCTGCCCGGCTTTGGGAGCCTGATCGAAGGGTTCTCGGGCTATGCCCTGAAAGGCGGCAATGGTCGCGAGTCGCCGCCTGAGTTGCCGGGCATTGCGCTGGCCGACATGATCGCCGGGCTTTCCGGCGCGTTTGCCGTCATGACGGCGCTGCGCGAGGTCGAAGTCAACCAGGGGCGCGGACAGGTGATCGACCTGTCTTTGCTGGAACCCATGCTGTCCATCATGGGGCCGGATGTCACCAGCTATGCGCGTACGGGAAAAAAGCCCGCGCGCGGGGTAAAGATTGCATCGCCGCGCGGCGTGTATCGTTGCCGCGACCGCCAATGGGTGGCCATGTCGGGGTCCACCGACTCGATGGCGCGCAAGGTGTTCGCCGCGATTGGCCAGGCCGGCCTGTACGAGCAGGACCGTTATCGCACCAATGCGGCCCGGCTGGAACACGACCAGGAAATCGACGCCATGATCCAGGCTTTCATAGGGACGTTGGAGTTGAAGGAATGCCTGGCCCATTTCCGCCAGCACGGCGTCACGGTCGGACCGGTTTACGACGCGCAGGATATCTACGAAGACGAGCATGTGCGTGGCCGCGGCGTGTATGTGGCGGCAGCCACAGCCGGGCATCCCGACGGCGTGCTCATGCACGACGTGGCCCCGCGCTTGAGCGGCACGCCGGGTTCGCTTCGGTTTCCCGCGCCCAGGCATGCGCAGCACACGACCGACATCCTGGAGGAACTGGGACTGACCGCCGATCGCATAAGAGAATTGCACGAACAGGGGCATGTCAAATGCAGATGAACATGTTGAGGTCCTTGCTGTTCGTGCCGGCCACTGCCGGCGCGTTCGTGGCGAAGGCCCATGAACGCGGCGCGGACGCAGTCATCGTCGACCTGGAAGATTCCATTCTTCCCGAATTGAAGGAGAGCGCGCGCCTGCGGACCGCGCCGGCGTCGCGCGCGATTGCGCGGCACGGCATCCCGGTGCTGCTGCGCGTGAATGTGGATCCGCAAGGGTGGCGCGAAGACCTGCTGGCCGCCGACCTGGCCTGCCTGCAGGCCGTGGTGCTGCCTAAAGTAGAAAGTGCCGCGCAGGTCATCGCACTAAGCGATGCGCTGGGCAGCCTGGAAAAAGAGCGCTCGCTGCAGCGGCCCCTACACATCGCCGCGCTGGTCGAGTCCCCGCTGGGCGTGGTGCGCGCGACGGATATTGCCAGCTGCTCGCCGCGGTTGTGCGCATTGGGGTTTGGTGCCGAAGACTATGCTGCCGCCATGTCCGTATCGCCCGAACCCATGAATCTGCGGTGGGCCGCGCAGCAGGTCACGAATTCCGCGCGCGCATTCGGCTTGGGATGCTGGGGGCTGGCCGACAGTATTGCGAACCTGAACGATATGGACCGCTTCGAGTCATCGGTGCGCGAAGCCCGGAACCTGGGCTTTACAGGCAGCGTGGCGATACACCCGAGGCAGGTGCCCGTGATCAATCGCGGGTTCTCTCCATCCGCCGAAGAACGCGAGTGGGCCCGCCAGGTCGTATTGGCCGCCGAGGCCGGTCGCGCGGAAGGCCGTGGCGTGGTGATCCTGCATGGCCGCATGGTGGACCAGCCCTTGGTGGATCGCGCGCGGCGGTGGCTGGCGCAGTAGTCTGCTGGCGGCTTGCCGATGTGACAAGCCTGTTCACCGGCGGACCTGTCTCGTCCCGCTGCGGCATACGCTTTCCCATTTCGGGAGAGCGATATCACGGGCCGATCATTCTGCCTTGCATTCGTGGCGGGCGCGGCGTTGGCGCAAGTGCTGCCCGCATTGCCTGGGCCGGCCGTACTGTGGCTGGCGGCTGCCGGGGGCGGAGTCGCCTGGGCCTGCTGGGCGCGCGCGAGCCATCAAATCCTGCGTATCCTCGCGGCATTGGCGCTGGGATTATCCATCGGCTTCATCAACGCCAGCCTGCAAGCCCAGCATCGCCTGGACAACGCGCTGGCGGATGCGCACCAGGATGAAGTCTCCCGGCTGGTGTTGCGCGTCGCCGAGCTGCCGGACGGCGACGCCCAGCGCCAGCGATTCGTGGCGGAACTGGACGAACCCGCCCGTCCTGGCATCCCCGACCGCATCCAGGTGACCTGGCAGGCGGCCGGCGCGCATCAGGGCCTGCCCCAGGTGCTGCCCGGGCAGGTCTGGCGCATGGCGCTGGTGCTGCGGCGCCCGCACGGCCTGCTGAACCCCGCCGGGCCGGACGCGGAAGGGCGCATGTTCGCGGCCGGCGTGCGGGCCACGGGCGCCGTGCGCGGGCGGCCGGATCTGATGGCGGACCGCCCCTGGGCGACGCCGGGCATCGCGATCGAGCGGGCGCGCCATCTTGTGCGCGAGGGCATGCGGGCGGCGCTGGGAGAGCACCGCTATGCGCCGGTGCTGATCGCGCTGGCGATCGGGGATCAGGCGGGCGTCTCGCGCGACGATTGGCGCATCTTCAACCGCAGCGGCATCACGCATCTGGTGTCGATCAGCGGCATGCATGTCACGTCCATCGCCGGGATCGCCGGCCTTCTGGCGTCCGCGGTCTGGCGGCGCTTGCGCTGGCGGGGCGTGGGGCTGGCCGAGCGCGCGCCTGCGCGCATTGCCGGCGGGGCGGCTGCGGCGGTGGTGGCGCTGCTGTATTGCCTCCTGGCGGGCTGGGGCGTGCCGGCGCGCCGCACTTTCTTCATGTTGTCCGTGGTGCTGGCGGCCGCCTTGTCGCGTCTGCCGCTGTCGGCGGCCAGGGTACTGGCCGGCGCGGCGGCGGTGGTGGTGGCGCTGGATCCGTGGGCGCCGGTGTCGCCGGGATTCTGGCTGTCATTCGGCGCGGTGGCGGTGTTGCTGCGCATCGCCGATGCGCCGTTCGACGCGGACGCCGGCTGGCGCGCTCGATGGATGGCAAGGCTCGGGCAGGCGACGCGGCTGCAGCTGATGGCGACGCTGGGCCTGACGCCGCTCTTGGCCTTCCTGGTGCATCAGGTGTCGCTGGGGTCGCCGCTGGCCAATGCGGTTGCCATTCCCGCAGTGACGTTCATCGTGACGCCCCTGGCGCTGCTGTGCGCCGCCTTGTCCGCCGTGCCGGGCGCGCAAGGCGTTGCCGCCATGGCGGGGCAGGCCGGGCTGGCCGCCTTCGACCTGACGATGGCGCCCGTGGCCTGGGTGGGCAGCGCCAGCTGGGCCAGCGTCCCGGTTGCCGCGGCGAGCTGGCCCTGGCTGTTGCTGGCGCTGGCGGGGATGGCCTGGGCGCTGCAGGCGCGGGGCTGGCCCGGACGCCATCTGGGATGGGCCTGCATGCTGCCGTTGCTGTTCTGGCGGCCCGACAGGCCGGAGCCGGGGCATTGGCGCATGAGCGCCATGGACGTGGGGCAGGGCAGCGCCATCCTTGTTGAAACGGCAAGCCAGTCGCTGCTGTTTGACGCAGGGCCCCGCAGCTACGGCGGCAGCGACGCGGGCGAACGCGTGGTCGCGCCATTCCTGCAGGCGCGCGGCATCAATCGGCTGGACGTGCTGGTCCTGTCGCACGCGGACATGGACCACGTGGGCGGCGCGCGCGCCGTGCTGGCGGCCGTGCAGGTGGCGCGCAGCTACGCCTCTTTCGATCTGCCGGCCTTTCTGCGGCGCGATGCGAGGTTGTGGCCGGATGCCGGCAACGCGCGGCCGGTCCTGCCGCAGGAGATGGCGCGCTGCGAACGCGGGCGTAGCTGGGAAGCGGACGGGGTGGTGTTCACCTTCCTGCATCCCGCATCTGGCGACGATCCGCGGGCGGACGACCGCAACGCCGACAGTTGCGTGCTGCGCGTGGAAGGCGCGCGCCATTCCTTGCTGCTGACCGGGGATGTCGGCGTGGCGCAGGAGGGGGCGCTGGTGGCGGCGGGGCTGCCCGCCACGGATGTCGTGCTGGCGCCGCACCACGGGTCGGCGTCCTCATCGGGCCGGGACCTGGTGGCGGCTGCCGGGGCGGCCCACGCGATCGCGCAGGCGGGGCATCTGAACCGCTTTCGCCATCCGGCGCGCGCGGTGGAGCTGCGCTGGACGCGTGCCGGGACCCGGTTCTGGCGCAGCGACCGCGACGGCGCGGTGATGGCGGAATCAAGCCCCGAGGGGCTGGATGCATGGGCGCAGCGCGACCGCGGGGGGCGGTACTGGCATGAACGCTAGCGGCGCCCGAGCGGCTCCGGGGCCTGCGCGTGGCTGGCCATCACCAGCGGTAGCGGACCTGGGCCACGACCACGCGGCCCGGGCCGCCGCGCCCCGGCCGGCTATTGGCGTTGCCGCTCTTGGCGAATCGCCACGCTGTCACAGGGTCCGCGCGTAGAACGGCTCCAGCTTGGCGAGCGCGGCTTCCACATATTTGGGAACCCAGTAGGTCTCGATATGCGTGGCGCCCTCGATCTTGAACAGTTCCTTGTCCTTCGCGCCCGTGGCCTTGGGGAAGGCCTCTTCGGTCATGTAAAGGCTGTCCGCCTTGCTGCCGGCGATCATCAGCAACGGCTGGTCGATCAGTTCGATCTGGTCGGCGGCATCCCACCGCGTCAGGTCCAGCAGGCTGCTCATGGTGTACTTGAAGGTCGAGCCGGGATGCGCGTGCGTGCGCCAGTAGTATTCGTAGCCCTGCCTGTACATCTCAAACGGCAACGCAGCGATCTGCTCATCCGTCATGTCCGCATCGCCGGCGTACAGGATTTTCCCGCCCGCCATTTCCTGGGCGCGCGCATCTGAAGCCTGCCGCAGGCGCTCCTGGATCGTATCGAGCTGCGAATCCTTGAATCCATTGCGGCGAACCCGTCCTGAGTTGAACATGCTCAGCGTCGCAATCGATTTGAAGCGCTTGTCGGTCTTCGCGGCGGACAAGGCGTATCCGCCGCCGCCGCAGATGCCAAGCAGTCCCAGCCGCGCCGCATCCACGCCCGGATAGCGGGCGATGAAGTCCGCCATGCCATGGATGTCCTCGATGCGGTTCGCGGGCTTGTCGACGCTGCGGGGTTGTCCGCCGCTGCCGCCCTGGAACGCGGCATCCGCGGTGATGGCGATATAGCCCAGTTCGGCCAGGCGCTGGGCATACAAGCCCGCGACTTGTTCCTTCACGCCGCCATTCGGATGCGCGACGACAATCGCAGGATATTGCTTGCGCGGATCATGGTTTGCCGGCGTGTAGACGTTTGCGACGATATCCAGGCCGTTGAGCTTGTACGTGACCGGGTGAATATTGACCTTGCCGGGCTCGTTTTTCATGATGGCGCCGCCATACACCAGAGTAAACGGATTGTTCCCGTGGTCGGCTGCAACAGCGGTAGCGGTCATTGCTGGGACTCCTATGATTGCGCATGAGAATGCGAGCGCGGACGCCCCGACTAGACCGCGCCGGGTCTGGTTGATGGATTTACTGCTCATTTGGACTCCTTTCTGGTCGCTGCGCATGCCGGGCCCGCGGGACGCCGCGAGAACTGGCGCATGGCGCGTCAATCCAGATGCTTTTCTGCAAGAAATGTTGATACCTGATCGGCGATCTGGACGTTGTTCAGGTCGGACATCAAGAAGTGCGTGTTGCCTCGGATGCCGATTTCGGGAAGGTGCACGAGCTGCGCGTCGCCGCCATGCCTGTTGATGGCGTCGACCCAAAGCCGGGCCATGGCAAGGCGCACCCGCCAGTTGTCCTGCCCGCGCTCCGCGGTCGGTTCGGTTGGGAAGTTGTCGCCGTAATAGATGATGATCGGGATGCGGGTGAGCTTCTCGAAATCCTCCAGCGGCACTGCCTCAGGCGCCAGCGTCCCCGCCGCGCTCGGCATCGGGGGCGCAAGCTCCCCCGGGGGGAAGAGGAACCCGCTGCCGGGCTCCAGCGCCACGATTCCCTTGACGTTCTTGTTCTTGATGGCCGTCCGCCAGCCCGGTCCGCCCGCCTGCGAATGCAAGAACAGGACGCCCGGCCCGGTTTTGTCGAACAGCGCGGCCATGGCATCCGAGATCACGTCGGCATCGAAAGGGCCGGTGTTGGGGGTGACCGAACGGAAGAACTGGTCGAGCGTCTCGGGCTTGCGGTCGAACTGGACGTTGTCGAAGTAGGCCGGCCACTTGCCGATCCGGAATTGATCGAAGAAAAGCTGATCGACAGGCGTGGGCTCGATCTTTGCCGCCACGGTGCTGTTGCCCGCCCGGCCGCGGCGCGGCTGGTCGACGAGATAGACCGGGAAGCCCCGGCGCAAGAAGATGGTTTGGAAGCCTTCGCGGCCGTCCGATGTGGTTTCCCAGCTGCGCGCCGATTGGTACGCGCCATGCAGCATGACGATGGGCAGCGGCCTGGGGTTCTGGGGGACTTGATAGAAAGCGTAGAGGTGATCGCCGTGGAACGTCTGCCCTTGGGACGCGGGGTTGTTATTGCTGTACGTGCCGGGCGTGCTCACCACTTTCCCGCCGACCGCGAAGCTTCCTTGCTCCTGAATCGCCAAGGGGCCGGCTGAGCGGCTTGAGCCATCGGGAAGGGCAGTGCAGGCGGTCAGCGAGGTCGCGGTCGCGAAGGTCAGCAAAGCCTTGGACACGTTCATGGTCAGCCTCCCGACGCGGCGGGAAGCGCCTGCGCCAGGGCGGCGCTTGCACGCTCGGCCGCCTGTTCGTCGCCGTGCTCGGCCAGGACTTGCGCGACTCGGCGCAGCTGTGCCGCGCTCAGGCCCACCCGCATGCTGGCGCGCATATGCGAGCGCAACTGCGCCTCCACCCCCGGCGTTGCGGCCAGCGCCCCGACGGTGGCCAATTCGCGGCTCTGCCAGTCGAGGTTGTCGCGCTCGAAGATGGCGCCGAACAGATGGGCCTGCAGGAACTGGTTGATGATAGGCGCAAAATCCATCACGGGGCCCGTCACCGGCGCGCCCGAAATGCGGGTCTGGTTGGCCGTGCCCGCCGCGAGCAGTTCCTCGCCGGAAGGAATGGCGCGGCTGGGTTCGCGTCCCGGCGCGTCCTGGATGCCGCGTTGCTTGCGCGCCTCCACGACCTTCAGTAGTTCACCAAGCGCGTTGAGGCTTTTCGGAAAGCCGACATAGGCGTATAGCTGCACCAGGATTTCCTTCGCCTCGCTGACCGTCAGCCCCGCGTCCAGTCCTTGGTTCAAGGCGGCGTTGAGTTTGGGCATGTCGCTCGCGGCCATGAAGGCCGCGATCAGGGGAATCGCCTGCTGCTTCGCGGACAGTACGCCGGCGGTGGCTTGCGTGGCCATGGCTCGCGCCTCGGCGTTTTGAGAGGCGTGAGTTGGCGCGAACGCCAGCCCCAGGCTCAGGGCTAACACCGCCATCAGCGCGCTGGTCTTGGGGTCCGTGGGGGGCTTTTCATGGGTCATGGGGTGGCAGCTCCATCCGTTGCTCGAATTGCCGTTCCTTTCGAGTAGCTGAAATGCTACGGGAAGCGGAGGGTTCGATTAAGCCCATAAATCTGCATTCACTGCTGAGTGAAATTCATGAGTCAGGATGCTGCCGGCGCCGCGGACGATCCCCTGGCGGCGCGGATATTGGCCTTGCCGCCGACGGTCGACGCGCGCTACGCCGCGCCGGCCGCCAGTTCGTCGAACAGGAAGTCGCCGCCCATCTGCCCGCCTTTGAGCATCAGTTCGATGCCGTCGGTCAGCGGGTCGTCGCTGCGGGTGAGGCTGACGGTCACGCCGGGCGCCAGCACGCAGCGAAACGCCAGGCCCCAAAGCCCGAGCGCGAGCGTGGCCTGGCTGGAGGTGTCGCCGCCGGCGATGCCGATGCGCGACAGGGGCCTGCCGGCGTGCGCGCTGGTCCGGACGATGTCCGCCACCAGCCGGCCGGTGGCGCGGGCGGTGGCCGCGGTGTCCTGCGCGCTGACGGCGGCCGACGGCTTGTCGGTATGCGCCAGGACGTTGTGGCCTTGGGCTAGCGCGGCGGCGGCCTGTTGCGCCTGCCGGGCCGCGTAGTCGGGGTCCGCGAGCAGCCGCTCCACCTGCAGCGGCTGGCGCGCGTAGCGCCGGCAGGCGGCAATCTGCCTGGCGGTGACGGGAGACAGGCTGCCCGCCACGACCAGCACCGGGCCCGCGGCCGCGGCGAGCGGCAACGGGTCCGTCTCCCATTCGCGTCCGGGCGGCGCGGCGCGGGCCAGCGCCTGCTGCACGCTGCTTGGGCCCACGGCCAGCAGCGGTGCGCGGGAAGCGGCGCGCCAGATCAGGCGGCCGATGACGGCAAGCTGTTCGTCGTCCACGAGGTCCAGCAGGACGGGGCCGTCGGTCGTCTCGATGATCTGGTCGATCCAGCGCGCCAGTGCGGGCGCGTCCGCCGCCTGCCGCAGGCGCGGATAGGCGGTGTGGGGCACGGAGCGGATGCCGGAGAGCCCTTGCGCCTGCAGGTGCAGCCGCAGATCGGCCTCGTGCATGGGCGTGACCGGGTGCGCGCTCATGACGGGGTGGCGGTCGATGCGATGGATCTCGGGCGCGGACCCGGCGCGCGCGAACAGCTGGGCGAAGCTGCAGTAGCGGCCGATGCTGGGCTGGCCGCCCACGATGGGGACTATCGGGTTGGGCATGTGGCGGCGCAGTTCGCGGATGGCGGCGCCGATGCTGCCGACGTGCGGCGCGCTGTCGAAGGTGGAACAGCATTTGTAGTGCAGCACGCGGGCGCCCGTGCCCGCCAGGAACCGGCCGGCGGCGCGCAGCTCGGTTTCCATTTCGGCGGGCGCCATGCCGCGCGCGGCGCCGGCGATGCCGATGGCGTCCAGCGGGCCGGCGCGGCGCAACTGCTCCGGCGTGGGCACGCCCAGGAACAGCAGGCCGCGCAGACCGGCGCGGGCTACCTCCGCGAGCGTGTCGGTGGCGCCGGTGAAGTCGTCGCCATACCAGCACACTTGCGGCGCGGGGGCGCTGCGCTCGCCTTCGCTCATGCGCGGTTTCCGAAGAAGGCCAGGGCGCGCTGCAGTTCGGGCGCGTTGCGGGCCTGGTCTTCCAGGCGCTGGCCGTCGCGCACCGCCTGCCATGCCTGGCGGATGCTCTGCACGCCGGCGGCTGGTCCGTCCGGATGGGCCAGGATGCCGCCGCCCGACATGAACAGCAGATCGTCGCTGCGCACGGCGGCCCAGGTGGCGGGCACCGTGCCGGCCCACTGGCCGGAAGAGAACGCGGGCATCACGGCGTCGTCGATGCCGGGCGTCAGGGACGCCAGGCAGTCGCGCGCGGACTCGACGACTTCGCTGTCCTCCTGCGAGAATTTTCCTTGCAGGCCGTGCACGTGCATGTGGTCCACGCCCGCCAGCCTCCAGAGCGTCTGATAGGCCTGGAATCCGATGCCCAGCAAGGGATGGCGGGACAGCGCGCCATAGCCGTTGCGGTGTCCGTGCAGCGCCAGCGGCGTGCTGCGGCGCAAGGTCTGAATGGCGGAGTAGCCGCACCAGTTCAGGCTGGCCATGACGCAGGAGCCTTCCTCGCGTTCGATCAGGTCGGCGTGGCGGCGCATGGCGTCGGTTTCGTCGCTGATGTTGAACGCCACCATGACGTTGCGGCCGGTGCGTTCGCGGTGCGCGCGCACCACCGCCATTACGGCCGCCACGCGCTGCGCGAGCGGGGCATGGGCGGGATTGGCGCAGACCTCGTCGTCCTTGATGAAGTCCACGCCCGCCGCGCAAAGCTGCGCCGCGAGGTGCGCGGTCTGTTCGGGCGATAGCCCCACGTTGGGCTTGATGATGGTGCCCACCAGCGGGCCCTGCGCCACGCCGGTTAGCTGGCGCGTGCCGGCGATGCCCACCTGCGGCAGGTCGAACTGGGCGCGGTAGTTGGCGGGCAGTTCCATGCTTTCCAGCCGCAGGCCGGTGACTTCGCCCAGGTCATAGAGGTTGCCGCCCACCGTGGCCGCCAGCGTGGGCAGGTTGGCGCCGATGTTGGCGACGGGAAACGCGATGCGCACCCGGGCGCGCTGGTACTTGCCCGGCATGCCGCCGGGTTGGCGCGCCAGCCAGGCGTTGGGCAGGCTCGGCGCGCCGGCGGATTCCAGGGGCTCGATGGATTCGATGCGCGCGCGGGCGCGGGCGCGCAGTTCGTCGGTTTCGCCCTGCACCCGCGTGAAGGTGCCGCAGGACTGCTCGCCGGCCATGATCTCCGCGACCCGGGCGGGGTCCATCGGCGTTTCAATCAGATAGGTGGCGGTAAACGATTGGGAATTCATGGTGGCGGAGTGCGGTGTCAGAGGCGGGTCAGGTCGGGGAAGGCGCGGACCGGATCCTGGCCGTCCCAGTTCAGCGAGCTTTCGCGGATCAGGTCGAACAGGCGGCCCTTGGGGCCCGCCACTTCGGACAGCTCGATGACCGTGCCGGGGTGGTACTCGGTGTCGAAGTAGATGAAGCGGCCTTTTTCACCGACCTCGCCGCTCATCTTGGGTTTGAAGCCCTGCGCCAGCAGGCGCTCCACGTCGGAGTCGTAGCTTTCGGTCCAGTAGGCGACGTGCTGCAGGCCGGTGCGGCCGGCCTGCAGGAAGTCGCGGTACATGGACGGCACGTCGTTGCGGGTCTGGATCAGTTCAACCTGCACGAAGCCAGAGTTGGCCAGCGCCACCGAGTTGTGGGGCTCGTAGCCCACGCCGTCGTACTGGTAGTTCACGATAGGCACGCGCGGGTTGTAGTACCAGGGGCCCACGCCCAGGGTGGCGCTCCAGTAGTCCATGGCGGCTTCGATGTCATGCACCACATAACCGAGTTGGCGGATCTCGCCCAGGAAACGACTCATGATGGATCTTTATAAAAAGGATGGCTGAGAGACGGGAGAGGCGCGGCCCCGTCGGTCGGGGCCGCGTCGCGTCACAGGAAACCGATAGAGAACCAGGGGAAGGCGGCAACGATGACCAGGCCCACCAGCAGCGCGGCGATATAGCCCCAGATCGGGCCGATGCCCTCGTTGGGGTCGACGCGGCTGATGGCGCAGGCGCCGTAGTAGCCCACGCCGAAGGGCGGCGCGAACAGGCCGATGCCCATGGCGAAGATCACGACCATCGCGTAATGGACTTCATGCACGCCGGCCTGCGCCGCGATGGGGAACAGCAGCGGGCCGAACAGCACGATGGCCGGGATGCCTTCCAGCACGCTGCCCAGGATGATGAAGGCCACGATGGACACCGCCAGGAAGCCGTAGCTGCCGCCGGGCATGCCGGCCATCAGGCTGGCCAGGTCGCCCGAGAATCCCGATTGCGTCAGCGCCCAGGCCATGGCGGTGGCGCAGCCCACGATCAGCATGATGGCGCCCGACAGCGAAGCGGTCTCGATCAGCATGGGCTTCAACCGCGCCCAATCGAAGCGCCGGTAGATCAGGATGCCCACTACGGCGGAATAGACGATGCCGATGGTGGAGACTTCGGTGGCGGTCGCCACGCCTTCGACCACCGCGGCGCGGATCACGAAGGGCAGCGCCACGGCGGGCAGCGCGATCACGAAGAAGCGGCCGATTTCCTTGAAGCTGAAGCGCTGGACGAGGCTCAGGTCTTCCTTGCGATAGCGCCACCACACCACCGAGCACAGCGCCAGGCCCAGCACCACCGCGGGCAGCAGCCCGCCGGTGAACAGCGCGGCAATCGACACGCCCGTCACCGAACCGATGGTGATGAGCACGATGGACGGCGGGATGGTTTCGGTCTGCGCGCCCGTGGCCGACAGCAGGGCGACCAGGTCGCCGGGCTTGGCGCCGCGCTTTTTCATCTCGGGAAACAGCACGGGCGCGATGGCCGCCATGTCGGCGATCTTCGAGCCCGAAATGCCGGACACCAGGTACATGGCGCCAATCAGCACGTAGGACAGCCCGCCGCGCACATGCCCCAGCAGGCTGGCCAGGAACTGGATCATGGCGCGCGCCATGCCCGTCATCTCGATCAGCGAGCCCAGGAAGATGAAGAGCGGCACGGCCAGCAGCATCAGGTGGGACATGCCTTCGTCCAGCCGGCCCACCATCACCACCATGGGCGTGTTGGTGGTCAGCGCCAGGTACGAGAAGGTGGCCAGCGCGAACGAGAACGCGATCGGCACGCCCGAGAACACGGTGGCGGCGACGATGCCCACGAAGAAGATCACCAGGTTCAGCTTGCCCAGGCCCGAGAACAGCGGCTGCGCCAGCCAGAACAGCGCGACGACCGCCGCCACGCCCGCCAGGGCCGTCAGCACCTGCCGCAAGGGTTGCGTGCGCAGCAGGCGGAGCAGGGCGATGACGGCCATCAGGCCCATGCCCACCGGAATCGCCGCGGCGCGCCAGGCGTTGCTCAGCTCCAGCGCGGGCGTGACGATGAAGTGTTCCTCATGCGCGTATTCGATGGCGGGCGCCAGGATCAGCACCAGGAACGCCAGCGACGCGGCCAGCGCCGCGGTCTCCAGCTGCGCGCGCCGCGCCGGGCTGACGTTGTTCACCAGCGCCGTCATCCGCATGTGCTCGCCGCGCCGCAAGGCGACGACGGCGCCCAGCATGGACAGCCAGAGGAACAGGATGGACGCGAGCTCGTCGGACCAGACCAGCGGGCTGTGGAACGCATAGCGCGCCACCACGCCGGCAAACAGCACCGCGATCTCGATCAGCACGATGGCCGCCGCGGCGTGTTCGACCACGCTGCCTAGCAGCCCCTCAAGCGCGCCGGCCGCCCGGCGCAGGGGATTTGCCGGCAGCACGGGGGCCGCGGCATGGGGAGCGGACAGGGAGGACATGGCGCGACCTCAGGCCAGCTTGCCGACGGACTGCTCCAGGAGGCCCCAGGCCTCGTTGCCGAAGCGGCCCTGCCATTCCTTGTAGAAGCCCGCGGTGCGCAGCTGTTCGCGGAAGCTGTCGGCGGACGGCTGGTTGAATTGCAGGCCCTTGCCTTCCAGGTCGGCCTGCACCGAGGCGTTGAGCTTCTTGATGTCTTCGCGCTGGGCGAGGCCCGCTTCGTTGATGCCGCGCGCAACCACGGTCTTCAGGTCTGCCGGCAGGCCTTCCCACATGCGGCCGTTGGCGATGAACCAGTAGCCGTCCCAGATGTGGTTGGTCAGCGAGCAGTATTTCTGCACTTCATACAGCTTGGCCACCTGGATGATGGGCAGCGGGTTTTCCTGCGCGTCCACCACCTTGGTCTGCAGCGACGAATAGACCTCGCTGAACTGCAGGCTGGCGGGCGCGGCGCCCAGGCCCTTGAACATGGAGATCGGCAGCGAGCTGACCGGCACGCGGATCTTCAGGCCGTTCATGTCGGACGCGGTGGCGACAGGCGCCTTGCTGCTGGTGGTCTGGCGAAAGCCGTTGTCCCACATCTTTTCGAAGGCGTAGAGCTTGCGCTGCGCAATGGCGGCGCGCACGTGCGCGCCCAGCGCGCCGTCCATGGCGCCCCAGACCTGGTTGTAGTCCTTGAACGCGAAGCCGACCGCGTTGATCGCGGCCACCGGCACCAGCGTGGCGATCACCAGGGCGGACGGCGTGAAGAAGTCGATGCCGCCCGAGCGCACCTGGGCCAGCATGTCGGTGTCGCCGCCCAACTGGTTGTTCGGGAAAATCTTGATGTCCACGCGTCCGTTGCTTTCCTTCAGGATGCGGTCGGCTGCTTCCTGGGCGCGGATGTTCAACGGGTGCGTCACCGGCAGGTTGTTGCCGTACTTGAGCGAATAATCGGCCGCGCGGGCGATCAGCGGAAAACCGCCGCCGGCCAGGGCAAGGGCGGGAACCGCGCAGAGGCGGCGCAGGGCACTGCGGCGTGTAAGCAGCTTCATGGTTGTCTCCATAATCGTAGTTATGATGTTTTTTGATGTGCCACAAATACGCCAAAGCCATGCGGCAGAGTGGACAATAGTGAATAGGCGCTATCATCGTCAAACCTTATTCATGATGGTTTTTGATGTGAATAGAGATCCCTCCGAACGCAAGCTCGCCCGTCTGGCGGATGTGGCAGCCCGTGCCGGCGTATCCACCGCGACCGCCGACCGGGTGCTGAACCGCCGTCCCGGCGTGCGCACCGCCACCGCGCAAAAGGTCTTCAAGGCGGCCGTCGAGCTGGACTACCTGCCCGAGCAAGAGGTCTATGCCGCCGCCGCGCCCGAGCCGATGCGGCTGGTGTTCCTGCTGCCGCGCGGCAGCAACCGCTATCTGCGCATGCTGGGCGACACCGTCAGCTACGCCCACGAACACTTCGCGCCGCTGAACGCGAAGTGCCAGGTCGAGTACGTGGAGAGCTTCAACCCCGACGCGCTGGCCCAGGCGCTGGCCAAGCACGGCAAGCGGGCGGACGGCATCGCCTTCATGGCGCTGGAGCATCCGGTGGTGCGCGAGGCCGTCAACGCCCTGGCGCAGCACGGCGTGCCCACGGTGACGTTGATTTCAGATATCGCCAACAGCGCCCGAACGGCCTACGTGGGCCTGGACAACCGCGCCGCGGGCCGCACCGCCGGCTACCTGATCGCGCGCTTCATCGGATCGCGCGCGGCGCACGTGGCGCTGATCGCCGGCTCGCGCCACTACCGCGCGCACGAAGAGCGCGAAAGCGGTTTCCTGCAGCTATACGCGGAACAGTTCCAGGCCATGCAGGTGGTAGACCTGCGCGAAGGCTACGACGATGCGCAGCGGAACTACGAGCAGACCCGGCAGCTGCTGGAGCAATACCCGCAGCTTGCCGGCATCTACAACATCGGGGGCGCCTCGGACGGCGTGGCGCGGGCGCTCAAGGAGGCGGGGCTCCAGCACAGGGTGGTGTTCATTGGCCACGGCCTGACGCCCGACACCCGCTCCCTGCTGATCGACGGCACGATGGATGCCGTCATCACGCAAAGCCCGATGGAAGCGCTGATGAGCTGCGTGCGGATCTTCAGCAACCTGCGCGACAAGCGCAGCGCCATGAACGGCGTGGAGCTGGCCCGCAGCCAGGTGATCTTCCGGGAGAACCTGCCCTAGGCGGCCGGGCCGGGCACAGGCGCCTATGCCGATGCTTTCGGGGCCTGGACCATTTTCCAGCCGTTGCCGGCGGGGTCGCGGAATCCGGCGTCGACGCTGCCGTAGCGGTCCGTCGGCTCCTCGGTGAACTCCACGCCCAGCGCCTTCATCCGGGCGTAGCTGGCGCGGCAGTCGGCCACCGAGAGCACCAGCGGGGGCATGGCGCCCTTGGCGACCATGGCGCGCAGGGTTTGCGCGGTGGCGTCGTCGTGGATGGGAGGGCCCGGCCGGAACAGGCCAAGCTGAAACGAGGGCTGATCCGGATGCTGGACCGTGAGCCAGCGGTAGGGTCCATTGCGCACGTCCGTGTGCACCCGGAACCCGAGCTTGCCGACGTAGAAGGCGAGCGCCTCGTCCTGGTCGTCGACGTACAAGCCTGCGACATTGATACCTTCGTTCATGACTCCTCCTTGGTGGATGGCCGGACTGTACCCGTGGCCATGCGGCGGCGCTTCTCCAAAACTGCGATGCTGAGATCGGGGCGCTGCGCGGCCTTCATCACACAGGCGGGGACGCCGCCGGCCTGGGGCATGCTGGCGCGGGCCTCGACGCGCATGGCGCCGGGGCTGCGGCCCGTGATGTCGCGGAAGATGCGGCCGAAGGTGCCCAGGCTCTCCCAGCCGGTCGAGTAGGCGATATCGGTGATGCTCATTCCGGTATCGCGCAACAGGGCGATGGCCCGCTCGATGCGCCGCGTCAGCAGATAGCGGTGCGGCGGAAGGCCGAAAGCCCGCTTGAAGGAGCGCGCGAAATAAGCCTCGGATACGCCGCTGACCTCGGCCAGGCGCCTGACGGGCCAGGCCTCGTGCGAAGCGGCGTCCATGCGGTCCTTGGCGCGCAGCAGGCGGCGCAGCAGGGCTGCATCCTGCAATGCGCCCGGGGAAGGGGCAGGCGGCTGCGCGTCACGGGCGTCGCGAGATGGCATGATTTCCAAAGACTGGCGAGATGCGGATAGTTTATGGGACGGGCGGGCCTGAAGGTAAACTGCCAACACCAGCAAATCAGGGTTTACGAGTGATGGCCAGCGAATTAAAGGTGCGAACCGCGCAACCGGGCGACCACGAATGGATCGTTGCCGCGCATGGCGATGTCTACGCTACGGAGTTCGGTTTTGACAGAAGTTTCCAGGACCGGATCGCCGAGAAAATGTCCGCATTTCTTGAGCTGCCCGGCGCGTTCAACCGCGTCTGGGTGGGATGGATAGGGGACGAGCGCGCGGGGTCGATTGCCATCTCGGACAGGCCCGGCGATGTGGCGTTTCTCAATTTCGTCCTGGTCTTGCCGCAGCATAGAGGCAGAGGCGTCGGGCATGCCCTGATGCGGACAGCCATCGAGCACGCCCGCGCGCACGCCTTGAAAGAGGTGCAGCTTGAAACCTATAGCTGTCTTGTCGACGCGCGAGCGCTCTATAAACGCCTGGGATTCCGCACGACGCAGGCCGCGCCCGCGGAACAGGCGTTCGGGCAGGCTTTCGAGCAAGAGTTCTGGGCCCTGCGTCTTTAGGATCCGCTTCGCGGCCCTGGTCCCCGAACTGGATGTCTCCAATCTGGATGCCAGTCTTGAATTCTGGTGCGGGCTGCTCGGGTTCGAAATCGCCTACGCGCGTCGGGAGGCGGGCTTTGTCGATTGGCCGCTCTTTCGCCCCATCGAGGAAAAACGCTACCGGGTTGGCTCGGGCTGGTCGTCATGCAAGGAGTTCCTGGTGCAGGACCCGGACGGCTACCTGTTGAGGTTCGCTGCCGACGCGGCTTAGCGCCCGCCGCTACCCAATACGCCGTCAAGCCAATCCAGCACACGGCGGTTCAGCAGCGACCGGTTTGCCGTCTCGCAGTGATCGCCGGCGCCTTCGGCGGCGGTAAAGCGCAGCAGCTCCTTGGGGCAGCGGAGCCGGTCAAAGAAGGACTGGGTGCCGCCCGCCAAGGGATCGTGTTCGGCAAGCGTCATCAGCGTGGGGCACGAGATCTCCTCGGCGCGGTCGTCCATCGTGAACGGCTCGATCGCGCGCAGGTAGTCGCGCAGGTTGCCGACGCCGTGGACCCAGAACCCGCGTTGGACGATTTTCCATCTGAGGGTGGGGTCGGACGACGCGATCTGCGTCAACCGGTCCAGAACCGGCTGCCCGAGTTCGGCCAGACTGGCTGCGTCTTGCGGCGCGACGCCAAACTTGAGCGCAAATTGACGGAACTGCCCGGCAAGGCTCCATTGCCCCGGGTCGGCGATGCAGGCGGCCAGGCGATGCTCGCCAGAAGCGGCCCGCGGTGCGAGGTGCCCGCCCAGGCTCCAACCGCTCAGCACCAGGCGCCGGGCGTCGACCACGGGAAGTTCCACGACATGATCGACAACGGCCCGGACAACCGTCTCCCAGTCGGGACGCAGGCGCATGTCCTGCTCATAGAGCATCTCGCCCTGGCCGGGCCCGTCGAACACCAGGCAGTGATAGCCGCGGCGGCTCGCGGCCACGGCGGAGGCGAAGTACATGTCGGTGACGGTAGCGTCGTATCCGTTCGTCAGGATGATGAGCGAACGGACCTCGGTCTCTTGTCCCCTGGCTGGGATCAGGTAGGCGGGCATGGAAGTGCCCTCGAATGGAACGCGCAACGGAACCACGGGAAATCTGGAAAGGGCGAGCCCATTGTTGAACGCGGCAATCTGCTTGCGGAATGCGGCCACAAGACGCGGATCCGCCGGCGCGCCATAGAACGGGCGATAGGAGGTCGCGTAGAACGCGCTTGCGCGCAGGAACGATTCGCTGGCGCTTTCCCTGAGGCCGCGGCGCTCCGCTTCCCGGGCTTGCGCCGCCAGCCGGTCGCCGGCGGCGATCCAGGCCTCGTGGAAGGCCAAGTCGCCGCCATCCCCGACGGCGCGCCCGACCGCGAGGATTTCACCGAGGTCCGCGCCGCCATAGGGGATGTAGGCCACCGGCCGCGTGCCGAATTCGTCGTGGAGTTCGTTCTTGAAGGCCAGGCCCATGGTGATGCTCCGTCTCTGTTCAGGCATGCACGTCACAAAGGGTGCGGGGCTGTCCACACGCATGGTCCCCGCCCCTTGCAGGCTACATGAGCAGCGCTAGAACAGGTAGGAAAAGTTCAGTGTTCCGCCATAACCGCGCTGGCTGTTGCTGCCCTGCTGTCCGAACAGCTGGCCGGACACCTTGACCGACCGTGTGATCTGCCCTTCGGCGCCTACCTTGAGCTCCAGTGCGTTGCGCGAAGGCGTCATGTCCAGCGTACTGGTTCCCATCCGCACCGATGCATCATCGAAGCTGTGCAGCCAGTTGGCTTCCAGGAACGGGCGCACGGCGCCTTGCTGCTTTTCCTGCGTCGTGTACGGATAGATCCGCACCCCGGCGCGCGACGTGGCCGCGTTGGCGCTGCCATTGCGCAAGCGTGTGCCTTGAAGGTCGGTGTCGTCAGCGCCGTAGTGGCCGTAGATCAGTTGCGCGTGCGGTTCGACAACCATGCCGCCCAGGGCGGCGTCCGGTGCGAACGGCAGCATCGCGTAGCCGGACTCGATCGATGCGGACCACACATTGGAGTGGTAGCGCGCCGAGCCAAGCTCGCTGCTGATCTGGTTGGAATAGCGCCCGAACTGCAGCCAGCTATCGAAAAATGCGCCCAGGCGGGTCTTGTCGTTGGCATAGTAAGTGCCGTAGATCCCCATGGAGTAGCCTGTGACTTTGCCGTCGGCGCGGGCCTTGGCGGTGCTGTTGGCGGCAGGCAAATACAGGGTGGATACTGAATCCGTGCGCGCCTCGCCGTAGCCCGCCATGACGCCCGCATAGATCACGCCGTCCTGGCCGACTCTGTGCTGCAGAAGATCGCCGCCCAGTTGCAGAAGGGTTTGATCCGTGTCGAACTCCACCTTGCCGTCAGCCATTGTCATCCCGGTATCGCGGCGGCCCTGGGCGCGCGCCCACAGGCTGGAGCCCTCCGCATCGTCTCCGGGTGCCACGCGAGCGGTCTGGCGATCACGCAGGCTGTGATTGAACAGTGTGATCGCAGCCGACCTGTTGCCCAGATAGGCGCCGGTCTCCGGCGAGACGTTCTTGAAACTCGGGGCGACGACATCCGGCAGCGCGGGTTCGGGCGCAATGATGGGCGTAGCGGGGTCTGACGGGTCCTCATGGATGACGGGTTCGATCGGAGGCTCTGGGGGATCGACAGGCAAACCAACAAACTCCGAGGAAAGGTACCAATCGGATTCGGCGCCGCCGTCACCGCCGCGCAACAGCGCATAGTCGTAGCCGTTGAGAGCGACCGTGCCCGCGCTGGCCCGGAAACCGGATGAACCCGGATCCAGGTGGAATGCATCGGCCGTCGTCGTGCCTCCATTGATGGCTTGAACCACTCGGATTCCGTGCTCCGTTGCCGCGCCGACGCCTCCGGCGTTGACGATTCGCATGGCGGTGTCGCCGGTGGCGGCGCCTCCGTCAATGACCAGCTTGTCCGTGGGCGACGCGTCGTCGCCCAACCGGGTATTGAGCACCAGCGTGCCGCCGCCGGAATAGTCGTTTACGGTCAAGGTCTTGAAGCCGCCGGCCGCGCCTGGCGACATAAAGGCCACGGTGCCCGAGTTGTTCAGGGCGCCCACCGAGGAGTCGCTGCGGACATTCCAGGTACTGGAGGCATCCAGCGTCAGGCTGTTGACGCGGCCCGTGCCGCTGGAGGCGGCGCCGCCCGTCAAGACGGTGCCTCCATGCAGCAGCAGGTTCACGGCGCCGCTTTGCGCCAAGACATCGCCCGTGAGGCGGGAACCGGAGGCGTCCAGATTCACCACGCCAGTCTCGATGACCGTCGTCACGCCGCCGCTGCTTACCGAGACCGGACGCGATTGCAGGAACATGCCGCCATCTTCCTGGCCGCCGCTGCGGCCAACCATATCGACGTTTCTGAGCGTGAACGCATGATCGCCACCCGAGGCCAACAGGGCGGCGCCGTCCTGCGTGCTGATCGAGCCTCCAGTCATCGACAGGCTATTGTTTGCGCCCGCTGCGGTGATGAAGCTCCAGATGCCGCGGGCATTGGCGCCGGATGTGCGCAGAACGACGCTTTCCAATGCCACGAGGGCGCGGTTGCTGGCGGCCAATGCCGACGCGCCGGCGCCTTCCGTTGCGACCGTGGTGTTCGAAGCATTCAAGACGGCGCCCGTCCCGCTGGCATAGAGCCCATAGCCGGAATCGCCATGCGTCACGACCGACGAGTCGCGCAGTGTCATCGAGGCGCCGCCGATTCGGGACATCGCGCCGACGGCTCCCACTCCAAAGGTCTCCACGTCGACGTTGTCCGCCGTTAGCGTGGCGGCGGCGCCGTATTCGTGCGAGACGTACAGGGCGTGGGCATTGGCGCCAAGTGTGGTGACGGACCCGTTGGCCAGGGTCGCGGTGCCCGAGCGGCTGTCTATGCCCACGGCATTGTCCGAGCCCTGGGTAAGCACGCTGAAGTCGCGGGCGTTGAGAGTGGTGTTGACGGAAGGCATCCAGATGCCTTGAGCCAGGACGGCAGACCCGCGGACGCCTGCGACGATATCGACGTTGTTCAGCGTTGCCGACGATCCTGCGCCGTTGATGTTGAGCCCGTATCCGTTGATGGACGTCAAACTCGCGTCGGAGATGTTGGCCGTGGAACTCGGGCCAAGGAGGATGGCATCGCCATTCGCTGTGGAGATGCGGCCCCCCTTCATGATGAAGGCCGAGCCCGAGCCGAGGTTCGCGCCCCGGCCAGTGGAGGTGACCGTGGTGTTGATGGCGGTGATCGTGGTGCCCGAGCCCCAAGCGGCCATGGCATCCATGCCGGATCCCGTAGCGCTTTGGATGATTGTTGCGCCGTCCAAAGCGACCACCCCGCCGTTGTTCGCGGAGACGGGTTGGCTGGTGATGCCGGTGCTGCGGATCGTCAGGTTTTTTGCACTGACTTCCGATCCCGCGTCGACAGCATACACGCCATAAGATACGACTCCCTTGACGGATATCTCGCCGCCGTCCAGGCTGATCTTGCCTTTATCCTTCGCATACGCGCCGTGGGAGGAGTAGCCGCTGGTTGACACCTCAGTGCCGCTGGTTTCAATCGAACTGCCCTGGCCGGTCGACACCAGTCCATATCCGTAATTCGGGCTCAGTGTCTTGACGATGCTGTTGGTCAACTTTACCGACCCGCCAGCGCTCGCCGTCACGCCGGTCACGCTGTTGACGGCAGCCGAACCCGCTGTCACGGTGATGTGGTCGCCCGTTACGCTGTTGCCCGTTGTCGAAACATTAATGGCGCCCAAGCCGGTTGAGGATGCCGGAGCATAGGTGACGGTATCGCCTGCGTTTAGATTGAGGTTGGTTCCGCCGGGCTGGTTCGTGACGCTGACTTGCCCGAGTTCTGCTGACCAACCCGAGAGGGGTACGGTCGGAAGCAGGCCGCCGAGGATGCTTAGCACCAGGGGGTGAAGCTTGAATTTCATGATCGTATCGCGCCGCGGCCGCCTCATTCGGGGGACGCCTCGCTTGTCAGGTGGATAACGGAATCATCTTCTGTCCTACGGGTTTACCCGGGCTGTAGGAAATTTCAGATTCAGTTCGCGATGCTTCCTCAAGCGGTTTTCGCGCCAGGCGCATGGGGCAAGGCTGATGTGCCTTGGCTGCGGAGGCAGCCTCCCGGCGAGCGCGGCGGTCGGCGCGTCCTCCGAAGGGAGGAAGCCCACACGGGACTTCGCGGCGCTGGTCGCCGAACTGAGCGTCTGGAGAACAATGCGCTTGCTATTTTGCTGCCTAGGCAGTTAATATCCGGGCGTTGATCCCGGACGGCATGCGCCAAGGTCATGATGAGCAAAGCTACCTCTTCCGTACTGAGTGAATTGTGCACCGGCGAGCTCGGCTTCCTGGTGACGTCCGTGCGCAACGGCATCCATGCCGCGCTGGACCGCGAACTGGAGCCCCTGGAGATTACGGTGCAGCAATATGTGGTGCTGAACTGCCTTGCCAAGGGGTGGGGCCGCACGCTCAGCGATTTCTGCCGCGTGCTGGCCTATGACTCCGGCGCCATGACCCGTCTGCTGGACCGCATCGTGGCCAAGGGGTTCATCCGCCGCGTGGAAAACGAGGCCGACCGCCGCAGCTCGCTGATCGAACTCACCGAGCGGGGGCAGGCGGCCTTGCCGCAGGCGCGCCAGGTGACCGAGGTGGCGTTTCGCCGGCTGCTGGCCGGATTCTCGGAACAGGACGCCGAAACGCTGCACAAGCTGTTGTCGCGCATCGTGGTCAACGCCAGTTCGGACTGACGCCTTCAGTCCGTTTTTTTTTGTTTATTTATCTGCCTAGGCATATACAGCCTGGGCACAAAGATAGGCCTAGCCGTCATGCAAGCCCCGTCCCCCGCCCAAACCTTGGCCAAGCCGCCGATCGCGCTGCTGGCGACGATCGGCGCCCTGACCTTCATCGATTTCCTGCAGAACGGCATGGTGGCTTTCGCCGCCGCGCCCATCATGGGAGAGATCGGGGCCAGCCCCGAGGAATACGCCAACGTCGCCGTCGTGTACGCCTGCGTTGCGGTGGTGATGATCGCGCTGCAGGGCTGGCTGGTGCATCACCTGGGGCTGCGGCGCTACCTGCTTGCGTCGCTGGCCTCGACGGCGGCGGGCGCGCTCGTCTGCGCGCTGTCCCGCGATGAGGCGGGATTTCTGCTGGGCCGGGTGCTGATGGCGGTGGGCTGCGCGGCGATGTTGACGTCTTCGCGCCTGGCGGTGAACCTGATTCCGCCAGGTCCGGCGCGGTTTCATGGCATCAAGGCGCTGGCGACGGGGCTGTGCACGGGCACGGCGCTGGCGCCATGGCTCGCGTCGGTCGCCGTGGACCACGACGGCTGGCCGCTGATGTTCTGGCTGGCGGCTGCGCTGGCGATGCTGGCGATGGTTCCGGTTGCGCTGGCCATGCCGGGCAGGGAAGGCGGCGCCACCGTTGCGGGACAGGCGCGGTTGGCGCCGATCGCCGCGCTGGGGTTGGGCAGTTTCCTGTTGCTGCACGCCTTGCAGCGTTCCTACTACGACTTTTTCAGCGAGCGCTGGCTGTTGCTGCTGTATGCGGCGGCGGGACTGGCGGCGCTGGCGTACTTCGCGCATTCGGAAACGCGCAACGGCGCGCCGCTGCTCAAGCTGGGCGGCATGAAGGAGGCGCGCTTCCTGAGCGGCCTGGCGCTCTTCATGCTCTGCTACCTGATGCTGGGCGCCAACGGCTATCTCGTGCCGCTGATGCTGCAGCGGGGGCTGGGGCAGTCCTGGTCCACGGCGGGCGAGTTCTTTGCGCTGGGGCTGGGGGCCGGCGTGCTGACCTTCGCCATGATGTCGCAGCTGCTGCCGCGCTGGCCCTCGCCGCGCAAGTTCTTCGTGGCGGGCTTTCTGGCGCTGGCCGCGTTCGGCGCCCTGATGTCGCGGCTGACGCCCACCGCGAACCTGTGGGCCGACGTGTTCCCCGCGCTGGCCTGCTACGGCATGTTCATCATGATCGTCATGCCCACCACCGCCATGCAGACCTTCACGGGCCTGACGCGGGATCCGGCGGTGTTCGCGCATGCGCAGCAGGTGAAGAACATGCTGGCGCAGATTGGCCAGGCGCTGGGCATCATGGTGGCCACGGTGGGCCAGCAGTGGTTCGCATCCAGGCACTACGACGCGCTGACGCGCGGCATCGCCGCCGGCAACGCGCGCTTTGAGGCGGCGATGCGCCAGTTGACCGACTATTTCTCGACGATGGCCGACCCCGTCCAGGCGCAGCAGATGGCCATGGCGCAGATCGCGCAGATGGTCAGCCAGCAATCGGCGCTGCTGGCCAACCTGGATCACTTCCGCGTGCTGGCGGCGGTGGCGCTGGCCGGGGCCCTGGTCAGCCTGGCGCAGCGGGTTTTCCGCTAGCGCCGGGTCAGTTGCCAGCCAACTGGCCGATCACCTGCCGCGCCACGTCCGATAGCGACAGGCCGCCGTCCATGGCCGCGCGCTGCAGGCGCTCGTGGGCGGCTTGCTCGGTCAGGCCGTATTGGCTGATCAGCAGCAGTTTGGCGCGGTCGATGCGCTTTTTCTCTTCCAGCGCGCCGCGCACGCTGCTGAGCGCATCGTCGGTGCGCTGCATGCGCAGCGTCTGCTCGCGCATCATGTCCAGGATCGAACGTTCCAGCTCGCTGCCCACGCCATCGGGGGGCGGCGCGTCCAGGAGGCGGCTTTGCACGCTGAACACCATGCTGGGCGCGCGGCCGCTGGCATGGTCGGCATACCGGCTCAAGAGCAGCCGGCGGTCGTCCAGTTCCTGGCGGGTCTCGGCGATGCGGCGTTCGCATTGCTGCGCCAGCGCCCGGGCCAAGAGGCTCTCGACCTCGCGCATGGCGTCGATGCGCGCGGTGTAGAGGTCGAACCACAGCTCGGCCAGCGCCCCGTCCACACGTTGGGCGGCAGCGGTGTGCTGGGCCATTTCGCGCATGCGCTGCACGGGCTGGCCCTGTTGCTGGATCCGTTCCCAGCATTGCAGCGCTTCGCCTTCCGCGTACTGGGCGTAGATGTCGAAGCTGCGCCCCTGGTTGGCGGCCAGGCCCAGCATGCGCGCCTTCTGGGCGTCGGTGAAAAAGCCGGCGGTAAAGCCCATGACGCCGCAGGCGCGTTCCTGGCCGCTCAGTTCCTTGCCCTGCATGAAGTTGAGCAGCGCCACCAGGATGCGGGTGACGCCGGGGTCCAGCGCCGAGTCGGCGGCTTCGAACACCACCGCCAGCAGGCTGCCGATGACCTGGGTGAAGCGCGCGTCCGCTTCCGCGGCGGGCAGGGACTGGTCGCGTACCTGGCGGCGCAGGGCGGGCAGTTCGTCCAGGCGGAACAGCGCAAAGGCGATGCAATTGAGCAGGCGGGCCTTGCCGCTGCTGTGCGCGGTGTCGGCCGCCAGGCCGTCCAGGAAGCGGCGCGCGTCGGCTTCGACGCCGGCGGCTTCCTCGCTCAGGCCCGCGAGGGTCTGCAGCAGGCGTTCCTGCGGGCCGCAGAGCGTCAGGTTGGAATAGCCGCGTTCCTTTTGCAGCGCATGCACCAGGGCGCTTACGCGCACCACCAGTTCGCACGTGCCCGCCAGGGCCTCCAGTCCATGGAGTTCGCTGCGCCGGGCGGCAAGCAGGAAACGCAGCGGGGGCGGCATGTGGCGTTCGGCCATGGGACTTCCGGATTCAGGCGCTGCGGCGAAGGTCGGGCGCAAAGCGGGCCGGCGCCGGCATGGGCGCATCCGCGGCGCCGTACAGCTGGCAGGCGGCGACCTCGCCGATGATCAGCACGGCGGGGCTGCGCAGCCCGAAGGCCGCCGCGTCGTCCGCCATGGCGCCCAGGCTTGAGCGGCATTCGCGCTGGTCGGACAGGGAGGCGCGTTCGATCATCGCCACGGGAGTGTGGGCGGCCATGCCGGCCGCCAGCAACTGGCTGCTCATGTCTTGCACTTTCGCCACCCCCATGTAGACCACCAGCGTCGTGCCGCTGCGCGCCAGGCCCGCCCAGTCGGGCATTGTGCCGTCCTGGGAATGGGCGGTAATCAGTGTAACGCCCTGGGCCATGCCGCGTTGCGTCAGCGGAATGCCGCAAGCGGTGGCCGCGGCCAGCCCGGCCGTGATGCCGTTGACGATTTCGCAGGCGACGCCGTGATCGCTCAGCCATTGCGCCTCTTCGCCGCCGCGGCCAAAGATGCAGGGGTCGCCGCCTTTCAGGCGTGCCACGCGCAGGCCCTGGCGCGCATAGCGCAGCATCAGTCGCTGGATGAATTGCTGCGGCGTTGAACGGCAGCCGCCGCGTTTGCCGACATAGACGAGGCGCGCCTGCGGACAGTAGTCCAGCACCTGCGGGTTGACCAGGTCGTCGACCAGGACGACATCGGCCTGGCCGAGCGCCTTGACCGCTTTGAGGGTCAGCAATTCCGGGTCGCCGGGGCCGGCGCCGATCAGCCAGACGGTGGGATTCATGTTGGGAGCTCCAGGCTTCAGGGTTTGATGAGCAGGATGGCGATGACGATCAGCTGTATCAGGCACAGGCCTTTCCAGAAGGCCAGCGGATTGCGTTCCAGCAGGGGCAGGCGTTCGCCCTTGCGCGCGGCGTCGTCCGGATGGCGCAGCGCGTACGTGAATTCGGACAGTTCAGGGGTGCGGGCCCGCGGATCGGGATGCAGGGCGCGGCTGAGCACGCTGTCGATCCAGGCGGGGATCTCGCGGTCGCGGTCCAGCACGGAAACATAGGTCAGGCGCAGCTGCGCGGCGCGGCTGCGGGCGCGGGCCGCCTCGGCGCCATAGGGCAGCCGCCCGGACAGCATCTGGTAGAGCATCGCCGCCAGCGCGTAGATGTCCGACCGCGTTGTGCCGGCTTCGCCCAGGAAGTACTCGGGCGCGGCGTACTGCGCGGTGCCCAGGACGGGCGGCGGCGCGTCGTCGGGCTGAGCCAGGTCCTCGATGCCGGCCGTTCGGGTCGAGCCCAGGTCGATGATTTTTGCCGTGCCGTCCGGCGTGATGATGATGTTGTCCGGCCGCAGGTCCTGATGCACGATCTCCAGCCGGTGAAACGCCTGCAGGCCGCGCGCGATCTGTTCGATGATGGCGATCGCCGGTTCCAGCGCCGGCCGCGGGTTGGCGGCCATCCACTGCGTCAGGGTGCGGCCTTCGATGTATTCGCTGACGGTATGGAGCGTGCGGCGCGGGCGGGTGCGCGGCCAGGCTCGCACGACGTGGCGGCTGTCGATGCGGCGGGCGATCCATTCTTCGGTCAGCAGCCGTTCCAGGTAGGCCGGGTCGTGGCGCAGGTCCAGCGACGGGATCTTGATGACGACGGTGTCGCCGCTGGCGATGTCCTGCGCCAGGTAGACGTGGCTGCGGCTGCTGGCGCGCAGTTCGCCGGTGATGCGAAAGCCCTCGAACTCCTGGCCCACGTCCAGCAGGGGCGGACAGGGCAGGTTGCTGGAATACCGGGCGATTTCGCCGGCCTGGCGCGCGGGCAGGGCATCGATGCGCACGATCTGCATGGTCAGGTTGTCGTCGCTGCCGCGCTCCAGGGCCAGCCTGACCAGCGCGCGGGCGGCGTCGTCCAGGGCGTCGGCGTGCGCCGCGACGGCGTCCTTCATGTCCTGCGCGTCGATGTGCTCATACACGCCGTCGGTCGCCAGCAGGAAGACGTCGCCCAGCTCCACGGGCTGGGTGTGATAGTCGATCTCCAGGTGCGGGGATAGGCCCAGCGCGCGGCCCAGATAGCTTTTGTCGTGCGCGACCCAGACGCGGTGGTCGTCGGTCAACTGTTCCAGCATGCCGCCGCGCAGGCGGTAGATGCGGGCGTCGCCGATATGCAGGATGTGCGCCGTGGTCGCCTTGAGCACCATGACGGTCAGCGTGCACACGTAGCCCCGGTCCTGGTCCTGGCCATGGCGCTGGCGGCTCTGCGAATGCAGCCAGCCATTGGCCGCGCTCAGCACCTTCTGCGCGGACTTCTTCACCGACCAGGTTTCCGGGGTGCAGTAGTAGTCCTCCAGGAAGCTCGCCACGGCGGTTTCGCTGGCGATATGGCTGACGTTGCTGCTGCTGATGCCGTCGGCCAGCGCGATCGCGATGCCTTTTGCTCCCAGCAGCGGCTCCCCAGGCACGCACAGGCCATGGAAATCCTGGTTGACGGGCTTGACGCCGGGCTCGGTGTGCTGGCCGACCGCCACCTTCAGGGAGGCGGCGAGGGCGCCGGGCGCGTAGCTGTCCATGGCGCGCGCGGGCTCAGCTGAAGCGGCGCTTCGGCGCGGTCTTCATGTGCGTGGTGTAGAGCGTCAGGCCGGTCAGCGAGAGGCCGCCGATCAGGTTGCCGAGCACCACGGGGATTTCGTTCCAGATCATGTAGTCCATGATCGAGAAATTGCCGCCCATGATCATGGCCGACGGGAACAGGAACATGTTGACGATGGAGTGCTCGAAGCCCATCGCGAAAAACAGCATGACCGGCATCCACATGGCAATGACCTTGCCGCTGACGGTGGTGGAGATCATCGCGCCCACCACGCCCAGCGACACCATCCAGTTGCACAGCACGCCGCGGATGAAAATCGTCAGCATGCCGCCCGCGCCGTATTCCTTGTAGCCCAGCGTGCGGTTTTCGCCGATGTGCGAGATGACCTGGCCGACCTTGTTGGGCGGCACGGAAAAGCCGTAGGTGAAGACGATGGCCATCAGCACGGCCACGGTCAGCGCGCCCAGGAAGTTGCCCACGAAGACCAGGCCCCAGTGCTTCAGGATGGCGTTGACGGTAACGCCCGGGCGCTTGTCGAACAGCGCCAGCGGCGTCAGGACGAAAACGCCGGTCAGCAGGTCGAAGCCCATCAGGTACAGGATGCAGAAGCCCACGGGAAACAGGGCGGCGCCCAGGATGGGCGAATCCGTCTGCACGGTGACCGTCACCGCGAACACCGCGGCAATCGCCAGGATGGCGCCCGCCATGAAGGCGCGGATCAGGACGTCGCGGGTCGCCATGTAGATCTTGGACTCGCCGGCATCCACCATCTTGGTGACAAACTCGGAAGGAACTAGGTAGGACATGATGTTTCCTGTTGCTGGGCTGATATGGAAAATGGGTCCGGCGGCGCCCGTCAGGCGATTTCCACCGCGTCGCCGTTAAAGCGCGCCTGCCAGGTCCGCAGGCGCTGTTCGGGGTATTGCACGCAGCTGCCGTCCGCCAGGCGGAAGTGCTGCTTGTAGAGCGGCGAGGCCACCACCAGGTCGCCGCCCAGATGGCCGACGATGCCGCGGCCGATCACGTTGGCGCCCGACTTGGGGTCGCGGTTGGACACCGCATACAGGCTTTGCCCGGCGGCGTCCGGCAGGTAGAACAGCGCCACCTGCATGCCGTCCACCAGCGCGACCACGCCGGAGTTCGGCACCAGGTCCTGGCGGTCGCAGGCGTGGAGCCAGGCGGGTTGTAGGGAGGCGGGTGCGCGCATCAGACGATCTCCTCGGCAATCGGGATGACGCGCGGGGTGGCGCGCGCCGGGGCGGGCTTGGGCTGGCCGCGTTCCTCCACGAACTGGATGTCGGGGTCGCCGCCCCGGTCGTTCACGAAGGTGCGGAAGCGCTTGAGCTTTTCCGGGTCGTTGACGGCGTTGGCCCATTCGCATTCGTAGCGGTCCACCACCAGCTGCATCTGCGCTTCCAGTTCGGCGGCGAGGCCCAGGCTGTCTTCGATCACCACCTGCTTGAGGAAATCCAGCCCGCCTTCCAGCGACTCGCGCCAGACCGAGGTGCGCTGCAGCTTGTCCGCCGTGCGGATGTAGAACATCAGCACGCGGTCGATGTAGCGGATGAGGGTTTCGTCGTCCAGATCAGTGGCGAACAGCTCGGCGTGGCGCGGGCGCATGCCGCCGTTGCCGCACACATACAGGTTCCAGCCGTTTTCCGTGGCGATCACGCCGATGTCCTTGCTTTGCGCCTCGGCGCATTCGCGGGTGCAGCCGGACACGGCGAACTTCAGCTTGTGCGGAGAGCGCAGGCCCTTGTAGCGGTGCTCGATGTCCAGCGCCATCTTCACGCTGTCCTGCACGCCGTAGCGGCACCAGGTGCTGCCCACGCAGGACTTCACCGTGCGGGTGGACTTGCCGTAGGCATGCCCGGTTTCGAATCCCGCGGCGATCAGCTCCGACCAGATCGCGGGCAGCTCGTGCAGCTGCGCGCCGAACAGGTCGATGCGCTGTCCGCCCGTGACCTTGACGTACAGCTTGTACTTCTTGGCGACGGCGCCGATGGCGATCAGGCCGTCCGGCGTGACCTCGCCGGCCGGAATGCGCGGCACCACGGAATAGGTGCCGTTCTTCTGCATGTTGGCCATGAAGGTGTCGTTGGTGTCCTGCAGCGGCACCAGGTGCGGGTCCTGGATGGGGCGGTTCCAGCACGACGCCAGGATCGAGCCCACGGCGGGCTTGCAGATGTCGCAGCCCACATGGCCGCGTCCGTGGCTGGCCAGCAGTTCTTCAAAGGACTCCATGCCGCCGACGCGCACGATCGCGTACAGCTCCTGGCGGGTATAGGCGAAGTGTTCGCAAAGGCTCTTGTCCACGGCCACGCCGCGGCTGGCCAGCTCATGTTCGACCACCTGCTTGAGCAGGCCGGCGCAGCCGCCGCAGCCCGAGGCCGCCTTGGTGCATCCCTTGACGCCGGTCAGGTCCGTACAGCCTGCGTCGATGGCGTCGCAGATGGCGCCCTTGTTCACGTTGTGGCAGGAACAGATCGTGGCGGTGGCGGGCAGCGCGTCCACGCCCAGCAGCGGGGCGGCTTGCCCTTGCGGCAGGATCAGGCTGGAAGGGTCCGCGGGCGGCGCGATGCCGTTCTGCGCGTATTGCAGCAGCGTGTCGTAGTAGCTGTTGTCGCCGACCAGGACGGCCCCCAGCACGCGCTTGCCGTCGGCGGACACGACCAGCCGGCGGTAGCTGGAGCCGGCCTCGTCGATGTAGCGGTAGCTGCGCGAGCCCGGCGTGGCGCCGTGCGCGTCGCCGATGGAGCCGACGTCCACGCCCAGGAGCTTGAGCTTGGTGGACATGTCGGCGCCCGTGAAGGGCTGCTCGGGGGCGCCGCACAGGTCGGCCGCGACGATGCGAGCCATCTGGTAGCCGGGCGCCACCAGGCCGAAGACGCTGCCGTTCCAGGCCGCGCATTCGCCGATGGCGTAGATGTGTTCGTCGCTGCTGCGGCAGTGGTCGTCGATGGCGACGCCGCCGCGCTCGGCCAGCGCCAGTCCCGCCTTGCGCGCCAGCGCCACTTGCGGGCGGATGCCGGCCGAGAACACGATCAGGTCGGTTTCCAGCGGCGCGCCTTCGGCAAAGCGCATGCGGTAGCGGTACTGGGTGCCGGGCTTGATGTCCTGCGTGGCGCGCGACAGGTGCACGCCCACGCCCAGCGATTCGATGCGCGCCTTGAGCGCTTCGCCGCCGGCTTCGTCCAGCTGCACCGGCATCAGGCGCGGCGCGAACTCCACCACATGCGCTTCCAGGTTCAGCGACTTGAGCGCGTTGGCGGCTTCCAGCCCCAGCAGCCCGCCGCCCACGACCACGCCGCGGCGCGCGCCGCTGGCGGCTTCGCGGATCAGGTCTAGGTCGTCGATGGTGCGGTACACCAGGCGCGACGCGCCCTCGGCGCCCGCGATCGGCGGCACGAAGGGATAGGAGCCGGTGGCCAGCACCAGCTTGTCGTAGGCGGTGCGCCCGCCGGCCGTGACCACCGCTTGCTGATGGCGGTCGATCTCCAGCACGGGTACGCCCAGATGCAGGGTGACGCCGTCGTGTTCGTACAGCGAGGCCTCGCCCAGCGCCATCGACTCGGCATCGCGCCCGTTCAGGTATTCGGACAGATGCACCCGGTCATAGGCGCGGCGGGGCTCCTCGCCAAAGACGTGGATGCGATAGCGCTCCAGAGCGCCGCGCGCGATCAGCTGCTCGACGCAATGGTGGCCGACCATGCCGTTGCCGATGACAACCAGCGTCTGCAAAGAATCGGAAGTGGCCGCTACATTCATGGGATATCCCCAGGCTTGGATATTCGGGTTTCAGAAGACAAGCGGCGCCCTGGACCTTTCGGTCGGGGCGCCATTGCCGGTGCTGCTCAAGTTGTCTTGCCGGCCTTGCGGCCCGCACAAGAGTCATCAAGCAAAGTCCGTGCCAGAAATTCCTGGGGGTAGTGAAACGGAGGAATTTCCCTGTGGATTCATAGGGAAAGTGGGGGCGGCAAGCCGGACCGCGCGCTTGTCGGCCCGCCGGGGCGCACCGCGGCGCATGCCTCGAATCGGTGCATATCCTTGTGCGCCTTGCACCCGTTTGGCGCAGCGCAACATGGCCGTGGGGGCCGCAGGGCGCGGCTTTAGCCGAATGCGGCCTGCACCGCGGCAAACGCGGCGGCGACGAGCGGATCTTCCCGGCGCGAGGCCTGGGTGATGAAAGACAGCTCCGCCTGGATCGACAGCCCCTTCACCAGCAGGAGCCCGCTGGCCTGGGACTCGCGCAGCGCGATGGAGTCGCGGACCAGGGACAGTCCCACGCCCGAGCGCACCAGGTCCAGCATGGAGGCCTCCTGGTCCACTTCGGCCACGGCATTGGGCGCGATGCCCAGCGCGTCGAACTTGTCCGAAAGCAGCCGGTGGTGCACGGAGTCGGGCGGCGTCCAGATCCACGGCAGCGCCGCGATCTCGGCCCAGCCCCGGCCCGCCACCTGCGCGCCCCAGCCCTTGGGCGCCACCACGTAGTACGCAAAAGCCGCCAGCGGCAGCGCGTCCAGGCCGGCGGCGCTTCCGGCCGGTTCCTGCGGCCCCAGGGAGAAGCCCACGTCCAGGTCGCCCGAGCGCACCTGCCTGGCGACCGACCCGGACATGCCGTGGCGCAGGGTGGGGCGGATCTTGGGGTAGTGCTCCACCAGATACTGCAGCGTGGCGCCCAGGCGCAGGAATTCCGGGTCCAGGATGGTGCCGATGCGCAATTCCCCTTGCACCGTGTCGCGCAGGGCGCCGATGGCGCGCTGGAAGTCTTCCAGCGCGTCCAGTATCCGCAGCGCCGACGGCAGCAGCGCCCGGCCGTCCGCATTGGGCGCCAGGCCCTGCGCGGTGCGCGTGAACAAGGTCAGGTCCAGCGACTCCTGGAAGCTCTTGAGCTGCAGGCTGAGCGCGGGCTGGGTCAGGTGCAGGTGCTCGGCCGCGCGCGTGAGGTTGCCCTCTCGGGCCACGGCGGCGAAGGTGCGGATGTGCTTCAGGTCCATGGCATACCCTGGAAAAAATGCCCCTAGGCGGCTCACGCTACGCATGCTCGCAGCCGGCGGCAAAAAAATAACGAACCATTATTAGAGTTTCTTATAAGCCGCTTTTCAACAATTCATTGGACAGCCACAGGCGGCTGCGCCAGAGTCTCGGAAGATGCCCGGCGCACACTCGTTGCCGCAGCCGGGTCGGCTCATTGTGCGGGCGCCTGTCCGGCGCTGGCGACTTGATAAGAAGAGCTTATGGAGACATACGACTACATCATCGTGGGCGCGGGCTCGGCGGGCTGCGTGCTGGCCAACCGCCTGAGCCGCGATCCCGCCGTGCAGGTCTTGCTGCTGGAGGCCGGCGGGCGCGACAACTACCACTGGATCCATATCCCGGTGGGCTACCTGCACTGCATCGGCAACCCGCGCACGGACTGGATGTACCGCACGGCCGAAGAACCGGGCCTGGGCGGACGGTCGCTGATCTATCCGCGCGGCCGGGTGCTGGGCGGCTGCTCGTCGATCAACGGCATGATCTACATGCGCGGCCAGCGCGAAGACTACGAAGACTGGGCGGCGCTGTCGGGCGATCCGGCCTGGAGCTGGGACCAGGTGCTGCCCGTCTTCAAGCGCAGCGAGGACTATCACCGCGGCGCGGACGAGCATCATGGCGCGGGCGGCGAGTGGCGGGTGGAGTCGCAGCGTTTGCGCTGGGACATCCTGGAGGCCTTCGCCAGCGCGGCCGAGCAGGAAGGGATTCCGCGGGTGCAGGATTTCAACCGCGGCGACAACTTCGGCAGCGGATACTTCGAGGTGAACCAGCGGTCCGGCTGGCGCTGGAACACGTCCAAGGCGTTCCTGCGGCCGGTGCGCAAACGCCAGAACCTGCATGTGATGACCGGCGCCCTGGTCGAGCAGCTGGAATTCGAGGGCAAGCGCTGCGTCGGCGTGCGCCTGAACCGCGGCGGGCGCGCCACGACGCTGCGGGCGCGGCGCGAAGTAGTGCTGTCGGCCGGCGCCGTGAACACGCCGCATCTGCTGGAAGTCTCGGGCATCGGAGAGCCCGCGCGCCTGCGCGAAAGCGGCATTGCGCTGCGCCATGCCCTGCCCGGCGTCGGCGAGAATCTGCAGGATCACCTGCAGTTGCGGGTCATCATCAAGGTCAACGGCGTGAAGACGCTGAACCGCATCGCCTCCACCTGGCTGGGCAAGGCGGGCATCGGCCTGGAATACCTGGTCAGCCGCAGCGGCCCGATGAGCATGGCGCCTTCGCAACTGGGCGCGTTCGCCAAGTCGGACCCTGGCCAGGCCCGCGCCAATGTGGAGTTCCATGTGCAGCCCTTGTCGCTGGGCGCGTTCGGCGAACCCCTGCATGGCTTTGACGCCTTCACCGCCAGCGTCTGCAACCTGCGTCCCACGTCTCGCGGCAGCGTGCATGCCCAAGGACCCGCGGGGCAGAAGGGCGCCGAGGCGCCCGTCATCCGCCCCAACTACCTGAGCACCGAAGAAGACCTGCAGGTGGCGGCCGATTCCATCCGGCTGGTGCGCCGCATCGCCGCCGCGCCGGCCCTGCAGCGCTATAAGCCTGAGGAGTGGCTGCCGGGTCCGGCCTTCCAGACGGAGGCCGAACTGCGGCAGGCGGCCGGCAAGATCGGCACGACCATCTTTCATCCGGTGGGCACCTGCGCGATGGGGCGGGACGCGGACAGCGGCGCGGTGGTGGATGCGCGGCTGCGCGTCCATGGCCTGGAGGGCTTGCGCATCGCCGACGCGTCGGTCATGCCGCTGATCACCTCGGGCAACACCAATTCGCCGACGATCATGATCGCGGAACGCGCCGCCGACATGATCCGGGAAGCGGGCGCGGGGCGTTAGGGCCGGACAATGCAAAGGAGCCGCTTCCGGGCGGCTCCTTGCTTTTCGCGGCGATGCCGCCTTCAGCGCAGCGAACGGTACGTCTGCTGGCGTTGCGGGTGCGTCAGCATCACTTGCCAGAGCTGCCCCTCGCGGGACCGGAAGAAGCCGGCGCAGCACATCAGATAGTATTTCCACATCCGGTAGAAGCGGGTGCCGTAGCGGGCCTCCAGCGCGGGCCAGGCCCGGTCGAACCTGTCCCACCACGCCATCAGCGTGCGGTCGTAGTCGGCGCCGAAGTTGTGCCAGTCCTCGATGATGAAGCGGCCTTCCACGGCCGTCGCGATCTCGCGCGCGGACGGCAGCTTGCCGTTGGGGAACACATAGCGGTCGATCCACGGATCGGTGCTCTGGCTGGTGGAGGCGATGCCGATCGTGTGCAGCAGGAACGCGCCTTCCGGCGCCATCAGGCGCTGCACGTTGGTGAAGTAGGTGTCGTAGTTCTTCGGGCCCACGTGCTCGAACATGCCTACCGAGACCACCTTGTCGAAGCGGCCCTGCAGGTCGCGGTAATCCTGCAGCAGCAGCTCCACGGGCAGGCCCTTCACGCGTTCCTGCGCCAGGGCCAGTTGTTCCTTGGACACCGTCACGCCGGTGACCTTGACGCCATAGCGCTCGGCCGCGAACTTGGCCAGCCCGCCCCAGCCGCAGCCGATGTCAAGGAGCGTCTCGCCTTCTTTTAGCTGCAGCTTGCGGCAGATCATGTCCAGCTTGGCCAGCTGCGCCTCTTCCAGCGTCTGGGCGTGTTCCCAGAAGGCGCAGGAGTAGATCATGCGGCTGTCCAGCATGGCCTCGAAGACGTCGTTGCCCGCATCGTAGTGCTGCTCGCCGACTTCAAACGCCCGGTTCTTGGATTGCAGGTTGAACAGCTTGTGGCGCAGGTGTTCGGCGATCAGCTTGATGCGCGCCACGCCCAGCGCCGCATCGCCCATGTCCGCGCGCAGCAGGCGGGTGAAAAGCTCGTCCAGTTGTTCGCAGTCCCATTCGCCGTCCATGTAGGACTCGCCCAGGCCCAGCGACCAGCTGGCGAAGACCCGCTCGTACATATGCTTGTCGTGGACCTGGATATCCCACGGGCGCGTGCCGTTGATCTGGACGTCCGCGCGCGCCAGGACGTCCTGGAGGACTTTGGGCGGTTGGGGAGGAGGGGGGCTGGCGGAGGAGTGATCGGTCGGGTGATCGGTCAGCTGAGACGCGGGACTGCTTTGCTGCATACGGACTCCATATCAATTTTGGGATGACTGATCTGGCAATGCCTGAAGCTTTTTACTGTCGTCCTGTCGGGCGCGCAACGCCAATTTAAATGTTGGATCGCGCCGATAGGCAATGGCAATTTCCGGAGCGCCCGGCCGTGGGGGCGCCGGTCTGGATGGGGAGATCGTAGCGACGACCGGGCGGATAGTCCAGCGGATGGCGCTAAGATACCGGCCTAGCCGCCGCATCGGCGCGCGCGGATTCGTGGAGTGGATTGATGGTGGACGCCAGGCTGGAACCCCGTTTGGACTTTGTCACGTGCGCCAGCCCGGCGGGCTTGCACCGCATGGCCTACTGGGAATGGGGCGACCCGGCCAACGAGCGGGTGTTGCTTTGCGTCCACGGCCTGACCCGCAGCGGCCGCGACTTCGATGCGCTGGCGCGCCGGCTGGCCGACCGCTATCGCGTGGTGTGCCCGGACGTGGTCGGGCGCGGCCGGTCGGACTGGCTGGTCAATCCGGCGTATTACACGGTGCCGCAGTACCTCTCGGACATGGTGACCTTGATCGCGCGCGTCCGGCCGGCCCGGCTGTCCTGGGTGGGCACGTCGATGGGCGGGCTGATCGGCATGGCGTTGTCGGGCGCCGCCGTGTTCGCCAAGGCCATGCTGGCGATGCGCCCGCACGCCGGCATGCTGCCGCCCGCGCAGGGCATCCGTTTCGACAAGCTGGTGCTCAATGACGTGGGGCCGCGCCTGGAGAACGGCGCCTTGTCGCGCATCGGCCAATACGTGGGCGAGCCCGGCGAATTCGCGTCGTTCGAACAGGCCGTGGCCACGATGCGCGTCAACTCCGAAACCTTCGGGCCGCACACCGACATGCAGTGGGCGGAGCTGGCGAAGTACCTGTATCCCGAGCAGGGCGGAAAATGGGTCAAGCACTATGACCTGGCGATCGCGCAGGCGCTGGCCTCCCAGACTCCCGAAGAGCTTGCGGCCGGCGAACAGATCCTGTGGCGCTCGTATGACGCCGTAGACTGCCCGGTGCTCATCGTGCGCGGCGAACGGTCCGACCTGCTGACCCGCTCCACCGTCGACGAAATGCTCAAGCGCAATCCGCGCGCCCAGGCGCACGAGGTCGCGGGCGTGGGCCATGCGCCTACGCTGATCGCCGACGAGCAGGTGGATCCGGTGGCGAATTTCCTGCTGGCCTGAGGGCAGCGCGGCAATATAGGGACGGCACGGCGCTATCCTTGGCGCCGGGCCTTCTCTACAATAGCCCCATGAAATCGCCCACCCTGAACATCGATCTGCATTGCCATTCCACCGTGTCCGACGGCGCGCTTGCGCCCCGGGACGTGGCGCGGCGCGCGCACGCCAACGGCGTGGATGTCTGGGCATTGACCGACCACGATGAAGTGGGCGGCCTGGCCGAAGCCGCCAGCGCGGCCCGGGACCTGGGCATGCGCTTTGCCACCGGCGTCGAGATCTCCGTGACGTGGGCGGGCCTGACCGTGCATATCGTGGGCCTGCGCTTCGATCCCGAAAACACCGGCCTGGTCGAGGGCCTGCGCAAGACCCGCTCCGGCCGCGCCGAACGGGCCAAGCGCATCGGCGACCGCCTGGCGGACATGGGCATGCCCGGCGCCTACGAAGGCGCGCTGCCGTTTGCCGGCAACCCGGAACTGATCAGCCGCACGCACTTTGCGCGCTACCTGGTGCAGGCCGGCTACTGCCCGGATGTGCAAGCCGTGTTCACCCGGCACCTGGGCGACGACCGGCCGGGCCATGTGCCCATGCAATGGGCCACGCTGGCCGAGGCCGTGGGCTGGATACGCGGCGCGGGCGGCCAGGCCGTCATCGCGCATCCGGGCCGCTACAAGTACACGCCCATGCAGTTTGCCGCGCTGTTCGACGAATTCCTGCAACTGGGCGGCGTGGGCATCGAGGTCACCACGGGCAGCCATACCGTCGAAGAAGCCCGCCAGTATGCCGACGTGGCGCGCCGCTACGGCTTTCTGGCCTCGCGCGGCTCGGATTTCCATAGCCCCAAGGAAAGCCGGATAGACCTGGGCCGCCTGCCGGCGCTGCCCTCCGACCTGAAGCCGGTCTGGCACGACTGGTTCTGACGCGGGCGGCGCGCGCCGTCCATCCTGCAAGCCATCGACAGTCATCGCGCCGCCGCGGCGCAACCGCCATGAATAAAGCCTTTGTTAAAGAGTCCGACCACGAGGACGACGACGATCTGCCGCAAGCCCAGGCCTTGCCCGCAGGCACGAAGAACTACATCACCCCCGAAGGGTACGAGCGCCTGCGCGCCGAACTCACGCACCTGATGAACGTGGAGCGTCCCTCGGTCGTGCAGGTGGTGTCCTGGGCCGCGTCCAACGGCGACCGCTCGGAAAACGGCGACTACCTCTACGGCAAGAAGCGCCTGCGCGAGATCGACCGGCGCATGCGCTTCCTGACCAAGCGGCTGGACATCGCCGAGGTCGTGGACCCGAAGGCCCAGCCTAACCGCGACCAGGCGTTCTTCGGCGCGACGATCACCTACGTGGACAAGGCGGGCGAAGAGCATACCGTCACCATCGTCGGCGTCGACGAGGCGGAACCCCTGGCCGGCAAGATCAGCTGGATCTCCCCCGTGGCGCGCGCGCTGATCAAGGCCCGGGAAGGCGACACGGTCGTGCTGCGCACGCCGGGCGGCATCGATGAGCTGGACATCCTGGAAGTCAGCTATCCGGACTAGAAAAAAATAACGGGCGCCAGCTTGTGGCCGGCGCCCGTCTGGTGGGCGGGATCTGACGTCCCTGCCTCGGTTGGCGGCTTGCGCCGCCGGTTCCCCTGGGGCTTGCTGCGAATCTGTTGCGGGCTTACTTCTTGCGTTCGGCGATGGACTTTTCGGCCATGTTGACCAGGTCTTCGCCGATCTGCTTCTTCCACTTTTCGTAGACGGGCTTGGTGACCTTGACGAAGGCGTCGTGGTCCGCCTGGGACAGCGAGGTCACGGTGACGCCGTGGCCGGCGATTTCCTTCAGCAGCGACGGGTCTTCAGGCGTGACGCCCTTGCGCGCGATCACGATCTGCTGCTTGCCTGCGTCCAGCGCGGCCTGGCGCACGATGTCGCGGTCCTTCTCGGACCAGGAATTCCAGACTTCGCGGTTGACCACGAAGATCAGCGGATCGGCCACGTAGTTCCACAGCGTCAGGTACTTCTGGCCCACGGTGTACAGCTTGGAGCCGGTGTAGATCGACAGGGGATTCTCCTGGCCGTCGACCGCGCCGCTGGCCAGCGCAGGCTGAGCGTCCGCCCAGCTCATCTGCGTGGGATTGGCGCCCAGCGCGGTGAACGTGTCGATGTACAGCGGCGAACCGACCACGCGCAGCTTCATGCCCTTCATGTCTTCGGGCTTCTTGATTTCGCGCTTGGAGTTGCTGACCTGGCGGTAGCCGTTCTCGCCCCAGGCCAGCGGCACCACGCCGGCCTTTTCAATGAGCTTGAACATTTCCTTGCCCACGTTGCCCTGCACCAGCGCGTCGATGGCGGCGTAGTCGGGCATCAGGAAGGGCAGGGAGAACAGGTTGAGCTGCTTGACCTGCGGCGACCAGTTGATGGTGGAGCCCACGGCCATGTCGATCACGCCCTGGCGGATGGCGGTGAATTCGCGGGTCTGGTCGCCCTGGACCAGCGAGGTGCCGGGGTAGACCTTGATGTTGATGCGGCCCTGCGTGCGCTCGCGCACCAGGTCTGACCAGATTACCGCGCCCTGGCCCCACGGGAAGGTGGTGCCCACGACGATGGAGAGCTTGTACTCGGGCTTGTAAGTCTGCGCGTGCGCGGGCGCCATGCCCACCACGGCGGCGGCGCACAGCGCGGCCCCGATCAAATTGCGGAATTTCATGTTGCGTCTCCTCTCTTTGCGAGTCTGTCTGTTGTTGTAATGAATATCCGTGCAGCCTTCCGGGTCGCCCCTTCCGGCCTTCTCAATAGCCCAACTTGCGCGGCAGCCACAGCGCCAGCTCAGGAAACACCAGCACCGCGACCAGCACCAGGAACATCGCGCCCAGCAGCCACACCACCCAGCGCACCGTGGACTCCATGGGCACGCGCGCGATGCGGCACGACACCATCAGGTTCACCGCCAGCGGCGGGGTGAACTGGCCCAGCGCCACCTTCAAGGTCAGGATCACGCCGAACCACACCGGATCCCAGCCGTAGGCATTGGCGATAGGCATCAGCAGCGGCACGAAGATCAGGAAGATCGAGATGCCGTCCAGGAACATGCCCACGGTCATCAGCAGCAGGATCAGCAGCGCCAGCACGCCCCATTCGCCCAGTCCGGAATTGACGATGGCGTGGGTGATCGGGTCGATCACGCTGAGCGTGGACAGCGCCCAGGCGAAGATGCCCGCCAGCGTCACGACCAGCATGATGACGGCGGACAGCTCGGCGGCTTCGCGCAGGATGGTGTACAGGTCGCGGAATTTGATCGTGCGGTGGATGAAGCCGCCGACGAACAAGCCATAGAACACGGCCACCACGGCGGCCTCGGTGGGCGTAAACCAGCCCATCCGCATGCCGCCCAGGATCAGCACGGGCGCGGCCAGGCCCCAGGACGCTTCGCGCAGGCTCCTCCAGAAGGGCGGACGCGGCAGGTGGGATTCCAGCGCGCCCATCTTGTATTTGCGCGACAGCCAGACGGCGGGCACGATCAGGGCGAAGCCGGCCAGGATGCCGGGGATCATGCCGGCGGCGAACAGGGCGGGCACGGACGCGCCCGGCACCAGCACCGAATAGATGATGAAAGCCACCGACGGCGGAATCAGGATGTCGGTGGCGGCGCCCGCCGCGACCACCGAGGCGGAAAACGAGCCGGGATAGCCCGCGCGCGACATGGCGGTGATCATCACCGCGCCCACGGCCGCCGCGCACGCCGGCCCCGAGCCCGAGATGCCGCCCAGGAACATGGCCACCGCGATCGACACCAGCGGCAGCATGCCGGGGCCGCGGCCCACAATGGCGATCGCAAAGTCCACCAGCCGCTTGGCCACGCCCGAGCGGTCGAAGATGGAACCCACCAGCACGAACATGGGGATGGCCAGCAGCGGGTACTTGGCCAAGCCGGCGTAGAAGTTCTGCGGCACGGTCAAGAGGCCATACCAGGGCGTGTCCAGGTTGGACAGCACGATGGCGACGGTGCCGCCGATGCCCAGCGCCACGCCGACCGGCACGCCGATCAGCATCAGGGCGATGAAGACGACGAAGAGAATGGTGGCGATCATTGCTGCCCTTCCCGCGGCGCCTTGGCGATGCGGCGCAGCGTGCCGACGGTACGCAGCGAGATCGCCGCGGCCATCACCGGCAGCCAGATCGAATACCACCAGGTGGGCACGCCGATCGCCGGCGAGGTTTCCTCGTACAGGTATTCGTCCAGCACCAGCTTCACCGACAGCACCGTCAGCAGCAGGAAGAACGCCAGCACGCAGCCGTTCGCGATCAGCGCCATGATGCGCTGGCGGCGCGGCGAACCGGAGTCCGCCAGGATCTCGATGCGGATATGGTGGTTGCGCACAAAGGCCACGCTGCCGCCCGCCATGGTCAGCACGATCAGCAGGAACACCGAGATTTCTTCCGTCCAGGCGAAGGACTGGTCGGTGAAATACCGCACCAGCACGTTCAGGAAGGTAATGATGGCCAAGGTCGCCAGGAGGATCACGGCCAGCCAGTCTTGGATGGCCAGCGGCACCTTCACGGCGGGATCTGCTTCTATGGGGATGATCGGTTCGACAGGCTCGGCGGGGGCTTCGGGGCGGGACATGTGAGGCAACGGCCAGCGCGCGCAGGCGCTTTATTAGTAGGGTCGCTGCATCCTACCGTTGCCCCGCCGGGGCGGGTCTTCGTGTTTTCCCGCGGTGCGGGGCGGCAGCAACATGGTGCATTGCATCAAGCACACGCAGCCGGACCGTTGCCGCTATGAATAAACCGGGGCGGCGCCACCGCTTTACCGGGATATTGCTCTGCACCATGCGGAGCCATCGCTTGTGGAATTCTTTTGTAACAATAGCCGGAATGGGCCGGTGGGACGCTTCTTGAACAACGGCTCCGGGAAAACCCCTTAAACGGGTAAAATCGATTCTTTGCACCCCTCTTTATACGGCGCCCGCATCGTGTCCCTAGTTCAGCATCTGCCTGGTTCCTCCGTCCTGTCCTCCTTTCGACGTGATCGCCTTCTGGCGCAATTGAAGGAAGCCGGCCTGCCGGTGGCCGACATATCCGCCCGCTACGAGCACTTCGTCAGCACCGACGCCGCCCTGACGGCCGAACAGCAGCAACACCTGACCCAGCTGCTGGACTACGGCACGCCCAGCACGGCGGACGCCCCGGCCAAGAGCCTGTCCCTGCTGGTGATCCCGCGCCTGGGCACCATTTCCCCGTGGGCCAGCAAGGCCACCGACATCGCCCACAACTGCGGCCTGTCGTCGGTGCACCGCATCGAACGCGGCGTGCGCTACGTGATCACGCCCGAGCGCGGCCTGCTGGGCACGAAGACCTTCGACGACGCCATGCTGGCCCGCGCGGCGGACTGCCTGCATGACCGCATGACCGAAACCGTGGTGGATGCCGGCTTCGACGGCCAGGCGCTGTTCCAGCCGCTGGCCGGCAAGCCCATGCGGACCGTCGGCGTGCAGGCGCGCGGCGCCGAGGCCCTGGCCGAAGCGAACATCTCGCTGGGCCTGGCCCTGTCCGAAGACGAAATCGAATACCTGGCCAAGTCCTTCACCGACCTGGGGCGCGACCCCACCGACGTGGAGCTGATGATGTTCGCGCAAGCCAACAGCGAACATTGCCGCCACAAGATCTTCAACGCCGAATGGGTGATCGACGGCCAGGAACAGCCCAACACGCTGTTCGGCATGATCCGCGCCACGCACAAGGCGCAGCCCGAAGGCACCGTGGTCGCCTACTCGGACAACGCCGCCATCATGGAAGGCGGGCCCGCGCAGCGCTTCCAGGCCGGCGTGCCCGGCGTGACGGGCGAGGGCGCCGAAGGCGCCAAGTACATCCGCCGCGACACCACCGTGCACACCCTCATGAAGGTGGAAACGCACAACCACCCGACCGCCATCGCGCCGTTCCCCGGCGCCTCGACCGGCAACGGCGGCGAGATCCGCGACGAAGGCGCCACCGGCCGCGGCTCCAAGCCCAAGGCCGGCCTGACGGGCTTCACCGTGTCGCACCTGCGCTTCGACGACGCCCTGCAGCCCTGGGAAGCCGACCACCACGGCCTGCCCGAGCGCATCGCCTCGCCCTTGTCCATCATGATCGACGGCCCCATCGGCGGCGCGGCGTTCAACAATGAATTCGGCCGGCCCAACCTGCTGGGCTATTTCCGTTCGTTCGAGCAGACGGCCGGCGGCACGCGCTGGGGCTACCACAAGCCCATCATGATCGCGGGCGGCCTGGGCAGCATCGACGCGGGCCTCACGCACAAAGACGTCATTCCGCCCGGCGCGCTGCTGATCCAGCTGGGCGGCCCGGGCTTTCGCATCGGCATGGGCGGCGGCGCCGCCTCCAGCATCAGCATGGGCAGCAACTCGGCCGAACTGGACTTTGATTCCGTCCAGCGCGGCAACCCCGAAATCGAGCGTCGCGCGCAGGAAGTCATCGACCGCTGCTGGCAGCAGGCCGAGAACAACCCCATCATCGCGATCCACGACGTGGGCGCGGGCGGCCTGTCCAACGCCTTCCCGGAACTGGTCAACGACGCTGGCCGCGGCGCCATCTTCGACCTGAAGCGCGTGCCGCTCGAAGAGTCGGGCCTGTCGCCCGCCGAAATCTGGAGCAACGAATCGCAGGAACGCTACGTCCTGTCGATCCTGCCCAAGGACCTGGAACGCTTTGACGCCATCGCGCGCCGCGAACGCTGCCCCTACGCGGTGGTGGGCGTGGCCACCGAAGAACGCCAACTGCGCGTGGTGGACGGCGAAGGCCTGCCCGGCCTGGACGCCATCCGCCCGCAAGGCGAGGCCGAAGTGCGTCCCGTGGACGTGCCGATCGACGTGATCCTGGGCAAGCCGCCGCGCATGACGCGCGACGTCAAGCGTTTGCCCGGCGTGTCCGGACCCCTGGACCTGGCCGGCATCGACCTGACCGAAGCCGCCTACCGCGTGCTGCGCCACCCCACCGTGGCCAACAAGTCCTTCCTCATCACCATCGGCGACCGCACCGTTGGCGGCCTGTCCAGCCGGGACCAGATGGTCGGCCCGTGGCAAGTGCCGGTGGCTGACTGCGCCGTGACGCTGGCCGACTACGAAGGCTTCCGCGGCGAAGCCATGGCCATGGGCGAACGCAGCCCCATCGCCATGCTGGACGCCCCGGCCTCGGGCCGCATGGCCGTGGCCGAAGCCCTGACCAACCTGGCCGCCGCCGACGTGGCGCGCCTCGAAGACATCAAGCTGTCGGCCAACTGGATGGCCGCTTGCGGCGTGGCCGGGCAAGACGCCGCGCTGTACGACACCGTGTCCGCCGTCAGCGAACTGTGCCAGGCCACCGGCCTGTCCATTCCCGTGGGCAAGGATTCCTTGTCCATGAAGACGTCCTGGGAACAGGACGGCGAGCAGCGCCAGGTGGTGGCGCCGGTGTCGCTGGTGGTCACGGCGTTCGCGCCGGTGGCCGACGTGCGCGCCAGCCTCACGCCGCAGCTGCGCACCGACGCGGGCGACAGCGTGCTGATCCTGATCGACCTGGGCCGCGGCCGCCACCGCATGGGCGGCTCGATCCTGGCGCAGGCCTACAACCAGATCGGCGAGACCGTGCCGGACATCGACGCGCCGCAAGACCTGCGCGCGTTCTTCATCACCATCCGCACCCTGGCCGAAGCCGGCACCATCCTGTCCTACCATGACCGCTCCGACGGCGGCCTGTTCGCCACGCTGGCCGAAATGGCCTTCGCCGGCCGCACCGGCATCTCGGTGAACCTGGACATGCTGACCTTCGATCCGCAATCGGCGGACTGGGGCGACTACAAGATCCGCCCCGAACAGGTGGCGGTGCAGCGCGACGAGCTGACGCTCAAGGCGCTGTTCACCGAAGAAGCAGGCGCCGTGATCCAGGTGCCGGCCTCGCAGCGCGACGCCGTCATGCAGGTGCTGCGCGGCGCGGGCCTGTCGGCCCACTCGCACGTCATCGGCGGCCTGAACGGCGCCGATGAAGTCGAGTTCTACCGCGACGGCAAGAAGATCTGGGGCCAGCCGCGCGCCGACCTGGGCCGCGCCTGGAGCGAAGTGTCCTACCGCATCATGTCGCGCCGCGACAACCCTGCTTGCGCCCAGGCCGAGCTGGATGTCTGGAACGACACGAAGGATCCGGGCATGCGCCCGAACGTTTCCTTCGATCCGCAGGAAGACGTGGCCGCGCCGTTCCTCAACCTGGCCAAGCGTCCGCGCGTGGCGATCCTGCGCGAGCAGGGCTGCAACAGCCAGGTGGAAATGGCCTGGGCGTTCGACACCTCGGGCTTCGAGGCCATCGACGTCCACATGACCGACCTGCTGTCCGGCCGCGTGGACCTGGCGCAGGTGCAGGGCCTGGTCGCCGTGGGCGGCTTCAGCTACGGCGACGTGCTGGGCGCGGGCGAAGGTTGGGCGCGCACCATCCGCTTCAACAGCAAGCTGTCGGACCAGTTCGCCGCGTACTTCGCGCGTCCCGACACCTTCGCGCTGGGCGTGTGCAACGGCTGCCAGATGATGGCCGCGCTGGCCCCGATGATCCCGGGCGCCGAGCACTGGCCGCGCTTCACGCGCAACCAGTCGGAAAAGTACGAGGCCCGCCTGTCCATGCTGGAAGTGGCCAAGTCGCCGTCGATCTTCTTTGCCGGCATGGAAGGCGCCCGCGTGCCGGTCGCCGTGGCCCACGGCGAAGGCTTCGCCGACTTCTCCCAACAGGGCGACGCCGGCCGCGTGCTGGCCGCCGCGCGCTTCATCGACAACAACGGGCAAGCCTCCGAAGCCTATCCGTTCAACCCGAACGGCAGCCCTGGCGGCCTGACCTCCGTCACCACCGCCGACGGCCGCTTCACCGTCATGATGCCGCACCCGGAACGCGTGACCCGCAACGTCATGATGTCGTGGGCGCCCGAGAAATGGGGCAATGCCGACACGGGCGGCGCGTACAGCCCGTGGATGCGCATCTTCCGCAACGCGCGCGTCTGGCTGAAGTAAAGGCTGACGCTTCCGCCGGGGTGGTTTTCCCGGCGCATGCGCGACACACCCCGCCGCCTGGGCATCCTGCCCGGCCGGCGGGGTGTTTTTATTGGGCCGCCGCGGCTATTTGCGGATCTTGAGCGACTTCATGAAGCGCTGCGCGCGCGACACGGCGTCGTGCGCCTCGGACGCAAGCGCGGCGACGAAGCGTTGCGCGGCCAGGCTCAGCGGGCGGCGCGGATGGTTGACCACCACCAGTTGCCGCTGCATGTCGGCGTGGATCCGCCGCACGGACAGGGCGCCCGCGTCCAGTTCATGCGCGATGGCGCTGATGGGCAGGATGGTGGCCCACGCGCCCGACTTGACCAGTTCCAGCGTAGGGGTCAGCGCGTCCATCTCCAGCCGGGGACGCGCGCCGGGGCTGCGCTTCTTCAAGACCGGATCGATGATCGCGCGCAGGCCCTGGCCCAATGACGGGACGATCAGCGCGTCGATGGGCAGCTCGCCGAATTCCACGTTGCGCAACGCGCTGTCCGACGCCGTGACCAGCACCAGTTCCTCGCTGACGAGCGGCGTGGTTTCCAGGCTGCGCACCGGCTGGATGAGATTGACGATGGCGACATCGAGTTCGCCCGCATCCAGCCGTTCCACCAGCCCCGCGCTGTAGGCCTCGGTCAAACGGATGGTGACGTCCTTGTTTTCGGCGGTGTAAAGAGAGAGGGCGCGCGGCACGATGCTGGCGCCCAGCGAGGGCACCGTGCCGACGCGGATGAGGCCCGACGTGCCGCCGCTCAGGTCCAGCATGCGCTGGCGCACGCTCTCGACCTCCTTGGACAGGGGCAACAGCATCTTGTAGAGATCGACGCCCGCGGCGGTGGGCGTGACTCCCCGGCTGGAGCGCTCGAACAGCTGGACCTTCAAGGTCTTTTCCAGCTTGGCCAGTTGCGTGCTCAGGGCGGATTGGACGATGCCCAATTCGGCTGCGGCGCGCGTCATGCCGCCGTTCCGGTACAGGCAAAGAAAGCACTCGATCTGGCGCAGATCCATGGTGTGTGGCGTGGAGTTGGAAAACCGGATTATAGGGATGAGGCCGTGTCGCTGGGCCCCGCTCTACGGGTTAACGATATGCCGATAATAGATTGTAGATAGATATATTATTAAAAAAAGAGATGGCTTTGGCGATCCTGCGGCAAGGCCGACATAGCGAGGAGACAAGACGTGGAAACCAGTACGAAAGTGTTAGGTGCCGTCGCGTTGGCGGTAGTCGGCATGTGCGGGGCGGGGGGCGCAAGCGCCCAGAGCGACAAGGTGAAGATCGCCTTCGTCACCGACATGAGCGGCCCGTACTCGGACTTTGACGGCGCGGGCGGCCTGGACGCCATACGCATGGCGGTCGCGGACTTCGGCGGCAAAGTGCTGGGCAAACCCATCGAGATCCTGTCGGCCGACCACCAGAACAAGGCCGACATCGCGTCGAACCGCGCCCGCCAGTGGTGGGACCAGGACAAGGTGGACCTGGTGGTCGGCGGCTCCAATTCGTCGGCTTCGCTTGCGATCAGCACGATCGCCGCCGAAAAGAAAAAGGTCTTCATCAGCGCGGGCGCGGGCGCCGACAGCCTCACCGAAGAGGCCTGCACACCCTACACGGTGCGCTACACCTATTCGACGTCCGCGCAGGCGCGCGGCACGGCGGCGGCCATGGTCCAGCAGGGCGGCAAGAGCTGGTTCATGCTGACCGCCGACTATGCGTTCGGCTATTCACTGGAAAAGGCCAGCATGGATGTGGTGCAGGCCAGCGGCGGTTCGGTCACGGGGTCGACCCGTCATCCGCTCAATACGTCCGACTTCTCTTCCTACCTGATGAAGGCGCAGGCATCCAAGGCGCAGGTGCTGGGCCTGGCCAATGGCGGCGGGGACCTGATCAACTCAATCAAGACCGCCAAGGAATTCGGCGTCAGCGACAAGATGCGCCTGGCCGGCCTGATGGTCTTCATCACGGACATCCACAGCCTGGGCCTGGACACGACCGCGGGCATGTACCTGACCGACGGCTGGTACTGGGACCTGGACGACCGCTCGCGCGAATTCAGCAAGCGCTTCCATGAGCGCAACAAGAAGATGCCCACCACCTTCCAGGCGGGCGACTACTCCGCCGTCACGACCTACCTGAAGGCCGTGGAGCGCGCCGGAACGACGGACTCGGACGCCGTCATGAACGCGCTCAAGTCCATGCCGATCGACGACATGTTCACCAAGGGCTATATCCGCGCCGACGGCGCCATGGTGCACGACATGTACCTCATGCAGGTCAAGTCGGCCGCAGCCTCCAAGGGCGAATGGGACTACTACCAGAAGGTGGCCACGATTCCGGGCGAGGATGCCTACGCGCCCACCAAGCCCGGCATCTGCAAGCTGAACGCGCGGATCTGAACGGACGCGGCGCAAGCCGTTTGCGGCGGGCTCGCGCCGCAGGCAAGTCTTCATCCACACACCAGAGGGAACGAATCATGGCAGAGAGTTGGCCCGAAATGGTCTATCAAAACCTGAAGGAGGCCGGAATCACGCAGATGGCGTACGTGCCGGACGCGGGGCACAGCCAGCTGATCAAGCTGTTCGAGGCGGATCCGGGCGTGGAAGCGATTTCCCTCACCACGGAAGAGGAGGGCGTGGCGATGCTGGGCGGCGCCTGGCTGGGCGGAGCCAAGGGCGTCTTGCTGCTGCAATCCAGCGGGGTCGGCAACTGCATCAACATGCTGGCCCTGATTCAGGAGTGCCGCATGCCGTTCCTGTGCCTCATCACCATGCGCGGCGAATGGGGCGAGTTCAATCCCTGGCAATGCCCCATGGGCCAGTCCACCGAGGCCGCGCTGCGCGGGGCCGGCGTGTTCGTGCAGCGGGTGGAGCACGGCAGCGACGTGCCGGAAACGGTGCGCGCGGCAAGCCTGCTGGCGTTCAACTCGAACCGGGCGGTGGCCGTGGTGATCTCCCAGAGCATCCTGGGCATCAAGAACTTCAACAAGTAGCACGAGGCAAGCGATATGAACGCTAGCGCGACAATGAACCGGCGGGCGGCGGTGGCCCGGATACTTGAACAACGGGGCGATGCCCTGGTGGTGGCAAGCCTGGGCAATCCCACCTACGACGCCTCGGCCGCCGGCGACGACGACCGGAATTTCTACGTGTGGGGCGCGATGGGAGGCGCCTGCATGGTGGCCCTGGGCCTGGCGCTGGCGCAGCCGCGGCGCCAGGTGCTGGCCTTTGCCGGAGACGGCGAGATGCTGATGGGCATGGGATCCTTCGCTACGATAGGCGTGCGCGCGCCGTCGAACCTGAAGATCATCGTGATCGACAACGAGCACTACGGCGAAACCGGCATGCAGCCGGCCCATTCGGGACGCGGCGTGGACATCGCCGGGATCGCCCGGGCCTGCGGCATCGCCGATTGCGCCACGCTGCGCAGCGAGCGCGAACTGGAGGAGAGAATCCCCGGCCTGTACCAGCCGGGCCTGCAATGCCTGGTGTTGAAGGTGGCGGCGGCGCCCGAACCCAGCAGCCTGCCGCCGCGCGACGGCCCCTACCTGCGCTCGCGGTTTCGCGAGGCAGTGCTGGGCCAGGGCAAGGGCGGCCATGCATGATCCATCAACGATTCATGACGAGGAGCGGACAGTGACGCAGAAAGCGAATTTCATCAATGGAGCATGGGTAAATGGCGACGCCACCTTGGCGAACCTGAATCCCGCGGACCCGCAGGATGTGATCGGCCAGTACGCCTGCGCCAGCGAGGCGCAGATGCGGCAGGCGGTGGAGGCCGCCCGCGCCGCCGCGCCCGCCTGGGAACGCAGCACCACGCAGTCGCGCAGCGACATCCTGTTCCGCGCCGCCAACGAGATCCTGGCGCGCAAGGAAGAACTGGGCGCCCTGGTTTCGCGCGAAGCCGGCAAGACGCAGGCCGAAGGGCTGGGCGAGGTCGTGCGCGCCGGGCAGATATTCCAGTTTTTCGCGGGGGAAGCGGTGCGCTATGGCGGCGAGAACCTGCCGTCCGTGCGCCCGGACATCGGCGTGCAGATCAGCAGGCACCCGGTTGGCGTGGTGTCCATGATCACGCCGTGGAATTTTCCGATCGCGATTCCGGCCTGGAAGATCGCGCCGGCGCTGGCCTTCGGCAATACGCTGGTGCTCAAGCCCTCCGAGCACACGCCTGGCGTCGCCTGGGAACTGTTCAATATTCTTGAGCGCGCCGGTCTGCCTCCCGGCGTGGCCAACCTGGTCAATGGCGAAGGCGCGGCGGCTGGCCGAGCCTTGCTCGAGGGCGTGGACGCCGTCAGCTTTACGGGCAGCGTCGCCACCGGCCGCAAGATCGCCGCCGCGGCATCGGAACGCATGATACGGGTGCAGCTGGAGATGGGGGGCAAGAATCCGCTGGTGGTGCTCGATGACGCCGACCTGGACGTGGCGGTGGAGTGCGCCCTGAACGGCGCCTTCTATTCGGCGGGCCAGCGATGCACCGCAAGCAGCCGCCTGATCGTTGCCGAGGGCATACATGACCGCTTCGTGGAGACGCTGGCCGGACGCATGCGCAAGCTGGTGGTGGGCGACCCCCGGGACCCGGCCACGCAGATCGGGCCGGTCATCAATGCGCCGCAACTGGAGAAGATCCTGGGCTATATCGAGTTGGGTCGCGGCGAAGGCGCCACCGTGGCCGAGGGCGGCAAGCGGGCCGATGCATCCACCGCCGGCCATTTCCTGCGGCCGACCCTGTTCACGGACAGCAGCAACGCGATGCGCATCAACCGCGAGGAGATCTTCGGCCCGGTCGCCGCCGTGATCCGGGTGTCCGGCTACGACGAGGCCCTGCAGGTCGCCAACGACACGCCCTTTGGCTTGTCGTCGGGCATCTGCACCACGTCGCACAAGCATGCCAACCATTTCCGGCTCAATGTGCGCAGCGGATTGACGATGGTGAACCTGCCCACCGCCGGCCTGGACTACCACGTGCCCTTCGGCGGCGTGAAGGCCTCCAGCTTCGGCCCGCGCGAGCAGGGCCGCTATGCGGTGGACTTCTACACGTCAACCAAGACCGCCTACATCGGCTTTTGATCCATCAACCGCAGGACGATCCGGCGCGACAGACGCCGGCAGGAGACAGGCATGGAAAAGATCGGATTTATCGGCTTGGGGCGCATGGGCAAGCCCATGGCGCTGAACCTGCGCCGGGCAGGGTTCGAGCTTGTGGTGCTGGACATCAACCAGAAGGCGGTGGATGAGCTTGTCACGGCCGGCGCGGCGGCCGGCGCCAGCGTGGCGGACGTGGCGCGGCAGTGCGGCATCATCGTGACGATGCTGCCTTCGTCCAAGGAAGTCGAGCAGGTGGCGCTGGGCAGCGGCGGGATTTTCGCCAACGCCGCCAAGGGCAGCGTGCTGATGGACATGAGCACCATCGACCCGCTGGCGACCGACCGCCTCCAGGAGCAGGCGCTGGCCCTCGGGCTGAGCGTGGTGGATGCGCCTGTCGGCCGCCTGGCCGAACACGCGGACCGGGGCGAGTCGCTGTTCATGGTGGGCGCAAGCGAGGCCGACTTCGCCAGAGTCCGGCCGCTGCTCGACGCCATGGGCACCACCACCTACCATTGCGGGCCGGTGGGTACGGGCGGGCGTACCAAGCTGGTGAACAACTACGTGGCGGTCACCCTGTGCCAGGTGAACGCGGAGGCCCTGGCATTGTCCCAGCGCTTTGGGCTGGACATCACCAAGACGCTGCAGGTGCTGTACGGCACGTCCGCCTCGAACGGGCAGCTGCGGATGAACTTCCCTAACAAGGTGCTGGTGGGCGACACCGCGCCGGGCTTCACCATCGACCTGGCGCACAAGGACATGTCGCTGATCGTCGCCGCCGCGCATGCCGCCAAGGTGCCGATGCCGGTGGCCGCGGCCGTGCACGAGTCCTTCAGCCTGGCGCGGGCGGGCCAATTCGGCGGAATCGACTTCTCGGGCATCGCGGACGCCATCTGCCATTTCGCGCAGATCGAGAAGCCGCGCGTTCCGGAAGGCTGGAAACCCGGTTGAACGTCGAGCCCTGGCCGCGCGCGTTTCCCGGCTGCGTCAGCGGCCGGGGCGCGGCCATGAAAATGTGCGTGTAACCCAATGAGATATTTAACTTTTCATTGCATTGAGCCGTTAAGGGGATAGCGTTATGCAACCCCCGGAGTGGCTTCAATGTTCAAGAATTTAAGTATCCGCGCAATCCTGACGACCGCCTTGGGCGTCTTCTTTGCACTCTTTCTGGTGACCGGCATCGCGGTCTATCAGCAACTCACGTCCAACCGCACGTCCATCGAGGTGATGCTGGACACCAACCTGGTCCGCGCCAACTCGCTGGACGACGCCGCGTCGGAACTGCTGCGGGCCCGCGTGGTGCTGTTGTCGGCGCAAAGCGCGCTGCTGGAAGGCAAGAGCCTGGACAACATGGCCAGCATGCAGCGGCTGGACGGCTACGTGACTAAGGCAACCGGCCTGATCGACACGGCGCGCAAGCTGCCGGAACTCACGCCGGCGGGCAAGCCCCTCTTCGACGCCGCGCTGGCCGCCTATGACGTCTACGCGCGCGAAGCCATCGTGCCGCTGATCGTCGCCATCCGCGCCGGCAATGCCAAGGAGGCCGGCCGCATCAACCTCGAGAAGGTCACGCCGATGGGCATCTCGTTCACGCAGGCAATCCAGCAGTATGTGGACTACGCGGACGCAGTGGGCCAGCGCGTCGCGAGCGAAGCCGCCACGCGCATCAACGGCGCGATCGTTTTCCTGATCTGCCTGCTGGTGGTGGTGGGGGTGCTGGTGGTGGGCCTGTACGCCGTCTTCGCCCGCTCGGTCTTCCGCCCGCTGCATGAGGCCGGCCGCTTGTTCGACCGCATTGCCGGCGGCGACCTGACCAACCGCATCGAACAGCGCGGCAACAACGAGATCGGCGTCCTGTACGCCGCCGTCAAGCGCATGCAGGACAGCCTGGCGCGCACCGTGTCCGCCGTGCGCCTGGGCGTGGAAGAGATCCACACCGGTTCGCGCGAGATCGCCGCGGGCAACATCGACCTGTCCTCGCGCACGGAGCAGCAGGCCGCCTCCCTGGAGGAAACGGCCGCCAGCATGGACGAACTGTCTTCCACCGTGAAGAACAACGCCGAAAGCTCGCGCAACGCTTCGCAGCTGGCGGTGGCCGCGTCCGCGGTGGCGACGCGCGGCGGCCAGGCCGTGAGCGACGTGGTCGGCACGATGCGCGGCATTGCCGACAGTTCCAACCGCATCGCGGACATCGTCGGCGTGATCGACGGCATTGCCTTCCAGACCAACATCCTGGCGCTGAACGCCGCCGTGGAAGCGGCGCGGGCGGGCGAGCAGGGCAAGGGCTTCGCGGTCGTGGCCAGCGAAGTGCGCGCCCTGGCGCAGCGCAGCGCGGCCGCCGCCAAGGAGATCAAGGGCCTGATCGACGACTCCGTGCAGAAGGTGTCCGTCGGTTCGGACCAGGTGGAAGCCGCCGGCGCGACCATGCAGGAGATCGTGACCTCGGTGCGCCGCGTGACGGACATCATCAACGAGATCTCCAGCGCCTCCGAAGAACAATCGCAAGGGATCCAGCAGGTGAACCAGGCGGTGTCGCAGATGGACAGCGTGACGCAGCAGAACGCGGCGCTGGTCGAAGAGGCCGCGGCCTCCGCTGCCTCGCTCGAAACCCAGGCGCAGCGCCTGCGCGAGGCCGTGGCGGTGTTCAAGCTGCAGACCGGCCGGGTGATCGACGCCGATGCCCCGGCCCTGGGCCGCGGCGGCGAGCCCGCGCTGATCGGCGCCTGAGCCGCGATTGCAAAAGCCGGCCAGGGCGGCTGGCCGCAACACCCCGGAAAAGGTGTCAGACACCTAAAAAGGTGTCTGACACCTCAGCTTCCTCCGGTGTCAGACACCGTCCCACATTAACAAATAGGGACGAAAGATGCCGTCCGGCGGACCCAGGCATAAAATAGCGGATTGCCCATCCCCGCACACACAGGATCCCGCGCCATGAACGCACGTATCCCCGAAGACGCACTGCCGCCCACCCTTGATCCGAAAGCCCTCCAGGCCTTTGTGGACGACAAGTGGGACAACGAGATCATCCCCGCGCTGACCGACTACATCGCCATCCCGGCAAAGAGCCCGGCGTTTGACGCCGATTGGGAAAAGAACGCGTTCATCGAGCGCGTGGTGCGCGACGCGGCGCAATGGGTGGAGGCGCAGAAGGTCTCGGGCCTGAAGCTGGAAGTGGTGCGCCTGCCGGGCCGCACGCCCGTCATCTTCTTTGACGCGCCCGCCACCCGCAGCGACAACGGCGACACGATCCTGCTGTACGGCCACCTGGACAAGCAGCCCGAATTCTCGGGCTGGCGCGCGGGCCTGGGCCCGTGGACGCCCAAGTACGAAGACGGCAAGCTCTATGGCCGCGGCGGCGCGGACGACGGCTACGCCGTGTACGCCTCGCTGACCGCCATCATGGCGCTGGACAAGCAGGGCGTTCCGCGCCCGCGCTGCGTGGGCATCGTCGAGACCTGTGAAGAATCCGGCAGCTACGACCTCTTGCCCTATGTGGACGCGCTGCGCGACCGCCTGGGCAACGTGGCCCTGGTGGTGTGCCTGGACTCGGGCGCCGGCAGCTACGACCAGCTCTGGATGACCACCTCGCTGCGCGGCATGGTGGCCGGCACGCTGGAAGTCCAGGTGCTGGACGAAGGCGTGCACTCGGGCGACTCCAGCGGCGTCGTGCCGTCGTCGTTCCGCATCCTGCGCCACCTGCTGGACCGCCTGGAAGACAGCGCCACCGGCCGCCTGCTGCCGCAAAGCCTGCACTGCGAGATTCCCGCCGAACGCATCGAACAGGTGTCCGCCACCGCCCGCATCCTGGGCGACGAAGTCTGGCGCCGGTTCCCCTGGAGCTGCGGCGCGGAAGGCGGTTTCGTGCTGCCCATGACGACCGAACCCGAAGAGGCCCTGCTGAACCGCACCTGGCGCCCGACGCTGTCCGTGACCGGCGCCGAAGGCCTGCCGCCCTTGTCCAGCGCCGGCAATGTGCTGCGTCCGCGCACCGCGTTCAAGCTGTCGCTGCGCCTGCCGCCGCTGGTGGATGCCGTGGCCGCCTCGCAGGAAATCAAGGAACTGCTGGAAGCCGACGCGCCCTACAACGCCAAGGTCATCTTCAAGGCCAACGAAGGCGCCGCCACCGGCTGGAACGCGCCCGCATCCGTGCCCTGGCTGACCCAGGCCCTGGATGCCGCGTCCCAGCAATACTATGGCGCGTCTTGCGGCTACATCGGGCAGGGCGGCACCATTCCGCTGATGAGCATCCTGCAGAAGGGCTTTCCCAAGGCGCAGTTCATGGTCTGCGGCGTGCTGGGCCCCAAGTCCAACGCCCACGGCCCCAATGAATTCCTGCACGTGCCCTATGGCAAGAAACTGACTGCAGCCGTGGCCCAGACCATGGCCGCCATGCCGGCCGCCTGACCCAGATGATTTCCACTTCCGACGCTTACGCCAATGTGGTTGCCGAAACCCGCCATTGGCTCAACCAGGCCGTGATCGGCCTGAACCTCTGTCCTTTCGCCAAGGCGGTGCAGGTCAAGGACCAGATCCGCTTTGCCGTCAGCGACGCCACCGACGCCGAAGGCGTCCTGACCGACCTGCAGGACGAATTGGCGCTGCTGGCCGAGGCCGATCCCGAAAAGATCGACACGACGCTGCTGATCCTCCCCGACGCGCTGGACGACTTCCTGGACTTCAACGACTTCGAGGACCTGTCGGACCGCCTGCTCAAGCGCATGCGCCTGGTGGGCGAACTGCAGGTCGCGACCTTTCACCCGCAGTTCCAGTTCGCCGACACGCAGCCGGACGACATCGAGAACTACACCAACCGTTCGCCATACCCCATCCTGCACCTGCTGCGCGAAGACAGCATCGACCGCGCGGTGGAGTCCTTCCCGGACGCCGCCGACATCTACGAAAAGAACATCGAGACGATGCACAAGCTGGGCCTGGAAGGCTGGAAGAAGCTGATGGCCAAGGCCTGACCAGCCGAAGCCCGCGGGGCGGCTGAGCGGCACCCTTGGTCGCCAGCCGGTCCCCTGCGATCGCATACCAAATACCGTTTAGCGAAATCGCTGCAACGCAGACCCAAAGGGCCGCCCCGGGATATCCCTAGATAGCCCATCCGTTGTATTGCATACAACATACGATCCATGTGACCGCCGCCGTTCGGCGACCGGCCTGTACGTCCTTCCCCATTTCATCGTCTTGCCTCGCGGCCGTTCCCTGGCCGCGCGTTGGCCTTTGCCCCAGTCTGGAGAGCCGTATGCGATTCACCCGCCGTCATGCCCTGGGCGCGCTTGCCGCGCTGCCCCTGATCTCGCGCCCGGCCTGGGCCCAGCAGAACTCCTTTCCGACCCGGCCCGTGCGCCTCCTGGTGGGCTTTGCGCCCGGCGGCCTGACCGACATCGCCGCGCGCGCCCTGGCCGAACGCATGGGCAAGACGCTCAAGCAAAACGTCGTCGTGGAGAACCGCCCGGGCGGCCAGGCCATCATCGCCACCGTGGCGGTGGCGAGGGCCGAGCCCGACGGTTACACGCTGGGCTTCGCGGGCACCAACGGGATGATCCTGAATCCCTTGCTCTACAACAACCTGCCGTACCAGCCGTCGGACTTCAAGCAGCTGGGCTCGATGGGCAAGTCGCCCATGCTGCTGATCGTGCATCCCGACCTGGGCGTGAAGAACGTGCAGGAGTTCATCGCCCTGGCCAAGAAGAAGCCCGGCGACATCACCAGCGCGCACGCCGGGCGCGGGGTGATCAATCACCTGGCCCTGCTGCATTTCCAGTCCAAGACGGGCACGCAGTTCCAGGACGTGCCCTACAAGGGCAGCGGCCCCGCGCTGCTGGACCTGATGGCCGGCACCGTGCAAAGCACCTTCGACTTTCCGACCTCGGCGCTCGCGAACATCAAGTCGGGCAAGCTGCTGGCGCTGGCCGTCACCGCCGACAAGCGCCTGTCCAGCCTGCCGGATGTGCCCACCATGAAAGAGGCCGGCGTCGACGACTTCGAGCTCTACACCCGCATGATGATTTCCGGCCCCGCCGCCATGCCCGCCGCGGTGGCGACGGTGCTGGAGAACGCGGTGCGCGAAGGCACGCGCGACCCCAGCCTGGTGCAGCAGTTCGCCGAGCAGGGCGTGGCCGTGGAGTTCACGTCGTCGGCGGATCTGGACAAGGTCATCGCCGACGAGTCCGCCATGTGGGCCCAGGTCATCAAGGCCAACGGCGTGCCCAAGACCGACCTGAAGGCATAAGGAGGCGCCATGACGCAACCCCGCATTGCCGTAACGCCCGAACGCGCGCTGATCGACGTCGAGCGCGACATCCGCATCGAAGGCTTTCCCGCCTACGCCTTCATCACCGTCACTGCCAGCATGACGATGTGCGGCGCGGCCTGGCGCTCCGAGGCCGTGTTCGTGGCGGGCCACGACGGCCGCCTGGACCTGCGCCGCGATTGCCCCGTATCGGGCGCCTACGCCGAGCCGGCCGCCATGGGCATCGTGTGGTCCATGGCCTGCCAGGACATGGACCGCGTGGTGTTCCCGCCCGACAGGACCGACGCGCTGACCGTGCGCGTGCGCGCCGAAAGCGGCGCGCTGTCCGCCGAGGCCACGCTGGTCCAGGACTTCCTGGCCGACGGCGTCACGCACCGCGCCGTGCGCGAGGAACTGGGCGGCATGACCGTGTCGGGCGAACTCTACACGCCCGCCGGGCCGGGGCCGCATCCCGTCGTAATCTACATGAACGGCTCCTCGGGCGGCGTGAATGCGCCGCGCGCGGCCTTGTTCGCGGCTCGCGGCTACCAGTGCCTGGCGCTGGCCATATTCAATTACGACGGCCGGCCCAAGTACCTGAACGACATGCCGCTGGAGTATTTCGAAGCGGCGCTGAAATGGGTGCGCCAGGCCCTGCAGCCGCGCGGCGGCTTCGTGGCCGTGTCGGGCATCAGCCGGGGCGGCGAGACCTCGCTGCTGGTGGCCTCGCACTATCCGGAACTGGTCAGCGCCGTCGTCGCGTATGTGCCGTCGCCCGTGATGCATGGGGTGGTCAGCGCCGGCGCGCCCGGCACGGGACGCAACGCCCAGGTGTGGACCAGGCAGGGCGAGCCTTTGCCGCACCTGTGGCGGGACAACGCCACGGCGGACTGGGAAGCGGCCTATGCGTCCGAGCCGCCGTATCGCCAGACCCTGGCCTTCCTGAGCGCCACGCGCGATGCCGCCGCGTTCGAGCGCGCGCGCATTCCGGTGGAGAACTATCCCGGCCCGATGATGCTGGTCAGCGCCTCGGACGACGGCTTCTGGCCCAGCACGGCCTATTCGGAAATGGTGGTGCGCCGGCGGCAGGCCGATGCGCTGCCGTCGTTCCACTACGTGTGCGCGGGGGCGGGGCACCATGTCCACTATCCCCATCTGCCCGCCACCCTGATCAGCAAGCCGCATGCGATGTCGGGACTGCTGCTGGACGCGGGCGGCACGCCGTCGGCCAATGCCGCGGGCAACGAGGGGTCCTACCGGGCGGTGCTGGATTTCCTGGCGCAGGCGCAGCGCGGGCAAGCCGAATCCGACTAGTCCGGAAGACGCGACAGGGGGGATGCGCCCTACAGGGATTTTCCCTAGGCGCATCCGCCGGTTTTTTGGGTTATTTGTACGTATACGTAATGAATGCCGCCACAGAGCGGCCCCGACATCACGCGTCAGTCCGGCCGCAGGTCGAATGGCAAGACCCGTAGGCCACCACGGAGACACCATGAAAGACGGCGAAATCCTCTCGGGCTTCCTGGCCCCGCATCCTCCGCACCTGGTCTACGGCGAAAACCCGCCCCAGAACGAACCCCGCTCGCAAGGCGGCTGGGAAATGCTGCGCTGGGCGTACGAACACGCGCGCGACAGCATCGAACGGCTCAAGCCCGACGTGCTGCTGGTGCATTCCCCGCATTGGATCACCCAGGTCGGCCATCACTTCCTGGGCGTGCCCGAGCTGGCGGGCAAGTCCGTGGATCCCATCTTCCCCAACCTGTTCCGCTACGACTTTTCGCTGAACGTGGATGTGGAACTGGCCGAGGCCTGCTGCGAGGAAGGCAGGCGCGCCGGCCTGGTCACGAAGATGATGCGCAACCCGCGCTTCCGGGTGGACTACGGCACCATCACCACCTTGCACATGGTGCGGCCGCAATGGGACATCCCGGTCGTGGGCATTTCCGCCAACAACACGCCTTACTACCTGGACACCAGGGAGGGCCTGGGGGAAATGGACCTGCTGGGCCGCGCCACGCGCGAAGCCATCCGCAAGACCGGGCGGCGCGCGGTGCTGCTGGCCAGCAATACGCTGTCGCACTGGCACTTCCACGAAGAGCCTGCCATTCCCGAGGACATGTCCAAGGAGCATCCCGAGCGCTACGACGGCTACAAGTGGGACATCCGCATGATCGACCTGATGCGCCAGGGCAGGATGCGCGAGACCTTCCAGCTGCTGCCGCAGTTCATCGATGAGGCTTTCGCCGAGGTCAAGTCCGGCGCCTTCACCTGGATGCACGCGGCCATGGACTATCCCGAACTGCCCGGCCGCTTCTACGGCTATGGCTCCGTCATCGGCACCGGCAACGCCATCATGGAATGGAATCTGCAGGACGCCGGCCTGTCGCGCATCGCCCAACCCGCCGGCGCCTGAGCGCGCCCATTGCCGGAAGAGGGCGCGCCGGACGCGCCCCAGGCCTCTCGGAGAAATCGCCATGACCGTCGTATCCGCATTCCTTGTCCCGGGCAGCCCCTTGCCGCAGCTGCGTCCCGACGTCGCCCCCTGGGGACGGCTCGCCTGCGCCATGCGCGCCGCGGGCGCGGCGCTGGCGGCATCGCGCCCCGACTGCGTGCTTGTCTATTCCACGCAATGGATGGCCGTGCTGGACCAGCTGTGGATCACACGCGCACGCAGCATCGGCCTGCACGTGGACGAGAACTGGCACGAGTTCGGCGAACTGCCGTTCGATATCGCCAGCGATGCGCCATTGGCGCAGGCCTGCGTCCAGGCTTGCGCAACGGCCGGCGTTCACGCGCGCGGAGTCGACTACGACGGTTTTCCTGTCGATACCGGCACCATCGCCGCCAGCACCATGATGGGCTTCGGCGGCACGTCTTTGCCCACGGTGATCGCCGCCAACAACCTTTATCACGATGGCGCGCAGACCGAGGCGCTGGGCCGGCTGGCCGCCGAGTGCGCGGGCCGCCAGGGCAAGCGCGTTGCCGTGCTGGGCATCGGAGGCCTGTCGAACTCCATGTTCCGCGAACCCGTGGAACTGGAGCAGGACCGCATCATCAGCGAGGCGGACGATGCCTGGAACCGGCGGATCCTGGACATGATGGAAGCTGGCGATGCGGCCGGACTGCGCGACCAGATCCCGCACTACGCGCGCGAGGCGCGGGCGGACATGGGGTTCAAGCACTTTTACTGGGTGCTGGGGGCGCTGGACGGCAGGCTCCAGGGCGCAAGAGTGCTTGAGTATGCGCCCCTCTACGGCAGCGGAGGGGCGGTGGTGGAGATGATGGCGAACTGAGGCGGGCGGAAGGCCTACTTCAAGGGCGCCGCACCGCCTCCACCTGGATCTCCAGTTCCACCTCGGGCTTGAAGCCCATGTCCAGGCCGAAGGTCAATCCAAAGTCCTTGCGGCTGAATTTCGTGGACACGTCGGCGCCGCATACCTCGCGTTTCTGCATGGGGTGGTCGATGCATTTGAAGTCGTCGATGTCCATCTTGACCTGCCGTGTGACGCCGCGCAGGGTCAGGTCGCCGGTCGCCTCCTTGGGGCGGTCGCCGTCGAACTTGGTGAACTTGCCCTTGAAGGTGGCGGTGGGGTATTTGGCCGCGTCGAAGATGTCTGGGGCGACGGCGTGCTGGTTCATCTCGTCGTGGCCAAAATCCACCGAGTTGATGTCGACCGTGACTTCCACCGTGCCGGTGCGCGCCTCGCGGTCCAGCACGACCACGCCGCGGGACTGGTTGAATTTGCCGCGCCAGGTGGAAAGGCCGCCGAAGTGATCGGCCTCGAAGCTCGGGTAGGTATGCGAGGGATCCAGGTCATAGGTCGCTGGCGCGGCCGTGGCGGCAGCGGCCGGCATCAGCGCGGCGGCGCCCAGCAACAGGGACGGGATCAACTTCATTGCGGCTCCTTGTGTATGGCGATCTGACCCGCGGGCGGGGCGCGGGCGTGAGCAGACGCATCACAATAACATTCAGGAAGAAGTCAGAAGTCGCGCTCCGGGCGAGGCAATAATTTAAAATTGCGAACGGCCGCCCACTCGTTCGACACGGGGCCGCAGGAGATATCAGCATGGCATCCACACCAGGCCCGCAATCGCTCTTCTATGAAGACCTCGCGGTCGGCGACGTATTCGTCAGCCAGCCGCACCAGCTGGACGAAGGGCAGGTAATCCGCTTCGCCGAGCAATTCGATCCCCAGCCCTTCCACCTGGACGCCGAGGCGGCCAAGGACTCGTTCTTTCAGGGCCTGGCCGCCAGCGGATGGCATACCGCCGCGATCACCATGCGCCTGCTGGTCCAGAGCGTGCCCCTGGCGGGCGGAGTCATCGGCGCCGGCGTCGAAATCAGCTGGACACGGCCCACGCGGCCGGGGGACGCCTTGAAGGTGACCAGCACGATCGCCAGCATTACGGCATCGCGCTCCAAGCCGGATCGCGGGATCATCGTGCTGGAGAGCATTACCTCGAACCAGCTCGGCGAAGACGTGCAGAAACTGGTGAGCAAGGTCCTCTGCTTCAAAAGGCCCGAGCAAGGCGCCAAGCCGGCAGCCTGAGGCCTTATTCCTCGTTGGCCCACTCCACCTGCACGCCCAGGCTGCGCAGGTTCTCGACAAAGCGCGGATGGGCGCGGCGGATCGGCGTGGCGTTGCGGATCTCCGAACGGCCCTTGATGCTGCTGGCCACCATGAACAGGGCGATCGCTACGCGGATGATGTAGGGGCTTTCAACCACCGCCGGCGTCAGCGGCGTGCCGCCAAAGGTCACCACCCGGTGCGGGTCCGACGAGAACACATGCGCGCCGAACTTCGACAGCTCGCCGGTCCAGCCCAGCGCGCCGTCGTAGACCTTGTTCCAGAACATCGCATTGCCTTCGGCGCATACGCCCAGCGCGATGAAGATGGGCAGCAGGTCCACCGGGAAGTACGGCCACGGCGCCGCCTCGACCTTGGTCAGCACATTGCTGGTGAAGGGCGTCTGCACCTTCAGCGGCCCCGAGCGCAGCGCGCGCGACCAGCCGTTTTCGTGCACGATCTGTACGCCGAACTTGGCGAACGTGCGGTCGATCAGCGGAAAATTGCCGGGCGTGCTGTTGCGCACCACCACGTCGCCGCCCGTGATCGCGCCCAGCGCGAGGAAGGTCGTGATTTCGTGGAAGTCTTCCTCGAAGGTGAACTCGCCGCCGCCCAGGCGCACGCCGCCGCGCACCGTCAGGCGCGAGGTGCCGATGCCGTCGATGTCGGCGCCCATCATCGCCATGAAGCGGCAGAATTCCTGCACATGCGGCTCGGAGGCGGCGTTGGTCAGCGTGGACTCGCCTTCGGCGGCCGCCGCGCACAGCACGAAATTCTCGGTCGTGGTCACCGACGCGTAGTCGAGCCAATGATGGGTGGGCTTTAACGGGCCGCTCGCGCGGACCAGCAGGGAACCGCTGGCGCGTTCGACTTCGCCGCCGAACGAACGGAAGATGTCCACGTGCGGATCGATCTCGCGCACGCCCAGCGTGCAGCCCTTGACGTTGTCTTCCAGGCGCGCCACGCCAAACCGGGCCAATAGCGGCGGCACCAGCATGATCGAAGAGCGCATCTCTTCGGGCAGCCGGTGAACGGCGGCGTCAAACGCGGTGTCGCGGTGGTGCAGCTCCAGCGTGCGCGTCGCGTCGTCCAGCCGGATCTCGCTGCCCAGCGTGCGGAAGATGTCGAGGATCTTGCGGACATCGGTGATGTCCGGAACCCCGTGCAGCCGCAGCGGCTGGTCGGTCAGCAGCGTGGCGCACAGGATCGGGAGCACCGCGTTCTTGTTGGCCGAAGGGACGACGCGGCCGCGCAGGGGCGTGCCGCCGTGGACGATGAGATTGGACATGGGGGTGTGGCCGGCCGGGAAAGAAATTAGAGGAATCGCCGGGAATTGTACCGGCGTCCTTTAGAAGGGGATTTAGACCAAAAGCCCCCAAACGTTTCAAACTGAAATGCTCGCCCAGCCTAGTGGCCGATGGCCACCGCGCCGGCGCTGCGCAGTCCGGGCCGGAAGGCATGCGCATGCGACGACGAGACGATGGCCAGCGCGATCGCCGCCAGGATCACCAGTGCCCACGGGAAGGCGCCGACCCCCCAGGTTTCCAGCAGCATGCCTCCCACCACGCCCGCCGCCGCAATGGCGCCGTTCCATGCCACGACATTCATCGAAAGCGCCACATCGGCGCCCTTGCCCGCGGCGTCCGCCAGCGCGGTCTGCAGCAGCGTCGCCGCGCCGCCAAAGCTCACGCCCCATACGGCCATGCCCAGGTAAACCACGGCAGGACTGGCCGCCGCCAGGCCGAACGCCAGCGCCGTGAGCGCAAACGCGGCAAGGCTCGCCAGCACCGTCGCGCGCAGGTGGCGGTCAACCAGCTTGCCCGTGATCCAGATGCCGACGAGCGCCGCCGTACCGAATATGAGCAGCACGAGGTCTACCCGCCCGGCCAGTCCGGCAGGCGCGACGAAAGGGGCAATGTAGGTATAGAGGATGTTGTGGGCGAGCATCCACGCCACCACCACAGCCAGCACGGCCCGGACCCCCGGCGTCGTGAACACCCTGCGCAGCGGCATCCGTTCATGGGCGGACTGCCCGGGATAGTCGGGCACCTTGGCAAGCACCCAGGCGATCAGCGCCAGCGTCAACGCGGACATGATCCAGAACGCCATGCGCCAGCCCACCGTCGACCCCAGCAATGTCCCCAGCGGGACGCCCAAGGACAGGGCGATGGGCGTGCCCACCATCGCAAGCGCCAGTGCGCGCCCCTGCTGATAAGGGGCGACCATGCGCCGCGCATAGCCCGCCAAAAGACTCCAGGCCAGCCCCGCGGCAACCCCGGCAAAGAATCTCGCAACCAGCGTCAGCCAGTAATTCGAAGACAGGGCAGTGGCGGAATTGAAGACCAGGAATCCCACGATGGTCATCAGCAGGACGTTGCGGCGGCGCCAGCCGCGCGTGGCGATCGTCAGCGGTATGGCGGCCAGCAGCGAGCCCAAGGCATAGGCCGTGACCATCTGCCCCGCGAGCGACTGGCTGACCCCCAGCCCGTCGCTGATCTGCGGGAGCAGGCCCGCGGGCAGGGTCTCGGTCACGATGCAGATGAAGCCGGTCATGGCCAGGGCCAGGAGCCCGGCGATGGGGAGGCGGTCGGACTCAGGCTGTCCGGTATGAATGAAAGAGTGACTCACGCAAGAATCCTTAAGAAGATGAACCCGGATCGAGACGGCAGGCAACCGGGCTGGTCCGCAGCGGCGGGATTGCCTTAGTTATGTATCGATCAGTACAAATGTAGTCGGGCCGGCTTCGCGTTGTCAACGACTTATGTATCGAGTAGTATTTATGTCGGGATCAAGGAGGGCTGAAATGGCGCAGATGGGCAGGCCTCGCGCATTCGACCGCGAGCAGGCGGTCGACCAGGCATTGAATCTTTTCTGGGAGCAGGGCTACGAATCGACCTCGCTTGCCCAGCTCAAGGCGGGCATCGGCGGGGGCATCTCCGCGCCCAGCTTCTACGCGGCCTTTGGGTCGAAGGAAGCCTTGTACGCAGAAGCCGTGCAACGCTACCTGGACACTTACGCGCGCGTGAACGACAGCCTCTGGGACGATGAAATCGCCCCTCGGAAGGCCATCGAACTCGCGCTGCGCCGGTCGGCGAAGATGCAGTGCGAATGGGGGCATCCCAAAGGCTGCATGGTGGCCCTGGGCGTCATGAGCGCGCCCACTCCCGAGCACGCGGCGGTCGCCAAGCCTCTGGCGGACTCGCGCCAGCGGACCCGCGCCGGGTTCCTGCGCTGCGTCGAGCGCGGCATCGCCAGCGGCGAGCTCAGCGCCGATGCCGACGCGCGGTCGCTCGCGACCGTTTTTGACAGCTTCCTGGTGGGGGTGTCCACGCTGGCGCGCGACGGCGTCCGTTACCCGAACTTCGATGCCGCAATCACCCAGGTCCTGAAAGTCTGGGATGCGGCGCAATCCTAGGCATGGACGCGCCAGCTATGCCAGGTCCGGGCCCTGTTCGGCGAGTCCGATCAGGCTGAGAAAGAACGTCTGCCGCAGCGCGAATCCCAGGCGTTCGTACAGCGCGATTGCATTGCGGTTGTCGCTCAGCACATGCAGGAACGGCGATTCTCCCCGCTGCTGGATATCCCGTTGCAGCCTTTGCACCAGGCGCGCGGCAATGCCCTTGCCGCGCCACGCGTCGTCCACGCAGACCGCGCTGATCTCGACGTGGCCGGCCGGGTGCATCCGCTCGCCCGCCATCGCAATCAGGCGGCCGCCCACGCGTATGCCGATGTAGTTGCCCATTTCGTGCGTGCGCTTGCAGAAGGGACCCGGCTTGGTCTTGTGCGCGAGGTCGAACATGTCGTTCGCATCGGCGTGACGCAAGGGGATCACATCCGGATCGTCCGCGCCGCCGGGCTCGGGGCCGGTCGCCACCATCTGGTGGATCACGCCCACCGGCTGCGCCCGAAGCGAATCGGGAGGCGAGGGCGGTTGGGGGGAAAGCAGCGCAACCTGGTGGCCGGACGGCAGCAGCCGGCCAAGCGCCAGCCAGGCCTGGGGGGTTTCGGACTCCATCGCGGCAAACGGCGCAACTTCAGGGTGGTAGCGGCAGGCAAGAGCGTTGCCCAGGCCGAGGTGGGCCTGTTCCGTGGAAAGCGCCGTCCAGATCGGGTTGTCGAGGCTATGCGGTAGTTGGTCCATGCCGGTTCCTGTAGTTCAGCGAGTTGCGTACTTGGGGCTCACTGTAGACAGGAACGGACGTCCGCTCTATTGTCGTAAATGACATTTTTGGAGTTATTCCCGCCATGAAGCTAACGGTGCTGGCCCTGGACGGCTGTTTCGACACGGGCCTGTCCGCGATATTGGATGCCTTCACCACCGCCAACGAGCTGGCCGAGATCCAGCAACCCGGCGAAGGCCCCCGGTTTGACATCAATGTGGTCGGCATGCGCGGCGAAGTGCGCACGGGCCTGGGCATGCGCGTCCCGGTCAAGCCCGCCAGCGCAATGGGCAAGCCCGACTGGCTGATCGTGCCGGCAATCGCCGCCAAGATGCCGGACCAGCTGGTGCCGGCGCTGGCCCGGCGCGACGTGCGGGATGCGCTGGCGCTGCTGCGCGAGGCCCGCGCCGAAGACGTGAAGATCGCGGCCGCCTGCATCGGCACCTTCGTGCTGGCGGAATCGGGGCTGCTGGATGGCCAGGAGGCGACGACTTCCTGGTGGCTGGCGCCGCTGTTCCGCCAGCGCTATCCCGAGGTGTGCCTGGACAGCACGCGGATGATGGTGCCTTCGGGCAACTTCACGACGGCCGGCGCCGCAATGGGGCATCTGGATCTGGCGCTGTGGCTGTTGAACCAGGCCAGTCCCGCCCTGGCTTCGGTGGTCGTCCGCTACCTGCTGGTGGACGCGCGGCCCTCGCAAGCGCCCTACATGATTCCGGACCATCTGGCGCGCGCCGATCCGCTCGTCGAGCGCTTTGAGCGCTGGGCCCGCGACCGGCTGGCCGAGGGCTTTTCGCTGGACGCGGCGGCGGATGCCCTGGCCACCAGCACCCGCACCTTGCAGCGCCGCATCGAGGCCGTGCTGGGAAAATCCCCCTTGTCGTACTTCCAGGACCTGCGCGTGGAGCGGGCCGTTCATCTTCTGCGAACCAGCCGCCTGAACATCGAGGCGATCGCGGCGGAGGTCGGCTATGCGGACGGCGCAACCCTGCGCAGCCTGCTGCGCCGCCGCCTGGGACGCGGGGTGCGGGAGTTGCGCCTGGGGTGACAGGGCGGGGCGAGCCTACCGGGACAGGCCGGTGAACTGCCTGCGGTACGCCGACGGCGAAATCGAAAACGTATGGGTGAAGTGCTGCCGCAACGACACGGCGGAGCCGAAGCCCACGCTGTCGGCAATCAGGTCCACGCCCTTGTTGCTGGTTTCAAGCAGCCGCTGGGCCGCGGCCAGGCGGTGGTTGAGCACCCATTGGGACACCGTGGCGCCGGTCTTGGCCTTGAAGCGGCGGGTGAAGTTGCGCCGGCTCATGCCGGCTTTGCCGGCAAGCAGGTCCAGCGTCAGCGGCTGGCGCAGGTTCTCCATGGCCCAGTCCAGCGTGGCGCTGAGCTTGTCCGACCCGTGCTGGTCGGGCAGCGGCTGCTCGATGTATTGGGCCTGTCCGCCGTCGCGGTGCGGCGCCACCACCATGCGCCGCGCCACGCGATTCGCGATTTCCGCCCCGTGGTCGCAACGCAGCAAATGCAGGCAGCAGTCGATGGCGGCGGCCGTGCCCGCCGACGTCAGGATGTCGCCGTCGTCGATGTACAGGGATTTGCGGTCCAGCCGGACCTTGGGAAAGCGCCGCACGAAATCGTCGCTCCAGGCCCAATGCGTGGCGGCGCCGCGGCCTTCCAGCAAGCCGGCTTCGGCCAGCACGAAGGTGCCCAGGCACAGCGCGACAATCCGCGCGCCCCGCGCATGGCCGGCCCGCAAGGCTTTCAGCAAGGCGGGCGGGGCGGGCTCTTCGGGATCGCGCCAGGCGGGCATGATGATGGTGTCGGCCTCTGCCAGCGCCGACAGGTCGTGCTCCACCTCGATCTTGAACCCCGACATGGTCGGGATCGGCCCGGTCTTCTCGCCGCAGATCAGCAGCCGGTAGCGCGGCACGCCGAGCCTGGCCAGGTCGTCGCCAAACACCATGCAGGGCACGGACAGGTGAAAAGGGCTGATGTCTTCGAAGGCGATGACGGCGACGGTATGCATCTTTTGATCGAGCCAGAGGCAAGGGGAAGGTTGGCCCGATTCTATCAATTGTTGTCCATCGGGCCACTATCGCCAAAGCGGCTCCGGCGGGACACTGAGGTCTGCATCCAACTTGCGGCTACCCGTCGCGGGCCGCCGCTACCGTTCAACATCGCAGAGGGCAAACCATGAACCATCCCACTATCCGCACCCTGGCCGGCGCCACCGCCCCGGCATCCATCGACGCGTCCACCACCGCCTTGCTGGTGATCGACTTCCAGAACGAGTACTTCAACGGCAAGATGCCGATTCCCGACGGCAAGGCGGCGCTGAGCAATGCGCAGCGCCTGATCGCGCATGCGGACGAGGCCAAGATTCCCGTGTTCCATATCCAGCACGTGACGCCCGCCGGCAGCCCGGTCTTCGCCGACCAAAGCCCCGCGGGCGAGTTCCATGTCGACCTGCAGCCGGCCCCGCATCACACGGTGGTGCGCAAATCCTCGGTCAGCGTCTTTCCCACGACCGACCTGGACCAGCAATTGAAGGCCGCCGGCGTCAAGACCCTGGTGATCACCGGCCTGATGACGCACGCTTGCGTGGCCGGCGCGGCGCGCGACGCCGTGCCCTTGGGCTATGAGGTCATCGTGGCGGAGGACGCGTGCGCGACCCGGGACCTGGACCGGGCCGACGGCAGCGTCGTGGGGCACGACAGCCTGCATCGCGCCGCCTTGGCCAGCATCGACGACACGTTCGGGGATGTATTGACGACCGAGCAGGTGCTGAAGCTGCCGGTGGTTTGACAAGGCGCGCCCTGGCGGGCGCGCCCGGCCTTATGAAACGGCCGGCTTGTCGCGATTCTTGCGGATAAGCACCGTGCCCGCGATCGTCAGCAGCAGGCCGCCGCCCAGGTAAGGCAAGCCAAAGATCAGCATGAAGAAGAAAAGCGCGGTCTTCGCGTCCCGCGCGTCCGCGGCCGAGGGGCCATAGACGGCGGGATCCATCAGCAGCAGGTTGACGGGTATCGTCGCCAGCAAGGCGACGCCCAGCAGCAGGCATCCCCAACCGATCAGGCGCCGCATGTTGGAGATGCGAGCCAACGCCACGGCGACCGCGATGGCGATCAAGGCGTATAGAACTACGCTCGCCAGCTGCATCCTTTCCATGACGGCGGGATCGGAGGGAACGAATGGCTCGCCCGCCGGCTGATGCAGCCCGAACACGATCAGCAACAGCGGGTGGGTGACGCTAAACGTGGCGCTGCCGACAAGCAGCCCGAACACAATGCTGGAAAGCCATTTGATCGCGGTAGGGGGCATATGGGCCGTGGCGGTTGTCTGGCGGTTAATAGTAGATATCGACGTAGTCGGTCAGGCGACCGCAGCTTTCCATCTGCTGCAGGCGCCAGTACTTGCGCTTGCCGGTTGCCTTGAACTCGAAGTCGCCGGTGCGCTCGCACCTGCGGCCCTTGTCCGGCGCATCCAGGATCAGGATCGTGCCGCGAAACAGGAAGCGGTCGCTGTCGATCGAGACGATCTCGCCGTTGACCTTCAGCGTGCCTTCGAAGTTGGCCTGCGTGCCGTCGATGCGCACCACGTCGTTTACATCCTTCGCGCTCAGATGGCCGCGCTGCGCGGACCAGAGCCACTGCACGGAAACGCCGCTGTTGTTCAGCAGGCGTTCGTAGGCGGCCTGGCTCTTGATGTCGGTCTTTTGCACGGGCGCGAGGGCGGACGCGGCGCCGGCCGGCGCGGGTGCTTGCGGCGCGGGCGCTTGCGTTGCGGGCGCTTGCGTGGCTTGGTGAGCGCGCTGGGGCAGAACGGCCGCGCCCGGATCCTGTGCGGCAATGGCCGGCGCGGCGGCAAAGGCTACGCCCAACGCGAAGAGTAGAAAGCCGGACTTGCGTTTGATTCCCGATGCGTTGCTGGTGTCGCGATCAACGTTGGTTTGCATGGTCTGTATCAAGAGGGGAATAAGGGAGCGCCGTGGCTTTTTCGTTGAACGGGGTCAGGACCGATTGGCCCTGACCCCGATTACGGCACGGGCGCCAACTTAGCATGACCATTACGCTCAAATAATTGCTGTCTTCCGAGGATATGTATCTGTTCGTTAGCCAGCAAACCTATTCCCCCGAAACCCCTCAGGCCCTTCCTGCAGCGTGCTAAGCCCGGCGTCGCACCTTCTCCTGATGCAGCAAGCGGACCTGCTCGGCAAATTCCGGCACCGGCCCCTCGACCTCCACGCCTTCCACGACCTGCGCGATGGACAAGGGCCGCACGCGCGACGCCGGGACTCCCCAGCCCTGCATCCATTCGGCGTACTGCCTGGACGAGGCGGCGTACACAATCCGGCCCAGTCCCACCCATCCATGCGCCGCCGAGCACATGGGGCAGTGCTCGCCCGACGTATAGACCGTGCAGGTCCCGCGCTCGGCTTCCGGCACGTTGTTGGCCGCCCAGCGGGCGATCTCGAATTCCGGATGCTGCGTGTGGTCCCCGCCGGCCACGTGGTTGTGGTCTTCAAACAGCACCCTGCCGTCGGCGGACACCAGCACCGATCCAAAGGGCTCGTCGCCGGAATCCAGCGCCTGCCTGGCCAGCGCGACGCATCTGGCAAGGTGCTTCTTATCCTGTTCGTCAACCATGTGGAATCTCCTTGTGCAGCGGGGAAAAGGGTAGAGTAGCTCGACTATCCGCAGGCCCATCCAAACAGAAGGAGCCGTCGCCATGCTGACCGTCCATCACCTGGGAAAATCGCAATCCGAGCGCATCGTGTGGCTGTGCGAAGAGCTCGCCATCCCGTATGAACTGAAAGTCTACACACGGGACCCCGTCACGCGGCTGGCTCCGCCCGAGTACAAGGCCCTGCATCCGCTGGGCACCGCGCCGATCATCAACGACGGCGGCATTGTGCTGGCGGAATCCACCGCCATCGTCGAGTACATACTTGCCAAGCACGGCAAGGGCGCCCTGGCGCCGGCGTCGGGCGATGCGGCTTTCGTGGATTATCTGTACTGGTTCCATTTCTCCAACGGCAGCCTGCAGCCCAGCCTGATGCGGAGCATGGTCTTGAGCCGCGCCAACGTGCCGGCGGACAATCCGACGGTGCAGTTCGCGGACGCCCGGCGCAAACACGGCCTGGGCTTGGTCGAAAAACGCCTTGGCGCGGCGGACTATCTGGCGGGCGACGCCCTGACTGCGGCGGACATCGTCGCGGTGTTTTCCCTGACCACGATGCGGCTGTTCTTTCCGTTCGACCTGTCGCCGTATCCGAATATTCTGGCTTACCTGAAGCGCATCGGCGCACGCGACGCCTATCGGCGCGCCATGAAGAAGGGCGATCCGGATATGGCGCCGATGCTGACCTGAACCGATCCAGCCGGGGCTACAGCAGCAGCGGTGAAATCTTGCTGCCGTCCACGGACACGCCGGCCATCAGGCCGCCGTTATTCATGACAAAGCCCACGATCGGTTGCTGGGCGGTGTTGGAATCAATGCTGCCATTGACGCCCACGTTCGCCACGGCGACGGTGGCGTCGGCCCCTATCGTCCAGCCGCTGCTGGCGCGGAACTTGGCCAGGGCGTCATCCGTCATGAACAACACCACCATGGCCTTGGACTGAGCACCCGCCTGCAAGCCGATGGAGCCGCCGGTGATGCTGTAGTAGCCGGTGTCCTGGCCGTTCATCCGCAAGACGCCCGTTCCATGCTGGGCGCCCACGATGAAGCTGGCGCTCAGCACGGCCGGAAACACCAGCACGCCGCGGGCGCGTTCCACCAGCTGCCTGGACTGCGGCGAGGACTCGTACAGCTTGGACAAGGTGGCGTCGGTGGCGGCATCCAGCTCCTGCCTCTTTTCGGCCGGGGTGGCCGTCGCCCGCGAATCCGTCGTCGTGCAACCTGCAAACAGCACGCTGGCCATGCCCAGCGTCAGGGCGGCCACGCTGGTTCTGCGCAATTTTGAAGAGATATCAAGCATATAAGCTTCCTTTTGGTTGCCGGCCCACGATTCATGCCCGTGGCAGCAGATTACTCCGGTCCGCCGCGTTAAGGCGCGGTTCCCAACCCGCCACGAGAAAAAACGCGCCCGTCGCCGGTTTAACATCGCGCCATGCTACTCATCATCTTCCTCTGGATTGCGCTAGCCCTCGTGGTCGGCGTCCTGGCGTCCGGCCGGGGGCGCCACGGCTTCGGGTGGACGATGCTTGCCTGCCTGATCAGCCCGCTGCTCGCGGGCATCTTCCTGCTGGTCATCGCCGACCGTTCTCCGCACGCCAAGCGTCCTGTTCCGGCGACGCATGTCGACTGCCCCGAATGTGGCGGACGCATACTGCGGGAGGCGCGCGTCTGCCGCTATTGCGGCGCTACGCTGGCCATTCCACAGGAGCCTCCGACGCTGCATGGCGATCCATAAGCACGGGATGTTGCCAAGAACATCGCTGACGCATCGACGCTAAACTGTGCCGCGCTCTCGGCAGCGCTTCCCGCGGGCCATCCATTCAACATCAGCATTCATGCCTACACCACGCTTTGCCCTTGTCCTCGCGATCGTCCAGTGAGCTCCAGTCTTGAAGGCTTCTGGTTCGACCCCGCCGACGCGTCCATAGCCCTGGAAAGGGCACTGCGGCGGCGCGCCGAAGCGATCGATGGGGACAAGGCCTACACGCTGATCGAAGAAGACGGCGAAGTCGAGCAAGCGTTGGCGCCCGCGTGATCCCATGCGCCCATGACCCCGATCACACCTGGCGCTTTGATCCTTTGCTTTGATTCCTGAACGCCTTCTCCCCCGCGTCGGATATCTCCACCCACTTCTTGTCCGGCGGCGCGTCCGGCACATAGCTGTCGTGCCAGTTCCACCATTTATAGGGCGGTGTCTGGGGGTACCCCTCGGGTGAATCCTCCCAGGCCTCCTGCCGGCCCAGCGGCGTGATGTCCAGATAGTTCCAAGTGCCGCCCATCTGCTCGTCGCCGCGGTTGTTCAGGAAATACGTGCGGAACACGCGGTCCCCGTCGCGGATGAACACGTTCGTCCCATGCCACTCATCCACCCCAAAATCCGCATCGAAACTGTCGGTGAGGGTGAACCACGGCATCTTCCAATTCATCCGGGCTTTCAGGCGGGCGATGTCGGCTTGCGGGGCGCGCGAGACGAAGACCAGCGTGGTGTCGCGGGCATTCAGGTGGGCCACGTGCGCGACCTGGTCGGCCACCATGGAGCAGCCGCGGCACGCGTGCTCGGGCCAGCCGTAGACGCCAGGCTCGAAGAAGGCGCGGTAGACGATGAGCTGCCGGCGGCCGTCGAAGAGGTCGGGAAGGGCGAGGGCGCCGTTGGGGCCTTCAAACACGTACTGCTTGTCTATGGGCGTCCATGGCATGCGGCGGCGTTCCGCGGCGAGGGCGTCGCGGGCGTGGGTGTGGGCTTTTTCCTTGATCAGAAGTTGCTGGCGGGCGGATTCCCAGTCTTGGGAGGAAACGAGCGGGGGCGTGCGCATGGCGGATTGGGCGCCGGCGCTGTCGCGTGTGGGGGACTTGGTCATGGCTTTGAACCTCCTGGCGTATGTCGATGTCCTCTTCGGCATGGTTGAACGGCGATTGCTTGGGCCTAGGGATAGTTTGGCACCAGGCGCCGGCGCGCAGGAGTAACAGATGTGGCGCTATTTCAATGGCCTACATTGCCTTCTGGCGGCAAGCGGACAAAGACGCGTCAGGCCGGCACGAGCCCCGCATCGCGCGGCAACCTGGGCGCGGCCCATCCCTGCAGGCTTTCCCGCAATAGCGATACGGCGGCCTGGCCGCTCTCGTTCAGCCGCTTCGACGCGTACATCCCAAACTGCGCGCTCAGGGCCGGCGCGCCATCGGGCCCGATGGAAATGATCCGCATGGTGTCCGGCCGCAAGCATTCGGTCGTCAGCACCGCAACGCCCAGGCCGTTCTCGACGGCCGCGATGGTGGCGCCCACGTTGTGGCTGGTCAGCGAGACCCGGAAGTCGCGCCCCGCCGCCGTCAGCGCGTCGAACACCAGCCGGCGCCACGAGCAGGGCTCGGCATACACGATCAGGTCCAGCGGCTGGTCCGGGGCCGGCGTGTCGTCTATGCCGCACACCCAATGCAGGTCCACCGACCACGTCTCCACGGGCTCATCCACAAATGCGGCGCAGACGCCTATGGCCACGTCGAGCGCACCCTCCTGCCAGCGCGTGGCAAGCCGCTCGCCATCGTCGACCACCACTTCCAGGTGCAGCTGGGGGCAGGAACGCTTCAAGCGGCCCAGGGCGGCAGGCAAGGCCGCCACCGCGACGTCCTCCGACAGGCCGATACGCACGCTGCCCGCAACGGCGCGTTCGCGCAGCCGCGCCGCGGCCGTCTCGCCCAGCGCCAGGATGCGGTTGGCATAGCTCAGCAGCAACTCGCCTTCGGTGGTGGGCGACATCCCCCGGCCCGTGCGGTGCAGCAGCCGCTTGCCCACCATTTCTTCCAGCCGCCGGATCTGCGTGCTGAGCGCCGACTGGGCCCGACCGGCCTGATCCGCGGCGCGGCTCAGGCTGCCATGGCGGCAGACGGCAACAAAGGTGCGCAACAGGGCCGGGTCAAAGTCGCCTGACATTATCAATCCGTTAAGTCTGAATTATTGGATATCAGTCTACCTTTATCTCTTGGAGATGCCTAGGATCGGGTTGTCGCTAATTGGCTGACCTAATCCACGGAGGTTCTTTCCCATGTCTGATACCCAAAACCTGCGCGTCGTCCTCGCATCCCGCCCCGTCGGCCGCCCGAAACCCACCGACTTTCGCTTCGAGCTTGCGGCTATCCCCGAACCCGGCAACGGCGAGGTCCTGCTGGAAACGCAGTACCTGTCGCTGGATCCCTACATGCGCTGGCGCATCAGCGCCGCCAAGTCCTACGCGCCGCCCATCGAGATCGGCGACGTGATCGTCGGCGGCACGGTCGCCCGGGTCAAAGCGTCCCGCCATGCCGATTGGCGAGAAGGCGACATCGTCCTGTCCGAATCCGGCTGGCAGCGCTACGCGTTGTCCGACGGCAGCAACCTGCGCCGGCTGGATCCCGGCATCGCGCCGCCGTCCACCGCGCTTGGGGTGCTGGGCATGCCGGGCTACACCGCCTACGCCGGGCTGCTCAACATCGGCCAGCCCAAACCCGGCGAAACCGTCGTCGTCGCCGCCGCCAGCGGCGCAGTCGGCTCGGTTGTGGGCCAGATCGCCCGCATCAAGGGCGCGCGCGCCGTGGGCATTGCCGGCGGCCCGGAGAAGTGCGCCTTCGTGAAAAACGAGCTGGGCTTTGATGTCGTCGTGGACCACCAGGCGCCCGATTTTGCGCAGAAGCTGGCGCAAGCCTGCCCGGATGGCATCGACGTCTACTTCGAGAATGTCAGCGGCCACGTGTGGGATGCGGTGCTCCCGTTGCTGAACAAATTTGCCCGCGTGCCGGTGTGTGGGCTGATTGCCAACTACAACGATGGCCCGTCGATCCAAAGCGGGCCGGATCGGCTGCCCGCGACGATGCGCGAAATCCTGGCCAGGAGCATCACGCTGCGCGGATTCATCGTGTACGACTTTGCCGGGGCGCAGGAGGACGAGTTCCAGCGCGAGGCTGCGGGTTGGATCGCCGAGGGCAAGCTGCGCTGGAGGGAAGATGTGGTTGACGGGCTGGAGCAGGCGCCCGAGGCGTTTATCGGCCTGCTGGAAGGGAAGAACTTTGGGAAGTTGGTGGTGCGGCTAGGGGACTAGCCCAAGGCTGGCCGGCGTGATCCTTCTGCAAGGGCGCGCCGGCGCGACTGGAAATCGCTTACTCGTCAGTGCGCCAGGACTTGCGGCGCCGTGATTTCGGTTTGGGAACCACCCCCAGGCGCGGATCCCGCGCCAGCGCCAGCGCGACGAGCTTTGCCGCAATGGCCTCGAACGCCTCATCGGTCTGCGGCAAATGCAGCCACTTCCCCAGCTCGGGGTGGGGCGCCAGGCTCGGCATTTCAGCTATCAGCGCTGCGTGGCGTTCATGCGAGGTGCACACCATGACGCCGTTCCAGGGTTCGTCCCGATCTGCAACGACGAGGTAGAGCTTTTCGTCCAGGTATGCGGCATCGCAGCCGAACATCTTGCGGCGGATGTAGTTCGCGTCGCGCTCCAGGGGATCAAGGATCCAAAGGAGCGAGTTCAGGCGGGCGGCGCGCTGCCTTTTGGGCGGGGCGAATGGGTCGGGCTGGTTGCGCATTTGGGAAGTGTAGCCAATGGGGCGTCCCGCCTGCACGTTGCTGCGATGTTCAGCAAAATCGCCTCCCGTCGTTGGATAGGTAGAACGCGCGCCGCGCGCATCCTGCCCGGCCGGCAACGGGGGGCGTGTCATGTTGCCGGCGGCCACTCAGGCGATCCATAGGGGTAGAAGTTCTTGAGGTCGAGGTTCTCGTACCGCAACCCGTCCAGGCGCACCGTGCCCAGAAAAGGTTCATCGGGCTCGACCAGCAAAATGGCTTTGGCGAAGCCACTGTCGTCAAAGCCGCGCCGAAAGTGCACGCGCGATTTGATCGCCAGAATATCGAAGCCTGCCGGATCGGCTTCCAATTTGCCGATCTCTTCCAGTTCTTTGGCCTGGACAAGATAGCGGCTGAGAATCAGCAGATTTCCATCGCCAAAAGCGATGTTGACGCTGTCCAGATAGCGCTGCCGGCCAGTGCCTTTCTCGCCGACGTGAACGATCTCGCCCGCGACACGCACCGGCTCGCCGGAGGAGGGATCGACGCGCCCGCCCACCGCCATATCGAAATGCTGTCCGACCTGAACGCCGGCTTCCTGCAGCGTCTGGATGGCTTGCTCGTCAGCGATCGTGGCGATCAGCGTGCGCGACAGGTTTTGCTCCAGCACCTGCTCCAGAATCCAGGTGGCGTAGCCCGAGCGATCGCTATGGTCCGCGAGTACGACGGGCTTGCGGCCTTCGGCGGCAAATTTCTTGGCCTGCTTCACGCCATCGGCAATGGACAGGACCTTTGTCGTGTCGAGCAGGTCTTCACGCCTGCGCCAGATCCATTCGCTCATGTCGTCGACTACCTTGCGCGCCAGGCCGGGATTGCCATTGGTCAGCGCCTGGACGGTCATCCCGGCATCCGGCACGTCCGCCCACGGAAAGCCGAACAGCACATTGACGAACAGATCGGGTTCGCGGGCCTCCCAGACGAGCGCGCGCTGAATCATGTCCATCCATGGCGACGCGCCGGTCCATTGCTGCACGGTGGCGGAAATGATGGGAACCTTGCGTTGGAAGTTGACCGGCTTGAAATCGCCCCGTATTGCGCGGATCAGCATCCGCGCGGCGCGCTCGCCTTGCAGGTGGCAGTCGTAATGAGGAAAGTACTTCACCGAGAAAGCCATATCGGCCGACTCCAAGAAGGCTTCGTCCTCGTTGGCATGGGGATCGAACGTGGCCGAAATGAATGCGGCCGGCCCGATCACGTCGCGTACGCGACGCGCAAGTTCGGCTTCGGGACGCGCTATGCCGCGCACCGCCATCGCGCCATGCACAGCCAGATAGACGCCATCGAACGGGCCTTGCGCGCGCAGTTCGCGCAGCATGATGCCCACGAAGTGCTCGAAGGCCTCGTGGGTAATCCAGCCAGATCCCGTTCCGGTCTTGGGAAACAAGGGCGATTCGATGCCTGTCACTTCCACATCCGGATACTCGCGCGCCACCTTTACGAATCCGCCGACATAGCCGCGCGTGTCGGAAGCCAGCAGTTCCTCGCCACGCGCCGGAGATCCTTCGTAGATGAAATCATCCAGTGTCGTGTCGTTGCCCAGGAAGGTGACGGTCTCGTGCATGAAGTGCAGTACGGCAACGCGGATCTTTTTTTCGAGTTTCATGGATAGGGAGGCTGGGTGGCTTTGAGACGTCTGTTAGTCTTCCGTAGTGCGCGCAGACAGTCCAGTACCGATTGTGGAAGGGCCATTGCAAAAAATTGAAAGCTCCCGCGCCGCAGTCAAAATGGACAGTCCCCATCGACGCCCGCGCCCGACAGGAACCCGTGTGTCGTGAGATAAAATTTCGTCGGATTTTCCGGGGTTTCCCTTAAATTTTCGCGTTCGCCCTTCACCTGTTTGCACCGGTGACTATCGAATGCGGACCGCCCAGAATTCACTCGTTCCCATGATCAGCTCGGCCCTTCGATATTTTCTTCAAGTCGCCAATTGCGGCTCAGTCACATCGGCAGCGGAGATCTTGCATGTCGCTCCTTCGGCGGTCAGCCGGCAGATACAGGGCCTGGAACAGAAGCACGGCACCGCGCTATTTGAGCGAAATGCGCGCGGCATGCGTTTGACTGAAACCGGCGAACTCCTTGCCGTCTATGCGCGCAGGGCCATCCTGGAGTCAGAGCGCGTCAGCGAGGAAATCTCGGCCAGGTCGCGTCTGGGCAGGTCGACCATCCGAGTCGGCGCCAACGAAGGCTTCGGGCGGGAGTTCATCCCGCACGCCATCGGCGAGTTCCGCAAGGCCTCGCCCGAGGTGAACTTCGACATGCGCATGATCAGGCGCAGCGAGGTGCGAAAGGCGGTCATGCTGGGCGAGGTCGATCTTGGCATGGCCTACAGCATGCTTCCCGTGGAGGGCGTGGACGTTATCTTTTCGCAAAGCGCTCCGCTATACGCGGTCATGTCCCCCGCGCACCCGCTGGCCAGCCGGGACATCCTGTCGCTGCACGATATCGCTGCCCACGATGTGGTCATGTCCGGTGTGGACAGCAGCACTCGAACCTTGGTCGACTACTGCTGCATGCGTGCGCGCATCGAACTGAACTATGTCTTCATTTCCGATTACTCGGGCGCGCTGCAGCACTACATCCGCGACTACGAAGCGATCACCCTGGCCGGCAAGCTGGCCGTGTGGTACGCGCTGGAGCGCGGCGACGTGGTGGCCGTGCCTCTGACGGATTCGGATATCTACGATCGAACGGTGCAGATCTACACCATGCAGGGCCGGCAATTGCCTCGCTCAGTCGAGGAATTTGCGCAATTGCTTGTCCAGATGGCAAGCCGCTGAGCGCTGCGCGAGAGTCAAGCCATGCAGGAACACTCTCACTAGACAAAACGCCATGTTTGCGCCATTCTAAAAAAAAGAACTCACGCACGATGACTATGCGTCATCGATTGCATTTGGGGAATTTATGCAGATGGGCACTAATCCCGCCAGGGATTGCGTCGCGGCTATTTTCGAGTATTCAACCAGCCAGCCCCATCAGCACCCATCTCATTGCCATATTGGCCATGGCCCTTGCGTTAAGGGCAACACTCAAAACCCAAAAAGACAAGCGCGCTCGCACCGTGGTGTGGCGGCCGTCGTTCAACGCGGCCGCGTTGCTGCCGTCCGTCATGCTGCCGACGGCCGTTTCCTGCATGAATCCCGCATCTATTGCGTCGAGGTCTCGATATGAATGTGGCATCTCCTGTTTCCGGCGGGGCAGTCGCGCGCCGGCGGCGCAAGACCGTCCTATCCCCGAAAGCCGGCGCGATTCTCGCTCGGCTCGGGTCTATGGCCGTAACGCTGGTCGGCCTGGCTGCGCTGACTTTCTTCATAGGAAGACTGCTGCCGCTGGACCCGATTCTTGCCGTGCTTGGCGACAACGCCACTAAGGAAGCATACGACCGGATGTATGTGCAGATGGGGCTCGACCAGCCGCTCATCGTCCAGTTCGGAAACTACCTGTGGAACATCCTGCATTTGGATTTTGGCAATGCGCTGCTTTCCGGCCGCCCGGTCAGCGAAGAGATCGCCCGTACGTTTCCGGCGACCATAGAGCTGGCCACCGTCGCCATGCTGATCGGCACCTGTCTGGGCGTGCCGCTGGGGGTGGCCGCGGCCGTCTACCGGAACAGCTGGGTTGATCACGTCGCGCGCGTGCTTTCGCTGCTGACGTATTCCGCGCCGAACTTCTGGCTGGGGCTGATGGGCCTGGTCCTGTTCTATTCGACGCTAGGCTGGGTCGGCGGCCCGGGCCGCATCGATATGGTCTACGAGTTCGACCTGGAGCCGGTAACCGGGTTCTTCCTGGTCGACTCGCTCCTGTCGGGAAACATGGAAGTCTTCCGCAATGTGTTTTCACACATCATCCTGCCCGCGTCGATTCTCGGACTGGGCTCGATGGCCTATATCAGCCGCATGACGCGCTCGTTCATGATCGAGCAGTTGGAGCAGGAGTACGTCATTACCGCCCGGACCAAAGGGCTCAGCAAGTGGCGGATGATCTGGGTGCATGTGTTCCGCAACATCGCCATCCAGGTCATTACCGTCGTCGCGCTGTCCTATGCCTTCTTGCTGGAGGGCGCGGTGTTGACGGAGACGGTCTTCGCCTGGCCGGGCTTTGGCCGCTATTTGACGAACTCGCTGCTCGCGGGCGACATGAATTCGGTCGTCGGCTGCACGTTGCTGATAGGCGTGATTTTCGTCACGCTCAATCTCATCTGCGACCTGCTGTATTGGGCGCTCGACCCGCGCACCCGCTAAGGACAAGGCATGCTGAATCAAACCACGCTTGCGCCGGCTTCGGCGCAGGGGGCAAGCACTACGCGCGAAGCCCGCGCGCAGCAGTTCAAAGTCATGGCTCTGAAAATGCGCCGGAACACGTCGGCGATGATCGGACTCATACTGCTGATCATCATTTTTGCGGCTGCGATCTTCGCGCCCTGGCTCGCCACTCACGACTACACCGCCCAGGACCTGGCGAACCGCCTGGCCATGCCGTCCGCGGCGCATTGGCTCGGCACCGATGAACTGGGCCGGGACATTTACTCGCGGCTGTTGCACGGCGGGCGCATCACGCTCTACATCGCCTGCCTCACCGCGCTGATTTCCGCGCCCATCGGATTGCTGGTCGGCGTGGTCTCCGGCTATTTCGGCGGCTGGATCGACATGATCCTGATGCGCATCACCGACATCTTCCTGGCATTGCCTTCGCTCATTCTGGCGCTGGCGTTCGTGGCGGCGCTTGGCCCCAGCATCGAGAACGCGATCATCGCGATATCGCTTGCGTCCTGGCCCCCGATCGCGCGCCTGGCGCGGACCGAGACGATGATGATCCGCAAGGCGGACTACATCGCCGCCGTCCGGCTCCAGGGCGCTTCGTCACGGCATATCCTGCTGCATCACATCGTTCCCACCTGCATTCCTTCCGTGATTGTGCGGCTGACGCTGAACATCACCTCGATCATCCTGTCGGCGGCTGGCCTTGGGTTTCTGGGGCTGGGAGCGCAGCCTCCGTCGCCGGAATGGGGCGCGATGCTTTCTTCCGCCCGCCAATTCATTCTCTCCAATGGCCATATCGCCGCCGCGCCCGGGATCATGATCCTGCTGACGTCTATCGCGTTCAATCTCGTCGGCGACGGCCTGCGCGACGTGCTCAATCCGCGCCAGGAGTGAGGTCCCCGTGACGAATCCCATCATCTCCGTCCGCAATCTCAATATTCATTTCAATGGCGCGCTGCGCACGACCCACGCGGTGCGAGGGGTCAATTTCGACCTGGGCCATGAAAAGCTGGGCATCGTGGGCGAATCCGGCTCCGGCAAGAGCCAGACCGGGCGCGCGATCATGCGGCTGTCCGCCAGCACCGCCAAGGTGACGGCGGACAGCATGAGCTTTGGCGATGTCGACCTGCTGCAAGCCACGGAAAAGCAGATGTGCGCCGTACGGGGCCGCGACATCGCGATGATTCTGCAAGACCCGAAATTCTCGCTGAACCCGCTGATGAAAGTGGGGGACCAGATTGCGGAAGCCTACCTGACCCACCACAAGGCCTCGAAGGGCGAAGCGCGGGAAAGGGCATTGGCGATGCTGGAGAGCGTGCATATCCGCGATCCGAAACGGGTCTACAACGTATTGCCGCATGAAGTGTCCGGCGGCATGGGCCAGCGGATCATGATCGCCATGATGCTGATCCCGGAACCGAAAGTGATCATTGCCGACGAGCCGACCTCGGCGCTGGATGTCACGGTGCGCCGGCAAGTCCTGAATGTTCTCGACGAGCTTGTGGACCGCACGGGAGCCAGCCTGATCTTCATCAGCCACGATCTGAACCTGGTCGCCGATTTCTGCGACCGGGTGCTGGTGATGTATGCGGGGAGGGTGCTGGAAGACCTGCCGGCGAAGGAACTGGGGAAGGCGAGGCATCCCTACACCCGCGGGTTGCTGGACAGCCTGCCGCGGCTGGACAAGCCCTGCGATGAATTGCCGGTGCTGCGTCGTGATCCCGCCTGGCTGACCGAATCGCTTAGGGGCTCGCAATGAACGACACCCTGCTGGAGGCAGCGAACCTGGAGGTTTCCTACGGATTGGGAGCAACCGCCATTACCGTGGTTCACGAAACGGATTTCCGCGTCGCAAGAGGCGAATCCTACGGCTTGATCGGCGAGTCCGGTTGCGGCAAATCGACCATACTCAGGACTGTCGCGGGGCTGAACCCGAATTACGAGGGGCGCATCCTGCACGCCGGACGCGAATTGCCGCGCGTACGAAAGCGCGAGCACTATCGTGTCATGCAGATGGTCTTCCAGGACCCTTACGGCTCGCTGCACCCCTACAAGATGGTGCAGAACGTGCTGGCCGAGCCCGTGAAGCTGATGGGCCTGGGCGATGTGCAACGCCGCATCGACGAGGTGCTGGGCAACGTGGGCCTAGGGCCACAATTCAAGTACCGGTATCCGCATGAACTCTCGGGCGGCCAGCGCCAGCGGGTCGCCATTGCGCGGGCCCTGATCGTCGAACCGAATCTGCTGCTGCTGGACGAACCGACCTCCGCGCTCGATGTGTCGGTGCAGGCAGAGATCCTGAATCTGCTGACCCGGCTGCGGCGCGAGCTTGGGCTGACCTATCTGATGGTCAGCCATGACCTGGCCGTGGTTGCGCACATGTGCGACCGGGTCGCCATCATGCAGCACGGCCGGATACTGGAAGAGCTGACGGGCGACGACCTGCGCGCCGGCCGGATGACGGCGGACTACACAAGGGAATTCCTGGCCGCCAGCGTCCCCGCGCTGGCTCGCAACTAGGCAGAGCGCCATGACCGATTTTTCCACTGAGCAAACTGTTGCCCGCACTGACATTCCCATCGCGGATTTGATCGATCTGCGCGAAACCCGGTCCCAGGCGCTTGCGCCCGATGGCGGTCTTATGGCCTGCATTTCAAACCGGTCAGGCTTGCCCCAGATCTGGTTCTGCGACCCGGATGGCGGGAACATGCGCCAAGCGACCGACCTGCCGGAGCGGGTGGATCAGATCGCGTTCTCGCCCAAGAATCGCGACCTGCTGTTCACCACCGATGTCGGGATGGATGAACGCTTCCAGCTCTGGCTGCTGCCGCAGGCATCGGGACAGGCGTATCCGCTGACCTCGGCGCCTGGCGTGGTGCACAAATGGGGCGCCTGGAAGCCGTGCGGCACCCAGATTGCCTGGACGGCCAATGACCGGGATCCCTATCTGATGGATGTCGTCGTCATGGATCTGGCCACCGGTCAAACCGAGAGGGTACGAAAGGGCGCCGGTTTTCAAGAAGTGCTGGCATGGACGCCGGATGGCGGCAGTCTCATCCTGCGCGACTCGACTCGCGGAACCGCTGATCAGGATCTGTTGCTGTTGTCGCTGCAGACGGGCGAGGTCCGGCCATTCCTGCCGCGGGCCGGACGAACGATTTTCCGTTCGGTCAAGCTGCACAAGGACGGATCCGGCGCCTTCGTGCTGTGCGACCAGGCGCGCGATTTCCATGCGGTGCAATGGCTGGATTTCGCGGAGCAACGCGTCAGCGTGCTTGCCTCGATTGAAGGACACGACATCGACGCCTTCGCGCTCACGCCCGATCATGCCCGCATGGCGCTGGCCGTCAACCGCGACGGCTACACAACGTTGATGGCGACTGGGGACACGCTGGCCGATCTGCGCGAAATTGCCTTGCCGTTTGCCGGCGTGGCAACGTCGCTGGCCTGCGCCCCGGATGGCGACCTTCTGGCCACCCTTGAGAGCCCGGTGCAGCCTCCGTCCGTTTGGCGCTGCAACCCGGCTACCGGCCGCTGCACCCAGGTCACGCCGCCCGTCCCGGGCAAGGTGGATCTGCGGTCGCTGGCGATGCCGGAGCCCGCGCGCCTGGCAAGCTTTGACGGCACCGTGGTGCCTTATCTGGTGTACCCACCTATGGGCGAAAAGCCCGCGGCAGGCTGGCCGGTGCTCTTCATCGTTCATGGCGGGCCCGAGATGCAGTGGCTGCCAAACTTTCGCGCCGACGTGCAGCATTACCTGTCGCGCGGAATCATGGTCATCGCCCCGAATGTACGCGGATCGACGGGCTACGGACGTCCATATCATCAGGCCGACGACGCAGGCAAGCGCATGGATGCGGTGGGCGATCTGCTGGAGCTTGCGCGCGCCATTGCCGCGCGGCCCGACGTGGACGCTTCGCGGATCGGGGTCATGGGCCAGTCCTACGGTGGATTCATGGTGCTGGCCGCGTTGACCGAGGCGCCGGAGCTATGGCGCACTGGCGTCGATATCTACGGAATCTCCAACTTCACCACGTTGATGGAGACCACCGGCCCATGGCGGCGGGCGATGCGCGCCGCCGAGTATGGAGACCCTGTGCGCGATGCCGGCTTTCTTGCAAGCATTTCGCCCGTGCACGCGCTGCGACGGGTAAGGGCGCCCTTGCTGGTCGTGCATTGCGCCGACGATCCGCGCGTGCCGCCGGAGCAGGGCGAACAGGTTTTCTCGCGTCTGCGGGGTTTGGGCTATCCGGTCGAAATCCTGCGTGTGCCACATGAGGGTCATGGCTTCTCAAGAGTCAGCAGCAAGCAGCGCGCTTATGGCACGGTCGCCGCATGGCTGGCCAACACCCTCTAACCGTAGCAGTCGTACAACTTTGCTCAGGAGTTCATATCTTGAAGAACGGTGTCAAACGCAATATCGCCCTGCTTTCGGCGCTGAGTGCATTCACGCTGCCGGCCGCCGGCGCCACCCCCGGCAACGCGCTGGTCATGGCCAGCAACATCGATGCGATCTCGACCTTTGACCCGGCGCAGGTGGCCGAGGCTCTCACCGCGGAGATCTTGGCAAACGTCTGCGACGCGCTGGTGGCATCCGACCCGCAAGACGCGTCGAAGTATGTTCCGGCCCTGGCCAAGAGCTGGGAAGCCTCGGAAGACGGCAAGACCATCACGTTCCACCTGCAGGACAACATCGTTTTTCCGGACGGCAGCCCCGCGAAGGCCAGCGACCTGATCTGGTCGATGCGCCGCGTGCTTTCCCAAGGCTTCGGCAATGCCGCGACCCTGACCGAGTTTGGCTTCGACAAGCAGAACATGGAGCAAACGATCACGGCGCCCGATGACAAGACCATCGTGCTCAAGCTCGACAGGCCCTATCCGGTGGAGCTTGTCGTGGGGTCCATCGCCGAAAACCGCGTGGCGTACATGCTCAACCGCAAAGCCGTCGAATCCCGTGCCAAGGGCGACGACATGGGCAACGGCTGGCTGAACTCGAATACATCCTGTGTCGGTCCCTACAGCCTTGCGCGCTGGAACCAGGGCGAATCCGTGGTCCTGCAAGCCAACGAACACTATAGCGGTCCGTCCGGGAACAAGCTCAAGCGGATCGTCATCCGCCATGTGGCCGAGGCCGGCACCCAGCGCCTCTTGCTTGAGAAAGGCGACATCGATGTTGCGCGCAACCTGAATCCCAACGACCTAAAAGCCATAGCCGCGAACGACAAGCTCCAGGTTTCGAGTTCGCTGCAGCCCACGATGTACTACCTGGGAATGAGCCTGTCGGATCCGATTTTTGCCAAAGAGAAAGTGCGTCTGGCGATGCGTTACCTGATCGACTACCAGGGCCTCGCGGCCAGCGTGATGAAAGACATCGGCGTGCCGCGCGCAAGCTTCGTGCAGCTTGGCGCCTTTGGAGCGCTGGACCAGAAAGAGGGCCAGCCTTTCAAGCTGGATGTGGAGAAGGCCAGGCAATTGCTGGCCGAGGCCGGCTATCCGAACGGCTTCAGCTTCAAAATGATCATAGGCTCGGACCCCTATGCCGACCCCATCGCCCAGACGATGCAGCAAGCCGCGGCGAAGGCGGGCATTACGATGAGCATCGAAAGAATGGCCAATGCCCAACTCTATGCCAAGACCCGCGCCCGCGATTTCCAGGGCGCGCTGCTGGGCTTCAAGGCCTCGGTCGCGGACGCAAACAGCATGGCATCGCGTTTCGTCGCCAATCCCGACAACGCGTTGGAGGCCAAGCTGACGCAGTATCCCAGCTGGCGCTCGTCTTACTACAGCGAAGACATGAACAAGGAAGTCGAAGCGGCGCTCTTCGAGCGCGACCCGGCTAAGCGCCAGCAGATGTACCACGACCTACAGCGCGAGATCATGCAGAAGGGGCCGATGGCCTACATCATGCAGATCCAGCACAACGCCGCCATGTTGAAGACGGTGCACAACTGGAAATGGAACGGCTTTCGCGTCTACTACGGCGACGCGACGAAATAAGGCGCCAAGATGACTGAACTTGATTGCACCAATCCCGAAGGTTCCTGGGAAGGCGCCGACCCGATAGCCGCCGGCTGGAAGGCCGGCGGCCTGGACGCCGTGAAGTCTCTTTGCGAAACTCAGGAGACCGACTGCCTACTGATCGTCCAGGGCGGAAAGATCGTCTGGTCCTGGGGCGACATCACGCACAAGTATCTTTGCCATTCGATGCGCAAGTCGTTCCTGGCGGCGATGATGGGCGAGGACATTGCCTCGGGCGTCATCCGGCTGGAGGCGACCCTCGAAGAGCTGGGCATAGACGACAACGAAGGGCTGTCCATCATCGAGAAGCGCGCGGATGTCCACGACCTGCTCACCGCGCGTTCGGGCATCTATCATCCTGCCGGCTATGAAACCGAATGGATGAAGATGATCAAGGAAAAGCGCCATTCGCACTCGCCCGGCACCTTCTGGTGCTACAACAACTGGGACTTCAACGCCCTGGGCACGATATTCGTTCAGCAGACCGGAAAATCCGTCGCCCAGGCCTTTGCCGACCGCATCGCCAGCCATGTGCGCATGGAAGATTTCAGCCTGGAAGGCGAGAGGCCGGACGCGTGGCTCGAGACCTTCGAGGAAAGCCGGCACAACGCCTATCCTTTCCGCATGTCTTCGCGCGATCTGGCGCGCTTTGGACAGCTCCTGCTGCAAAAGGGACGCTGGTCGGGGCGCCAGGTGCTGCCCGAAGGCTGGGCCGAAGAAAACGTCCTGCCTTATTCGCATGCCGGCCAGCAGGGCGCTTACGGCTATATGTGGTGGCTGGAGCGCGACGGTGTCTTCGTGCCGGGCTGCGTCACCCCGAAGGGCAGCTATGCCGCGATGGGAGCAGGCGGGCATTACTGCCTGGTGGTCCCGGCGCTGGATATGGTGGTGATACACCGCGTGGATACGGACATCAAAGGCCGCGCGATCAGCAAGCCTGGGTTTGGCAGGCTGCTGAAGGCGATATTTGCGGCCAGGGGGTGATGGCTGGCCTTCGCTTTTTGGCCATGCCGGCGGTTACTCGATCTTGATTCCCGCGCGATCGATGACGCCGGTCCATTTCTGGACTTCGGAACCGACCAGCTTCTTGAACTCAGCCGGGGAGCTGGCCACGATTTCCACGCCCTGTTTGCCGAATCTATCGATCACGTCTTTATCCCGCAGCATGCCCGTCATGCCCGCATTCACTTTCTTCACGACATCCGCGGGCGTGCCTGCCGGGGCTTGCATGCCAAACCACACCGTCACCTCATATCCGGGCACGCCAGCTTCGACCACGGTTGGAACATCGGGCAGCAGCGCAGGACGCTTGGCGCCCGTGGCAGCCAGCCCGGCGAGCTTGCCCGCCATGAGGTTGGGGTAGACGTTCGGCAAGTTGTCGAACAAGACATCGATATCCCCGGCAAGAAGGGCGGAAACAGCAGGAGCACTGCCCTTGTAGGGAATGTGGGTCATCTTGGTGCCCGTCAATTCCAGGAACAGCTCCATCGACAGATGGTTCGATGAACCGGAGCCCGTCGAGCCATAGTTGAGCTTGCCCGGGTTGGCCTTGGCGTAAGCGATAAGCGCTTTGACGTTCTTGAACGGCGAGTCGGCACGCACGGCAAGAATATTCTGTGTGCTGCCCGCCCAGATCACCGGTTCGAAATCCTTGAGGGCGTCGTAGGGCATCTTTTCTCGGTAAAGCCCAGGCAGCGCCGAGAACGGCAGCGGCGTGATCAATAAGGTATAGCCGTCCGGCGCCGACTGCGCGACGATGGTGTTGCCGATCAAGGTGTTTCCGCCGGGCTTGTTCTCGACGACCACCGACTGTTTCCATGCCTTGGTGAGGTACTCGCTGGCTGTCCTGGCGAGCGTGTCGTTGAACCCGCCTGGCGTATAGGGAACAACGATCCGGACAGGCTTGCTGGGGTAGGTTTCCGCCGCGTTGGCCAGGAATGGACTGGCCGACGCTAGCGCGAGACTCAGGCCACCCAGCAGCGAGATCAGTTTTTTAATGTTCATGATTGTCTCCTCGACCCTGGGGTCTTGTGTCTATTGATCTAGAACTTCACGACATATCCCGGCCCATCCACTGCTGGAAACTTGTTGAATATGGACTCGTCGACGTCCACCCCCAGGCCGGGCCCGGTGGGCGGTTCCACGCAACCGTCCGCGCCGATCGCGAAGGTTGAGCCGAACATGTCCCGGAACGGATTGAAGTGCGAAACGCAGGCTTCGAAATACCCGGCGTTCTCGGTTGCCGCCAGAAAATGCAGCGTTGCGGCGTGATTCAGGCCGGTTGCCGAGCTGTGCGCATTGATGGGGATACGGAAGGCGGAAGCCATCGCGGCGATCCGCAGGGCCTCGGTAATGCCGCCGGTCTTCGAGAGATCCGGTTGCCAGACCTGTACCGCTCCCGCCTCAAGCATCTGGGCGAACTCAAACCGCATGAAGTGGTTTTCGCCTGCGGCAAGCGGAACAATCGGAGTGATCTTGGCCGCTTCGCGATAGGAGGCGAAGTCGTTGCACGCAAACGGTTCCTCCAGCCAGCCCGCCTGAATGTCCGCCAGCACCGGCAGCACGCGGCGCGCCTGGGCAATGGTGTAGGCCGTGTTCGCATCGGTCAGGATATCGATGTCGTCTCCCAGCACTTTCCGTACGTGCAGGCAGCGGGCAATATCGTCCTTGACCGTGTCGCCGATGCGCAGCTTGACCGCGCGGTAGCCTTGCTCGATGTATGACTGCGCTTCTTCCGCCAGGGCTTGCGGTGCCTGGTATCCCAGGGCAATGCCGCCGGCGTAGGCAGGCAGGCGCTTGCGCGAGCCGCCCAATAGTTCATAGAGCGGCATGTTGGCCGCTTTGCCGCGGATGTCCCACAAAGCCATATCGATGCCGGACAACGCCAGGGCGGTGCCGGCCCCCAGGCCATGGCTCGAAAACTGCATGCGATGCACACGCTGCCATGCGCCCACGACGTCGGTCGCGGGCATGCCGACAAGCAGCGGCGACAGTGTGTTGTGGATGAGGCTGACAATGGCCCCCGGGCTGCGCCCAGGATGCGATTCGCCGTAGCCCACGATGCCTTCGGATGTTTCCACGCGCACGACGATGGCATCGCGCTTCAACGTACTGCCCACTCCCATGGTCACTGTCTTGCCTTCGGGCAGACGGTAGGAAATTGGCACTGCGGTAATGTGGGTGATTTTCACGGGATCTCCTTTTTTACACAGCATTCACGATTGACGGGACGGACCGGGCGATACGCGCGGCTTTGGTTGGGTTGAGTCATTTCCCTGCGGCGGCAGCGGGTGGCGCGCCGCCAAGACGGTCAATCAGCACAGGCACCGGAGATTGTCCGAGGCCTGCCTGGGTGGCGTCTTCATATAGCTGCCTGACTGCCAGGGCAAGCACATCATGAGCGCTTTGCTCTTCGGCCATGGTGCAGTAGTAGCCCATGTCCTTCAGCGCATTGGATATCGAGAATCGGAAGCCCGAAGGATCTTCGGATTCGATATAAGGGCGCAGGCGATTCAGCACGACGCCGCCACCGCCGCCCGCGGCCAGAATGTCGCAGAATGTCTTCGGGTCCGTTCCCGCCTGCTGTGCGCACGCGGCTGCTTCGGCCAACACAGCCGAGAATCCAAGAGACACATAATTGTGCAGCAGCTTCATCTGGTGGCCGCTGCCCACGCCGCCTGCGTAGGCAATATTCTCGGCATAGCTCCGGAGCACGGGCAGGCAGCGCTCGTAGACCTGCCTGTCGCCGCCCACGATCAGGTTCAGGCGGCCCTCCGCGGCTTCCTTGGGTGTGCGCGTCATCGGGGCATCCAGGAAGTATCCGCCCGCATCCTGAACGGCTTTGGCGATCTTGCGGGTAGAAGAGGGGATGGCTGTGGAGCAGTCGATCACCGTGGCGCCGCGCCTCAGGCCCTGCAGCACGCCATTCTGCTGGAAGAGAACCTCTTCCACCTGGGGAGATCCCGTCACGCAGAGAATCAGGATGTCGACCTCGGCGGCCAGATCCGAAGCCTGGCGGCGGGTGTTCGCCCCGCCTGCAAGCAAGTCATCCAAAGGCTGGTTGCCGGGATGCTCCAGCACGGTCAAGGGAAAGCCGTTGCGCAAGAGGCTGGCGCCAATGCCCGAGCCCATCATGCCGGCGCCAATCAGGCCGATGCTCGGCTTTTTTTCTGTCATGGGGATTGCTCCTGAAACCGTCCAGTCCGACCTAGGCGGCGCCCAGGCCGCCGGCGCAGATGTATTTGATCTCGACGTAATCGTCCACGCCGTACTTCGACCCTTCGCGGCCGATGCCGGATTCCTTGATGCCGCCGAAAGGCGCCAATTCGGTCGAGATGATGCCCTCGTTCAGGCCCACGATGCCGGTCTCGAGCGCTTCCGCGACGCGCCAGGCGCGGCGGTAGTCCGACGTGTAGAAATAGGCGGCAAGTCCAAACGGCGTATCGTTTGCAAGGTCGATGACTTCCTGTTCGGCGCTGAACCGTATCAGCGGGGCAACGGGTCCGAAAGTCTCTTCCTGCATCAGCTTTGCCTGCCGCGAAACATTCACGAGAATGGACGGCTCGTAAAACAAGCCGCCAAGTTCATGCGTGCGGCCGCCTATCAGCGCGCTCGCCCCGCCAGCAATGGCGTCGTCCACATGCTCTTGCACCTTGTCGACAGCCGCCTGGTCGATCAGTGGGCCGAGATCGACGTCCTCTTGAAGGCCGGCGCCCACTCGCAAGGACAGCACTGCCTGCTTGAGACGCTCGGCGAACGCGTCATAGATGCCGTCCTGCACGAAAATCCGGTTCGCGCACACGCAGGTCTGGCCTGCATTGCGAAACTTCGATGCCATGGCGCCGGCCACGGCCAGGTCGAGATCGGCGTCATCGAACACGATGAAGGGCGCATTGCCGCCCAGCTCCATCGATACTTTCTTCATGGTGCCCGCGCACTGTTGCATCAGCAGCTTGCCGACGCTGGTCGAGCCGGTAAACGACAGTTTGCGGACCAGGGGATTGCTGGTGATTTCTTCACCGACGGTTCCGGAGTTTCCCGTTACCACGTTGAGCACGCCTGGGGGAATGCCGGCTTCCTGAGCCAATGCGGCAAGCGCGAGCGCAGAGTAGGGCGTGGACGTGGCGGGCTTGATGACTATCGTGCAGCCGGCGGCCAGCGCCGCGCCGGCTTTGCGGGTGATCATCGCGTTAGGGAAGTTCCACGGCGTAATGGCGGCCACCACCCCGACAGGCTGCTTGATGACGATAATGCGGCGGTCTGCCGTGGCTGCCGGAATGACGTCGCCATAAACGCGCTTCGCCTCTTCCGCAAACCACTCCAGGAATGACGCGCCGTAGGCGATCTCGCCACGGGATTCCTTGATGGGTTTGCCTTGTTCCAGCGTCAGCAGCGTGGCCAGGTCTTCCTGGTGCGCCATGCACAATTCGTACCATCGGCGGATCAATTGCGCGCGCGGCTTGGCAGCCATTGCACGCCACGCCGGCAGCGCGCGGTTCGCGGCCTCGATGGCCTGGCGCACATCAGGCCCGCTGAGCGAGGGCACCGTGCCGAGCACGGTTCCGTCCGCGGGGTTGGCGACGTCTATGGTTTTCCCGCTGGACGCATTGATCCATTGGCCGTCTACATGGCATTGCTGCCGGAATAGCTCAGGTCGTTTCAGGTTCATCAGGAGTCTCGTGACATGGGGGGGCTAGCGTGGATTGAGCAGGTTGTCGGGTACGGCGCCGCGGTAGAGGGCGTCCAGACCATTGATCAATAGCCAGCCCATGGCATCGCGGGTTTCCTGGGTGGCGCTGCCGATGTGCGGAGACAGGAATACGTTGTCCAGCTCGCGGTAGCGCGGGTCGATATTGGGCTCGTTGGCGTACACGTCCAGCCCCGCCGCAAACAGGCGCCCGGTCGATAGCGCGCTGGTCAATGCGTCGTCGTCCACCAGATCGCCGCGCGAAATATTCACCAGCACGGCGCGCTCGGGCATGCACGCGATGCGTTCGGCGTTGATGATCCCTTTCAATTGCGGGGAACCGGGAGCCGCTATCACCAGCACATCGGCAATTCGCAGTGCCTGGTCGAGGTTCGCGTGGTAGATGGCGCCAGCGGCCTGTTCGGGCGCAAGCGCGCGCCGGTTGTGATAGTGGATTTCCATGCCGAAGGCCTGGGCCCGCGCCGCGACTTCCCGGCCTATGCGGCCCATGCCGAACACCAGGACCCGCTTTCCCTTCAGGCCGATTCCCAGTAATTGCGTGGGGCTCCAGCCCGGCCAGCGGCCGCCGCGCACCATGCGGTCCGCTTCGTGTCCACGGCGGCATGCGTTGAGCATCAACATCATTGCGACTTCAGCGCAGGCGTCGCTCAGCACATCGGGCGTGTGCAAAACGCCGATGCCCAACTCGCGCGCGGCAGCCATATCGATGTGGTCGTAGCCCACTGAAAGCGTTGCGACGTAGCGCAAGGTTGGGGCTAGTTGGCGTAGAACCTGCTCGTTGATCTGCTCGGTCGCACTGGCGAACAGCACTTCGGATCCCCGCGCCGATTGCACGATTTCGTCAGGAGACAAGATGCCGTCCGGCTCGTTGAGCCGCAAGTCGTAGCGTTTTGCCAGGGCGGCTTCGACACTTTCGGTGAACCGGCGGCATAGGTATGCCCGGGGCGTTGTTGCGTTGGCTGCCATCTCCCGCGATGCCTCCCTTGTGATTTTTTGATATTATTAATTTGTCGTACCAATTTATCAACAAACAAAATTTCGAGCTGCTAGTAGTTGCCCTAACCGCCGCGGCCAGCCCGCCAGGCGAGAGGCCAAGCTTCCAGCCCGCAAGACGGAAGGATCAAAGGGCGCTCGTCGAGTCATGCAAGAGAACAAGCAAAGCGGTGAAAGAACGCTGGCCGACCGGCTTACGGACATGCTGGCCGAGGAGATCCGCCGTGGCGCATATCCGGTGGATTCCAGGCTGCCCACCGAAAGATTCATGACGCAGCAGTATGGCGTCAGCCGTACCGTCGTCCGGGAAGTGATTTCGCGCCTGAAGTCAGCGGGTCTGGTGGATACCCGCCAGGGTAGCGGGACGGTCGTGCTTGACCCCGCATCCAGCGACGCTTTCCGGCTTGGCCAGCCTGACGAAGACCCTGCCCGCGGGGTGCTGCGCATCATTGAATTGCGTCGCGGCCTGGAAGGGGAAATGGCAGCTTTGGCGGCGGAGCGGCGCACCGCGCAGGACATGCTGCGCATCAATCGGGCGCTCGTCGACATCGACAACGCTGTCGACTTGGGCGGTGATGGCGTGGAGGAAGACCTGGCATTTCATATTGCCATCGCCCGCGCCACCGGCAACCCGCATTATCCGGAGTTGCTTGGCATGCTGACCCGGGCCCTGAAAGATGCCATACGGGTCACGCGCGGCAACGAAGCGCGCCAAGCGCAACTGGCCGACGACGTGCGCAGCGAACACGAGGCGATACGTGCCGCAATCGAAAGCCAGGACATCGACGCGGCCAGGGCTGCGGCGTTTCACCACATGCTGAGCACCGCAAAGCGCATTCAGAATGTGGACCCCGAGTATTGGCAAGGCGCCAGCCGGGCGGCGGCCGGCAGGTTGGCGCGGACCCGGTTGGCGGCGGAGCTCAGGAAAAGAAAATAGGCATGCCATGCAAGGCCCCCGGGCTTGCGGCGGCAACACTCCCCGCAGCGTCCTAGGAAAAATGCACCGAGATGCTGCCGAGCTTGCCGTAGTCGGCATGCAGGGTGTCGCCGCTTTTCACCGCCACGGTGCGGGTAAACGACCCGGCCAGCACGATCTGCCCGGCGGCCAGGCCCGTGTCGTGCTGGGCCAGCTTGTTGGCGAGCCAGGCGATGCCCAGCGCCGGATGCCCGAGCACGGCGGCCGACACGCCCGACTCCTCGATCACGCCGTTCTTCAGGAGCAGGGCGCCTACCCAGCGCAGGTCGATGTCCAGCGGGCGCACGGGCCGGCCGCCCAGCACGATGCCGGCGCAGGCGGCGTTGTCCGCGATGTTGTCGACGATGCGGCGCGGATACTTGCTGCGCCCGTCAATCAATTCGAGCGCCGGCACGACGTAGTCGGTGGCGTCCAGCACGTCGAACAGGCTGACATCGGGGCCGTGCAGGGGCTTGCCCAGCACGAAGGCCAGCTCCACCTCCACGCGCGGCACGATCAGCTTGCCCATCGGGATGGTCTCGCCATCCTGATAGAACATCGTGTCCAGCAAATGCCCGTAGTCCGGCTCGTCGATTCCCACCGTGCTCTGCATGGCCTTGGAGGTCAGGCCGATCTTGTGGCCGCGCAGCCGGGCCCCGCCGGCGATCTTCTCGTCGATGATGCGTTTCTGGATCGCGTAGGCGTCCGCAATCTCAATGCCCGGAAAGGCCTGGTCGAGCTGGGTGGTGGGCACACCGCTGCGCTCTGCCTCCAGCAGCAGGCCTGCGGCGCGGGCGCGGTCTTCTTCATTGAGCATGGCGGGCTCCTTGTGCGGGTGCGGCCGGTTCGTCGGCCACGGGGTTGGACAGGATGCCGATTCCGGCCACTTCCACCTCGACCACGTCGCCCGGCTTCAGAAAACGCGGCGGGGTGAAGCGCACGCCGGCGCCTATCGGCGTGCCAGTCGAGATCACGTCGCCGGGCTTGAGCGTGGTCCAGATGGAGATGTAGCGGATCAGTTCGGCGAAGGGAAACATCAGGTTGTCGGTCGTGTCCTGCTGGCGCAGCTCGCCGTTCACCCGCGTGCTGACGGTGAGCGGCGCGGCCGGATCGAACTCGTCGGCCGTCACCAGCCACGGCCCCATCGAACCGCTGGCGTCGAAGTTCTTGCCTTGGGTCACGTTGAACTTGCCGTGCTTGATCCAGTCGCGCACCGTGCCCTCGTTCAGGCAGGTCAGGCCCGCGACGTGACTCCAGGCATCCGCCGCCGAGATGCGGCGTCCGGCCTTGCCGATCACGATGGCGATCTCGCCTTCGTAGTCGAGCTGCTCCGACTCGGGCGGGCGCAGCAAGGGCTCTCCGTGCCCCACGAAGGACCCCGGAAAGCGCGGGAACACGCTGGGATAGGCCGGCGGCGCGCTGCCGTCCTGGTATTCCTCGTTGCGCTTGCCGTAGTTCACGCCTACGCAGATGATCTTCTCGGGCGCGGGGACAGGCGGCAACAGCCGCACCTGGTCAAGCCTGTGGGTGACGGGCAGCGCCTCGGCCAGGCGCGCCAGCGCGGGCAGGTCGCCTGCTTCCAGCGCAGCGCGCAGGCTGTCGTGACCATGGCCATCCAGCGCGACGATCTCGTGCTGGCCGCGCAGGGCGCCAAAGCGGGAGCGGCCGTGATGGGTAAAGCTGAGCAGTTTCATTCGTCGAATCCAAACAGGCGGGCGGGGTTGTCGACCAGGATTTTCTTGAGCGTGGCTTCGTCGCCCGCATAGCGCGCCAGCTGGTCCAGCAGGCGGCCTTCGTCGGGTGTGGCCTTCACCGACACCGGATGTGGCCAGTCGCTGCCCCAGACCACGCGGTCCGGATTGGCGGCGATCAGGGATTGGGCCAGCGGGATCACATCGTCCCAGGGCGGGCCCGTGCGCGAGATCTTCTCGGTCAGCGACAACATGATCCAGAAGTTGCCGCGCGCCAGCAGCGCTTCCAGCATGCGGCGGGTAGGATCGGCCGCGCCCGCGCTTGGGTCCGCGCGGCCCATGTGGTCAAGCAGCACCGGAATCTCCAGCCGCTCGAACTGCGCCGCCTGCGCCATCATGCCGTCGGGCTCGGGCTGGAACTTGGCGTACCAGCCCAGCTCGCGAATGCGGGCGATGGCGCGGTCGAACACGGCCGGCGCCATGCTGATGCCCAGGCCCTGGCGCGTGAAGCGCGCGCCGCGCACGCCCGCATCGTGCAGCTTCTGGATGTAGTTGTCGTCGCGCTCTGCCAGCACCACCGCGTTCGCGCAGCCGCGATACGAAGGGCCGGCGGCGGCCAGGCCGTCCAGCACCACCTGGTGATCCGCGCCGTAAGTGGTGGCCTGCACGATCACACCGCGTTCGATGCCCAGCAGCCGGTGCAGGCCCAGCGCGGTCTCGATGGTGGCGCTGGGCATCTCATAGGCCGCGCCCGGACGCACCGGATAGCGCTCCGCGGGGCCGAACACATGAAACTGGCTGTCGCACGAGCGCGGCGGCAGGCGATACGCCGGGGCGGTCGGATGGGAATGGAAAGGCTGGTATTGCGTCATCGTTCTGCGTCCTTATCCGATCACGGCCACGAAATCGCACTCGATGAGCTTGTCGCCATCAAGGTCGGCCTGCATGGTGTGGCGCGCCGGGCGGTTCTCCGCATCCGGAAACGCCTGCAGCCACGCGGTGTTGAGCGCCGAGCGCTGGCTGCGGTCGCGCATCCAGACCGTCATCTTGGCGATGTGGTCCAGCGAGCCGCCGCCCGCCTCCACGATGCGCCGCACATGGTCGAACATCAGCTCGCACTGGCGTTCCAACGACGCGCCGTATGCGCCGGTCGCCGGGTCGGTGCCCTGGATGCTGCCGGAATACAGCATGGAGCCGATCCGGCAGGCGGCGGGAATGGGATTCTTGTGGCTGAAGCCTTCGGCGTAGACGCTGCGTCTGCTCATGGGGGGTTCCGTGTCGGTTCGATATGAGGGAAGGGCGGCCCCGCAAAGATCCGCGAGGGATCGGAGCGGGTTGCCTTGATTTAGTTGGCCGTGATGCCGGCGCGCTTGATGATCGGCGTCCAGCGCGCGTCCTCCGCGGCCAGATAGCGCGTGAACTCCTCGGGTGAACTGCCGCGCGCCTCGGCGCCCAGCTCGTCAAAACGCTGAATGATCGCCGGCTGCGCCAGGATCTTGCCCAGCGCCTCGCTCAGCCGCGCCAGGATGTCGGGCGGCGTGCCCTTAGGGGCAAGCAAGCCGGTGAAAGTCGCCGCCTCCATGCCCTGCACGCCGGCCTCTGCAAACGTGGGCACATCGGGCATGGACGGCAGGCGCTTGGCCGTGGTCACGGCAAGTGCGCGCAACCGGCCGTCCTTCACGTAAGGCAGCGCCACCGAGATCTGATCGAAGTTGAAGTCCACCTGCCCGCCCAACAGATCCGTCGTGGCCGGGGCATTGCCCTTGTACTGCGCCGTCGTCCAGCGAGCGCCCGTCAGCGACTGCAGCAGCTCGCTCACCAGATGATTCGTCGTTCCCGCGCCAGGAGAGGCCATGTTCAGCTTGCCCGGATCCTTCTTCGCCAAGTCCAGCAACTCAGCCAACGTGTTCGCAGGTAAGCCCGGCTTCACCTGCAACACCAACGGCGTGTACGACACCGAACTGATCGGCGCAAAGTCCCGATCCCACTTGTAGGCCTCGCGCTTGAAAATCAGCGGCGAAAACAGCAGCGGACCATTGGCCGCCATGAACAAGGTGTAGCCATCCGGCTCCGACCGCGCCACCTGCTCGCCAGCAATCATTCCGCCCGCGCCCGGCTTGTTCTCCACAATGAACGGCTGCCCAAACGCCGCCTGCAAACCCGGCGCAATCAAACGCGCCGCCACATCCACATTGCCACCCGGCGGGTAGGGCACAACGATCTTCACAGGCTTCTCGGGCCAGGCGGCGTGCGCCAGCGAAGTCAGAACGGTCAGCGCCACCGAGGCGCAGGCGCGAAGCGCATTGCGATGCATGGTTTGTCTCCTGGTCGTGTCATCACGTTTTGTTTGTTGTGTTTGACGACACTCTAGGAATTTGCGCGCGGCGGGACAACGCGAATCTTTTAAAAAGTTCCAGATGTTGGACTCTTTTGCAAGGTCGGGGGGCGGGCGGTGTTGGGCCGGGGGCGATTTCTACGCAGAATTACCCTGGGCGCATATTGCGCGCGCGGATTTATTCATTGTTGAATGTTCAATATCCGGACTACGGAGACACCCCCACCATGCACTTTCCCGCAAGCGACCTGAACCCCGAACAAACCTACCGCCTGATGAGCGGCATCGTCGTGCCCCGGCCCATTGCCTGGATCAGCAGCGTCAACGTCCTGGGCGGCGTCAACCTGGCACCCTTCAGCTGCTACACCTTCGTCTCGAACAAACCCCCGATGATCGGCGTGAACATCGGCCGCAAGGCGGGTAAACGCAAGGACACGGCGGAAAACATCATGGCTAACGGCCACTTCGTCGTGAATATCGGCGACGAGACACTGCTGGACCCGCTGCATGACAGCGCACAGGAACATCCCCCGGAAATCAGCGAGGTGGACGTGCTGGGCCTAAGCGTGCTTCCCGGCGAAGTCATCGCAACGCCCCGCCTGGCCGCCGCACCGATCAGCCTGGAATGCCGCTTTCATAGCGTCACGCCGTTTGGAGAAACCGGCGCGGAGTTCTTCGTGGGCGAAGTGGTGATGTTTCATATCCGCGATGGACTGCTGCAAGACGGCAAGATCGATACAGCCTTACTGCGCCCCATCTGCCGCATCGGCGGGCCGAACTACGCATCGCTAGGCCCCATCGTCACCAAGCGCAGTATTCAACAAACCCCCAAGTCCGTCATCAAACTGGAGGCCGCGTGAGCGAACCAGAAGATAAAAGCGCATCCGGCGCACAGACCGTGCGCAGGGCCTTGGCGCTGCTGCGGCTGATTGCCTGCGGACAAGAGCGCGGGGTAAGGCTGGTGGATTTGGAACGGATGTCTGGCTTGAATCGGCCCACCGTGCATCGATTGTTGAAGACCTTGGTGCAAGAGGGCGCGGTTGAACAGGATTCAGAGACGAGAAGGTATTTGATCGGGCAAGAGATCAGTTTGCTGGGGCTGGCCAGGACGCGGCGGTTTCCGCTGCTGACGCTGGCGGATCCATATATGAGCGAGCTGGCCGATCAGGTGGGGGATACGGTGTTTTTGAGTATTCGACATGGGCACGATTCGATATGTATTGGACGGCGCACGGGCAGGCATCCGATACAGGTGCTGTCGATTGAGGTGGGGGTTAGACGGCCGTTGGGCGTTGGGGTGTCGGGGGTGGCGTTGTTGGCGAGTTTGGGTGTGGAGGAGAGTGTGGAGTTGGTTAGGGGGAATGCGGCGAGGTTGGAGGTGATGGGGGAAAGAGTGGAGGATGTGATTGGGAGGGTGGAGGTGGCGCGGAGGGAGGGGATTGCGTATGCGGCGATGGGGTTGATGCCGGGGACTAGTGCGGTGGCGGTGCCGGTGTTGACGGAGAAAGGGGAGGCGCTGGGGGCGATTACGGTGACGGCGATGGCGGAGAGGTTGGGGGTGGAGAGATTTGGGATGGTGGTGGAGAGGATGAAGGCGGCGGCGGGGGGGATTGCGGGGAGGTGGGGGAGGGTGGAGGGGCGCGGCGGATAGTGAGCGGCCCTCCGATTCAGGGGCAGTCAGAATTTATGCGTTCTAGGTCAGCCTTTGCCGAAGTTGCCGCTCGTGGCCTCTTAAAGAGCGTCATTAATAGCGCGCAGTAAGACGTTCCGGAAGGTGATCTACAACTTCAGGCAAATCGAGCAGTTGGGGCATGGCAGCCGACCTCGTCGGCCACGGCGTCGAACCCAATAATGCCGAGCAAGGTGAGTCAATTTAGCGCTGAATGGGCCGCGCGACGCAATACGCTCGAATATAACGACCCGAGATGATTTTCGAGGCACTTGCCGAGAGGTATACCGTAAAAGGCATTTCGACCACTGCATCGAGCGTAAGCTAAATCCTCACGCGTTCATCGAACGCGTCAATCGTACTCGCAGTGCTAAATACGCGCCTGCTCGCAACCTCGAGCACGTCCGAGCGAGTATCGATCGATGGTCGGTCGGCTGAATCCACCTCCTTCCGCACATGCCGCTGGCGTGGCTCATGTCTGTGAGCTAGGGTCTATTGGATCGGGTTAACTAAGACTTCTTATCACCCTGGTAAAAATGAAGATTGACCATTATGACTTGGCTTGGAAATAATGTGGAAATGGATTAAGTAACAGGGGGCTTAACCAGTGATGGGGGCAAAATGTAGTAATCCGAGTTTTTTGTCCACCTTAATGATGAGTATCCCGCAATCAGCCTATGTCCGATCCACCTGGGGTCAACGGTTGGCTCCATCTTCGGCTTGTTAGCAAGCAATAATAACCCCATGAAGCGTACCCATTCTTGCGTTGTTAGAAGATTAGTGCCATAGCCATGGAAAGATCTTCCACTTTTAAACCAAGCGATACTTTCGAATTCTCTCTCGCCAACCAGGCCTCTAAGCTTTTCCAAATGTGCTTGCGATGAGGTAGACATATCTACCATGAATAAATGTCTTTCTTCGGATTCGTTTAGCCGCATGTTGGATTGTAGCGCTAGCTCGTGGCCGAACGGAGTGTTGGCGATAATCTCAGAAATAATTCTAGGTTGAGTAAACTCGGATGCCGGAAGTTCCCAAATAATTCGATTGTCTTCCACGGTTTGTGGCCGATAATTATAATAACTGAAGGTGAGATATTGGATGTCTGCTCGCCGCTCCACGACGGATTTTACATGCCAATAGGGATGAGAAGAGTGAATCATAATCTAGAGTCGCATGCCGCTTAGCGATTGATAGGTTGTCATAGCAAAATCATCGGTCATTCCAGATACAAAATCGACTATCAGATGTGCTCTTGCATTCCATTCTAGATAATCAGAGTCGTCCCTGTCAGCAATGCTGCTTAGATGATGTTTATAAACTTTAATGTAATTTTTTGGATACAGGCTTAAGAGCTTTGATTCGATAACTATTGAGGTCCCTAGGGCATCCCTCTTGTGATTTTCGAGTGCCTTAGCGAAGCTGGCACGCGACATCGTAAGGAGTGGCTTGTATAGATCTAATAGGCCGCGAATCGCTGTATATCCTGCCAGTTCGGTGAGTTGAACCGTGGCGTGGCAATAAACATGATTCCGGCAGTATTGCTTCAGCGCTTCAAGGATTGCCCCAGGTGATTCCGAGCGTGGCAAAAGTGAGTCTAGTGTGCCGCTAAAAATTTCCGCTTCTAATTCGACATATTTATTAGCCACATAGGTTACCAAAGTGCGGTTCAATGTTGTTCTAAAGTCAGTATAGGTGAACCGCTTGCCATCAGCTCTTTGTCCGTTTTTTACTGCCTCGAGTGCCTCTGTTATTTTTTGCTTGATAGGGTCGGTTTCGGGCAGGTTGTTGCTAGTGAAGTATTTTTCTATTTCTTTAATAGCAGAAGATTTTTCCACGAGCCTCTTTTCTACCGAGTCTTCCAGGTCACTAATGCAGTAGGCTATATCATCAGCTGCCTCCATTACATACGCCAGTGGAAAGCGCTGTGGCGCGGTAAAACCAAACTCTTCCCTGATTGATTCGACGATTGAACTTTCAGTTGAGAAATATCCGGCTTTGCTGGTGAATAATCCATTCTCCTTTTCACCTGCACATCGAATATATTTAAGAAATGATGCCAAGGTGGTTTTTGTTAGGTTCAGGCCGTACTCATCGGAGTTCCATTGCAGGCGTGTAACGACTCGAAATCCTTGAGGGTTTCCGTCGAATTCATAAAAGTCGGCAAGATAATGTTCTACTTCTTCCACGTTGGGGTGGGATGTTGCTTTTTGAATGCAATCATTGCCATTGTCGCGAAACCACTTCTGGATGGCAGCTTCACCAAAATGTCCGAACGGAGGGTTTCCGATGTCGTGAAATAAACAAGCGGTTTCGATAAAGTTAACGTACGAAACCATTTGGTCGGGTTCTAGCCTGCCCTTCAGACGCGCACATATTTCGTCGCCGATAAATCGGCCAAGCTGTGAAACCTCCAGTGAGTGTGTCAGCCGGCTCCGGACGGCGGCATTCGGTTCCATTGAGAATACTTGTGCCTTTTGCTGCAATCGACGAAACGCAGGAGAGAAAAGTACCCTCCCTCTGTCGCTTTCTGATTCAGTTACTATCGTACGGCCAGACACCTCGCTTTCACGAAGTCTAGTTGTACTGAGAATTTTGGAATATTGCTTTTCAACGGGCATTGGGATTTCTTGTTTGATGGTAGATAGGGCTATATAGCGATGAAAATTTGACAATGAAGCTATCAGCCTGCGATTTTGCAGTGTATAGCCTGCTGGGCTGTAGGCTGATAGCGTTATTTCTGCCGGGGAGGGTGAACCGATCCCGCAAAGCTCTGGGCCTTTGCTGGGTCGTTATTTTATATTTAATGAGTAACTTTGAGGAGGTTCTCGCGTGACGCGCAGTTCCCCAAGACGTCCGTTGAGCGCGTAATGTGTTTCGCACTTTAGGCGATAGGCCGCGAAAAAAACCGTGAACGCGTCGTGCAACTCTCGGGCCCATAGAACTCTGCCGGCGTCAGGAGCGAAGAATTTTCGAATTGCCTCCGGGTTTTCTCGGAGATGGAACGTTTTGTTTCGGTACTCCCGAAGTGGAGTGCGGTGCCGTTTAACCAGTTTTCCTATGGCATCGGTCCTCTGAATCAAATCCCGAAAGGCCGCTGGGCGACTATTCTGTAGGAGGAGGCGCATTCCGATATTTTCGAAACCTTCACAAGTCACAGCAAGAAATCCTAGCCAGGAAGACATATAGATTCGCAGATCGATGATCTTTCGGTGGCCTAATTTATTATTTATTTTCCATTTTCGGTACAGATTGTCGTGATTTTCTAGCATTAATTCCGCAGCTTGAAAGTAATGGCTGTGAAGTACCATCACGATGTCCAAATTGCGGGCAGGAAGCGAGTCACCTGGCAACCTGCAATCAATGTCAACAGCCAATGCACGCGCAAGATTCGCAACGTACAACAGTGAGTCGTCTGAGCAAACCAAATGCCCTTCAGAGACTTCTGCTTCCAAGTGTTCGACGAGATCCTCGTAGCTTTCGAAGCCGTATGAACATGAGTTATCCCTGGCGTAGATGTACAGTCGCCAAGCGTCGAATCCGTTAGCTTCTCCATGAAATCCGAAGTCAAAATCGACCTTTCCATCAGGGAAATAAACCGTACAACCAGCTCCATGCTTCAGGTATTCGATACCACCATCCAGTAGCCCTTTTTGGGGAATATCGGCTTCAATCCACCGTAGGCTTGAGTTAGGCATGCGGATGCCGGATCGCTGCATTAGTACTAGAGCTTCGTGGACCTTCGTCTGATAATCAAGAATCAGTTCAGCTATTTTCTGGTTCACGGCTGATGCTACTCCTTTCAACCTTCTTAGAATAGACTGCAATTGTTATTGCACTTGGTTGCACGAGCCGCTCGCGGTTTTCTTAACCGATTTACAGCGTCAGTTAGTTCTTTGGGTCAATAATCTTGAATAGACGCCCATTATTATTCTTCTATTGATTTCGGCAACTGCAAGATTTTTTGCAGCGCTTACGTTCAATGGGAGGTCGTAAATTGTTCGATCTCTGTGCTTCATTGTGAATAATCGCTACTCTAGGTCTCAACGAGCCTCATAACGTCCCCGCCATATCTCTCCAATTAGGCCTCAACGCTTGACGGACAAGTTGGTATATATTTAGTCGGACAGTTGCCGTTGCGGCGAACAGCCAACCGACGCAATCCAACAGAGAGTGTTTACAAGGCTCATCTGTTCCGGTGTAGAGCATTTGATAGCCATCAAGGCAGGGTTGGCCACGAGTATCGCCAAGGACTTTGCCCGGGACACCGCCACGTTGAGACGGTTCTTGCTAAACAAGAACTCCATGAAACGGGGTAACTCGGCCTCGCTTGAAGTGGTCATTGAGATGAGAATGACTTCGGCTTCCTGTCCTTGGAACTTGTCGACAGTTCCAACTCGAGCACCAGCAGGAAGCGTGGTCCGTAGCAGGTTAACCTGCATGTTGTAGGGAGCCACGACGAGTATGTTCTCTGGCGCCATTGGGTGAATGCAGCCATCGTTTTTGGTGTAACTCTGGCGCAGAAGATCCTCGTATAGCCGGCTGATGAGTTCAGCCTCCTCAATGCTCTGCTGTGAGCATCCCTCATGGTCCACTGACGCGAATACGATCCCGGCAGGCTTAAGAATCGGCGCCGCGTCGTCCCGCAGAACGAGAACCCGATTCTGGTTCTTGGGTTCGGGTTGTAGTCGAGAGTCGTAGACTGCTTCTGAGATGAAGGTGCAGACGTCAGGATGCATCCTCCAGGTTGTCTCCAGGAAGATGCCGCGATTTGGCTCAATCGTGGCCGAGCCTTCTAGCAAGTACTCGAGGGATGAGTCGCCCGAGCGTCCCGGATGGACTCCTTGCGTGGGCTGGGAAAGCTGCATCTGGTCTCCTAGCAAGACGAGGTTGTGGGCGCTGGTGCCCACGGCGATCAGATTGGCGAGCGATACCTGGCCGGCCTCATCGATGAACAGGTAGTCGAGGTATTGATTAGCATCAGGCCTAGAAAATAGCCATGCCGTCCCTGCTACCAACTGGGCACCACAGGAGAACACCTCGTCGTTGTCATAGATGTTCTCGATGCCCTCCCCAGGGTATTCCGTTTCGTCCCCCTTGCCCGACTTTTTAACGCCCTTGAATCGCAGCCCTCGCATCTTCGCTACCTCGGCGACCTTTTCGAGCAAGTGATTAATAGGCCGATGAGAATTGGATGTGATGCCTACCCTCTTGCCGGCGGCGAGCAGCTCGACAATGACGTGAGAACCGGTGTACGTCTTGCCGGCGCCAGGGGGGCCCTGGATGAAGAGGTAGCTGTTCTGCATGCCCTTCACCACCGCAGTGCAGGCCTCGATTGTGGCCTTACCGGTAATCATGGGGGCGTCGGCATCCTTGCCAGCAATGCGAGGAACTTCCCGACGCAGCAAGCTTTCAAGAGCGGGGTACAAGTGGGTGCCGTCGATCACTGTGTCAGAAAAACGGAATAACGCCTCTTGTATGACCTTGCTAGACACCGGGCCACCTGGCCCCAAAGCGAGCCGCGCGGGCGGTGGTTCTTTGGAAGGACCAACCTTAAAACGAATACGACGCGCCTCGCCATCCATGTCCAATTCGCCTAGGGATTCACCGGTGTCAGTCCGCGTGATGTTGCTACCGCTGCGGAGCTTTGTTTCCTGCGCTGGATACTTGTACGTGTACAGCGTGGACCTTTTCACTGCCGTTGGCGGCGACTGCGGATCGCACTCCAGCCCAGCCAGGCACTCCGGATCCTCCAGAAGCTCGTCTTCGGTCATGTCCATGCGTTGGAACATTGCCCAATAAGCTGGTTTGTCTGCGCGGCGGTGAAAGTCTAGGAGCTGGTAGGTCAACTCCTGGGAGAAGTCCTCTGCGGTCCAGGCTAGGCGGTCTTGCGGCAGCGGCTCGACCAATGCTCGGCGGTATGGAACCAGGCGGGCCTCGGCATCGGTGAGCGGTTGGCTAGACGAGGTTTCAGCGCTCACCTTGTTTGCTCCGGCATTTGGTTGGGTCCACGGCATACCCTGCGGGCGCAGCGTCAGTAACCAGTCGCGCAGTTCCTGCGTCGAGCGCACATCGTCCTCGTTGTACATCTGAATGGAGTCCAAGAGCGACTGTTCCCCGGTCTCCTTCCACCTCTCGTACCAGACGATGCTTGCACCAGCACTGGTGACATCGCCTTCGCGCGCCTCCAGATAGAAGTGTTCGATGTTTTTAATCGAGTACCGCGGCTCCGACACCATGATGCCTTCGCGTACCACTTGGTAGAGGTCGACGAGCACTCCGCGGCGTAGCCAGTTGTCTACCTCGGCCTCGCGCGTGGCGTGCAGCGTCATCAGCTTCTTTAGCGCGGTCTCCTCGTATTTCGCATAGTGGTAGACGTGAGCCCCTGCATATGTTTTGAGGCGGGCCACAACGAAGTCGACGAACTCCTCGAAGGCGACGCGCTCCTCTGGACGGCTATGGGCCCAGAAGCCCTTAAACCTCCACTGATTATCGTCAAAGAAGTACAGGCCAAACAGATACTCCAGGCCGCCTTCCTCAAGCGGATCTCCCTCCATGTCGAAGAACATATCCCCGACGTTCGGCTCGGGCATTCGAAGGAGACCTCGGCCTGGTTCTTGCGGTAGCAACTCGACAATGCGTTTGCCCGTGCGTCGGGCCTCGACCTGCAGAAACGCCTGATGCCGCAGTCTTTTCAGCGTGCCGGCTTGGAGCTTGTTCCCCCCGGCCTCTGGAGACAGCGCAGCCAGCTTAGCCATTGTGTTTATGCCGGCACCATTAAGCTTAAGTATCTGGCCGCGTGAGATGTTGGCGACCTGACTGAGGTGATCGTCATCCAGCCATTGCTGTTTGCACAGATGATTCCAGCGGCAAAGATCGCAGTAGCTACAGGGCTCTGGATAGGTGGTCTTGCCTTCTTCCTCCATGCGAGACAAGAATCGCGCCAGCAACGCCTCGAAGTAGTGAGCATAGTCCGCACACCGGTAGCTTTTACGTGACCGGTCCCCGAGGATAACGTGCATCGAAACTGGGGCGACCCCTTGCACTTCAGTCAGCAGCTTTGAATAGAACGACATCTGCACCAAGAACTTTGCCTTAGACTTGCGCGAGAGCTTCGTGTCCGAAACCTCGTAGCTGTAATTGCCTAGGGAAGAAGGCCTCTCGACCTTGATGAGAAAATCCGCAAAGCCCGCCAGGTTGTTCTGCAGCAATGTCGCTTGAAAGACTACGTCGACGCCGGCGCTCATTGCCTGGAGGGTGGCGGTCACTTTCGCGTCAAGACTCTCATTGCCCTCAGCGATGTCGACCACGGTCAAGCCTTGGTCACGCAAGTGCCGAACGTACGCATCTTCATGGTCATAGCCCTTCTGCTGAATGAGTTGAATCGACTCGTCCACATCGGCTTGCGGTAGCGGGCAATGCAGATTGAGCAGATCGAGCGACGTAACGTGTTCGCACTCGAGAAAATTGACCAGATCAGTCGCCGAGTAAAGCCGACTTGAGCCTCGGTTCTGCATGACGCCTCCTGTTTGTAACTTCTGTGTTACGGTAGCGTGGATGCTGCCCTGAGCCTTCCATGCGCAACCTCCCCGCCGCCCAACTTTTATTCAGCGAGATACGGGTTTACGAGACCGCGTTGTCGACTAAGCAGCCATCAACCACTCGATGTGCAGGCGAGAGCTTGAGCCGAAGCAAAACTCCCTTCCGTCACCAGCAAGTCCGAGTTGTCGGATGATCTGATTCTCTTTGCCATATGTATCTATTGGTGCTAAATATATCCCATCCTCAGGTTTAGTGGTTGGAGAGATGAATAAATACAGGGGAAGGGTGCTCCAGGGAGGGCGCTAGTACCACTCGGACTGAACCCAATTCATTGCGATGAAGCCAAACGCATGGGGGGCGCATGACGTGGTTCACCTGCGAGGTCGACCTGAAGTCGCCGATTTTGATTGCCATAAACTGACTTTCAGACGCAAAACAATCCACTAATTGCCCGTGGACTGCTGTTCGAAATATCAGCTCTGGAAAATCCTGGAATAAAACTCAGAGGAGGGATTGAAGATGGATTGGGTACGACTGCTATCAACTAAACGTCTCGGACGTCCTGCTAATGGCGACAATGCGCTCCCATTAAGGACGGAGTTCACTCGCGACTACGACCGAATAATATTCAGTTCTGCTTTTCGTCGAATGCAGGACAAAACGCAAGTATTTCCGCTGGCCAAGAGCGATTATGTTAGGACGCGACTGACTCATAGCCTAGAAGTCGCAAGCGTAGGACGCTCACTTGGCATGCTTGCTGCTGACGCGATCGTGCAAATAGACCCTGCGCTAAAAAATGTAGTTAATCCTTACGATCTGGGGATAATTGTTGCGACTGCTTGTCTTGCGCACGATATTGGTAACCCCCCTTTCGGTCACGCCGGCGAGTCAGCGATACAAGAGTGGTTCGAGACCAGCGATATTGTCACCGAGCTGAGTGAAACGGAGCGTCGCGATTTAATAAAGTTCGAAGGAAATGCTCAGGGTTTTCGAACATTGTGCAAACAGCTATACGTACCTAAGAGAGTAGGGCTGGAGCTTACTTGCGCAACACTTGGGGCATTCGCGAAGTACCCCCGAGCGTCCGCCGTGGAGGACGTACAGAAGACCGGCATAAGCGCGAAGAAGTTTGGTTTTATGCAGAGTGAATCAGAGCTTTTCCGGGAATTAGCCGACGAATTGGGTTTGGTTCGCAAGCCTGGAGCCACCGACGCTTGGCATCGCCACCCTTTAGCGTTTCTGGTGGAAGCGGCTGACGATATTTGCTATCACGTAATGGATGTTGAGGATGGCTACAAAGCGGGATGCTTGTCTTTTGATGAAATCGCCGAGTTATATCGTCCTTGGCTGCCCGAGAAGCGTTGGGAGTATGGTCGGCAGATTGAAGATTTGGGTCGCCGCGTTGAATTTTTTCGTGCGCTAACGGTGAATGCAATGGTCGAGGCTGTAGTACAAGCCTTTAAAGAAAATTACAACGGCTTGTTGGACGGAACCTTTGACAAAGAGCTCACCGCTTGCATTCCATTGAGCAGAGAGTTTTCAGCGTTTAAAGACCTTGCCAAACTTAAGGTGTACACCGCGAGGCCCGTTGTTGAGATTGAGGCTTGTGGTTTTGAGGTTATAGCAGGATTGCTAGAGTCGTTTTGCAATGCGATTGATATCAAGGCGAACAATCTTGAAAAAGGGCAAGCTAAGGCTCGTACTCTTCTCGGCTTGATGCCAGAAATTAACCGTGATTTTACAGAGCTAACTTATTACGAGCGAACTCTTCTCGCCACGGATTTTGTTTCAGGTATGACTGATTCGTTTGCAGTCGAACTTTACCAACGAGTGCGCGGAATTTCGCTTCCATGAGCTAATAAAACAAGGCATTAGACTGCAATTTCGCAATGGGTGGGCGGAATAGTTGCAGGCTGAAATTTATACTTGGCAGCGACGTCCATACTCCATTTTGGAACTCTCTGTTGTAATTTTGTTTTTTGGTCGATATGGTCTCGACTGTTCAGGCTTGGCTTTGGATGAAGAAGTCGATAGGGTGCGGCTCGCTGATTATTTTGAAGAGCGACAGGTATGGGCGTTGCTGAGGGAGGAGGCTTACATGCCTTCAGCACTTTTTGTATTAGGTTCCTTGGTTTGATTTGGCCGCACGGCGCAGTTAATTAATTTTCACAGGAGCAGATGTTCGACTGTGGAAGTGTCGCCGGCGAAAAACTAGATTTATTTTGATATGGTTGAGCCGGATTTTTGCCAGGCAGGCGTAGGAAGATATGGGGAAATTTTGGGGCAATGAAGAGCTTCTCGCTTCTGTTGAAGCTTATCGGTGGATGGCGAAGCAGCAGGAGGACGGAATTGGCTTCACAAAAAAGCAGGTATATCAAGAACTGGCGGCCAGGTTCGGTCGTACCGCGAAAGCGTTCGAGTATCGAATGCAAAATATCTCAGCAGTTCTCGACGAGCTGAATTTGCCGTGGATTCCCGGACTGAAGCCAGCCAAGAATGTCGGCACCGACATGAAGGCCAAGCTCATTGAATACGTTCAAGATGCTGAATTTATGAATGCTACTGCGATTGATGACCTGGAAGGCAGACTTGAATGGGAGAAGGCGCTTGCTGCCGTAACGCAACTTGGGGGAAATGCTAGTCGAAAGCAGGTCGAGGATTGGATCCGCGCTCGAGACCCGGGGTATAACAAAAAGAATTTGACAGACCTATACATGATGGCCGTCAATTCTCCTGCCCGCACTGGTTACTCGCAGAATCGTAAGCCTCGAAGAACTGATGAAGGTAACCGCTACGACATGCTCTTCAAGGTTGGCGAGGGACTCTTCGATATTTACGATCCGTCCAAGCATGGTGTCTGGGAAATCTATTCAGACGCTCTATCGGGGAGTCGACATGGGGTCTCAATTCGACGGATTTCGAGTCCTATGGAGAGCGCATTAGCAGTCGCGGAGAGGAATGCTGAACAAACAGCGACCTTTGACCCTACCGACGTGGCCGATGCGAGAAGGCGCGTAAGTGCTGACATTGTTCGTCGTAGAGGACAGCCTGCTTTCCGCAAAGCTCTGCTAGACGCCTACGGCAACGCCTGTGCCATTACCGGGTGTAGCGTGCCTGCAGTACTTGAGGCTGCCCATGTCCTTCCTTATAAAGGCGACCACACTAACGTTGTATCCAATGGGCTGTTGCTGCGGGCAGACATCCATACTTTGTTCGATCTAGGGGTGATCGCCATCCAATCTGAGAGGATGGTCGTGCGGGTTTCACCGGAACTGGAGAACACCGAGTACGGAAGGTTGGACGGCTCCCCGCTCCGGCTCCCAAAACAGAATTCGCAACGAGTCAGCCTGGATGCCTTGGATTGGCACTGGAATCATCGTAGCTGGTGCGACTAAGCGAGGAAATTTTTCTCGCCACTTAGCGGGGTTGGGCATGAGCGTCCTGGCCGATGAGGCTAACCGTCGCATCGAAAAGGAAGCTTGCATATCTCGATACCCGACGCGACTATCCGGTTTGAATCTCTGTGCTACATCCATCTGAATAGTTATACGAAGGCAGGTGGAGCCGACATTGGTTATCTGTCGGCTCAGTCGGATGGGCTTTAATGGACTGGCGTTATCGTTTTTATTGTCTCTGTACGGCTCGACAATGGTTCATCGGGCACAACGGTTACGAGTCCCGCTAGGTGATCGCAAAGACTCTCGACGCCACCCATCAAGTTCGACATTACCCAAGCATCGAGCGGTCGCGCACCGGAGGCCCCTGGCTCGTTCACACTATTCCCGACAATCCGTGCAATCGCCCAGATCCCCTGGCAAGCGCGTTCCATCTTCCTCAAATCATCAAACCGCACAACGCCAAACTCCGGATCATCCGGCGTGGCCCATCGGTCATACGTCAAAGGGTTGTCTTCCATCTCAGCCTCCTGTTCAGTCAGACCCGCTCCCCGCTGTCAATCGGGGTGGGCGGGCACAAGGCCGGGTTGACAGACCGGTAACAGGAGCAACCGGCGCACGCGAGCGTGCCCCGGCCAAGGCCCGCCCATAGCATGGACGTGCGTCGGCCTACGGACGTAAAAATGCCGCTATTGCAGCGGCTGTCCGCTTCCTGTTAGAACCGGCTGTCAAACCGGGCGGTCATTGGTGTGACCGCAGGGCGAGTATACGGCGGATCTCGCTCAATGCATCAATGCCGCAAAGTGGCAGTTTTGTCTCGGCCGGGGCAACAGCTCAAAAAGCAAAAGGGCTCCGAAGAACCCTTTATCGCTTTACGCCGAAACCGGCACAAAAAACCGATCCTTCAACTCCTGCAACCCAATCCTCTCCAACATCTCCGTCAACCTCTCCGCAGGCTTCCGGGTCGGCAGATTCTTGTACTGCGCGATGATCAGCTCATTCTTCATAGAATGCTCCCACCCCACCAGCTCCGTCACACTAACCTGATACCCATGCGCTTCCAGCTGCAAGCACCGCAGCACATTCGTAATCTGGCTCCCAAACTCCCGCGTATGCAGCGGATGCCGCCAGATCTCCGCCAGCGGGTCGGCCAAGGCCTTCCCCTTATTCTTCCTCAACACCGAAGCCACCTCAGCCTGGCAGCAAGGCACGACCACGATGTGCTTGGCCTTCTTCTCCAGCGCAAAGTGAATCGCGTCGTCGGTAGCGGTATTGCAGGCGTGCAGGGCGGTGACCACGTCGACGGTGGCGGGCAACTTGTCGGACGTAATTGAATCCGCCACGGACAGGTTTAGGAACGACATTCCGGCAAAGCCCAATCTCGAAGCCAGTTCTTCGGACGTCTTGACCAGTTCCTCCCGGGTCTCGATCCCATAGATATGCGACGCGTCCTTCAAGTCTTTGAAGAACAGGTCATACAGGATGAAGCCCAGATACGACTTGCCCGCGCCGTGGTCCACCAGCGTGACTGCGCCGCGCTCGTCTTTGACGTCTTTCAATAGCGGTTCGATGAACTGGAACAGGTGGTAGACCTGCTTCAATTTGCGGCGGCTGTCCTGGTTCATCTTGCCGTCGCGGGTCAGGATGTGCAGGGCCTTGAGCAGTTCGATCGATTGGCCGGGGCGGATGTCGTGGGTTTTTTCGGACATGGGGTAAGGCAATGCGCCCCGCTAGGGGCGGGGCGCAGGGGAAGGCGGAAAGTGGCAGTTTAACGCTTCCCCGGGGGGGGGCAGTCCCAGCAGGAGTGTCAGACCCGCAACGTGCGGACCCCGCTGCACCGTAAACGGAAGGCTAGGGCTTGCCGCCGTATTCCTGTTCGCTGCGCGTGGCGCCTGGGCATTGCGCGTCGAGCGATGCGCGGTAGGCGATGCAGCCCCGCATGAACTGGGGCCAGGCGGGCACGATGGGTGGTTTGCCTGCTTGCTCGGGCAGCAGGTCCCATAGCTGGGGGTGGTGCCAACAGAGGTCGTGGCCGGTGGCGTCGCGGTGGGCGCGCACGCCGGCGCGCAGTTTTCTGACTTCGCTGATGAGCTGCTCGCGCGTCATGGCGTCAAGGTCATGGTCCATGGCTGGGCTCCGTGTCTTGTTCGCGTGGGGGCTGCCGTGGCGGGCCGAAGGGGGAGGCACGGCGGGCGGCAGGGTGACTGGCGGCGAGGGCTGCCGCCGGAACCAGTGTACGGCGAGGCGTGCGGTGTCAGACACCCGGGAGCATTCTTGCAGTGCCACCGCCGTCTCGTACGGGTGTCAGACACCTGGGGCACCTTGGGGCACGGCCGCTCACGGGCGGTGTCAGACACGCACGGTGTCTGACACCGGGTCAGTGGAAAACGCTGACGCGGCCGCTGGGCGGCGAAAAAGCGGGTCTTAGCCTACGGTGGCAAAAACCGGTTCGCCCAGGTTCAGCATCAGGCGGTTCGCCCAGGCGAAGATCGCGTCCGAGTGCAGCAGGTCCAGCACTTCGCCTTCGCTCAAGCCCGCGTCCTTCAATGCCTGGATGCTGTTGGCGTTGACGTCGGCCTGGGCTTCGGTGATCTGGATCGAGAATTGCCCAATCGCCAGTTCACGCGCCGTGGTGCCGGCGGTGTAGGGGTCTTCGAAGACCTGCGCGATCACTTCGTTGCGCTTGGCGAGTTGTTCGAAGCGCTGCGCGTGGACCGATGCGCAGTACACGCAGCCGTTTACGCGGGAAACCACCGTCGAACCCAGTTCGCGTTCGGCGCGCGACAGGCCGCCCGGGGCGTACATGATGGCGTTGAAGGCGGTGGAGCGCTGGCGCAGGATTTCCGGTTGGTGGACCAGGAACAGGTAGTAGTCCGAGACCTTGGCCTTGGGGTGGCTTTCTTCCAGGACGGCGACTTGCTCCGGGGTGGCGGTGTCGACGTTGACGACGTCGAGCCATGCCTTCCACTCCAGCACTTCGTTGGTGAAGCCGTGGGCTTTGATGACCGCGCCGGGTTCGGTGGCGGCGGTGTTGGGCTCGAAGGGTGCGGGCGGGACTGCCAAAGCGCGCGGGGCTTCGCCTTCCAGGTCTTTCATCGCGACTAGGCCGGCGACCAGACGGGTCTGGTACGACAGGAAGGCGATCAGTTGCGACAGGGTGACCACCGCGGGCGTGGAGACGCCTGCGGCGGGCAGCGTCTTCAGTGCCGCTTCGTCGCCTTCGACGGGGTTTTCGATCAGCTTGCGCGTGAATTCCAGCACCGCAGCCAGGCGCGGGGTGGAGGCGTCGGACGGCTTGCCGGATTCGGCGGCGGCGATGTCGGAGGGAGCTGCGTCGGTTTCCGCCAAACGAGCGCGGTAGTGCGACGCCAGCAGCGGCGACGGGCTGATGCGGGTGGCGTACAGGGCGACCAGCAGGCGTTCGGCCAGCGACAGGCCGGGCAGGGCGGGGTCGAACAGGGCGTCGTAGCTGCCTTGGGTGGCGGCGGCGACTTTTTCGCGTTGGTGACGGACGGCGAACGTGTTGCTGTCGGCGGTCAGGCCAACGAGGCGGTCCACGAGGTCATTCGCGGCGTCGTAGACGATGGGTTGTTGTGCCATTGAGGAAGTCTCCTTGGATGTCGTTTAGCCGGCGTGGCGGGGTGTGGCCGAGGCGCTGGAACCGGCAGCGGCCTTCACCGCCGCTTCCAGGAACGTCTTCACGCCTTCCCACGATTCCTGGTCGGCGCGCGCGTTGTCCTTGGGGTTCCCGCCACTCGTGCTGATCTTGCCGGACACGGGGTGGGCGTAGACGAGCTGGGTGGTGGGCACGTAGGGGAACAGGATGGAGTGGCCGCCGTTTTCGTAGTCCAGCCATTCGACCGGATACGGGTGCCGCACTTCCGTCAGCTTGTCCTGCACCATCTTCGAGTACAGGCTGGACGGCCAGGAGCCGTCGTCCGTCCCGGACAGCAGCATGACCGGGCCTTCGATGTCTTCCACGCGAATGCGAGCGCGGGCCACGGCGTCGGGATCTTGCAGGGCGGTCAGGATGGCCTTTTCGTGGCGATGGGGCGAGGGGCCGTCATCGAACGGGGCCCAGGTAGCGGTGCGGTTGTTTTCCCAGACGTGGGGGATGGGCTTGCCGCCCAAGAGCCACGTCGGGCCTTCGCGGCCGATCTTGGGGTCGCAGGCGTTCTGGCCGCTGTGGACGACGGCGCCGGGCACGTAGGCGACGACGGCCGAAACTTCCTTGGGGAAGGTGGCGCCCAGCAGCAGCACCAGCTCGCCGCCGCGGGACTGCCCGCTGATGGCAACGAAGTCGTCCTTGGGGCTTACCTTCTTGCGCAGCCAGCGCAGGCCGGTCTGGAAGTACTCCAGGGGGGTGTTGGAGATGTAGTCGGACAGGCCTGGGGCCTTGAAGTAGGCCAGCGCGAAGGCGGCGTAGCCGCGCGATGCGTAGAGCGCGGCGCGCGGCTCGTTGATGCCGCCGCCCGAGCCGTTCAGGATCATGACGGCGGGGTGCGAGCCCGGTTTGCTGCCGGCCGGCAGATACAGGGTGCCGACCAAACCTTCTTCGCGCACGTCCAGGCGGGTGACGCCGTCGGCTGCCAGGCGCTGCGTGAAGCTGGCTTGTGCTTGCGCGCCCGCCACGCGGGCGACCACGTCGGTGACGAGGGCCTCGGTCACCGGGTGGTTGAAGTGTTCGCGGCTGGGCGAGTCCACGGGGGACTGCGACCAGACGAGGCCCATGGGGGCCACGCCGGTGTAGTCGCCGGAGACGGGCGCGTCGCGGGTCAGGTCGACCACGCCGTCTTCGCCCGCCGTGTAGGCGGCTTGTGCTTGCCAGAGCACGCCGTTGCGGCGGGTCAGGGCGGTGATTTCCACCGTCTGGCCCGGCGCGACGTGCTCGACCCGGATCTGGCGCGGCACGTCGATCAGGGCGTCCGAGGGGGTGATGGTTAGGGTCGGCACCATGGCTTACTTACCCGCAGCGGCGGCCGCTTCCTTGGTGACCATCATGGCGGCCGTGCGGTCGCTGGTCATCGGGGTGACCTTCAGGCCCTTCTTGGTGGCCCAGATGTTCTTGTAGTGGAAGAGCGGGATGATGCCGACGTCGTCGGACACGATCTTGACGGAGTCGCGCAGGATGGCTTCACGCTTGGCCACGTCGAATTCGGACGTGGATTGTTCCAGGGCGGCGTCGACCTTGGGGTTGGTGTAGCGGCCCCAGTTGGAGGCGCCCAGGCCCTTCTTGGCGTCGGCGGTGGCCAGGATGTTGACCAGCGCGTAGCTGCCTTCGCCGGTGCCGTTGCCCCATGCCAGCATGCTGACGGCGAATTCGTTCTTGTTGGCGCGGCCCGAGTACACGGCCCACGGCACGACTTCCACCTGGGTCTTCACGCCGACGCGGGTCCAGAACTGCGCGACCGCCTGGGCCGTTTCCGGGCCTTGCGGGTAGCGGTCATTGGGGACGTGCATGGTCAGCTTGAAGCCGTCGGGAAAGCCCGCTTCGGCCAGCAGCTTCTTGGCTTGCGCGACGTCGTTGGGGATGTCCTTGACGTCGGGGTTGTAGCCGATGGTGCCCTTGGGCATCCATTGGTTGGCTTCGGTGGCGGCGCCTTGCAGGATGCGGTCGGCGATGGCCTTGCGGTTGATGGCCAGGTTCAGCGCCTGGCGCACGCGCACGTCCAGCAGCGGATTCTTGTCCAGCGGCTTGCCGTTGTTGTCGGTGATGTACTGGTTGGGCGCGGGGTTGAAGCTGGGCTGCAGGATCATGACGCGCAGGCCGTCGTACGGATAGACCGAGACGTTGGGGGCCTTTTGCAGCTTGGCCAGGTCCGACACCGAAACCTTGTCGATCACGTCCACGTCGCCGGCCAGGAGCGCGGCGGTGCGGGCGGCGGCGTTGTTGATGTAGCGGTAGTTGACCTTGTCCCAGATCTGCTTGTCGCCCCAGTAGGCGTCGTTGCGTTCCATGAGGACGCGGTCGCCGGGGGTGTAGGACACGAACTTGTAGGGGCCGGTGCCGATCATGGCCTTGCCCGAGTTGTAGTCTTCGGTGGTGGACTTTTCGCCGACGTGCTTGCTGACGACGTGCACGGACGCCAGGTTCAGCGGCAGGTCGGGGTTGGGGGCCTTGGTCTTGACGATGAGGGTCAGCGGGTCCTTGGCGGTCATCGTGTCGATGGTGCGCAGATAGCCGGCGTAGGTCGCGACGCTGCCGGGCACGCCGCGCGCGCGGGTGTAGGAGTAGATCAGGTCGTCGGCGGTGAACGGCGTGCCGTCCTGCCACTTGACGCCTTCACGCAGCTTGAATTCCCAGGTGGTGTCGTCCAGCGGCTTCCAGCTGACGGCCAGGCCCGGCTGCAGCTTGTTCCACTTGTTCTCGATCAGCAGGTCCCAGAAGTGCAGGGCCACCGAGCGGTCGCCGGCGTGGTTGTTCAGCTGCGGGTCCAGCGAGGACAGCGGGTCGGCGAAGCCAATCGACAGGTTGTCGGCGGCGGCGGCGGCGGACGCGCCGAGGATGGCGGCGGTCAGGGTGGAGAGAATCAGGCGTTTCATGTCCGGGGTCCTTGGGTAGAGGGGGGAACGAGCTTGGGTCCAGCGCCGCGGCAAGGGCGCCGCGGCCGGTGATCGTCAGGCCATGTCGTTCAGGTGACAGGCGCTCAAGTGGTTGATGGCGATTCCCTTCAACGTGGGAACCTCGGTTTTGCAGCGCGGCATCGCATGCGGACATCGCGGGTGGAAGTGGCAGCCGCCGGGCGGGTTGAGCGGGCTGGGGATCTCGCCCTTGATCGCGGTGAAGATCTTGTGGCGCGACTTCAGGGTGGGGATCTCGGCCAGCAAGGCTTGCGTGTACGGGTGGTTGGGGCGCAGGAAGACTTCTTCCACGGTGGCCGTTTCCACGACGCGGCCCAGGTACATGATGACGACGCGGTCGGACAGGTGTTCGACCACGCCCAGGTCATGGCTGATGAAGAGATACGTCAGTCCCAGGTCTTGCCGCAGGTCCATGAACAGGTTCAGGATCTGCGCCTGGATGGATACGTCCAGCGCGGCCACGGCTTCGTCGCAGACGAGCATGGACGGCTGCACGGCCAGCGCGCGGGCGATGCCGATGCGCTGGCGCTGGCCGCCGCTGAACTGGTGCGGATAGCGCTGGCGCAGGGCCGGGTCCAGTCCGGCGCGTTCCATCTGGGCGCTGACGTAATCGTCGAAGTCGCCATTGCCAACCAGGCCGTGGATGCGGGCCGCTTCGCCGACGATCTCGTCCACGCGCAGGCGCGGGTTGAGGCTGGCGTAGGGATCCTGGAAGATCATCTGCACCTTCAGGCGGGCGGCATGGGCTTCTTTCGCGTTCATGTCCGCGGGGCGCATGCCGTTGATGCGGACCTCGCCGCCCGAGGGCGTCAGCAGGCCCGCCGCGATGCGGCCCAGCGTGGACTTGCCGCAGCCGGATTCGCCGACCAGGCCCACGACTTCGCCGGGGTTCACGATCAGGTCCACGTGGTCCACGGCGCGGGTGACGGCGGGCGGCTTGGACAAGCCCAGCTTTTGCATGGCGCGGCCGGCTGCGCCGGTCTTGCGTTCGCCAAAGCGCTTGCTGACCTGGCGCAGGTCGATCAGCGGGGTGGGGGCCGGAGCATTCATGCCGTCACCTCGCTGTTCTGGGTCGTGGGATGGAAGCAGCGCACTTTGTGTTCGGGTAAGGCTTCGGTGATGCCGGGTTGCTGGCCGCAGGCGGCGGTGGCGCGCGAGCAGCGCGCCGAGAACGCACAGCCGGCGGGCAGGTGCAGCAGGTTGGGCGTCATGCCGGGGATCTGGCGCAGGCGCTGGCCGCGCTGGTTGTTGCTGGGCAGGCTGTCGATCAGGCCCACCGTGTACGGGTGCTGCGGGCGGTCCAGCACGTCGTCGACCTTGCCGTGTTCGACGATGCGGCCGGCATACATCACCGCCACGTCGTCGGCCAGGCCGGCGACGACCGACAGGTCGTGCGTGATCCAGATGAGGCTGGTGCCGTGCTGCTGCGCCAGCTTCTGCACTTCGGACAGGATCTGCGCCTGGATGGTGACGTCCAGCGCGGTGGTCGGCTCGTCGGCAATGATCAGGTCCGGGCGGTGCAGCATGGCGATGGCGATGGCCACGCGCTGGCGCATGCCGCCCGACAATTGGTGCGGGTAGGCCAGGAGACGCTCTTCGGGGCTGGGTATGCCCATCATGCCCAGCGTGTCGCGGGCCAGCGCGCGGGCCTGGGCCTTGCTCATCTTGTTGTGGGCGCGCACCGTTTCGATCATCTGCACATCCACCCGCAGCACGGGGTTCAGCGTCATCATCGGATCCTGGAAGATCATGGCGATGCGGTTGCCCTGCAGGCGGCGCAGTTCGCGCGGCGATAGCTTGGTCAGGTCGCGGCCCTGGAACAGGACCTCGCCGCCGACGATGCGGCCCGGCGCGTCCACCAGGCCCATGATGGAGAAGCCCGTGACGGATTTGCCGGAGCCGGACTCGCCGACCAGGCCCAGGATCTTGCCGCGTTCCAGGGTGAAGGAAACGTCGTCCACCGCGGGCAGCACGCCCGCGCGGGTATGGAAGTGGGTGCGCAGGTTGCGCACTTCAAGCGTGGCCGGCGCGCCAGCGGAGGCGGAGCGGGCGGTCATTTGTGGGTCCTCGGGTTCAGCACGTCGCGCAGGCGGTCGCCCACCATGTTGATGGCCACGATGGTGATCAGGAGCGCGATGCCGGGGTAGAAGCTGATCCAGTATTCGCCGGACAGCATGTATTGGAAGCCATTGGAAATAAGCAGGCCCAGCGACGGTTCCGTCACCGGCACGCCCAGGCCCAGGAAGCTCAGCGTGGCTTCCAGCGTGATGGCGCGCGCGATCTGCAGGGTGCCGATCACGATCAGCGGCGGCAGGCAGTTGGGCAGGATGTGCTTCAACATGATCCGCCAGTTGGGGATGTCCAGGCAGCGGGCGGCTTCGACGTATTCGCGGCGGCGCTCGACCAGGGCCTGGCCGCGCGCGGTGCGGGCGTAGTAGGCCCATTCCAGGATCACCAGCGTCAGCACCACGTTGCCCACGCCCTTGCCCAGGTAGGCCAGGATCATCATGGCGACGAGGATGGACGGGAACGACAGGATCAGGTCCACGAGGCGCATGATGAAGGCGTCGACCTTGCCGCCGGCGTAGGCGGCCAGCAGGCCCAGCAGCGTGCCGATGACGCCGGCGATCAGCGCCGAGCCCACGCCCACCATCAGGCTGATGCGCAGGCCGTACAGGATGCCCGACAGCAGGTCGCGGCCCTGGCCGTCGGTGCCCAGCCAGTAGTGGAAGGTGTCCAGGCCGTTCATGCTGCCTGGCGGCAGGCGCGAGTCCAGCACGTCGATCTGCAGCAGGTCATACGGGTTCTGCGGCGAGATCCAGGGCGCCAGCACGGCGGCCAGGATCAGCAGCGTGGCCACGGCCAGGCCCAGCACGGCGGTCTTGGATGACAGGAACTCGGCCAGGTTGCGGCGCCAGGGCGATTCGCGGCGCAGGGCGGGCGCCTGCGCGGGATTGGATACGGAACTCATGCCGAGGCCTCCAGCCGTACCCGGGGGTCCAGCACTTTGTACAGAATGTCCACGATCAGGTTCAGCGTCACGAACAGGCACACCACCACGATCAGGTAGGCCACGATCACCGGGCGGTCCAGCGCGTTCAGGCTGTCCAGGATCAGCTTGCCGGCGCCGGGCCAGGCAAAGATGCTCTCCGTGATGACGGCGAACGCGATGGTCGAGCCCAGTTCCAGGCCCAGCACCGTCACCAGCGGAATCATGGTGTTGCGCAGCACATGCACACAGACCACGCGGAACGGCGACAGGCCTTTGGCGCGGGCGAACTTCACGAAGTCCAGCGGCATCACGTCGCGCACGCCGGCGCGGGTCAGGCGGATCACCAGCGAGATCTTGAAGAGCGACAGGTTCAGCGCCGGCAGGATCAGGTGGAGCCAGCCGTCGGCCGTCAGCCACGACCACTGGAAGCCCAGGAACTCCACCGTCTGGCCGCGGCCGCTGGCCGGCAGCCAGCCCAGCGACACGCTGAACGTCATGATCAGCATCAGCGCCACCCAGAAGGTGGGCAGCGAGAAGCCGACGATGCTGCCCGCCATGATCATCTTCGAGAAGCGGCTGTCGGGATACAGCCCGGCGATCAGGCCCAGCGGCAGGCCGATGATGACGGCGAAAGTCAGGGCGGAGATGGCCAGTTCAAGCGTGGCCGGCAGGCGCTGGATCACCAGTTCCACGGCGGGGATGTTGTAGACGAAGCTGTTGCCCAGGTTGCCGTGCAGCGCCCCGTTCAGAAAGCCCAGGTACTGTTGCCACAGGGGCTTGTCCAGGCCGAGTTCGGCGATGATGCGGGCGCGGTCCACCTGGTCCACGTCCTGGCCGATCAGGATGTCCACGGGGTTGCCGATGGCGTGCAGCCCCACGAAGACGATCAGCGTCATCAGGAACACGACCACGGCGGCCTGCGCCACGCGGCGTAGCAGCCAAGCGGTCATTGCGCGGTCTCCGCCTGCGGGGCCGGGGCGGGGGCCGGCGTCCATTCGTCGCCGAACACTTCGGGTTCGGCGAAAGCTTCCATATTGGCGTAGTGCGTTTCGACGTCTTCGCGGTAGAAGAGGCCCGCGATGCCTTGCGCCAGGCGCTTGGCGCCTTCGCTGATGGCCGGGATGTCGCCGGAGATCGTGCCCTGCGTCAGCGCGGCGGGGTACGAGAAGCAATGCACGCGGTCCAGGCCCGGGCAGGCGCCCGGCGTTTTTTCCTGAAGCTCGAACACGGCGCCCAGGTCGGGCGAATCATGCAGCTCCTGGTCTTCCTCGCCGGCGGCCGGCGTGTAGCGGTCGCCCCAGGCGCGCACGTGAGGCGCAAGCGGCGCGAATTCCGGACGCACGGTCCAGTCGATGCGAAAGCCTGTCGAGAAGATCAGGAAGTCCAGCACGAACACGCCCTTGGGCGTGGCGACGTGGATCTCGTCGCCGACCAGCGCCAGGTCCTCCACGCCACAGCCCAGGTTGAAGCGGGCGTTCGGAAAGCGCGATACGCGCAGGGTGCTGCCGCGCGGGGGCGGCACTTGCGCGGCGTTGATGTAGTGGCGGATCTTCCACTTCCATGCGTCGGGCAGGGTCAGGTGGCCGTGGGTCAGGCCTGGATTGCCCGCGCCCTTGCCCTTGTTGATGCGGGGGATGTCGTTGCGGCGGATCAGCAGGTCCACGCTGGCCGCACCCGCTTCCAGCGCCGTGCCGGCGCTGTCCATGGCGGAAGCGCCCGCGCCGACCACGCCCACTCGCTTGCCGGCAAGCGTTGCGTAGTCCATCACGTCGGACGAATGGGCCCAGCGGTTGCGCGGCAGCTTCTTTGCAAAATCAGGCACATAGGCGCCGCCCAGGCCGTCGCGGCCGGTGGCCAGCACCACGCGGCGCGCCAGCACGGTGCCGCGCCCGGCGGGGGATTCGATGTCCAGCTGCACCAGCTGGTCGGCGCGCGGCTGCACGGCCAGGATGCGGTGTTCGTTGCGCACGTCCAGGCCCAGCACGCGGCGGTACCAGCGCAGGTAGTCCATCCATTGAAGACGGGGGATCTTGTCCAGCGCATCCCAGGCCTCGGATCCGAATTGCGACTCGAACCAGGCGCGGAACGTCAGCGCCGGCAAGCCCAGGGCAGGGCCCGTCAACTGCTTGGGCGAACGCAGCGTTTCCATGCGCGCGGTGGTGGCCCAGGGGCCTTCATAGCCTTCGGGCGCCTGATCGAAGATCGGCGCATCTATGCCCAGGTGCTTGAGCGAAGCCGCGGCCGCCAGTCCGGCCATGCCGCCGCCGATGATGGCCACGTCCAGCACTTGCTGGCCGTCCACGAGGCGGGGCGTCACCCAGTTCTTGGCGGGAATCTCCAGCCATGACAGGTCTTGCCGCAGGCGCGCCTCCAGGGCGGCTAAGCCTTGCGGCGGGGTGGCGATGGGCAGATTCATATTGCGGGGGTTTCCATAACAGGGGCGTCATCGCCGTAGATCGACTGCAACAGCGCCGAATGCTCGCAGGCGTCGTGCAGCACGAAGCCCGGCAGCAGTGCTGCGGCGGCCTCGGCCAGCGCGTCCGCCATGGCCTGGCAGGCCGGCGTCAGCGTTTGCGACTGCGGGGTGATGACCCCAAAAAAGAAGGGAATGTCCAGGTCGATGGGCCGGATCGCCACGCCCGCCATTGGCGCGCCATAGGCGGTGATCGGTTCCAGCACCGACACGCCCAGGCCCGCTCGGACAGCGGCCAGGGCGTTGACGGACGAATTGGTTTCGATGGTGCCCAGCGCCTGCACGTTATCGGCCAGCGCCGCGTCCAGGCGACGGCGCAGCCGGAACGGGTTGGCCATCGTGATCAGGCGGCGTCCGGCCAGTTCCGACACCGGCACCACGGCATGCCTGGCCACGGGGTCGTCTTCCGGCAGCGCCACGACACAGGGGGCCTGTCCGATCCAATGCACGGTCAGGCCGCGATGCTCCAGCGGCAGGCTGGTGGCGCCCAACTGGGCGGCGCCGGTCAGAACCGCGTGCACCACGCGTTCGGGAGAGGCGCTGCGCAGCTGAATGCGCGCGGCGCCCGTCTGGGATTCGATGCGCTTGAGGGCCGCGGGCACCAGCCCGGCCGCCAGCGCGGAGGTGGCCGCCAGCAACAGCGGCTGCGCCTGCCCGCGGGCGATTTCCTCGGCCCGGCTGCGGATCTGCCGCAGGCTGGACAGGGCGCGCTCCACGTCGTCATACAGCAGGAAACCCTGCTCGGTGGGCGTCACGCGCGGGCCGCTGCGCGCAAACAGCGCGTAGCCGATCTCGGCTTCAAGCTCTTGCAGCAAGCGGCTGATCGCGGGCTGCGAACGGCCGAGCAGACGCCCGGCAGCGGTGACGCTGCCCGTGGACATGACGGCCGCGAAGGCCTCGAGTTGACGAAGTTCCATCTGTCTTGCTTTATGCTCAGGACGAATTCTTGCCCGGCAAGTATGCGCTCTACAAATAATTAAAAGGCATAAGTAAATTCCCTAATTGGGATTTCCTCAGCCCTTTTAATTACTGTGAGTTATTTCAACGACTTAGTGGCGCTGCCCCCGACGGTGCGGGTGGGCGTGCTGACACCTCGCAAGCGTTGAGATACGATTTTTTGGAAGATCTACCCGGGGAGGCGACCAATGAAACGCTGCAATGCTGGTTTGGCGTGGGCAGTCGCAATTGCCGGGGTAGCAGTAGGCGCGGGCGTGGCGTTGCGCGGCCGGCCCGACTGGCCCGAGGCCGGCGGGCAAGCCTGGGCGGCGTGGGTGCAAGCAATAGGGTCGGTTGCGGCGATCTGCGTGGCGATTTGGGTTGCCCATGACCAGCACGCCAAGGCCGAACGCCGGCATCGGGAAATCCAGGACGGCGAAGTGCGGAACTTCCTGGCCGGCCTGAGGGTGGAGCTGGATGTGCTCTGGTCGGAGTACATGGTTCAGGTCGGAGATGACTTGAACAGCACGCCCAAGGGTCAGATCGCCTACATGCGTTGGCCGGCGCCTGAACAGCCTTTCAAAGTCTACGGGGCGACAGTCGGCTTGATCGGCCGGGTAGGCGACGACTCCCTGCGAAAGTCGATCATCATGACCTACGCGGTGGCCGGCGGGCTGATGCAAACCTGGCAGACGCACAACAGGATGCTTGAGGAGTTCGTGGAGGCGAAAAAGAACACGAGCCGCGAGGAGGCCGCAAGTAGCCAGGCGATATCGGGGCGCAGAGCCAGCCTCGTTGCGTACGGCGAGAAACTGCGCGCGCATCAGGACAACGCTTCCAGGCTGATCGGCGCAACGATCAAGGCCATTGACGCGCATCTGTCGGCTGGCGGGGCCTAGCATTTGCCTGCCTTCGTCACGCCGGAGCGTTGTTTCAGCGTTCGCGGGGAAGATTCAGAACGCCCATCGCCGCAACCGGGCGGCGTCGTCAGCGCATGTTGGATTGCCCGTGCGGCCTATGCCGAAGATGCCAGCAATGCCCGGCCTTTTGCCGTGAGGACGACGACCGCTTCCCCGCGCACGGTGCTTTCCTCATGCGTCATATCGACAAGCCCGTTGGCAGTGGCGTCCTCCCAGGCTGAAAGCCGGGGGCAGGTCGTCTGCCAGGCTTCGATGGTCTCGGCATAGGTGCGCGGCTTGGCTGAGATCCACAGCAGGAACTGCACCAGGTTTCCCAGTTGGGATGTGTCGGCCTCGATTTCTGTCGTTGGAATGTCAGGCATGGTGCGTCTCCGCTCAAGGGTGCGTCTTGACGATACTCCCGAAAGCGCCTGGCCTCCAGCGTTCAGCGACGCGCCATTCAGGCGCCTTCATCTTACCGGCGCTTGGGACGGTTAGGCGGGGGCAGCGGAGCGCCGACGTGGCTGGCCAGCCAGTGTTCGATCTTGTCGTCCCGGCGGGCGGCCCAGTCCTTGCCGATTTCAAGAATCAGCAGGTTGCGGGTGTCGCCATAGTCCTGGCCGGGCGCCTTCTGGAACATTTCGCGCCAGATCTCGGAGGCGACCAGCTCCGTCGTGACCAGAACGCCGATGCCCTTGGCGTCGATCCACAAGGGTGCGGCGCGTTCGTCCACATGGGCTTTGATGTTTTCAAGAATCTTCTGCGCGAGCGCTGCGTTGTCTTTCGATGCCGCGATCAGGACCAGATATTGCCGGTGGTCGCTGGACGGTTCGTCGGAATCGCCAAAAGGGTTTTCCATGGTTTGTTCCTTAGGGATGAGCGGTGTCTGGCCAGACTGTAGTTCATCGGGGAACAGGGGGCGCGCGATAGGCCTGAAAACCCTTGGTCCAAGGGGCGTCCGGGCTTGCCTCGGCACTGTGGTCCGCGGCCTTTTGCGCTTCGGTTGAGCACGCGCTGATCAGCAGCTTGCATTCGGAGCCCGTTTTCTCGCGGCACAGCCGCAGGCTGAAATCGCGCGTCTGCCGCTGGTCCCAATCCTTTTCGCCGGTCGCGACAAAGTGGTGCCGGCCAATGCCGGCCACGGCGACGCATTGGTTCTTGAAGCTCGAATACACCGCGCATTTTGCGTCCGGCTCATTTTCCTTGCAGTGGGCGAGGGCGCTTTGCCGGGCTTGGGATTCGCTGGCGTACAGGATGGACGCGTAGTAGCGGTAGTTCGAGGACACGATCAGGGCGCCGTGCAAGTCGGATGGCGCGGGCGCCGGCTTGTCGGCAGACGCGGCCGCGCATGCAAGGAGCAAAAGCAAACCTGGAACCAGGCGCAGCGCCGCGGCTGGACGGGCCGGCGGCAAGGGCAAGGCATCGGGCACGGGCGTGCGTTTGGCGTGCATGGCGCTCCTCCCAGGGTTCTTCATTCAGGACGACAGTAGCGGAGCGTCGCCGATCCGGCTACCGGTTCTTCGCAGCAGCCGCAGCAGGCGTTTGCCATAGTCCGCCTGAGGCGTTTGGGCTCATTCGCCTGCGGAAGTTGAAGGGTTTCCCGGGATCTATCAAATTGAAACATCCATGGACCATCCAAGTGGATGGTTTAACATCCATTCCATGCCTCCTCGCACACCACACCTCGCCTCCGTTCCCAAGCCCGCCGACGAAAAGATCACGATCAACCTGGGTTATGTCGACCTGGGCCAGATCGATCTTCTGGTCCAGGAGGGGTTCTATGCGAACCGGACCGACCTGATCCGCACCGCCATCCGCAACCAGCTCGCCACGCATGGCGACGCCGTGCGGCAGGCGGTCAGCCGCAAGACGCTGGTCCTGGGCATCCAGCACTACACCACCCGGGATCTGCTGGCGGTCCAGGCGGCGGGCGAAATGCTCCAGATCCGGGTGCTGGGCCTGGCGACGATAGCGCCCGATGTCACGCCAGAGCTTGCGCTCGCCACGATTGAATCGCTCACGGTCTTGGGGGCGCTGCATGCCAGCCCCGCCGTCAAAGCCGCCCTGCGCCAGCGCATCCGCTGACACCCCAGACGTACGAAGGTCACTCCATGCACCCTGAATTCCAGCAACTCATGAGCCAGGCTACCCGGCTCACGCGCGCCGGCGATCTGGTTGCGGCAACCGCCGCCATCCAGGCCGCCTTGCGCGGAGGTCCGCCCGTCGCTTGTTCCCGGCAGGACGATTCCGACGTTATCGATGTCGAAGCCTGGGAGATCCCGGACGCCGCCGGCGCGCCCCGCAAGGCGGAAGCTCGCTTTGACGAAGTCGTCACCCCAGTGCGCAAGCCCGCCGTTTCCGGCGATACGTTCACCGCGGGATCGTTCCGCAATTCGGCGGGCCTGCGCGGCTACAAGCTGTACGTGCCGCCCAACCCGGGCGGCGAGCCCCGGCCCCTGGTGGTCATGCTGCATGGCTGCACCCAGGACGCCGACGATTTCGCCGCCGGCACCGCCATGAATGACGCGGCGCGGGAGCAGGGCTTCTACGTGCTGTATCCGGTGCAATCGCGCGAGGCCAATCCCCAGAAGTGCTGGAACTGGTTCAAGCACAATCACCAGCAGCAAGGCCGCGGCGAACCCTCCATCCTGGCGGGCATGACGCGCGAGGTGATCGGAACCCACGCCATCGATGCCCGGCGCGTCTATGTGGCCGGCCTGTCCGCGGGCGGAGCGATGGCGGCCATTGTGGCCAGCGCCTATCCGGATCTGTACGCAGCGGCGGGCGTGCATTCCGGGCTGGCGCCCGGCGTCGCGTCGGATCTTCCGTCGGCGCTCGCGGCGATGAAGGGCGCCGGCATCCGGATGGCCGGGCCGGCGGGCAGCGGCGTGCCCACGATAGTCTTCCATGGAGACCGCGACGCCACCGTGCATCCGGGCAATGCCGAAAGCGTGATCGCGGCTAGCGCGGGGCCCGCCGCCCGCGCCGTCACGCAGCGCGTGCCGGGCGGCGACAACAAGCGCCACAGCACCAGGCATGTGTATCGCAACGAAGCGGGCGCCGTCGTCGCCGAACGCTGGGACGTCCATGGGGCCGGCCATGCGTGGGCCGGCGGGACGGACAAGGGCTCCTATACGGACCGCGCCGGTCCCGACGCCACGGCCGAGATGCTGCGGTTCTTTTTCGAGCGCACCTTGGCCGGTAAGCCGTAAACCGCGCCCGGCGAGCGGGGGCGTCAGGCTTTCAGATGAGGCCCCGGCGCCACGTTGAAGTTTCCTGCCGGGACGTTGATTTCCTGCCGGTTCTCGAAAGAGCCGAACGTGATCCAGTGGTTGGGCATGGGCGCGAAACTGCTGGAGAAATGCTTGCTGACCGAAGTTGCGGTCCACGGACCGGCAAGCACGTCAGGCGGAAGCGAGAACGACGCGTCGGTGAAGGTGGTCTTTAACGATGGCGCGGATTCGTTCATCGCGCCGGTCCACGACGGATTCCTGAGCACAATCGGTTGGGGCGTAAGGTCGACACGAGTAAACGTCTGGGCGATGCCGTCCGCCTGAAATGGGTTGACCGAGACCATGGGTTTGTCCTTGAGGGTTCAGGCGACGACGCGTTGAGAGGCCAGCAGGGGATTGCGGGGGGCGCTGGAATTTGCGCTGGCCAGATTGCGGTAGGCGGCCAGCGCCTGTTCGGCCAGCGCGCCGAAGTTGGCGACGGTATTGCGGAAATAGGGGAAATCCATCCCGGCCATTTCACCGAAGTACCGGTAGGTCAGCGTGCCGTCTTCGGAATTGATGCCGAACGCTCCGGCCGTCAGCGCCGGGCGGTTGTTCAAGGCCAGCAGGTTCGCCAGCAGTTCGCGCGGGCAGTCGGGCGCAAGGCGGTCGATTTCCACCGCCAGGATGAAAATGTCGCCCGCCGCGCCCGGATGCAGCACATAGAGCGGCAGCGAGGATGAGCTGCTTGCCACTACGGCGACGTTGTTTGCGTCCAGCCCGGCGCCGCCGGTCAGTTGTTGCAACCAGGTGTTCAACGTCAATCTTGCGTCTTGGCTCATGGAATGTCCCGGCGTTGCCGGCGTAATGGGCGGGCCCGGCGGTTGCGGACCTCTCTTGCATAAGTAACGCAATCTCCGGTTTCGGTTCCACCCGATGTAGTATCGGTCGAGCTTGAGTTTCCCTTATCGCGCCGCCGCTGGCGGCTCCTGGAATGCCGTGAAAATAATCAGAATTCTCGAAGATCTGCGCCGGGACGACCGGATGGAGACGCGCGCGCAGGAAAGCCCCACGGAGAGCGAGTTGCTGGCCGCGCTGGACCGGCTGGACGGAGCGGCTTTCAGTTCGACCGCCTTCGTGATCGACGACGATACTGTCCTGTCCATCGGCGGCGGCGACGGCGGCTACATCGTGTTCATCTCTTTAGGCGGCGATTTGGAGATACACACGCTGATCGACCCGACCAAATCGGAAGACTTTGATCAGAACCTGGTCGCAGGCGGCCAGCGTGGCAGCTATCCGCAATTCCAGTGCGTGGATCGGACGCTGGCCGCGTCGGCGCTCCTGCATTTTCACCAGCATGGATCGCCTTCGCCGCAACTGCGGTGGGTCAGCGAGTAGGCGCGCGCTTGCCGTAGAGCAGCCGCGCGCAGATCAGCCCGGCGGCGGCGCCGGGCAGGGCGCCCATGTACAGCGGAAGCCCCAGCTTGGACCAGGACAGGTCGCGGTGGGCGAACACCAGTATGAAGGCAAAGCCATACAGCGCGCCCAGGAGGCCCATGCGCAGGTTGGCGCGCCAAGACGGCGCGAGCGGCTTGAGGGCGCCCGCGGCCAGCCCGCAAAGCAAGGCCGGCACGATGCCGAAGAGATAAGACCAGGGCAGGCCGTAAAGCGCCATCATCAGGCTTTCCAGGCTTCTGGCGGCGATGGCTGTGATCAGGGCAATCACGGCCATGCCCACGGCCGGCCCCACGAAGGCGTAGATGGCGGCGCCGGCGACCATGTCGCCGGCCATGGCGCGGGCGGAGTCCCCGGGCCTGCGCTGCATGCGGCGATACACCGCAGCGCCCAGCGTAAGCGCCAACAGCAAGGCGCCAAAAGCGTACGTCATCCGGTCATCCCTTCATCGAATTCACACAAGACCTTGATCGGCATGCCGCGCATTACAGCATTTTCTTTTTGCCCAGCAGCGTGAGCGTCAGGCTGCGGCCGGTGCGCATGAAGGGATAAAGCGCCTTGGACAGGCAGGAACTGCTGAAAATGGCCGCGTTCACCCGGTTGAACAGGTCATTGCCGGTGCTGAGCAGGGCCAGCCGATGGATGCAGTCCGCGCCCCAGTAATCCCGCCCGTCCAGGTGCAGGAGCATGCCCTGGTTCAGGTCGTAGCCTTGCGCCCGGTGCCTGGCGGCCAGATCGGGGTGGTCGCGCATATTCAGGATGGCGATCGGGCCCGCGGCCTTGCGCAGCTGCATCATCCGCACATAGTTGGAGCAGAAGGGGCACTCGCCGTCGTAGAGGAGATAGTTGTCGTCGGGTTGCATGGTCTGGATCTACCGGTAGTTTCATGACCATACCTCATAAATCCGGCGCGCAGCTCCGGCGGCGCATTATGGCCGCGCGCGCCTTCGCCCGCCGGCTCCAGGCAAGACCATCGGGCGGGCGCAAGCAGGCGAGAAACGCGGCGCCGGGTCGGGCCGCGACCCGCCGCTAGCCGCCGCGATGTCCGTGATAGCGCGGCGCGGCGACGCTCCGGGTGTTTTCCTTGTGCTGGGATCCGACCAGCGCCTTGCGCCTGGCCTCTTCATGCTGGTGATCCGACTTTGCGCGTTCTTTTTCCGCCTGCGGGGGCACATGCGTCTCGGGCGCGGCGGCGTCGGGCGCGGCGGCGTCGGGCGCCGGGTGGCGCGGATCGGGGCGGGGAGTGTTGGGCGTCATGATGCGTACCTGTACAGGTGCCGCGGCATATGCCGCTAAAGTCCACGTTACGCCCGCTTTTTGCGATTCTCCAGGGATCAATTGCAACAGCGATGCGCGCGGATCGGGCCAGGCCGGTCAGGCTCTGGGGCGGCGCGGCGCCTCTTTGTCTTGCGCGCGCCAGCCTTCGCGCAGGAGCGCGATCCGGCGCAGCGCGCTCTGCGACATCTTCCACCAGCCGGACGGCCGCGGATCGGCCAGCATGCTCATGGCGCGGGCGTAGTCCAGGGTCAGGCCCGGCGTCCAGGCCATGGTCTGGGCGCGCTTGCGGATCTGCGACGCCACCCAGAGTTCCGGCGTCAGCAACAGCCGTATCAGCACCCGCCCGCCGGCCTCGTGCCCATGCAGGCGTCCGACGACGCCGTCCAGCGCCGCGTCCAGCGCCCGCGCGACCGTGCTGGAGCAGTTGCGGTGCGTGAGGTTGTAGGTGGAGTTTTTGCGGTATTCCTCCCAGAACGCCGCCAGCTTTTCCGCATCGTAATTGCGGATCCGCACGCGCACGGTCGACGGGCACCAGGCCTTGGATTCGGTGGCGTAGTCGGGCTGGTAGACGCCCGGGATGTCGTTTTCGGCGGTGGCCCGGAGCAGCGCGCTGAAGTCGTCGGGCGACCGGTCGATTTCCTCTTTGGGATACAGGCTGATGTAGATGCCTTCGGGGGATTCAAGCGCGGCGTGGCCGGTGGAGATCACGCCGTTGACATCCACCGCAGCGATGTAGCGGTCCACCACCGGATAGCTGCGCGTCTGCGCCTTGGCCGAACCGGAAGGCGTCCACACGTGAACGGTGAGCGCCCGTTCGGAATCGGCGGGCGGGCCGTCCCATACCGGCGCCGGGGTTTGCGAAGGCGCGGTCGGCGTGAACGCGGGCGAGCGGTTGGCGGCAAACGCCGGATTGGAGGCCAGGTGCCTGACGCGGCGCGCCAGCCACAGCAGCTTGATGCCCGCGATGCCCAAAAACAGGCCCAGGCAATACGGCACCGTGCCGACATAGTTGGTGGGAAAGGGCTGGAAGAAGAAGATCGCCAGCAGCACCTCGGCCACGCCGCCGGCAAACGCATAGCGCCAGCGCTCGTAGCGCACCACGTAGCCGGCAATGCACTGCAGCAGCCCGTCCACCAGGAACAGCGCGCCGAAGATCATCGACAGCACGAAGTGGCCATGATGGTGGCCTGCCAGGATCAGGCTGCCGGCCGCCACCACGAAGAGGCCCTTGGCATAGCGCAAGACCCGCTGGCCGCCGACCCCCGTGGACGCGATCAGCAGCGTGCCCAGTCCCTCGATGATGAACAGCGCCGCAAAGGCGTTCAAGGGAAAGTAGGGCGCCCCATCGAGCGCGTCGATGAAGACGATGATGCCCGCCACCAGGAAGACGGCCCCCGCAATGGACAGCGCGCGCCAGCGCTGGCGCAGGTACTTGACTCCCAACAGCAGCAATACCAGTTGCGGCATGAAGACGGCCCCGGTGTAGGTCGATAACGTGCTTGGGAAAATATAGGCTGAGGGCGGGGGCGTCAATGCGCGCCTAGTTCCAATCGGTATCCTCTTCCAGATACCAATCGCCCGACAGGGGCGTAACCGCCAACTGCGGGTGCGACGACACCCAGGGCTTGCCTGGAGAATACACATACCAGAGCAGATGCCGGCCGGCGATGCCCAACTGGGCCACGCTGATTGCGCCCGTCTTGTCGTACTGGATGTGAACGGTGTCCACAGCCAGTCCCAGTTCCCGGATCCGTTGCTGCAAGCTGGCGTGCAGCGCGCGGCTGGCCGGGTCGAAGGTCGGGACGTCCGTATTGCCAGGGAAACCGCTTCAGGCGGTGGCCGGCTGCCCAGGAGCCGCCCACGCCAGGCTCATCGCGTAGCCGCGCACATCCTGCGGCCATTGCGCGACCAGCCGCGCGAAGCGTTCGCGGTCCTCGGCGTACAGCGCGCGCGTCGCTTCCTCGAAGCCCGGCAGGTCGCCGGCCATGCTGGACATGAAGCGGTAGGCGGCCTCCTGACGCTGACGCCGCGCATCCTGCGCCTCGTTGTCGCGGCGGGCCTGTTCCACCAGCTTGCGCAGCGCCACCGAGGCGCCGCCGGGCTGCGCGCCCAGCCAGTCCCAGTGGCGCGGCAGCAAGGTCACTTCACGCGGCACCACGCCCAGCTTGGGCCGCCCGCGCCCGCGGGGCGTGGCCTCGTCTTCCGGCTCGGGGGCGGCAACGGCGCCTGCCGGCGCGTGCCGCGCGATGACCTGGGCGTCGTTGCCGCTCAGGTCCAGATCCACCTGTTTGCCCGACAGGTCCTGGAAGATGAGAATGGTCTTGTCGCCGCGCGCAGCCATGGCTTGCTTGACGGCCAAGGCCACGTCGGCCAGCGGGCCGGCGGCAATAACGCGAGTGCCTTCGAAGGCGGTATGCGGGTCGGAGGGAAGGAGGGCGGTCATCATGTGGCTTTTTATCCGGGTGAATTTATGGGGCGATTATTACCCCGGTAAAAATGTCTGTCAATATGATCCGGGTAAAATTTTCCGGGTCCGGAATGGCTCGCTTCCCAGGCATAAAATTTCCGTTCAAACCTAGGGTCAACACCTAGTCAAAACATACAGGCGGCGTATAATCTTGCTTTGCGCCCGGAGTTACCCATGCGTCTCGTTCAAAAAGCGCTCACCTTCGACGATGTGTTGTTGGTGCCTGCGTATTCCGAGGTGTTGCCGCGCGACACCTCCCTGGCCACGCGCCTGACTCGCAATATCAGCCTGAATATCCCGCTTGTGTCCGCCGCCATGGACACCGTCACCGAATCGCGCCTGGCCATCGCCATGGCGCAAGAGGGCGGCATCGGGATCATTCACAAGAATTTGTCCGCCGATGCCCAAGCCCGTGAAGTGGCTCGCGTCAAGCGCCACGAATTCGGCATCGTGATCGATCCGGTCACCGTCACCCCCCAAATGAAAGTGCGCGACGCCATTGCGTTGCAGCGCCAGCATGGCATCTCGGGCCTGCCGGTCGTCGAAGGGCGCAAGCTGGTCGGCATCGTCACCAACCGCGACCTGCGCTTTGAAGAAAACCTGGACCAGCCCCTGCGCAACATCATGACGCCGCAGGAGCGCCTGGTCACCATGAAGGAAGGCGCCACGCTCGACGAAGCGCAGGCCCTGATGCACAAGCACCGTCTGGAACGCGTGCTGATCGTGAACGACGGCTTTGAGCTGCGTGGCCTGGCCACCGTCAAGGACATCGTCAAGAACACCGAACACCCGATGGCCAGCAAGGACACCCAGGGCCAACTGCGCGTCGGCGCGGCGGTGGGTGTTGGCGCCGGCACCGAAGAGCGCGTGGAGAAGCTGGTTGCCGCCGGCGTCGACGTGCTGATCGTCGACACCGCCCACGGCCACTCCAAGGGCGTGCTGGAAGGCGTGCGCTGGGTCAAGCAGAACTACCCCAAGGTTGAAGTCATCGGCGGCAACATCGCCACCGCCGCCGCCGCGCGCGCACTGGTCGAGTACGGCGCCGATGGCGTGAAGGTCGGCATCGGCCCCGGCTCCATCTGCACCACGCGCATCGTGGCCGGCGTGGGCGTGCCGCAAATCCATGCCATCTCCGAAGTCGCCAAGGCGCTGGAAGGCACGGGCGTTCCGCTGATCGCCGACGGCGGCATCCGCTACTCGGGCGACGTCGCCAAGGCGCTGGCCGCCGGCGCTTTCGCCTGCATGATGGGCGGCATGTTCGCCGGCACCGAAGAAGCGCCGGGCGAAGTCGTGCTGTTCCAGGGGCGTTCGTACAAGTCCTACCGCGGCATGGGCAGCCTGGGCGCCATGACGGACGGCTCCGCCGACCGTTACTTCCAGGACCCGTCCAACAACGCCGACAAGCTGGTTCCGGAAGGCATCGAAGGCCGCGTCCCCTACAAGGGCAGCGTGCTGGCCATTATTTTCCAACTGGTCGGCGGCATCCGCGCCTCGATGGGCTACTGCGGCGCCGCCACCATTGACGACATGCGCACCAAGGCCGAATTCGTGGAGATCACCTCCGCGGGCGTGCGCGAGTCCCATGTGCACGACGTGCAGATCACCAAGGAAGCGCCCAACTACCGCGCCGACTGATCCCCGCACAGTCAACTACAATGTCATGCATCACGCACCGGCAGAACCGCAAAGATCAGCGGATCTGCCGGTGCGGTTTTATTTCCAACCGGTAGAGTCTCCATGCACCAGCGCATCCTCATCCTTGACTACGGTTCGCAAGTCACCCAGCTGATCGCCCGCCGCGTCCGCGAAGCCGGCGTCTATTCCGAAGTCCACCCCGGCGACGTCGACGACGCCTTCGTGCGCGACCAGATGGCGCAGGGCCTGAAGGGCATTATCCTGTCCGGCAGCCACGCCTCCGCCTACGAAGAAGGCTCCATGCGCGTGCCGCACGCCGTGTTCGAGCTGGGCATACCCGTGCTGGGCATCTGCTACGGCATGCAGTCCATGGCGCAGCAGCTGGGCGGCGTGGTCAGCTTCTCCGATCACCGCGAATTCGGCTACGCCGAAGTCCGCGCCCACGGCCACACCAAGCTGCTGGAAGGCCTGGAAGACTTCAGCACGGCTGAAGGCCACGGCATGCTCAAGGTCTGGATGAGCCACGGCGACAAGGTCACCGCGCTGCCCCCGGGCTTCAAGCTGATGGCGTCCACGCCGTCGTGCCCCATCGCCGGCATGGCCGACGAAGACCGCCGCTTCTACGCCGTCCAGTTCCACCCCGAAGTCACGCATACCGTTCAGGGCAAGGCCATGCTGGCCCGCTTCGTGAACGAGATCTGCGAATGCCAGGGCGACTGGAACATGCCCGACTACGTCTCCGAAGCCGTCGCCCGCATCCGCGAGCAGGTCGGCACGGACGAAGTCATCCTGGGCCTGTCCGGCGGCGTGGACTCGTCGGTTGCCGCCGCGCTGATCCACAAGGCCATCGGCGACCAGCTCACCTGCGTGTTCGTCGACCACGGCCTGCTGCGCCTGGACGAAGGCAAGCAGGTCATGCAGACCTTCGCCGAAAACATGGGCGTGAAGATCATTCACGTCGACGCCACCGCGCAGTTCATGGGCAAGCTGGCCGGCGTCGCCGACCCCGAAGCCAAGCGCAAGATCATCGGCCGCGAATTCGTCGAAGTGTTCCAGGAACAGGCCGGCAAGCAGCAAAGCGCGAAGTGGCTGGCCCAGGGCACGATCTACCCCGACGTCATCGAATCCGCCGGCGCCAAGACGGGCAAGGCGACTTCGATCAAGTCGCACCACAACGTGGGCGGCCTGCCGGACACGCTGAACCTGCAACTGCTGGAACCGCTGCGCGAACTGTTCAAGGACGAAGTCCGCGAACTGGGCGTGGCGCTGGGCCTGCCGCCGCAGATGGTCTACCGCCATCCGTTCCCCGGTCCGGGGTTGGGCGTGCGTATCCTGGGCGAAGTGAAGCATGAATATGCCGAGCTGCTGCGCCGTGCGGATGCGATCTTCATTGAAGAACTGCGCAATACCAAGGACGAGGCCAGCGGCCTGACCTGGTATGAACTGACGTCGCAGGCGTTTGCCGTGTTCCTGCCGGTGAAGTCGGTAGGGGTGATGGGCGATGGGCGCACGTATGAGTATGTCGTTGCGCTGCGTGCGGTGCAGACGTTTGACTTCATGACCGCCGATTGGGCGCCGCTGCCGCATCCGTTGCTGGCCCGGGTTTCTTCGCGGATTATCAATGAAGTGCGCGGGATCAACCGGGTGGTTTACGACGTGTCGAGCAAGCCGCCGGCGACGATTGAGTGGGAGTGATCCTGCGGGTTGTTTTGCGGTAATAGAAAAGGCGCTTCGGCGCCTTTTCTATTGTCGCGATCATCGCGACTCGTGCCCCGCGCATCGCCTTCTCGAATCCTCATCGCTGCCAACCAGCTCGGCGCAGAGCTGCAAGCCGCCCGCAAGGCCAAGGGGCTGCCCCAGTCGCGCTTGCGGCGATGGCGCCGTGAGAGGCCGGGATTATCCGCTTACGCCCTCCCACGGCTTGCCAACGTCGGCTTACCCTTGCCGCCCTGTGATGCTCAACGCCACCGCCTCGGCGATCTTGATTCCATCCACCCCCGCCGACAAGATCCCGCCCGCATAACCCGCGCCTTCCCCCGCGGGGAACAACCCCTTGGTATTGATGCTCTGCAGCGTCTCGTTGTCGCGCTTGATGCGGATGGGTGAAGAGGTCCGCGTTTCCACGCCCGTGAGCACGGCGTCATGCATGCCAAAACCCTTGATGGTCTTGTCAAACGCCGGCAGCGCTTCGCGGATCGCGGTGATGGCGAACTCGGGCAGTGCGGTGGCCAGGTCGGTCAGGTGCACGCCCGGCGTGTACGAGGGCAGCACGGAGCCAAACTCCGTCGACGCCTTGCCCTCAAGGAAATCGCCGACCAGCTGGCCCGGCGCGCTATAAGTGCGGCCGCCCAGCTCAAACGCCTGGGATTCCCACTTGCGCTGGAAGTCCACGCCCGCCAGCACATGCTCTGGGTAATCGACTTCGGGCGAGATCCCCACGACGATGCCGGCGTTGGCGTTGCGTTCGTTGCGCGAGTACTGGCTCATGCCGTTCGTGACCACGCGATTGGGTTCGGAGGTTGCCGCCACCACCGTGCCGCCCGGGCACATGCAGAAGCTATACACCGAACGTCCGTTGCCGGCGTGGTGCACCAGCTTGTAGTCCGCGGCGCCCAGGATGGGATGGCCGGCATTCGGCCCGAAACGCGCCTTGTCGATCAGCGATTGAGGGTGCTCGATCCGGAAGCCGATCGAGAACGGCTTGGCCTCCATGAACACGCCCTGGTCGTGCAGCATCTGGAAAGTGTCGCGCGCGCTGTGGCCTACGGCCAGCACGACGTGGTCTGCCTCGATATGCTCGCCGCTGGCGAGCGTTACGCCGGTGACCTGGCCGTTCTCGCGCTGCAGCGTTTCCACCTTGCTGGAGAACCGCACCTCGCCGCCCAGCTTGGTGATGGTGTCGCGCATGACTTCCACCATGCCCACCAGTCGGAATGTGCCGATGTGCGGTTTGGCCACGTACAGGATTTCTTCCGGCGCGCCGGCCAGCACGAATTCCTTTAGGACTTTCTCGCCGTAGTGCTTGGGATCCTTGATCTGGCTGTACAGCTTGCCGTCGGAGAAGGTGCCCGCGCCGCCTTCGCCAAATTGCACGTTCGACTCCGGGTTCAGGATCCGCTTGCGCCACAGGCCCCAGGTGTCCTTGGTCCGTTCACGCACCGCCTTGCCGCGCTCCAGGATGATGGGCTTGAAGCCCATCTGCGCGAGGATCAGCCCCGCAAACAGGCCACAGGGGCCGGTGCCGATGACAATGGGGCGCTTGCTCAGGCTGGCGGGCGCTTGGGCGACGAACTTGTATTCGGTATCGGGCGTGGGCTTGACGTGGCGATCGTCATGAAAGCGCTGGAGCAGCGCCGCTTCATTTTCGACGTCGATGTCCAGCGTGTAGGTCAGCAGGATATTGTGTTTCTTGCGCGCATCGTAGCTGCGCAGGAAGATGGTGAAGCCGTGAAGGTCGCTGACCGGGACGCCCAGTTTTTTTAGAATCGCGGCGGGCAATTCTTCCGGCGTGTGGTTCAACGGCAGCTTGATTTCAGACAGTCGCAACATGCTTTGGTCCAGATGGTGGGCGATCACAACGTCGCCAAACCCGGATTGTACTGGACCGCCGCGAGGGGCAGCCGCTAGCGATTGGCGTGCTGGATCAAGCGTTTAGGGGCATGCAAAGAGGGGGCATCCATCCCGCTGCGTGACGCCAAACGATCATTCCGCGTCCGTCGCCGGCAGCTCCACCCGCAGGCCCGCGGCCTTCCATTCCGGAAATCCCGCATTCAGCCGATGCGCCGACAAGCCGCGTTCGCGAAGGGCGCGTACGGCGTCCGTGGATAGCACACAGTACGGCCCGCGACAGTAGGCCACGATCTCGACATTCTTTGGCAGCTCCGCCAGGCGCCGTTCCAGTTCCTCGGTCGGGATGTTGACCGCGCCGGGCAAATGGCCAAGCGCGTACTCTTCGGCCGGGCGCACGTCGAGCACCACGACATTCTTCATGCGATCGAGCAATTCTTCGACGGAGATGCCTTCCAGGCGCTCGCGCTGATGCACGCTGTCTGCGATGACGCCCTGCATTTCGGTTTGCTGATGCGCCGCGTAGTCTCGCAGGGAGGCCAGCACATTGGCTATCGGGCCGCTGCCCAGCCGATAAAGCACGCGCTTGCCGTCACGGCGAGTTTGCACCAGCCCTGCGCGGCGCAGTTGCTGCAAATGCTGGGAAGCGTTGGCGATTGACAGCCCCGAGAGCTCCGCCAGACGCTCGACGGGGCGCTCGCCCTGCTGGATGTGTTCCAACAGGACAAGCCGATGGGGATGCGCCAGCGTTTTGGCGACATCCGCCAGCGCGTCAAAGAGAGGAGAGGGCTGAGGGGCGGCCGGGGAGTTCATTGACGGCAGGCTAGCTGCAATCGGCTCTGGGCGCAGGCATTGCCGCGTCGAATCCCCCTCGGCCCTTCGTGGCGCGCTGCCGGAGGCTGATGTGGGAATGTATGTTGCGGCCTGGGCCGTTGCCCTTCTGTTTTCTTGGTGAATCGAAGCGAAGGACTCAGGTGCTCGCGCCCCGAAGCCGGCCTGAATCAACGAACCGACAAGGCCGCGGTTCAGGCCGCGTGCCGCACCGCGTAGGTATTGATGATCGCGCCATTCTCAAGACGGCGCGTCTGGGCGAGGTCCAGCCGCAGCTCCCGGCCTGGCTTGAAAAACAGCGTACCCTCGCCCAGGATCACGGGCACGACGCAGAGCATCAGTTCGTCGACCAGGCCGGCTTCAAGCAGGGAATGAGTGAGCTCGGCGCTGCCGAAGACATAAATCGTTTTCGTCTGCTCGGCCTTCATGCGCTGGAGTTCCGGCACGATGTCCGCGGTGACCCGGCAGTTGTTCCAGTCGACCGACGTCAGCTTGCGGGAGGCAACCAGTTTCGGCAGGGCGTTCATGTAGGCGGAGACTTTGCTCGGTTCGGCCTGGGGCGATTTCCAGTAGCTGGCCATTCCTTCGTAGGTCACGCGACCGAAGACGAGCGCTGCGGCGTTGTCGCCGAATTCTTCGCTCAGCTTGTTTAACTCCGGGCCCCAGGCGAGGTTGTGGAAGTCGAGGTCCCACTTCTTGGCGCCTTCGAAATAGCCATCCACAGACACGAGATTCCAGACGATCAGCTTGGCCATGTGCGTTCTCCGGTGGAACTGCTTGCGGGTTTCGATCAGTCCAGGGTATAGCCAAACAGATCCGGGAGCGCAACAGTCATGTTTTTGGGGACACCATTGGGGGAGGCAAGCCGGTCCGATGGGCAGATGCTGGGCCATGGGACCGGCGCTATGGGCAAAAGCGCTAACGCCCGGTGAACACCGGCTTGCGTTTCGCCGCAAACGCCTCCACGGCTTCGGCATGGTCTGCGGTCCGGTTGGCCAGGCATTCGTACGCGATCCCCGCATCCATATGGGAATGCGCCACTTGTCGCAGCGGAATGGTGTAGCCGGCCTTGGTCCAGCGTATGGCTTTGGTTGCGCCGTTGCGCAGCTTCTGCAAGACGGCGTTGACCTTTTCGTCGAGCTGGTCGGCTGGCAGCGCATGTCCGATGGCGCCCAGCTTGACGGCCTCTTCGGCCGACAGCAGGTCGCCGGTCAGCAGCAGTTCGCGGGCTCGGCCATAGCCGATCATCTGCGGCCAGAGAAAGCCGCCACCGTCCGCGGCATTCAGGCCGACCTTCACATGCGGGTCGCCGATGCGCCCCTCCGCATTCATGATGGTGATGTCGCACAGCAGGGCCAGCGTGGCGCCCAGTCCGACGGCATCGCCATTGATGCGGCCGACGATGGGGATCTCGCAGTCGAGCATGGAATAGACGATGCGTTTGGCTTCCCAGGTGACGACTTCGAATGAGTCGGGATCCCGGATCGCGGCACGCATCCATTCGATGTCGCCGCCCGCGCAGAAGGCCCGGCCGACGCCGGTCAGGACGATCGCCTTGATATCGCGGCGTTCGCCCAGGTCGATGAACACGCGGGACAGCGCCGTATGCAGTTCGGCATTGACGGCATTCAGGGCCTCGGGGCGATTGATGGTCACCCACGCGACCTGGTCGATGGTTTCCACTTTCAGTGCAGGTTCAGACATGTCGGTTTGTCCTTAGTGACAGGTTGGGAATGCGCCGCCGGTTTTTCCAGAGCCGGTGTGACTTAAGCGGGGGCGCCCGTGCCGCCCTCGGGCATATGGCGAACCATCTCCCTCAGGTCGCGCTTGAGGACTTTGCCCATCGGATTCTTGGGAAGTTGCTCGAACACGTACCAGTGCCGCGGCACTTGATAATCGGCCAATTGCCCCCGGCAATACTCGCGCAAGGCTTCGATGTCGGGCGTGGGAAGGGCGGTGGCTATGCACGCGGCAATGTCCTCGCCGAGGTCGGGATGGGGCACGGCGATGACCGCGGCTTCGATGACGCCGGGAAACCGGTGCAACACGTTCTCGACCATGACGGAGGCGATTTTGGTGCCGCCCCGGTTGATCAGGTCTTTCTTGCGGTCGAGAAAATGCAAATGGCCGTCTGCGTCGCAGCGGGCGATATCGCCCGTGCGCACCCAACCGTCCACGAAAGTCTCGGCGGTTGCCGCGGCGTTCCTGAAATACCCCTTTGCGCTGGAAGGCCCGTGAAACAGGAGTTCGCCCGGTTCGCCCTGTGGCGCCGGCGCGCCGGCGGCATCCACGACCTTGAGTTGGCAGCCCGCTTGCGGGCCGCCGATACAACCCGGCTTCCGGGTGGCCAGCCAGGGCGGCAGATAGCTGCCGGCGGGTCCGGTCTCCGTCATGCCCCAGATGTGGATCTGGTCGGCGTGGGGGAACAGCTGGTCGAGCCGCATGACGAGATCAGCCGGCATGGCGGCGCCGCCGTAGCCGATGCGCCGCACTCCGCCCAGGTCATAGCCCCCTTTGGCATATTCCTTGACCAGGAAGCCCAGCACGGAAGGCACGCCGTGATAGACCGTCGTGCCTTCGCTTTCGATCAGCCGCAGGCGCTGGGCGTTGTCGGCCGAGGCCGGTTCCAGCGCCACGGCGGCGCCTGCGACCCAGGCGCCCATGCAAGCTAGGTTCAGCACGGAGCTGGTGTAGACGGGCCACGCTCCCTGATAGATGTCGTGGCCGGTCAAACCGATTGCGCCCGCGATGGCGTAGCCGCAGTAGAGCTGGCTGCGATGGCAATGCACGACCGCCTTCGGACTGCCCGTGGTGCCCGACGTAAACAGCATCGCGCTGGGTTGCTCGGCGTTGGGCAGCGGCGGCAACTCCGCCTGATCGTGCGTGGTTTCGGGGTCCGGCCATTGCCGGCCGGCAGGGACATCGCTACCCAGTTCCATGACGCGCGCCGCCGGCCACAGTCGGGCAAGCCGCCCGGCGTGGTCGGGCGTCGTCACGATATGCGTCGGTTCGACAAGCGCCAGTCCATCCCCGGTTTCGGCCGGGCTGGCCCGGGTGTTGAAGGGGACGACCACCGCGCCCAGCCGGTAGCAGCCCAAGGCGGTCAGGACTGCTTCGCGCATGGCATCGTTGGTCAGATACAAGGCAACCCGCTGGCCGGGGCGCACGCCCCGAATCCACAGCGAACGCGCCATGGCCTCCATGCGCAGTACGACTTGTCCGTAGGTCAGCCGATGGCGTCCGCCGCCATGGCTGGGCGCGGATAGCGCCAGCGCCGTGGGCCGGGCCAGCGCGTGACGCTGCAGCAGGCCGGGTACGGTCAGGCCATGGAGCGATTGGTGGAGGTCAGCGGGGCCATTCATCTAGGCCGCTCCGTGCGTCGGCGCCGCGTCGGGCAGCCAGGCATCGGACGCGGCGCCCCAGGCCATGTATCCGCCATCGACGGGCAGTGTCGCGCCCGTGATGAATTCCGACTGCAGGGACGCGAGAAACAGCATGGCATGCGCAATGTGCTGCGCCGTCCCAAAACGGCCGGCCGGAGTGCGCCTGAGTATTTGACCGGCGTCGAGCTTGCCCTCGTCGATCAGGCGCTGCAGGAAGGGCGTCATCATGTAGCCCGGCGCAATGGCGTTGACTCGCACGCCGTGTTGCGCCCATTCGCATCCCAGCGTCCGGGTCAGCATGCCCACGCCGGCTTTGGCCGCGCTGTAGGCGTTGCGCGGGGCCAGGCCCAGTACACCCGCAATCGAGCTGAGATTGATGATGGAACCCTGCCGCTGCGACAGCATGGGAACCGCCGCCGCTCGGCTGACCAGATACGTTCCCACGAGATGAACATCGATCAGCCTTCGGAAGCTGTCGACGTCCTGTTCCAGGGTTGGCTTGAACGTGTCGGGCACGCCCGCGCAGTTGACCACGACATCCAGCCGCCCATGGATGGCGAGCGTCTGCTGCACCGCTTGCCGGACGTCCGACTCCACCGATACGTCGCCGCTGACGCATCGGTGTTCCCGGCCAAGTTCCTTGGCGCAGGCATGTCCGGCCGCTGCGCTCAGGTCGAACACCACGACTTTCATGCCTTGATCGGCAAAGGCTTGGGCCGCCGCGCGACCCAGCCCGCTTGCCGCGCCGGTTATTAGCGCGACCTTTCCTGGCAGGTCCGTATACATGCGTTGCTCCGTCATTCCAGTTTGATGCCCGCTTGGCCGATGATGTCGCGCCACTTCGCGGTTTCGCTTCGAACGTGTTCGTTGAATTCAAGGGGCGGCATCAGGAAGGGCTCTACCCCCAGGTCCGCCAGGCGCGTGCGCACGGCAGCGTCTGCCAGCGCCTTGGCCAGCGCGTCGGCCAACATTGCGGCCCGGTCGGCGGGGGTGCCGGCCGGCGCTGCGAGTCCTTGCCAAGCATAGGCTTCGAAGCCCGCCACGCCGGCTTCGTCGAAGGTCGGCACGTCCGGCAAGCTGGCCAGGCGTTCGCGGGACGCCACCGCCAGCGCCCGGACTTTGCCGGCCCGGATATAGGGCAGGGACGCCGCGGTGTTGACCAGGTACATGTCCACTTGTCCGCCAATGAGGTCTTGCAGCGCCGGCGCGTCGCCCCGGTAGGGGACGTGCAGCAGCTTGATGTCCGCCATCTGCTGCAGCAGTTCCATGCCCAGGTGATTCGGGCCGCCCGCGCCCGGCGTGGCGTAGGAAAGGGGCTTGGAAGACGACCTGCCCAACGTCAGCAGCGATGGCAGGTCCTTGGCCGGTATGGCCGGATTCACCACCAGCACGAAGGGGAAGCGGGCGGTGCCGCCCAGGTACTGGAAATCCTTGTTCGCGTCATAGGCCACCGTGGCATAGAGGTTGGGGTTCAGGGCCACGGTGGACACGTCGACGGTGCCCACCGTGTAGCCGTCCGAGCTCGCTCGCGCAACTTCCGCTGCGCCGATCATGGTGCCCGCGCCGGGCTTGTTCTCGACGATCAAGCTCTGGCCCAGGGAGGCGCCCATGGCTTCGGCCAGCATCCGCGATACGACGTCCGTCCCGCCGCCGGCCGCGAACGGCACGATCCAGCGTATCGGCTTGTCGGGATACGCCGACATTGCTGGCGGGCAAAACACCAGGAGCGCCATAGCCAGCGCGCAGCACTTTCTTGTCCATGCCATCATGATCTTCCCCTTGGGCGGCTCGCCGGTTCAAGCCTGCAGCGTGATGCCGGCTTCTTTGATAACGCGGCCCCACATCCTGGCCTGCTCCCGGGCAAAGGATTCGAAAGCTTCGGGGGTGCTGGGCGCGGCCTCGACCGACATGGCGGCAAGCGTTTCTTTCACCTTTGGATCGCCCTGGGCCTGGATCAATGCGGAATTCAGGCGCTCGATGACCGCGGGCGGCGTGCCGCGCGGGGCGATCATGCCTTGCCAGGAAAAGGCGACAAAATCGGCTACGCCCGCTTCCGGGAAAGTCGGCACATCCGGCAACCTGGCCAGCCGGGTTGGATTGGATGTGGCGATGGGGCGCACCTTGCCCGAGGCGATGTAGGGCATGCTCGATGCCGTGTCGATCAGCGAGAACTTGATCTGGCCCGCCAGCAAGTCCTGCATGACGGGCGCTGCCCCGCGGTAGCTCACGTGCAGGAACTTCGCGCCGGTCTGCTGCTGCAGCATCTCCATGGCGACGTGGTTGGGTCCGCCCATGCCCGGCGATCCATACGATATCGCGCCCGGCTCGGAACGGCCGAGATCAAGCAGGTCCCGCAACGATTGGACTGGCGAGGACGGGTGCACCACCAGCACGTACGGAAAACGCGCCAGTCCGCCCACATACGAGAAGTCCCGCTCGGGGTTGTAGGCCAGGCTGGGGAACAGGTGCTGGTTCAGCGCCAGTGTGGCGTTGTCGGCGCTGCCCACCGTATAGCCGCCCGGTTCGCTGCGAGCGATCTGGGCGGCGCCGATCGCGGTATTTGCGCCAGGCTTGTTTTCCACCGCGATGGGCTGCCCAAGCGCTCTGCCCATGGCTTCGGCCAGCGCGCGGGCAACCACATCGGTGCCGCCTCCGGCGGCATACGGAACGACCCAGGAAAGGCCGCGCTGCGGATACTGCGCCGCGCGGGCCAGGCTGGGCAAGGCGGCCGCGAGCGTGCAAGACACAAGAAAATCTCGGCGTTGCATAGGTTGTCTCCTCCATCCGTTTTTTTTGCTATATGGGACTAACGACTGCGATAAGCCGGCCTGACTCCCCCAAAAGTGTTCCAGGAGCCGGACAACAGCCAGCCGGCGTCAACGGGAAGATTGACGCCCGTGATGACGCTTGCTTCGTCTGAAAGCAGAAACGCAATGGCGTGCGCGATGGCTTCGGGCTGTATGAGTACGCCCAGCGCGCTGTTGCGTGTGAGTTTCTCGGGGTCGCGCAGCCCGCGCTCCATCTGGTCGCGCAATGCCGCCGTCACCGTGTAGCCCGGAGACACCGCATTGACCCGGACTCCCGAGCGGCCCCATTCGCCGGCCAGGCACTCGGTCAGGCTGATGACCGCCGCCTTGGCGGGCGAGTAGGCGTGCAGGGGCATCGAACGCATGCCGGCCACCGAGGCGACATTGACGATCGAGCCATATCCGGCCTGGGCCATGGCGGTGCCGAACACCGAGCAGAAATGGTACGTGCCGTCCAGGTCGACAGCGAGCACTCTGCGATAAGTTTCGGGCGGCAGGTCTTGCGGAGCGAGCGGGTCCTGGACGATGCCGGCGCAGTTGACCAGCCAATCGACCCGCAGGTCTTGCTGCCGGAGTCGGTCCGCCAATGCCTGGACCGCCTCCAGCGACGCGGCGTCCAAGGCAAAGGCGTTCGTCGGATCGCCTGCTGCCGCGGCAGCCGCGGCCTGGTCAAGATCGGCCACCAGCACTCGCGCGCCCCGGGCCTGCAACAGCTTGACGCAGGCAAGTCCTATCCCGCTGGCGCCGCCTGTCACCAGCGCGGTCCTGTCGTGGCATGCCATCTTGTCTCTCCCCTTATTTCCCTGCTTGCCGTCGAAGGCGAGTCTGTCGGGATCAGCGCCCCGGCAGGCTTATTGCAGCGGCGAAAAGCGCGTCGGGCGCAGCAGCCTGGACTCCATCCGGACGATCCAGGGCATGACTTTTTCGGCATAGGCCTGCCACGCCGGGTCATTCCAAAGCGCGTGGCGGCGCGCCAGGCGATCTTCGAAAGAGTCGTAGCGCCAGATGTGCACCGCGGTGTTGAGCTCGCCGGTTTCAGAGGTGAAATAGCCCACCAAATGGCCCAGACGGGACACCATGATGTCCAGGCCCTCGGCCTCGAAGAGTGCCAGGAAGGGCTGGAAGCGGGCAGGCTGGAACAGGTAGCAGCGCTCTTCGTAGATCATGCTTCTTTCCCTTGCTTGTCCGTCGTGGCCAGGGCAAGGCTTTGCGCCCTGGCGAGTAGACCGGGCCAGCACTCTTTCATGACTTGGCCCGCCTCGTAGACGTGTTCGCGCATCAGCATCTCTGCCCGCGTGCCTTGGCCATTGAGCACGGCATCCAGAATGCGTACGTGGGCGTCGTGAGAACGCTGCACCACCGCCAGCGAGGACCACATCACGGTGCGGTCTGAGGCCAGCGGGATTTCGTTGGCGCGGCGGACGAAATCGCCCAGTTGATGGTTGTTCGAGGCCTGCAACAGCAAGCTATGGAAATCGACATTAAGTTGCTGATAGGCCTCGTGGTCGGATTCGCGCAATGCGTCGCCGGACACGATGCGTTCGCCGATTTCCAGGCAGCGGCGCAACAGGCCGGATGCGCTTGCCGGCACGCCGTGTTCGGCCGCCAGGCGGCATGCCATGCCTTCGAGCGTGCCCCGTATGTCGTACGCCTCGAGCACTTCCTCAATGGAGAATTCGCGTACCCAATATCCCCGGTTGCTGGCATAGCGCACCAGGCCTTGCTCAGTGAGCGCCTTCAATGCGGCGATTACGGGCGTGCGGGACGTCTTCATGTCCTCCGCCAGGCCCAGTTCGGTCAGCCGGCTGCCCGGAAGGTAACGGCCCGACAGGATGGCGGCGCGCAATCTGCCTATCACCGTCTGGGCTAGTGTGAACGAGCTGGTGCTGGTCATGTTTTTCCGTATTGAATTCAATCAGATATTTTTTTGCATGATCCTGGACATTAATGGCTAGATATATAGTGGAATACCCTGATAATTTATTCAGTTCTGATATTAATTGAATTCAATCCGTCGTTTGAAAGCCGTTCAGCGGAAGGCGCGCGGGTACGACAGCGCATGGATTGACGCTCAATATCAGCGCGGCGGACAATGCGATGGATCTGGCTCGCTCGGTGGCCCATTATTTCCGTTTGTCGGGGAGCCAAGCCAACGAGATCATCAGCCGACAGCAGCAAATAGGCTCGCAATGGGACACCATTGCGGCATCCCTGGGTATTCCGACGGTGCAACGAGGGCAGTTCTCGATTTCCTTTCGGCTTGCTGAGCAATCGGCGATGAGCAGTGTGTGAAATGGTGATGCGCCAACCCGTCGACGCGGCGGGCGTGACGCGCGTAATGTGTTGGATGGGGAGAAAATGAAGAGTTACTACCGGGTCATGCTAGGACGCAAGAGTATTCACGCGTCCGATTGTTTTTCTGGCGGGTTCATCGGCACCAACTACGACATGCATCACGATCTGACCGGGAAGCTGCTGGATGCATGGCGCGACTTTAACAAGGCGTGGATTCCAGTGTTTCTGGCGCAGAACCCAGACAAGACCAAGATCGGTGCAGGTCTGGCGTGTGGCGCGATCTGGACGGTTTCCAAAGGCCTGCAAAAGGGCGACATCGTACTCTGCCCTGATGGCGCGGGAGCCTATCGGTTTGGAGAGGTGGCGGGAGATTACTACTATGCGGCCGGACAGATCCTGCCGCATCGACGGCCGGTGCGCTGGTTGGACAGCGTGGTGGCGCGTTCTTTGATGAGCGAGCCATTGCAAAACTCGACCGGCTCGATTGGGACGGTGAGCGATGTGAGCGCGCATGCGCCCGAGCTGGAAAAGCTCGTTGGGACGGTGCCCTTCGCCGCTACGGTGATCGCCACGTCGCCAGAAATCGAAGATCCTGCCGCATTTGCCATGGAACAGCACCTAGAGGCTTTTCTGGTCGCTAATTGGGGGCAAACTGCTCTGGCCAACGATTATGCGATCTTCACCGAGGACGGCGAGATCGTGGGCCAGCAGTACCGCACCGATGCAGGCCCTATAGACATCTTGGCGATCAGCCATGATCGCAAGCGTATCCTGGTGGTGGAGCTCAAACGCGGACGCGCCACTGATGTGGTCGTCGGGCAGATATTGCGCTACATGGGCTACGTGAAAGAGCAGATCGCCGAGTCGAATCAAGTGGTAGAGGGCGCGATCATCGCGCTCAACGACGACCAGAAGTTGCGCTGGGCGCTTGCGGCGGCGACGAACATCGCGTTCTACCGATATCAGATCAGCTTCAAACTGACGAAGGCGTGACGTGATTGCCATAGGCCAGCTCGGACGCATCAGGCAGAACCGTGATGGTCCTGTCTCGCTTCCGCGGCAGCGAAGCGATCATCGGATTGATCAACCCCGTGCAGTCATAAGATTCGCATCGCGCGCCAGCCGCCACTGGCCGTCGGGTTCCTTGCGCAGCAACGTCAGCGTATAGCCGGAACGCCGCACCGGGTCGCCATCCGGCGGGGTGGCGGTCATGTCTATCCGGTTGCGGATGAATGCCCATTCCCCCAGCACCTGGATTTCGACGATCTCGGCGGCGCCTTCCATCTGCATGCCGGCCATGCTTTTGGAGGCCTCGGCAAACGCCTGCTTGCCGAATGGTTCCTGGCCCGGGACCATGAAGATCACATCGTCGGTCATCAGGTCCAGGACGCGGGCGAGGTCGCCGCTTGCGCTTGCCGTCATCCACGTTTGGACGACTTGCCGGATGGCATTTTCGTCGTTCGTCATTTGCGCCTCCACTATCAAGAGAGTCATTGCTTAGCCTAGCTTGCCGGGTCCTGGCTGACAAGAACGGCCGCGGTCGGCTGCTGTGGAGTCGCTATAGAATGCTCCCGAAGCAGGCTTTGCCAGAGGCGCTCATGCCACCCAGACCCGATACCGACCGCCCTGAAACCGCCACGGCATCCAAGCCTCAGCAGTTTGGCTTCTTGCTGCTGCCGCAGTATTCGATGATGGCGCTCAGCTCGGCCACCGAACCCTTGCGGTCGGCCAACTACATCAGCGGCAAGCCCTTGTACCAGTGGCATTTGCTGACGCCGGGCGCCGGCAATACCGCGTCGAGCAGCCTGTTCGAGATCAATGCCCAGACGCCTTTCGCCGATGCGCCGCCGCTGGACATGCTGTTCGTGGTGGCTAGCCTGGGGGTGGTGGACTATCACGACGAGGCGGTGTTCGACTGGCTGCGGCAGTTCGCGGCCAGCGGCAGGCCCGTGGGCGGGATCAGCCTGGGGACGCTGATCCTGGCGCGCGCGGGGCTGCTCAAGGAGCACTATTGCACTATTCACTGGGATTCGCTGCGCGCGTTTGCGCTGGAGTTCCCCAAGGTGGATTTGCGCCGTGACCTGTACTGCATCGATCGCGACAGGTTGACCTGCGGAGGCGGGACCTCGGGGATGGACATGATGCTGGATCTGATTGCCCGCGTGCATGGCAAGAAGTTCGCCATCGATGTCGCGGACCAGTTTCTTTATACGCGCCTGAGAACCTCGACCGAGGGGCAGAAAATGTCGGTGCAGTGGCGCTACGGCATTGACGACCGCCGGCTGGTCAAGGCGCTGACGCTGATGGAGCAGAACATCGAGACGCCCATCGCCATGCACGTGATCGCGTCGCTGGTGGGGGTGTCGTCGCGGCAGTTCGAACGCCTCTGGGTGCAGAACTTCAGCGAGTCGCCGTCGCGGTTCTACATGACGTTGCGGCTGAAGGCGGCGCAGAAGCTCCTGCAGGAATCGACGTACTCGCTGCATGACGTCGCCATGCAATGCGGCTTTGCCAGTCCGTCGCATTTAGGACGGTTCTATCGGCAGTTGTTCGGGCATACCCCAGGGCAGGAGAGAAAGGGAAGGCATTGATCTATAGAGGTTAAATGGTTGTTCCCGGCTTTTCTTCCTGAAGCAGATGATTGCGGCAGAAAATCAAATGTCGCATTCGTGACGTAATTTGTCGGGTCCATATTAACGTCCGGCCGCCTCGCTTGCCTATAGTCTGGCTAAGCGCAAATGCGCTCATAAAAAAACATAACGCCACCCGGAACAGGGGGCGGGAGACAAGATGGAAACCCTGGTATTTCTCTATGAGAATGCCGGCCTGGTCGCGCAATTGACATGGCAGCATGTGCAGATTGTGGCGGTCGCGGTTGGCGCAGCCATTCTCACCGGCGTGCCGCTGGGCATTGCCATATCGCAGAACGAGCGCGCCGCCCGCGCGGTGCTGTACGTGGCGGCGGTCTTGATGACGATTCCGTCGGTGGCGCTGTTCGGCCTGATGATTCCCGTCCTGTCGCTGATCGGCCAGGGCGTGGGTTTTCTGCCGACCGTGATCGCGCTGTTCCTCTATTCCCAATTGCCGATCATCCGCAACACCTACACCGCGATCCAGAACTTCGATCCGGCCTTGCGCGAAGCGTCGCGCGGCATGGGCATGACCACCTGGGAGCGCTTGTCGCAAGTGGAACTGCCGATCACGGTGCCCATCATCATGGCCGGCGTGCGAATGGCCGTGGTGATCAACATCGGCATCGCGACGGTGGCCACCTATATCGGGGCGGGCGGGCTGGGCAAGCTGATCAGCCGCGGCATTTCCCAATCGGACCCTCGCCAGCTGGTGGCGGGCGCCATCATGGTGAGCCTGCTGGCGATCGCGGCGGACTATTTCCTGGCGCGCCTGCAGCGGCGCTTCACGCCCGCAGGCATGCGCGACACGTCTCAGGCCCTCACCTCAAGCCGCGGCGCCGGCAGGACATTCCCATGATCACCATTGAAAACCTCGTCAAGCGCTATACCCAGGACAACGCGGACTTCCTCGCGGTCGACAACGTCAGCATGGAAGTGGGCAAGGGTGAAATCTGCGTGCTGCTGGGCCCTTCGGGCTGCGGCAAGACCACGACGCTGAAGATCATCAATCGCCTCATCAGCCCGACGTCCGGCAAAATCTGCATCGATGGCCAGGACACCGGCAAATTCGACGTGGTCGCGCTCAGGCGCAGCATCGGCTATGTGATCCAGCAGGTCGGGCTCTTTCCGAACATGACCATCGAACAAAACATCGGCGTGGTGCCCAGGCTGCTGGGCTGGGACGCGTCCCGTATCCGGCGCCGCGCGGCGGAGCTGCTGGAGATCGTCGCCCTGGATCCCGCGGTGTTCCTGAAGCGTTATCCCAAGCAATTGTCGGGCGGCCAGCAGCAGCGCGTGGGCGTGGCGCGCGCCTTGGCGGCGGACCCGCCCGTGATGCTGATGGACGAGCCCTTCGGCGCCATCGATCCAATCAATCGCGAGGCCATCCAGGACGAGTTCCTGAAGATCCAGCGGGCCGTGAAGAAAACCATCATGTTCGTCAGCCACGATATCGACGAAGCCGTCAAGATGGCGGACAAGATCGCGATCTTCCGCGCGGGCAAGCTTGAGCAGTTCGACGCGCCGGACCGGATCCTGTCTGCGCCGGCCAACGAGTTCGTGGCCAACTTCGTGGGCCGGGACCGCGCGCTCAAGCGGCTGCGCCTGTTGACGGCCGCCGATGCGTTGGCGCCGGGTTTCGCGCCCGGCGCGGGCAGGGCGCCCGCGACATTGAGCGCCACGGACGACCTGCGCATCGTCGTGTCGCTGCTGTACACCCATGGCGTGAACAGCCTGCCTTGCTCGGACGAGGCGGGGCAGCACGTGGGGTACGTGACGCAGCAGCGCATTGGCGAGCTGCTTGGCGCGGCGCGGAGCTGAGCATGTGGGAAGACATTCTCAGCCATCAGGAAGACATCGTCTACCTGGCCAAAGAGCAGATGGCCATGGTGCTCATCGCCGGCGCGCTGGCGATAGCGGTGGCGGTGCCCATCGGGGTCTGGCTGAGCCGCCCCTGGATGCGCCGCTACGCCGAGCCCGTGATGCAGCTGCTGAACGTGGGCCAGGCGGTGCCCAAGCTGGCCCTGCTGGCGCTGGCCATGAGCCTCATGGGCATCGGCGTGTGGCCGGCCATTTTCGGCTTGTGGGTGGCCACCTTGCTGCCGATCGCGCGCAACACGTATGAAGGGCTGCTGGCCGTGCCGCGCCATTACATCGAGGCGGCGCTGGGCATGGGCATGACGCCGGCCCACATCTTGTTCAAGGTCGAACTGCCCAATGCGCTCTATGTGATTTTTGCGGGTGTTCGAACCGCGCTGGCGATTACGGTGGGCACGGCTCCCCTTGCTTTCCTGATCGGAGGAGGGGGCCTGGGCGAGCTGATTTTCACCGGAATCGATCTCAACGATCTGGCCATGATGCTGGCCGGCGCGATTCCCACGGCATTGCTGGCAATCTTGACCGACGCCGCCCTGGGCCTGTTGCAGCGCCAACTGGTGTCGCGGGGCGTCAACCCGGAACGCTGAGTCATCTCACAACAGTCAGAGGCGGATACGCCCAATTCAGGAGACAAAAAATGTCAGGAAAGACCAGGTTTGGAAAGTGGCTGGGGGCGGCGGCGATGGCGTTGCCCTTGCTATGGAGCGCCGCGAGCCATGCGCAGTCCGTGGTGGTGGGCGGCAAAAACTTCACCGAGCAGCAGATCATGGCGGAGCTCACCGCGCAACTCTTGCGCAAGCACGGATTCACCGTGGAAAAGCGCGATGGCCTGGGCAGCACCGTGCTGCGCACCGCCCAGGAGAACGGGCAGATCGACGTGTACTGGGAATACACGGGCACGTCGCTCATCAACTACAACAAGATCACTGACCGCTTGTCCCCTCAGGAGACCTACGAGACGGTAAAGAAGCTGGACGCGGCGAAAGGCCTGGTGTGGCTGGATCCTTCCAAGGCCAACAGCACCTACGCGTTCGCAATGAACCAGGACCAGGCGCAAAAGCTGGGTATCGCGACGATCAGCGACCTGGCCGCGGCGATGGACAAGGGCCAGAAAATGACCTTCGGTTCGAACGCGGAATTCTACGCGCGGCCGGACGGCTTCAAGCCGCTGAGCAAGGCCTATGGGCTGAATTTTCCCCGCGAGGCGGTCAAGCGCATGGATACGGGTTTGACGTATTCGGCGCTGAAAGAGCGCCAGATCGACGTGGCGCTGGTCTTTGCGACCGACGGCCGGGTGCCGGCCTTCAATTTTGTCCTTCTGCGCGACGACAAGCAGTTCTTTCCCTCGTACGCCTTGACCCCGGTCGTGCGCCAGGCGGCGCTGGATGCGAACCCGAAAATGGGCGAGCTGTTGAACAAGCTCTCGCACGCGATGGATGACGCCACGATGGCGCGCCTGAACGCGAACGTGGACGTAGACAAGAAGTCCATCGCCGGCGTGGCGAAGGATTTCCTTGAATCCCAACAATTGATCTGAGCGCAACGCGAGGACGCCGTGTCTGCAGAATTCATATCATCGCCCAGGCGCGACAGCTTGCTTGCCGCCGCCGTGCAGCTCGAAACGCTGCGGGGCGACCTGGCCAGAGGCCTGGACAGCCATCTTGGGCTGATAGCCGACGCCCGCGCGCAAGGCGTAGACCTGCTGGTCTTTCCCGAACTGTCCTTGACGGGGCATGGCGGCGGAGACCAGGCCTTGGCGCTGGCCCGCCGCCAGGACGATGACATGCTGCGGACGCTGGCCGAGGCCAGCGGCCCGATGCATACCGTGTTCGGCTTTATCGAGGAAGGCGAGCCGGGCATGTTCTACAACAGCATGGCGACGGTAGGGGGCGGGCGTCTGCGCCATGTGCATCGCAAGCAGAATCTGGCCACTTACGGCCAGTTGGAAGAAGGCAAGCACTACGCGCGCGGAGGCATGCCGCAGGCATTCGACCTGTGTCCGGATTGGAAGATGGCCACGCCCATATGCGCCGATCTCTGGAACCCCGCGCTGGTGCACGACCTTGCCTGCCAGGGCGCCGGCGTGCTGGCGGCTCCCATCAGTTCGGCGCGCGAAGCCGTGGGCGAGGGTTTCGACAATCCGGCGGGCTGGTCCGTCAACTTGCAGTTCTATGCGATGACCTACGGCTGCTATGTCGTGATGGCCAATCGCAGCGGCGCCGAGGGCGATCTCACGTTCTGGGGCGGCTCGCGGATTTTGGATCCCATGGGGCGCACGCTCGCCGTGGCGCAAGGGGCGCACAGCCAACTGGTCTGCGCGCCCCTGGCGCGCGAGCAGATCCGCCGCGCAAGATTTTTGTTGCCGACGGTGCGCGATGCGCGGGCAACGGGTTGGGGAAGCCGATGAAAGACTTTTTGCTCAATGACGCCGATAAGGCGTTCAGAATGCAGGCCCGCGAATTCCTTCTGCGGGTCCTGGCGCCGCGAGCCCAGGCGATCGAGGACCAGCAGGATTGGGACGCCGTCAAGGACGTGGTGCGGGCGCTGGGCGAAGCCCAGTATCTGCGGCTGATGTTTGCGGATCTGTACCGGGGGCCGCTGGAGAACCCGGGACTGACGCACGCCACCATCCTTTCGGAGGAAGCGTCGTATCTGAACTACGCATTCGAGACGACCATCGCCACCGCGCTCAGTTGCGCCTATCCCCTGCATCGCTACGCCAGTCCCGCCATTCGTGAGCGCTATCTGACGCCGATACTCGACGGCCTGAGCATAGGCGCGATAGGCGTGACGGAGAAAAACGTGGGCAGCGATTCGGCGGGCATGGAGACCCGGGTCGAGTTCGATGAGCGCACCCGGGAATGGGTGATCAACGGCTTCAAGCGCTACATCTCCAATGCCTCGGTGGCGGATGTGTACATCGTCTATGGCATCAGCAATCCGGCCGTGCCCGCTTCCAAGGGCATGAGCGCGGTGGTGGTGCCGGGCGGCCATCGGGGAATGTCGTTCCCCCGGAACTACGCCTTCATGGGGCGTCGGGGCTGCATCGTCGGCGAGGTGGAGTTCGTTGACTGCCGCGTGCCCGCGGACCATTTGCTGGGCGAGCAGGACAATGCGTTTCGGATCATGCTGAGCATGTTCAATTTCGAGCGGGCCATCCTGGGCGGCTCGGGCCTGGGCGTGGCGCGCAGCGCGTTCGATATCGCCACCGCGCATGCGCAATCGCGCAGCGCCTTCGGCCAGCGGCTGGGCGCCAAGCAGCTGGTCTGGGACTGGGTTGCGGAAATGAGCTGGCGCATCGACGCCGCCGAGCTGCTGACGTATCGGGCCACGAAGATGTACGACAGCGGCGTGGCCGGCAAGGACCTGATGAAGCAGGCGGCGATGGCCAAGCTGGTGGCTACGGAAACCGCCAATTTCTGCGCGGACCGTTGCGTGCAGACGCTGGGCGGGGATGGCCTTACCAAGGAGTACGGCCGCGCCGAGCAGATCTACCGCGACGCGCGCGCGATGACCATCGTCGGCGGCACGTCGGAGATGGCCAAGTACCTGATTGCCAGCCGCGATCTGCCCGATCTCAAACCCAACCTCTGACCCTTGCCGCGGCTCACCATGCTGACCATCAAGAATCTCTTTGAACAGACCGTCGCCAAGTATCCCGACCGCCTGGCCCTGGTGTATGAAGACCAGCGCTGGACCTATGCGCAATGGAGCGCGCGGGTGCGCAGCCTGGCCCAAGCGTACCGGGATCTCGGAATCCGGCCTTCGGACCGCGTGGCGATCTTCCTGAAAACCTCCGAGGCCACGGCCACGGCATACCTGGCGTGCCAATTGATCGGCGCCGTGGCAGTGCCGATGAATTTCCGTCTGGCGGCGGGCGAAGCCGCCTACATCCTGCGCGACAGCGGAGCCCGGGCGCTGGTCTACGATGCGTCCGTCCAGGCAACCGTCGAGAAAGCGGTGGAATCCGTGCCGGCGCTGTCCCTGTTCATCCACGCCGGCTCCGCGATGGCGCTGCCGGCCGATGGCCGGCACTGGTCGATGGAGGCGCTGATCGAGGCGGCGGTTGCGGCATCCGACGAGTCGGGCGCGGACGCGGCGGGCCTGGGCGCCCTGGGGCAGGCGCCGCAAAGCGACGATATCTCCGCCCTGGTGTACACCTCAGGCACCACGGGGCGGCCGAAGGGCGTGATTCACACCCACGCCAACGATGTGGCGATTGCCAGCAATTGCATCATGGAGTATTGCCTGACCCGCTGCGACGTGGCGCTGCATATTGCGCCGCTCTATCACGTGGGGGGCATGCAGGCGTATTTCCTCCCGCATCTGGCGGTGGGTGCGGCGAACGTGATCCAGCCGCGCTGGGACGCCCTGCAGACCCTGAACATGATCGAGCTGCACGGCGTGACGACGCTGTTTGCCGTGCCTACGCAAATCCAGGACATGCTGTTTCATCCCCGATTTGGCCAGATCAACACGCGCAGCCTGAGGTTGATCACCACGGGCGGGGCGGCCATTTCCAGCGCCACGATGGCCCGAGTGATCGCGGAGTTCTGCCCCAACATTTACAACGGGTATGGCATGACGGAAGCCAGCCTGACCCTGCTGCTGCATCCTACCGACGCCTTGTCGCGCCTGGGGTCTTGCGGCAAGCCCACGCTGATCAGCACTTGCAGGGTGGTGCGGCACGCGGCCGACGGCGCCGCGTCGCCTGACGAGCTTGCGGCCGCCGGGGAGATCGGGCAACTGCTGGTGCGCGGCCCGCAGATGACGCGGGGCTACTGGAACAACCCGGCGGAGACGGGCAAGAAGGTGCGCGAGGGCTGGCTCTACACGGGGGATCTGTTCAGCGTGGACGAGGCTGGCTATTACCATTTTCATGGGCGCGCCGACGACATGATCATCTCGGGCGGCGAGAACATCTACCCGCGCGAGATTGAAGAGGTTCTCTATCGGTGCGCCGGCGTGCAGGAGGCCGCGGTCATTGGAATGCCCGATCCGCGCTGGGGGCAGGCGGTGACCGCCTTCGTGGTGCGCAGCGATCCCAACCTGACGGCGGCGGACATCGATGCCTATTGCAAGGGCCACGACGACCTGGCCGCCTACAAGCGCCCGCGCAGCGTCGTGTTTGTCGACCGCCTGCCGGTCAACCCCAGCGGAAAGGTGTTGCGGCGGGAGTTGCCCGCGCTGGCGGGCGCGTAGACGGGGCGAAAGCGCGCCGGATCAGGGTTGCTTCACGCAGTCTCGATAACAGGCCGCGTTCTTCGCGTCGGGCCTGTCGTCGACGTAGAAGCCGTCCCGATTGGGCATCTTCACGGATTTGAGGGTGGCCGCGTTGACGGTGGCTTTGGCGTCCAGCAGCTGGTTCGCATGCAGGACATAGCCCGTGACCGCGTAGACCTCGTCGTTGGTCAGCGACTGGGGCGCCTGGAAGGGCATGGCGCGCCGGATGTAGTCGAACAGGGTGGTGGCGTAGGGCCAGTAGCTGCCCACCGTCTTGAACGGCTTGGCCGATGTCAGCGAGCCTTGCCCCCCGGCCAGGGCAGGGCCCAGGCCGCCTTCCAGCCTGGCGCCGTGGCAAGCCAGGCAGGCTTGCTCATAGACGGATTTTCCGCGGGCGACGGTTCCGCTGCCCGGGGGCAGGTTCTTGCCGTCTGGCGCGACGTCGATGTTCCAGCCGGCGATCTGCGCGTCGGTCGCGCGCGTGCCGATGGCGTAGCGGGGCTGCGCCAGCGCGTGGCCGCCGACGGCCAGGCCCAGCGCAACGGCGGCGAGCAGAACCGACTTAGGCGCGGCCATTGGCGACCTCCCCGCTTGCGCTGATCTTCCAGGGTTGGATGGCGTTGTTGTGATAGAACGAGACCTTGCCGCGGGCGTCGGCGAGCTGTTCGATCGTGGGCTGCACGTAGCCGGTTTCGTCGATGGCGCGGCTCATGATCATCAGTTCTTGTCCCTGCCATTCGAAGGGCGCGTGGAATGCCGTCAGCGCCTTGTCCAGGACCGGGTCCTGCAAGGCGGCGGCGTACCAGTTGTTGCCGCCGTCGATGGAAACGTCGACCCGGGCGATCTTGCCGCGGCCGCTCCAGGCGATGCCGCGCATTTCGTGCATGCCCTTGCGCGTCAGCCTCTGCGTGCCGGAAGGGGCGGTGATGAGGGATTTGCACTCCATCACGAAGGAGAACTTGCGCGCCTTGCCGTCGGCCATGAGGTCGGTGTACTTGGCGGTTTCCTCGCGGCTATGGACGGGCTCTTCGGTTACATGCAGCCGGCGCAGCCATTTGATGTGCGTGTTGCCTTCGTAGCCGGGCACGAACAGGCGCAGCGGGTAGCCTTGTTCCGGGCGCAGGCGCTCGCCGTTCTGGCTGTACACGACCAGCACATCGTCCAGGCATTTTTCCATGGGGATGCTGCGGTTCATGGCCGCGCCGTCCGCGCCTTCGGCGATGATCCATTTTCCCTCGGGCTTGAGGCCGGCCTCATGAAGCAAGGTCTTCAGGGGCACGCCCGTCCATTGCGCGCAGCTGAGCAGGCCGCAGACTTCGGCGGCGGTCTTGCCCCATGGGGGCAGGAATGAGGGGTTGCCGGAGCATTCCATGAAATAGATGTGGGATTCGGCCGGGAACTGGCGCAGCTCGTCCAGGGTGAAGATGAGGGGGCGTTCGACCAGGCCATGCAGCATCAGGCGATGCTGGGCCGGATCGATCTCCGGCACTCCGGCATGGTGGCGTTCATAGAAAAGGCCGTTCGGGGTGATGATGCCGTCGAGCTCTTGCAGGGGCGTGGTGCTGTAGGCCGACATGGGTTCGGTCAGCCCCGGGTAGAGCTTGCGTATGGCCTGGGTTTCGAATCTGGAGGGCTTGCCGTAAGGAGCGGCCGTGGGGGCGCCTAGCTGGCGGGTCCAGGCGGGAACATTGGGGGGAAGATTGGCGTCGGCGGCGGGCGCCGCGCCTTGCGCCGCCGCGCGCCCGCCCATGCCCATGGCGGCGGCCGCCCCGACCATCGCGCCTCCGGTCGCCAGGAATTTGCGGCGCTGCAGCGTTGGGCCGGGGGAAGCCGCGGCCTCCGGGTCCGGCGGGGATATCGGCGCTTGCGCATCTTGCGGTCTCGCGGTCATGGCACCCTCCTTAAGGAATGGCGCGGGCCATTCGGGCTTTTGTGCTGCGGCAAACCGACAGGTCAGTCGGTTTTTGGAGTGTATGCGCGAGGATGCTTGAAGAAGAGGGTCTGTTGCCGGCGTTTGGTCTGATATTGCGGCTAGCCCCAGCCGGCCTCTCCGCCCGACGGGTCATTCGTATTCCCGGTTGCCGCCGCGTCGCGCAAGCCCCTGCGCAGCCTGTGCAGGCGCAGCGCGACGTGCAGTTCAAGAAAGCGTCCTCCGTGCCGCCATCCCTTGAGCAGGTCGTCAACGATCTCCAGGCGCTGTCGCAGCGTGTTCACGTGGATCTGCAGATGATCGGCTGTCGACCTGGCGTTCTGCGCGTGTTCCAGATAGGCCAGCAGCGTGTCCGCCAGGCCAGCGTTGCGGCGCTGGTCGTGAGCGACGAGCCTTCCGACCGTGGCGTCGATGAAGCCGGAAACATCCGCCACCTGCCGCTGCTCGAACAGGAGCGAATACATGGACAGTCCCGCCTCGGCGACGATTTCACGCGAGCGGCCCAAGGCCTTGAGTATGTCGATGCCCCGTTTGAGCGAACGGAAGCAATTCGGCAGCGCGTCCACCCGGGGCAGCGTGGCTGAGACAACGCCGAGCGTGGCGAGGCGCTCGTCCGCGAGCAGGGTGTCGCCAAGCGCGCGCTCCAGTTGGTCGTATGCGCCCTCGGCGCAGATGGCGACGATGAAGCCCTCGACATTCTCCAGCAGCGTTGCGCGAGGTATCCCCGCGCGCAGCCGGCGCAATGCGTATTCGATATTCCGTTCCTCGACGCTCAAGACCGCCATGCGCAGCGGCTCGGAGAGATTGAGTCCAAAGGGATTGGCTCTGGATTGAAGGGCCGACAGGCTCTCTTGCTGCCAGCTCACCAGCGCGCGGATCGCCGCGGCGGATTCGTTGCTCACCACGAGTTCGCTGCGCTCTTGCGACAGCAGGACGACGCCGGCCACCAGCGCGCTGCGTTCGAAGATGCGGATCTGCGTAGGCGTCATGGGGCCGGCCGATGCGATCAGCATGACCCCAAGCAGGCGGTCGGCGCCCATGAGCGCGGCGGCGCGGATGCGGATGTCTGCTTCGCATTCGACCTCTTGCGATCTGCCCGTGCGGCGGCATGCGGACAGGGCGAAATGGACCGCGTCCTGCGTGCGCGTCTGTTGCAGCAGGGCGGCCAGCTGATCGCCGGCGCGGGCCTCGGCGTTGCCCGCGCGGGTGCGCTGGGTAGGCTGCTCCGCTTCGTCCAGCAGGACGATGTGGCCGTCGAGCAATGCCGCCACCATGTTCAGGAGGTCCAGCACGGTGCAGCCGCTGGCCACCAGCTTTGTCATCTGTTCCTGAGCCTGCGCCGCGGTCTCGATTTCAGCGGCTTGGCGATGCAGCGAAGCGTTGGCCTCGCTTGCGCGCTGCAGCGCCACCTGCGCCTCCTGGAACAGGCGCGCGTTCTCCATGGCAATGGCTGCCTGGGCGGCCAGCGTGGACAGCATGGCGATCTCCCAGGGCGCGTGATGGCGCGGCTGCCTGTCGCAGATGCACAGGACGCCTATGCAATGGTTGCCGACCATGAGAGGGGCGCCCAGCAGGGATTGGACGCCTTCTTCCTGGACCGCGAGGTCGATCCCGCCGTCATGCGCAAACCCGCCGTCCGTGAGGTAGTCGCTGCAGTGATAGGGCGTCTTGTGCTTGAGGACGTGCCCGCAGATTCCATGTTCCGGCGGCACCCGGACGTTCTTGAACCGCTCGGAGATCGCGCCGTCGGTGGCCCGGATGTAGAAATCGTTTCGGATGCGGTCGAAGTTGGTGAGATAGCCGATGTCCGACGCGAAGATCTGCCGGGCCCGCCGGACGATGGCCCCCAGCACGAGCTCCAGGTCGCGTATCGCCGTCAGGTCGTTGACGCTTTCGAGCACCACCAGCAGACTTTTCTCGCGGCGCTGCTGCAAGGCCTGCTGCTCGCAAATCGCGATGGCGGCGCGGATGCTGCCCAGCAGCCGGGCGCGCGCGGCCGCATCCTGAACGTCGGCCTCCACGCGGGCCAGCATCGAGTCATAGTCCCGGGCGCCGGCATTGCGCGCAAGCATGGCCAGCAATTCGGACTGCAATTCCCCCGGATCAAGCGCCGGGGGCGTGGCGGCGGGGGCCTCCCGGGACGCAATGGAAGTGGCTGCTCGACTTTTCGGCATGGGTGGATCTCGCGTGAAGACTGTCTTTGGGGAAGTTCAGTGAAAACCCTGAATGGAGCAGGTCTGTAGCCAGTGCGATGTATTTGTACGACACAAGAATATGAGAATTATGTGTTTTTCGTACATGTCCCTCTTGCTGCTTAGCCGTCATCATTCACTCACTAAAACATTATCAGTCCGAAGGCTGAGGAGACAAACCCATGAAATCGCTAGCCAGAATCCTGGGCGCGGGCGCCGCCTTGCTTGCGCTGTCGGCGACGTCGTTCGCGCAGCAAAGCCGCCCCGCCGAACTCAAGCTCGGCATGAGCACCTTCATGACGGGCTCGGCCTCGGTGCTGGGCGCGCCCGCGAAAGTGGCGGCGGACATGTGGATCGAGGAGTTCAACGCCGCGGGCGGCATCGATGGCGTCAAGCTCAGGCAGACATGGATCGACGAAGGGCAGGGCGCGGAAAAATTCCTGTCCGAGTACCGGCGCCTGGCGCAGGAACCGGGTGAAAAGCTGATGCTGTCGGCGATATCCAGCGGCTATTGCAATGCGCTGGCCCCGGTTGCCGAAGACCTCAAGATCATCAACATCCTGTGGGAATGCTCCAGCGAGAAGGTGCTGGAGGACCGGCGCTACCGCTATGTGTTCCGGACCGGTCCCAACGGCACCATGGAAATGGTGGCGGCCGTGCTGCACTTGCTGCGGACCAAGCCCGACTTCAAGACGCTGGCCGTGGTGAACCAGGACTATGCCTGGGGACGCGATTCGTGGGAGGTCTTTCGCCACACCCTCCAGGCGCTAAAGCCGGACGTCAAGATCGTGGCTGAACTGTTTCCCAAGTTCGGCGCCCCGGACTACTCCAGCGAAGTCACGCGCCTGCAGGCCTTGCGCCCGGACGTCGTGCTCTCGACGGCCTGGGGCGGCGACCTGGATACCTTCCTGCGGCAGGCCTCCCAGCGCGGACTGCTGAAGAATTCGCAGTTCGTGCTGCCGCTGGCCGACTCGTCGCTGGAGCGGCTGGGCGATGCCGTGCCGCCGGGCGTCATCGTCGGCTTCGTGGGGGATGGCTACTTCGCGGACCCGGAGTTCACGGGCGACCCCGAAGTGAGCGCCTTCGTGCAGAGGTTCAAGCAGCGCACCGGCGCCTACCCGAACTTCGCCGTATATCACATGATCCAGGCGCTGAAGGCCTCGACCGGCGCCTACAAGAAGGCGCTGGCGGACAACGGCGGAAAGTGGCCGACGACGGATGAGGTTGCCGCCAGCCTGCGTTCCCTGGAGTACCGCGGCCTGTCTCGCCCCATCCGCATGCGGGAGGACGGGCAGGCGCTGCAGGGCCAGCTCTACGGCGTGACGCGCAAGGATGGTTCGCAGGCCTTTCCGGTGGTGGGCGAGCTGGCGTTCTATCCCGCCGACATCGTTGCGCCGCCCGTCGGGCAGAAGTCGGTCGACTGGGTCAAGACGCTCAAGCCCGAGCTGTTGCAGAACAGCCAGATAAAGCGCGTGGGCAACTGAACTTCCGTTGCGGCGCACACCTGTCATGGATCTCAATCTGCTCTTGCTGGCGGGCGTAGACGGCGTGTCGTACGCCAGCCTGCTCTTTCTCATCTCGCTGGGCTTGACGCTGATCTGCGGCGTGTTCGGCGTGGTCAACGTCGCGCATGGCAGTCTCTATGCCTTTGGCGGCTACAGCGCAGCCACGCTGCTGGCCTGGCTTACGCCGCATACGTCCTCGACGCCTGTCATGGTGGCGGCGCTGTTCGCGGCCGCGGCGGTGGTCGGAGGATCGCTCGGCATGCTGCTGGAGCGCGGCCTGCTGCGGCATTTCCAGGACCGCGATCCCGTCCTCCAGCTGCTCGTGACCTTCGCGGCGTTCATGGTCCTGGAAGACCTGCAGCGGATGATCTGGGGGGCTACCCCGGTCAACGCGGGCAATCTGGCCGCGCGCATGGGGACGACGGAGCTGGTCGGCGTGACCTTCATGAACTACCAGCTGCTGTTCGTGCCGGGCGTCGCGCTTGCGGCCTACGCGGCGCTGCAGTTCCTGTTGAAGCACTCGATAGCGGGCCGGCAGATCGTTGCCGTCATTCATCACAGGGAGGTCGCCACCGCCCTTGGGATCAACGCCGCGCGCGTGGGCATGCTGACCTTTGGGCTGGCCGGCGTTCTTGGAGCGCTGGGCGGCGCGCTCTCGGTTCCGCTGACTTCCTTTGTGCCGGGGCTGGGCGCGGAAATGATCGTGACGTCCTTTGCCGTGATCGCGACCGCGGGCCTGGGCCAGATCACCGGCGCGCTGGTGGCGGCCCTGCTCATCGGGCTGGCCAGGGCAATGGCGGTTTATACGCTGCCGGAGCTTGAGGTTGTCATGCCCTATCTCATGATGGTCGCGGTGCTTCTGGTTCGCCCGCATGGCCTTTTTTCCGCAGCCACGGCTCGGAGGATCTGATGCAACGCTACATTCTTGCGCCGGCTGTCGCGCTGGCTTTCCTGGCGGCGCTCGCGGCGTGCTGGCTGTGGCCGGGGCTGCGAGTGCCGGCCGTCAGTTTCCTGTGCGCCGGACTTGCCGCGCTGGGCTTGACCGTCCTGCTGCGCGCCGGCCAGGTGTCCTTTGGCCATGCGATGTATGCGGCCATCGGCGGCTATGGGACCGCGTTCGCCGCCCGGCACTTCCCCGGGGCCGACGCCCTGGTCGTCGTCGGGGCCGGCACGCTGGCCAGCGTATGCGCCGGCGCGATCGCCGCGGCGTTCGTCTCGCGCTATCGCGGCATCTTTTTCGGGATGCTCAACCTGGGCATCTCCATGGTGCTGTTCGCGCTGGCCGGCAAGCTGTATGCCTGGACGGGCGGCACGGACGGCCTGCGGTTTGAACGGCCGGCCTTCCTGGGCATGACGCTGGACCGCGGCGAATTCGAATTCGCGGTGCTGGCGCTGGCCCTGACGCTGGCCGTTTCCCTGGCCTTGCTGGTCCAGCGCTACTTCGCATCTTCCGCCGGCCAGGTGATGCTTGCGATTCGGACAAACGAAACGCGCCTGGAGTACATCGGCGTGTCGGCGCGGGCGACGCTGGCGCAAGGGTATGTCCTGTCTGCGGCGCTGGTCGGACTGTCGGGCTCGCTGCTCAGCCTGGAGCAGGGCCTGGTGACGCCGGAGAGCGGCTATTGGATCCGGTCGGGCGAGTACGTCTTCATCGCCATCCTGGGCGGGTCCGGCCATGCCATCGGCGCGTTCTTCGGGGCGGCCGTTTTCGAGGTGATCAAGCTTACGGCGGCCGTGTATTTCACCAATGCCTGGCAGTTGCTGCTGGGCTTGACGCTGATCGCCGTGATTTTCTTCGCGCCCACCGGAATCGTGGGGTGGCTGGGACAAGTCCGTACGCGCATCGCCGCTGGAGGAACCCGATGAAATCGTCCCAAGCGGAACTGCTGCGCACCGAGGGGCTGACACTGCGCTTTGGCGGCGTCAACGCGGCGGACCAGATCGACTTCGCACTGAACCACGGCGAACACCTGGCGGTGATCGGCGCAAACGGCGCTGGCAAGACCACGTTCATCAATATCTGCACCGGATACCTGAAGCCCACGAGCGGCAAGGTCTACCTCGAAGGCGTCGACATCACGCGCCACGGCCCGCGGCAGATCGCCAGGCTGGGCGTGGGCCGGTCGTTCCAGCTGCCCCAGCTGTTTCAGGACCACACGGTCCGGCAATGCCTGGAGCTGGCTTCAGCGAGCCGGCGGGGCGCGTTGTCCCGCTGGACCGCGCTGTCCCGCTCCGCCGACCAGAAGGCGGTGGCCGAAATGCTGGAACTCGTGGAACTGCAACGATATGCGGGGCAGCCGACAACCGTGCTTCCGGAAGGGCACAGGAAGCTGCTCGATGTTGCGATCGCCCTGATGCTGGAGCCCAAGCTGGTCATCATGGACGAGCCCACCAGCGGCGTCGCATCCGAGGACAAGCATGGAGTCATGCAGACGCTGATGCGGGCGCTGAAGCTGCGCAACGTCACCAGCTGGTTCGTGGAGCATGACGTGGATATTGTCCTGAAGTACGCGACGCGGGTCGCGGCATGGATAGACGGCCGCATCGCCGCCGACGGCGATCCGCGGAAGGTCTTTGCGGACCAGGTGGTCCGCCGCGAAGTGCTGGGGGTGCGATGAGTCTGCAAATCCAGGCAATGAATGTGGACCTGGCGGGGCACGCCGTGCTGCGGGGTGTCGATGTCCTGCTGGAGCCCGGACAGACCGTGGCGGTTGTCGGCAGGAATGGCGCGGGAAAGACGACGCTGCTGCGCAGCATCATGGGCCTTGTGAAGTGGAAGTCGGGCCGGCTGCTGCTCGATGGCGAGGACATCGCGCATCGTCCGGCCTCGGGCCGGGCGGCCCATGGCTTCGGGTATGCGCCCGAGGACCGGGTGATCCTGCCGACGCTGACGGTCGAGCAGAACATTACGCTGCCCTGCGATGTGCTGAGCGTGCCCGCCCGGGAAATCCGGCAGCGCCTGGATGCCGTGCTGACGAGCGTGCCGCAGCTGAAGGCGCTGCTCCCGCGCTCCGGCGCAGCGCTGTCGGGAGGGCAGGGAAAGATCGTCGCGCTTGCGCGCGCGCTGATGGTCGGCACGCGCTTCGTGCTGCTCGACGAGCCGTTCCAGGGCCTGGCGCCGGCCTTGGCGCGCCAATACGGCGATTCGCTGCGCGTGCTGCGGGTCTCTCATCCGCATCTGTGCGTGGTGGTTACCGAGTCGAATGCATCCTTGCTTGAGGATGTGCAGAGCAGGACGCTGTACATCGAGCGCGGACACGTTGGAACGGCGCTGCCCGGCGCGCATTCGTGCGCCGGCGACGCCGTGTCCGCCCCTGAATTTGAGCGCATGGAAACCATGTCCATGGGCGTCGCACCGGAGGAAACGAAGTGAATCATGATCTGGCGCAACTGCCGTTAGGCGTAGGTCCCCTGCGGGGACTGGTGGTCATCGACGTGACGCGAGTCGTGGCGGGTCCGTACTGCACGATGATGCTCGCCGACCTGGGAGCCACGGTGATCAAGATCGAGAATCCGGCCGAGCCCGACTATGTGCGGACCTTCCCGCCGTTCGTCCAGGGAACCCATGGACAGGCCAGCGCGTTCTTTGCCCAATACAACCGGCACAAGCTGGGAGTGAGCCTGGACCTGAAGTCCGAGCAGGGGCGGGCGCTGCTGCGCGAGCTTGTCGGCAAGGCCGACCTGCTGGTGGAGAACTTCCGCCCCGGAACCATGGCGCGCATGGGGCTGGACTACGAGACGCTGAAGGAAGCCAACCCCAGGCTCATCTACGTGTCGATCAGCGGCTTCGGCCAGACCGGCCCCAATGCCCGGCGTCCGGCCTATGACAACAGCGCCCAGGCGACGGGCGGCTTGTGGTCCATCAACGGCGAAAAGGGCAAGGCGCCGCTGCGCGTGGGCACGATCATCGGCGACCTGTCCGCGTCGTTCTACGCGGCCATCGCCGCGCTGGCGGCTGTCATCGACATGCGCAGCACGGGCCAGGGCCAGCTGGTGGATGTGGCCCAGCAGGATTCGGTGGTCACGCTGACGGAGCATGCCGTCGTCAACTACACCGTGGACGGGATCATCGGGGAGCCCTTGGGCAACGACCATCCCTTCGTGAAGCCCTATGGGCAATATGCCTGCAGGGACGGGTTTGTGTTCTTTGGCGCGTACACGGACAAGTTCTGGGGCGAGGCGTGCCGGCTATTCGGAGAGCCGGAGCTGACCGCCGACCCGGAGATCGCCACCATGGCCCAGCGCTTTGATCCGGAGATCTACGCAAGGCGGGTGCAGCCCATCGTCCAGGGATGGTGCGGCACGCGGACGAAGGCGGAGCTGGAAGCCATTGCCGGCGATGTCATCCCGCTGACGCCCGTCAAGACCATCGCCGAGGTGGTGGACGACCCCCACCTGAAGGCCCGCGACATGTTTGTGCCCGTCGAGGTGGACGGCGCCGAGGTCCAGGCCTTTGGGAGTCCCATGAAGCTGTCCCGCACCCCGGTGCGCGCGCAGGGATCGGCGCCGGGCTTCGGCGAACACAATGAAGTGGTGCTGAAAGGCTGGCTCGGCGTCGGCGCCGCGGACTATGACCGCTACGTGGCTGAGGGAGTCGTCTGATGAGCATCTCTTACCGCGTTGACGAGGCGATCGCGCACATCCGGTTCAACCGGCCGGAAAAGCTCAATGCGCTGACGCTGGCCATGTACGAAGAACTGGGCCAGGCATTCGTCCGGGCCCACGAGGACCCGGAGGTGCGGGTGGTCCTGCTTGGCGGCAACGGCGACAGGGCCTTTTGCGTGGGGGCCGATCTGGGCGAGTCCATTCCGGCGCTGGCGGAAGGGCGCTTCGACATATCGGAATGGGACGGCGCCCACATCAAGCAGGCGGGTTTCCATAAGCCCGTGGTGGCGGCGATCAATGGGCTGTGCCTGGGCGGCGGCTTCGAGATCATGCTGGCCGCCGACATCCGGGTAGCCGCGGACACGGCGGTCTTCGCCTTGCCCGAGGCTGCGCTTGGGTTTGTCCCGGCCGGCGGCACGCTGGTGCGGCTGGTCCGGCAGATTCCGTTCGCGCTGGCCATGGAACTGATGCTGACCGCCGAGCGCTTTCCCGCGGCCCGGCTGGCGGAAATGGGTCTTCTGAACCGCGTGGTCGCGCCCGATCAGCTTGAGTCCGCGGCGCTGGAGTATGCCCGCGCCATCGCCGGCAAAGGGCAGGTCGCCGTCTCGGTCATCAAGGAGGCGGCGCTTACGCTGGGGCATCTTTCCCTGGACGAGGCGTTCCGCCGCGAGGCCATCCTCGGGCAGCGCGCATTTACCTGCGACGAAGCGAAGGAGGGCCTGCGGCGGTTCTCCCGCGCTCAGAAGAACTCGTCCAGCAGGCAGTAGAACGCCAGGCGCTTCTCGTCCGGTTCCATGCCGTAAGCGCGAAAGAAGGGCGCTACCCATTCCTGGCCCAGGTTGCGGGCGATGCTGCGCGCGGCCAGCGCAAGATCCTGATGGCGGTCGCTGACGCCCAGGCGCCCGCAGTCGATGTAGCCCGTGAAGACGTTTTCCCGCGCCATGAAATTGGGCAGGCAGGCGTCCCCGTGGGCCACCACCAGATCATGGGCCTGGGGCTGCGTCGACAACAGCTCGGCGTAGGCGTCCTCGGCGGTGCGCCCCAGCCGTTCATCGTCGAAATCCTCCTCGTCCACGAGCCCGGCGTCCATGGCGAGCCTGGCGGCAGCCATGCGGCGGGGCAGCCGGTGATCGAAGGGGCATTGCGCGACAGGCACGCGATGCAGGGCGCGCAACGCCGCCGCCACGATGTCGATGACCCGCGAGGGCGGCAGGCGGGCGGCGCTGGCCAGATCCTGCCCGGCGATGGCGCTCATGAGCAGCCAATGGCGTTCATGTTCCGTGGCGACGTCCAGCACGACTGGCGCCGGCAGGCCGAGCCGCGCCATCCATTGCAGCCGTTCGATCTCGTCCGGCAGCTCGCATGGCGTCCCGGCGGGTTCCGACTTCAGGAACCGGTCTGGCTGGCCCGCCCGGCGGATACGGAACACCTGGGCCGCGGATTCCCCGATGGATTGCTGTTCGACGAGCGCGCCGGCGAATTCGTCGCCCCATTGGGCGGGCAGGCGCATCGTGTCGCGGGTCGGCTGTTGCATGAAGTCCATTTCTCCGTCGGGTTGCGGGTCGCTCGCGCGCCAGAGAGATTATCGCAGCGCCAGGATCTTCGTCCGCCACGGCCTGGCCCGTTGACACCCTGTGCGGAATCGTGGCGAGCCGTAACATTCAGCCCCCGGGGGCGGCATTAACATCGGCTGCTTCAATCCGCGCAATAACAGGGTGGCGAAATGCTCGAGCCCGTTCTCGCGCCATGGGCGCTCACAGGCCGGCTGTGGCTGAGGTTCTGGCCGCAATTGATGGCGCTGGTGCTGGCGGGCGCGCTGGCCCATGAGGTGCTGCTGTGGCTGGCGGTGCGAACGGGCTTTGCCAACCATCTGGCCGGACTGGCCGTGCTCACGCTGGTGGCGCTGGCCCAATTGGTTACGACGGTGGCGATGTTCCTGGTGCTTCTGCCGGGCCTGCCGGCCTTGCGCGGCGCGCAAGAAGCGGCGCGTGGCGGCGAGAGCGCGCCGCGCAGCGCAAGAGGCCGGCTGGGGCAGGCGCTGACGGTGGCCTTGCTGCCTTTCTTTGCCTATTACGCCGCCTGGGGCTTTTTGGGCGACACGGTGCGGCAGTATTCCCGCCTGGCCTACGGGCTGGATCCGCTGGGCGAGCACGGCAACGTGCTGGATGCGCTGGATTCGCGCTGGCTGCTCGCGTCGGTTGCGGTGTCGTGGCTGGTGCGCAAGGGGGCGGCGGCGGCGCGGGAACGCACCGGGCACGCAGGCTGGCAATGGCTGGTCGTGCTGTGCGAGACCAATTGGATACTGATCGGCCTCTACGTCATCAGCCGCTGGAAGGACCAGGCTTGGCAATGGCTGGTTGACCGGCGCGGCTGGGAAACGCTGTCGCAGTTCTTGCAGACCCTGTTCACGCCCATCTCCAATGCCTGGTCGGCGGGCGTGACGCCTGCGGAAATGCAGGGGCCGGGTTGGGGGGCGGCGCTGGCCAGCCTGTTCTTCTATGCGCTGCTGCCTGTCATCTGGCTGGTGATGGCTGCGCTGATCTATGGCTACGACGTGCGCGAGGACGCGGACCTGCGGCGCTATGAAAGGCTGCAGCGCCTGGGCGACCGCTATCGTTCCGTGCCGCGCTTCCTGCGCGACTTCGTCGAGCACTTCGTGGCCGGCTACCGCAAGCGCTACCTGCCGCTGGCCAATGGCGTGCGGCTGGCTTTCCATAGCGGCGCGCTGCTGCTCGTGACCCTCATCGTGGGCTATCGCCTGATCGACTGGGGGGCGGCGTGGCTGTGGTACGGCGCGGCGCGCCTGATCGGGCCGCATGACCTGGATACCTGGCAGGTGCTGGCGCACGGCGTGTCGCTTCTGTTCGGCAGCCCGTTCCGGGATTCCTCCACCGGCTTGCTGATCGAACCCTTGCGCATCTGCTTTCTGGCGGCCGTGCTGGAAAGCGCATTTGCGCCGTGGCAGACGCGGCGCGCGTCGATGGCGCAGGCGGCCTGAGTCAGCCCGCCTGGTCCGGCGGGGAGAAGCGCAGGTACGCCGGCCGCTCGCCAGCCACGGAGACCGACATCGTCCAGGGCGGGGCAGCGCCGGCCGGCACCATGAAGGCTTCCATGATGACCATGCTGGACCCGGGCGCGACGCCGCGGTGGGCGGCGGCCACGCATCCGCGGGCGGCGCCGGGCGGCAGGCGCAGCGCCGGGCCGGCGGCGGGCAGCCAGGTGCGTCCATTGCCGTCGTGCAGGGCGATCCGGCAGCCCCGCCAGCGCGCGGGGAGGTCGGCGGCCTGCACCTGCACCTTGAATGCGGCCAGGACCGCGCGCGAGCCGGGCAGCCAGCCTTTGCCGGCGGGCGGCTCCAGGACGCCGAACTGCTGCAATTGCCATTGCGCGCCGGCCAGCGGGGCCTGCTCGCCGGCCGCCACGTCGCGCGCCCGTAATTCGCGGCCTTCAAGCCAGCGGGCAGCGCTCTCGCGGCCGTTCCAGAACAAGGCCAGCGCCAGCAGCAAGGGCAGCAGCCACATGCTGCGGCGGCGCCAGCGGCGTTCGTCCGGCTGGGCGGCGTTCACGGGGCGGCCTCTGCATCCAGGTCGTATCGCGCCACGGCCGCGGGACGGCCGTCCGCGCCCACCGGAACATAGTCCAGCGCGATGCGCGCCTGAGAATCCAGGCGCGGGCCATAGCGCGGGGAGAGCAGCAGGGTGGCGCCGCGCGCCTGGTCGGGACGGATCTCGAACACGAGCCGCACCGTGCGCGGCAGGCCGGGATCCAGGGCATAGGGAGGCGTCCCGCGCGCGAGCATGAGGCGATCGGTGTGGCGGTAGGTCAGGCCATCCGGTCCCAGCCAGGCCGCCTCGCCGACGCTGGCCGACGTGTCCGTGGCGGCCAGGCGCAGCCACACGATGGCCCATACGCCGCCCGTCTCGCGCGTTTGCGAGGCGTCCAGACGCCGATAGGCCAGCTGTTGCGCGAACTGCACGCGCTGCACCGTGGCTTCGAATTGCCTTGTGCGCACGGCTTGGCCCATGGCGCCGCGTTCGACAATCGGTCCGGTCAGCGCCATGTAGCGGGGAGTGCTGCGCTGCATGCCGTACAGGACCAGCGCCGCGGCCAGCACCAGCAGCACCGAGCCCAGCCGCGCGCTCACGAGGCGGACTCCCGCGCGCCGTCCCGCGCGACCGGCAGTTCCACGCGACCCACGTTGGCCGGATTGAACCAGCCGGGGGCGCCGTACAGATTGTCGACGGGCTTGTAGGTCTTGCTTTGCACCGCGAAGGCGGCCTGCGCGGGCGCGGCGGCGGCGGGAGGCAGCATCCAGACGAAGGCCACGCGTTCGGGCAGCCCCGGCTGCAGATAGGGCATTTGCTGCGCGTCGCGCACGCCAACCACCATGGGTTTGCCCGCGCTGACGCCGGCCGGCGCGTTCCAGCGCAGCAGTCCAAGATAGTCCACACTTGATTCGGCGCTGCGGTTGGTCAGGTCTGCCTCGACCACCAGCGCCGTGGTTCCGGCTTTGACCGGCACGTCGTAGACCTTGGCCCCCGTGGTCCAGGCGCGGCGGGGCACCAGATGCCACTGGCCGGTCTGGATGGCCGCGCCGGGGCCGAACACCGGCTCGGGCGCGCGATTGACCTTGCCATATGCGGCATAGAGGGCAACGCTGGCGGCGGCGGCCAGCGAGCCGACGCCCGCCAGCAAAGCTGCGACACGGGCTTTGAACGAGTGCAGGACGCGCATCCGGGCTCCTGCCGCGCATCGGCGGCGCGGATCAAGCTTCACATCGTAGGCGCGCCGTTTCGCGGGGGAGTTATCGGGATGTTTCCAAGCGTGTCGCCCGCGTCGACGGCGCACGCATGCGCCAGGTTTTGAAACAATTGCCGGCGCGAGCCCCTTCAGCCCTCATAGATCGCCCAGGCTTCCCTTGCGCTGGCGCCCCGGTGGATCATCGCCATCAGCGCCCGCACCACCGCCGACGGATTGGCGTGCTGGTAGACATTGCGCCCGTACACCAGGCCGACCGCGCCCTGGTCCAGCAGTTCGCGGGACCGCTCGAACACTTGCCGCAGGTCCTCCCGCCCGCCGCCGCGCACCAGCACGGGACAGCGCGCCGCCTGCACCACGCGGTGGAAATCCTGCGTGTTGCTCGTGGGGTCCGCCTTGACGATGTCGGCGCCCATTTCGCGGGCAAGACGCACCAGCGTCACGATCTTTTCGGCATCGCCGTCGACCATGTAGCCGCCGCGCGCCGAATGCGGCGCCATGGCCAGGGGTTCTATCATCAGCGGCATGCCATAGCGGTCGCAGTCGGCGCGCACGCGGGCGATGTTGGAGACGCACTGGCGGAAGAGATCGGGTTCGTCCGGCAGCATGAAGAGGTTGACGACGACGCAGGCGGCGTCCATCTGGACGGCGGGCAGCACCGGGTCTTGCGTGTTTTGCAGAACCGCCCACATGACGCGATGGGTGGTGGCGTTGTAGGGATTGCCCATGTCCAGGCGCATCACGAGCGCGGGCTTGTCGCGCCCCGGGCGCTGCTGCAGCAGGTCGGCCTGGCCGTAGTTGAGCTGGATGGCGTCCGGCTGCGCCGCGGCGAGCTGCTCGATGACGGCGGGCATGTCTTCCAGCCCGTCCAGAAAGCCGGGTTCGTTGCAGACGCCGTGGTCGACGGCGATGTCCAGGCAGCGCCCGGCGTTGAGCAGGCGGTTCAGGCGCGCTTCCTTGTTGTGCGGCATGGCGGGGTCCTTGTTGTTCAGTCCAGCGTGTTGAGATGGCGGGCGGCCGCCGCATCGATGGCGGCAATGGCCGCCGGGTCCAGCGTCAGCCGCGCCGCGGCGGCGTTCTGCATGGCCTGCTGCGGCGTGCGCGCGCCGCACAGGGCGACGCTGACGCCGCCCGCGCGCGTGGTCCAGGCGATCATCAGCTGCGCGTACGAGCAGTCCAGGCGCTGCCGCAGGGGCGCTAGTTCCTCGAAGAATGCTTTCAGGCGTTCGCGGTTGGCGGCGGAGAAGCGCGGGTTGCCGGCGCGCTGGTCGTCGCCGGTGAATTGCCGCGCCGGATCGGTGGGGCCGGCCAGCAGGCCCAGCGCCAGCGAGGAATAGCCCAGCGACGCCACGCCATGTTCGCGGCACAGGGGCAGCAACGTGGATTCGATGTCGCGGTCGATCAGGCTGTAGCGCTCCTGGATGGCGTCCACCGGGCCGCAACGCAGGTACTCCGCCAGGATGTCGGGCGTGGCGTTGCTGACGCCGATGGCGCGGATCTTGCCCTGGCGCTTCAGGTCCAGCAGCGCGTCCATGGTTTCGGCGACGGGCGTGGTGCCGTCCTGCCAGTGGGTGATGTAGAGGTCGATGTAGTCCGTCCGCAGGCGGGCCAGGCTTTGTTCGGCTTCGTGGAAGATCGACTCGCGGCCCAGGTGGCGGTGCACGGGCTGGTCCGCTTCGTCAAAGAAGTGCGTGCCCAGCCGGGTGTGCCACACCAGTCCGCACTTGGTGGCGATGACGGCCTCGTGGCGGCGTCCCTTCAGGGCCTCGCCGACCAGCGTTTCGGCGTGGCCCAGGCCGTAGGCGGGCGCGGTGTCGATCAGGCGCACGCCCGCATCCAGCGATGCGCGGATGGCGGCTACCGCCGCGGCGTCGTCGTTGCCGCCCCACATCCAGCCGCCCATGGCCCACGTGCCCAGGCCCGCGGCCTCGCATTCGATGCCCGAGGCACCCAGTGTCGTGATGTTCATCGGTGTCCTTTCTTGACGTTCATGAGATGGTCGACGGTGACGGCGGCCAGCAGGATCAGGCCCTTGACCACGTCCTGCCAGTAGGGGGAGACGTCCAGCAGGATGAGCGAGCTGGTGACCACCGACAGCAGGGCCAGCCCCAGCACCGCGCCCAGCACGGTGCCGGAGCCGCCCTTCAGGCTGGCGCCGCCGATCACCACGGCGGCGATGACGTTGAGCTCCATGCCCAGGCCGAAGTTGGGCGTGGCGGCGCCAAAGCGCGCGGTGTAGACCACGCCGGCCAGGCCCGCCAGGGCGGAGCACAGCACGGTGACCCAGAACTTCACGCGGCCGGTGCGGATGCCGGAATAGAGCGCGGCCTTTTCGTTGCTGCCGGTGTAGAACACCTTGCGCAGGAGGGCCGAGCGCCGGAGCGCGAAGTCGCTGACGATGACGATGAGCGCGAAGATGAGGATGACCGCCGGAATGCCCGCGATGACGCCCTGGCCGATGAACTTGAATTGCGGCGGCAGCGAGAACAGCGATTGCGGCGTGCCCTGGGTGATGGCCAGCGACAGGCCGCGCACGATCACCATGAAGGCCAGCGACGCGATGAAATGGCTCAGCCCGATGCGCGTGACGCACAGGCCGATCAGCGCGCCGACCAGGGCGCTTGCGGCGATGGCGGCCAGGCTGGCGGACCACGGGTCCACGCCCATCAGGAACAGCTTGCCGGTGATGACCATGGCCAGGCACACGACGGAACCCACCGACAGGTCGATGCCGCCCACGATCACCAGCAGGGTCATGCCGACCACGACGATGCCTTCGATGGAGAACGACAGCAGCATCGCGCGTATGTTCTCCCAGGTCAGGAAATGCGGCGACGCGAAGCTCATGCCGATGGCGAGCAGGGCGATGATGAGCAGCAGGCCGGCTTCGCGCATGCTGGCCAGCCGGTGCCGCAGCCTGGGCTCGGAGGCCCCGGGCCTGGGCGCCAGGCCTGCGTCGGCCAACAGGGCGGCGTCGGCCGCGGGGGAGGGTTTGAGTTCGGACATCAGTTCATCTCCTCGGCGCTCAGGCCGGAGGCCAGCCGCAGCAGCCGCTCTTCGGTCATCTCGCTGGCGGCCAGCTCGCCGGCCAGCCGGCCGTCGCGTATCACCAGGGCCCGGTCGCACAGGCCGATGATTTCCGGCAGCTCGGATGAGATGACCACCACGCCCACGCCCTGGTTGGCCAGGTCCCGCAGGATGTGGTGGATCTCGGATTTGGCGCCTACGTCCACGCCGCGCGTGGGCTCGTCCATCAGCAGCACGGCCGGCTGCGTGGCCAACAGCTTGGCGATGGCCACCTTCTGCTGGTTGCCGCCGGACAGGCTGGCGGCATCGATGGCCACGCCGTCCGATTTGAGCTTGAGCCGGGCGCCCAGGTCGACGGCCAGGCGCCGCTCGGCCTGGCGGCGCAGCAGGCCGAAACGCGAGCTGATGCGGGCAAGCGCCATCGACGACACGTTCTGTTCGATGGGCAGGTCCAGGAACAGGCCCGCCGCCTTGCGGTCTTCGCTGAGGTAGGCGATGCCGTGGCGCAGCGCGTCGCCGTAGCGGCGCAGCGCCAGCGGCGCGCCGCGCAGCCGGACCGTGCCCCGGCGCGCGCGGCGCAGGCCGCAGAGCGTCTCGGCCAGTTCGCTGCGTCCGGCGCCCATCAGGCCGGAGATGCCCAGGATCTCGCCGCGCCTGAGCGTGAACGAGATGCCGTGCACGCTGACGCCGTCGGCGATGCCGTCGACTTCGAGCAGAGCCGCGGGCGGCTCGTCGCCGACGACTTGCCTGGGTGGGTAGTAGCTGCCCAGGTCGCGCCCGACCATGCTGCGCACCAGCGCATCGGGCGTGATGTCCGCGATCCGGGCGCACAGGACGTCGCGTCCGTCGCGCAGCACCGTGACGCGGTCGCTGTGCTGGAAGATCTCTGCCATGCGGTGGCTGATGTAGATGATGCCGATGCCCTGCGCCTTCAGGTCGTGCAGCACGCGGAAGAGGGCGACCGATTCCACCTCGGTGAGCGCCGCGGTGGGCTCGTCCAGGATCAGCACCTTGCAGTCCAGCGTCAGCGCCTTGGCGATCTCCACCAGCTGCTGGCTGGAAATGCCCAGTTCGTCCACGCGCAGGGCGGGGTCGATGCGCTGGCCCAGCCGCGCCAGCACCTGGGCCGCGCGCGCGTTCAGGCTGGCGTAGTCCATCCAGGCGCGCGGGCGGGCGGCGATCTCCGGCATGAAGATGTTCTCGGCCACCGTGGCGTCGCCGCACAGCGCGATTTCCTGGTGGACCAGGCCGATGCCCAGGCGCATGGCGTGGGCGGGGCCGTCGATGACGACGCGCTCGCCGTTCAGGCGCATTTCGCCTTCGTCGGGCGCGTGGATGCCGTCGATGATCTTCATCAAGGTCGATTTGCCGGCGCCGTTCTCGCCGCACAGGGCATGGATTTCGCCCCGGCGCAGCGAGAAATGCACGCCGGCCAGCGCCCGCGAGGCGCCGAAGCGCTTGGCGATGCCGTGCAGCTCCAGCAGCGGCGGGGGCGCGCTCATTCGTTGATGCCTTTCGTGCCGCGGCGGGCCAGGTACTTGTCCCAGTAGAAGTCGTCGGCGTTGGCCTTGCTGACGATGGACAGGCCGTTGTCCAGGAAGGGCACGGCCATCGGGTTGGTGCCGTTGCGCTTGGCGTCGTTCATCGGGTCGATGAGCTGCTGGTTGCGCGCCAGGAACAGCAGCATCATGCCCATGTAGCCCTGCACGCCCTGGTTCGGATTGACGGAGCCATAGACCTCGCCCGACTTGATCATGTCCAGGATCTTGGCGTTGACGTCGCAGCACAGCACCTTGATGTTCTTCTTGGTCTCGATGCTGGCTTGCGCCGCGCCCAGGGCGGAGTTGGCCTCGGGCATGAAGAGCGCGCCCAGGTTGGGGTTGGCCTGCGCCAGGCTCAGCGTGGCCTGGTAGGCCTTGTTGGGATCCTGGTTGCTGGCCGCGCGGCCCACCAGCTTCATGCCGGGGTGCTGGGTCTTCATGCGGTTGATGAAGGCGGCGATGCGGCGGTCGTGGTTGTCCTGGCCGGGGTTTTCCAGCACGGCGTAATCGCCCTTGCCGTTCAGCGCGCCCGCGATCGCGTCGGCGGCCTGCGCGCCTTCGCGCTCGTTGTCGGAGGTGACGAAGGACACGCGCTTGGAATTGGGCGAATCCGCCGCGAAGGTGACGACCGGGATGCCCATCGCGGCCGCGCGGTTGATGGGTTCGATGAACGGATCGGGGTTCATCGGGTGCAGCAGGATGCCGGCGGGCTTGCGGGCCAGTTCCTGCTCAAACGACGCGAGCTGCTTGTTGACGTCGTATTCCGGCGTGCCCGAGTAACGCGTCTTCACGCCCAGCGTGTGGCCCAGCTGCTTCATCATTTCATAGACCGGGAACCAGTATTCCACCCCGGACACCATGACGTTCATCACATAGACGTCGCCGGGCGCGCCCTTCAGGCCGGCGGCCTGGGCGCCCGGCGCGGCCTGCGCAAAGGCATGGGCTCCTGCGAGGCTGGCGCCCGCAGCGGCTACGGTCTTCAAGAATTCTCTTCTCATGTTGCGCTCCTTTTCCTCGCATTGATCCAGTGCCTGATGGCGTGGATACCGGGTGGTGGCGAGCCTGATGGGCTCGACTAGTTGTTATGACATCGAGTGAACTATATGGCAGCGGAATTATTTCTTTTACTAGGGGAAACACTGCTATGCTGCCAAAAATTTATGTAGACAATGTCATAACATGAAAACCGACATATTCCTGGGTATCGACATGGGGTCCACCGGCCTGAAGGCAGTCGCCTTCGAGGCGGGGACGGGCGCCACGCTGGCCGCCGCGGGCGGCGCGCTGCCTTATGCGCACCTGCCCGGGGGCGGCTGCGAGCTGAGCGCGGATGCCATCGAGTCCGCGCTGATGCAGGCGCTGCGCGGGGTGGCCGCGCAGCTCGGTCCGCGCGTGGCGGACATCCGGGCGCTGTGCTGCACGGGGCATGGCGCCGGGCTTTACGCGCTGGACGGGCAGGGCCGCTTGCTGGAGGGGCGGGCCGTGGCGTCGACCGACCAGCGCGCTTCGGCCCGCGCCCGGGCGGTGGCCGCGCAGTGGGGCGACGCGCTGTACCAGGAGGTCGGCTGCCGGCCCTGGTCCGGCCAGCCTAGCCTGGTGGCGGCGCAATTGTTCGACGCGCAGGCCGGCGGGTATCGCGCCATCCGTCAACTGCTGTTCGCCAAGGACTACCTGAGCCTGCTGTTGTGCGGGGAGATCGCGACCGACGCCAGCGACGCCAGCACGGCGGGTCTGCTGTCCCTGCAATCGGGCGAATGGTCGGTGCTGGCGTTCGAGGCGGCGGGCGTGTCCGACCTGATGGCGCGCGCCTTGCCGCCCATCGTGCCGGCGGGAACGGTGATCGGGCGTTTGCTGCCCGCGCGCGCCGCCGCTTGCGGGCTGCCTGTGGGATTGCCCGTGGCGATGGGCGCGATCGATCTGCTGGCGTCCCTGTCGGCGGTAGGGGCCGTGAAAAGCGGGCATGCGGTGGCGGTGTTCGGCACCTGGTGCGTCAACGCTGTCGTGGCGCCTGCCCGAGAGCCCAAACCCGAGGTCGGCGCGATTGTGCGCCATGGGCCGCCCGAGCAACGGCTTTATCTGGAGAACAGCCCGTCGTCGATGGCCAACGTGGCGTGGCTGGCGCGCACGCTGCAATTCGCGGACGCGGCGGCGGTGGTCGATTGCGCCATGTCGGCGCCGCTGGGCGCGCAAGGCCTGCGTTTCCTGCCCTTCATCAACGGCGGCGGCGTGGCCTTGGGGGCGACCGCCGGGTTCGTGGGCCTGAAGGGGCATCATGGGCGCGCGCACATGGCGCGCGCCGTGGTGGATGCGGTCGTGGCCCTGCATGCCTGGCATCTGAAGCGCCACGCCGCGCGCGGCCTGGGCGCGCCGGGACGGGTGGCCGCCCTGGGCGGCGGCGCGCGCGACCCGAGGCTGGTGCGTCTGCTGGCGGGCTTTCTGGGAGTGGCGGTGGAGCGCTGCGGCGACGACGAGACCGGCGCGCGCGGCGCGGCGGGCTACGCCGCCCGGTCGCAGGGACTGTGCGCGGACGACGCGCTGCCGGTGCGCTGCGAAACCGTGGAGCCGGAGGCCGGCGCCGCGCAGGCGCATGCCGATTTCCAGGCCGGCTTTGATGCCTTGATCGCCAGCATGGCGCCCGCGTTTGAACACCTGGCCAGGCCCGCCCGATGACGGCGCGCACCTTGCCCCATGTGCGCCCGGCTTCGCTGGCGGGCCGGCATTTTTCGACGGTGGTCGTCGGCGCCGGCATCAACGGCGTGGGCGTCTTTCGCGACCTGTCGCTGCAGGGCGTGGACTGCCTGATCGTGGACAAGGGCGACTTCGCCGCCGGCGCCAGCAGCGCGCCGTCGCGCATGATCCATGGCGGATTGCGCTACCTGGAAAGCGGCGCGTTCTCGCTGGTGGCCGAAGCCACGCGCGAGCGCAACCTGCTGCTTCGCAATGCGGCCCACCTGGTCCGCCCGTTGGAAACCGTGGTGCCGCTGTCCAGCCGCTTCGGCGGACTGCTGGGCAGCGTGCTGCGCTTTGCCGGCTTCACGGCGTCGCCCGGCGCAAGAGGCCTGTTCGTCGTGGCGCTGGGCCTGAGGCTCTACGACCGCCTGGGGCGGCGGCAGCGCGTGATGCCCGGCCACCGCATAGGCCGGGCGCCGGCGGCGGACGAAGCGCTGTTCCGCGATTCGGTGCGCTGGACGGCCACCTACTTCGACGCGTGGATCAGCCATCCCGAATGGCTGATCCTGGAATTGCTGGCCGACGCGCACGCCGACCAGCCCGCGTCCGTCGCCGCGAACTACTGCAGCGTGACCGGCTGCCGGGGCAAGGCGCTGAGCCTGCGCGACGAGATCACGGGCGACACCGTCGAAGTCACGGCCGACGTCGTGGTCAATGCCACGGGCGCATGGCTGGACCGGTCGGCCGGCGCGCTGGAAGGCGCGGGCTCGCGGGTCATGGGGACGAAGGGTTCGCACCTGATCCTGGAACATCCGGCGCTGCACGCGGCGCTGGGCGGCCGTATGGCGTACTTCGAGGCCGGCGACGGCCGGGTCTGCATCGTCTATCCCTTCATGGACCGCGTGCTGGTGGGCTCCACCGACATTCCGGTGGACGACCCGGACCTGGCGGCGACCGATCCGGCCGAGATCGATTACCTGCTCGGCGTGCTGGGCGAGGTCTTTCCGCGCCTGCGCTTCACGCGTGGGGACGTGGTCTACACTTACGTCGGCGTGCGTCCGCTGGCGCACTCGGATGCCGACAAGCCCGGACAGATTTCGCGCGATCACGCGGTCGTCGTCGACCCGCCCAACTCGCTGCGCGACGTGCCGCTGGTCTGCCTGGTCGGCGGCAAGTGGACCACCTTCCGTTCGCTGGCGGAGCTGGCCGCGAACCAGGCGCTGGCGTTGCTGGGACGCAGCCGCCTGCGTTCGACGGAGTCGCTGCCCATCGGCGGCGGCGCGGACATGCCTGCGGACGCGGCGGCGCGGGATCGCCTGATCGACGGCATCCGGGCCCGTTCCGGCCTGACGCGGGCGCGCGTTGCAGAACTGGTCGGCCGCTACGGCTCGCGCGCCGGCACGCTGGCGCAGGACTTCGCCGCGGCGGGCGATGCGCCGCTGCGGCATGCCCCGGACTATACGGCGGCCGAGATCCGCAGCCTGTGCCTGGACACCGGCGTGCGGCGCCTGGACGACCTGGCGATCCGCCGCACGCTGCTGGCGATACGCGGGCGCGTCAACGGCGCCGTGCTGTCGGAACTGGCCGACCTGGCCGCCGCCGCGCTGGGCTGGACCGCCGAGCGCCGCCGCGAAGAATGGCTGGCCTGCTCGGCAATCTTGCGCGAGCGGCATTTTGTAGACCTGTCCGCGGGCGCGGCGGCAAAGGCACCGGGCCTGGATGCCGCCTCGCCCACGGATTCGATTTCTAGCCCTATCACGACATGAGCAGCTCCATTCCTACCCTAGACGTCCTGGACCGCAACGCCGGAGCGCCGCTCTGGACGCAGTTCCGCGATGTGGTGCGCGGCAAGATCCTGCAAGGCGAACTGGCCGTGGGCGCCAAGTTGCCCACCGAGGCCGAGTTCGGCGAGCAGTACGGCATTTCCCGGATCGTGGTGCGCGAAGCGCTGGCGGACCTGGTGCGCAACGGCCTGATCTACAAGATCCGGGGGCAGGGCGCCTTCGTGTCGGCGCGCGAGCGCGACGAAGACTTCGTGTCGACGGTGCTGGGGTTCTCGGACGAAATGGCGCGCAAGGGCCGCACGGTCCGCACGCAGGTGCTGGCGCAGGACCTGCGCGCGCCGACGCAGCAGGAGGCCGCGGCGCTGGCGCTGTCGGACGGCGATATGGTCGTGGCGCTCAAGCGGCTGCGCAGCGTGGATGGCGAATTGCAGTTGCTGGTGGAAACCGCGGTGCCGGCCGACCTGGCGCCGGGCCTGCATCGCGCGCGGCTGGAGAACCGGTCGCTCTATGACCTGCTGCGCCGCCAGTACGGGCTGCGCATCGTCCGGGCGGAGCGGTGGATAGACGCCGTGGCGCCGGATGCGCAGACCTGCGAACTGCTGGGCATGGCCGGCGCGGAACCCTTGCTGCGCATCGAATCCATCGCCTACGGCGTCAACGGACGCCCGCTGGAATACTACCGGGCGCTGCACCGCTGCAAGTCGAGCCGGCTGCACGTCCAGACCACGACCTGAGCCGACGCGCAGCGGCCGGCGCCGCGCGCAAACATACAGAATCCATTCACCCGGCTGTCAGAAAAGCCCGCTTTTGCGGGCTTCTTACGTTGTCCTTAATGCAAATGACTTTCCCATGTCAAGAAATTCGAACTGATATGGTTGTTCGAGCGGATCAGATGCGTTTAAGAGCGCATAATGCGTGCACCTTCTCTTACGTCCCTTTCAAGAGCAGGTTCAATTTTCTGTAAGCAAAGAGCGTGTTGTCACTAGCTCGGCAGTTCGTGTTTCCAGGTCTCATGTTCGGGTAGCGCGCTAGGACAACTTGGAATATTCACGGAGATGTCTATGACGGAAGATGCACAGCCGCGCCGCCGGTTTCTGCAGACGCTGGCCATTGTGCCTGTGTCGACGTTGGCGGTGGGCGCACTGGCCACCGGCTGCACCAACGCCGCCGACGGCAAGACCGCGCAGGCGGCCAAGCCCTACGAACCCACCTATTTCACCAAGCCCGAATGGGCCTTCATCGTTGCCGCGGTGGATCACCTGATCCCCGCCGACGAGTACGGCCCAGGCGCGATCGCGGCCGGCGTGCCCGAGTTCATCGACCGCCAGATGGAAACGCCTTTCGGCCACGGCAAGCTCTGGTACATGCAGGGCCCGTTCCATACCGACCAGGTGCCCGAACTGGGCTATCAGCTGAACCAGAATCCGCGCGAGGTCTACCGCCACGGCATCGAGGCCTGTGACGCCTGGTGCGTGAAGACGCACGGCAAGGTCTACGCGGAGCTGGACAAGGCCTTGCAGGAGCAGATCCTGAAGGACCTGCAGGCCGGCAAGGTCGAACTTGAATCCGTTCCGTCGAAGACGTTCTTCAACTTCCTGCTGTCCAACACCAAGGAAGGGTTCTTTGCCGATCCGATCTACGGCGGCAACAAGGACATGGTGGGCTGGAAGATGGTGGGCTTTCCCGGCGCGCGCGCCGACTTCATGGACTGGGTCGACCAGCCCAACGTCAAGTACCCCTATGGCCCGGTGTCGATCTCTGGGGAGAAGGGTTAAATCATGGCGATCAAGAAAGATAAAGTTGATGCGGTGCTGGTCGGGTTCGGCTGGACCGGCGCGATCCTGGGCCAGGAACTGACCGAGGCGGGCCTGCAGGTGCTGGCGCTGGAGCGCGGCGGCATGCAGGACACGCCGAAGGACGCCGAGTACCCCAAGGTGATCGACGAGCTGAAGTACTCCGTGCGCGGCTACCTCTTCCAGGACCTGTCCAAGGAAACCGTGACGATACGCCATGGCGTCGACGACGTGGCCGTGCCGTATCGCCAGAATGGCTCCTTCCTGCTGGGCACCGGCGTGGGCGGCGCGGGCTTTCACTGGAACGGCATGCACTACCGCGTGCTGCCGGAAGAGCTGGAGCTGCGCACCCGCTACGAGACCCGCTACGGCAAGAAGTTCATCCCGGAAGGCATGACCATCCAGGATTTCGGCGTGACCTACGACGAGCTGGAGCCGTACTTCAGCAAGTTCGAGTACGTCTGCGGCACGTCCGGCAAGGCCGGCAACCTGAACGGCAAGATCGTCGAAGGCGGCAATCCGCTGGAAGGCAAGCGCAGCAAGGAATTCCCGCTGCCCGCGCTGCCCAACACCTATGGCGCCCAGCTGTTCGAGAAGGCCGCGCGCGAAGTCGGCTTCAATCCGTATCCCGCACCCGCCGCCAACGCGTCCGGCCCGTACACGAACCCGTATGGCGTGCGCCTGGGCCCCTGTAATTTCTGCGGGTTCTGCGAGAACTACGGCTGCTACATGTATTCGAAGGCTTCGCCGCAGACCACCATCCTGCCGGTGCTGCTGAAGAAGCCCAACTTCGAGCTGCGCACGCATTCGCAGGTGATCAAGGTCAACCTGGATTCGACCGGCAAGAAGGCCGTCGGCGTGACCTACATCGACGCCCAGGGCCGCGAGGTCGACCAGCCCGCCGACCTGGTGATCCTGTCGGCCTACCAGATGCACAACGTGCGCCTGCTGCTGCTGTCGGGCATCGGCAAGCCGTATGACCCCAAGACCAACGAAGGCGTGGTCGGCAAGAACTACGCGTACCAGATGAACGGCGCGGTCAACGTGCTGCTGCCCAAGGGCACGCAGCTGAACCCGTTCGTGGGCACCGGCGCGGGCGGCGTGGGCATGGACGACCTGAACGGCGACCAGTTCGACCACGGCCCGCTGGGCTTCGTGGGCGGCGCCAGCATCCGCCACGTGCGCTACGGCGGCCGTCCCATCAAGCAGACGCCCACGACGCCGGGCACCCCGAGTTGGGGCACGGCTTGGAAGGCGGGCGTGCAGGACGCGTACCAGCGCTTCATGACCATCGGCATCTCCGGTTCGGTGATGTCGTACCGCGACGCCTACCTGTCGCTGGATCCGACCTACAAGGACGCCTATGGCCAGCCCCTGCTGCGCATGACGTTCGACTGGCACGACAACGAGTTCGACATGCTGGGCTACATGGGCAAGCGCATGGAGACGGTGGCCAAGGCCATGAACCCCGAGAAGCACTTCGTTGCCGTGCGCAAGAAGGGCGCGCGCTACGACACGCGCGTCTACCAGAGCACGCACAACACGGGCGGCGCCATCATGGGCTCGAACCCCAAGGAAAGCGTGGTCAACAAGTACCTGCAAAGCTGGGACGTGCCCAACGTGTTCGTGATGGGGGCCTGCGTGTTCCCGCAGAACATGGGCTACAACCCGACGGGCCTGGTCGGCGCCCTGGCCTATTGGGCCGCGCAGGCGATCCGCGACCAGTACTTGAAGAACCCCGGCCCGCTGGTCCAGGCTTAAGGAGACGGAACAATGATTAAGCAGACCATTGTTGCGGCTTTTTCGGCCCTGGTTGCCAGCGCCGCTTTTGCCGCCGACGGCACGCCGGCGGCAAGCGATGCGCAGATGATCAAGCAGGGCGAATACCTGTCGCGCGCCGGCGACTGTATCGCCTGCCATACGGCCAAGGGCGGCAAGCCCTTCGCCGGCGGCCTGGGGATCGATTCCCCGCTGGGCATGATCTACTCCACCAACATCACGCCGGACAAGGAAACGGGGATAGGCGGCTATACGTACGAGGACTTCGACCGGGCCGTGCGCCACGGCGTGGCCAAGGACGGACATTCCCTGTACCCGGCGATGCCGTACACGGCCTACGCCAAGGTCGCGCCCGAGGACGTGAAGGCCCTGTACGCCTATTTCATGCACGGCGTGCAGCCCGTGAAACAGGAAAACAAGGACACCGACATTATCTGGCCGATGTCGATGCGCTGGCCGCTGACCGTGTGGCGCTGGATGTTCGCGCCGGACGTCGCGACGGCGCCCGTCACGGCCGACCTGAGCGGCGCCGACAAGCAGGCGCTGCTGCGCGGCCAGTACTTCGTCGAGGGCCTGGGCCATTGCAGCACCTGCCATACGCCGCGCGGCGTCGCCTTGCAGGAAAAGGCGCTGACCGACGCGGACGGCTCGGCATTCCTGTCGGGCGGCGTGGTGGAAGGCTGGCTGGCCAAGAACCTGCGCGGCGACGCCGCCGACGGCCTGGGCAACTGGAGCAAGGAAGACATCACGGCCTTCCTGAAGTCCGGCCGCAACGGCCATTCGGCGGCCTTCGGCGGCATGGCCCAGGTGGTCGAGGAAAGCACGCAGCACCTGACGGACGCCGACCTGAACGCCATCGCGGTGTATCTGAAGAGCCTGCCTCCGGTGAACAAGGACGCGGCCAAGCCGCTGGCCTATGACGAATCCGTGGCGCAGGCGCTGCGCACCGGCAAGGACCAGGGCGACGGCGCGATGGCCTTCCTGAACAACTGCGCGGCATGCCATCGCAGCACCGGCAAGGGCTACGCGGAGACCTTCCCGCAGCTGGCGCTGAGCTCGACGGTGAACTCCGCCGATCCGGCCTCGCTGATCCACATCGTGCTCAAGGGCGCGCAGATGCCGGGCACGGCGACGGCCCCGACCGCCTACGCGATGCCGGGCTTCGACTGGCGCATGACCGACAAGGAGGTCGCCGACGTGGTGAGTTTCGTGCGGTCGAGCTGGGGCAACAAGGGGGCGGCGGTCAGCGCCTCGGATGTGGCCAAGGTGCGCAAGGACGTCGGCGCGGCGCCGCAGCCTGCGCGTTAAGCGGCTGCATCGGCGCGCGCTGCGCGGCGACACGCGGCGCCGGAAAGCCCAGGCTTTCCGGCGCCGTTTTTCATGCGCGGAATTGACAGGCGGCGGGCGAGGGCGCAAGCTTCGGTTCATGTCCCGACCCCTGACCCCGCTCGCTCTGATTATTACCACCATCAGGATCATGGTGGGTTAGCGCGCGTCCGGACATCGCTACACAAACCCGCCAACGAGGCGGGTTTTTTGTTGGCCCGCCTCCTGTACTTGTCGCCTCACAGGAGCTTTCCATGCCGTCCTCCCAACCTTCCACCGCCGCCACGCCGGCGCTGCACTTCCTGTGCGGCAAGATCGGCGCGGGCAAGTCCACGCTGGCCGCCCGGCTTGCCGCGCAACCCAAGACCCTGCTGCTCAGCGAAGACGGCTGGCTGGCGGCGCTGTACCCGGGCGAGATCGTGGACGTGAAGGACTATGGGCGCTGCGCCAGCCGCCTGCGCGACGCGATGGGCCGCCACGTGCCGGCGCTGGTGGCGGCGGGGCTGTCGGTGGTGCTGGATTTTCCGGCCCATACGCGGCGCAGCCGCGAATGGGTGCGCGCGGTGGCGGACGCCGCGGGATGCCCGCACACACTGCATTACCTGGACGTGCCGGACGCGGTGTGCAAGGCGCGGCTGCGCGAACGCAATGCCTCGGGCGCCCATCCCTTCACCACCAGCGAAGAGGAGTACGACGCCATCACGGCGTATTTCGTGGAGCCGGACGCGCAGGAAGGGCTGCGCATCGCCAGGCATGCCTGGGCGGGGCCGGACGCGGACGCGGCGGCCGGCGGCCTGCTATGATTACTGGATAAATACCCAGTTATCGGGCCCGCCGATGTTCCCCCCGCACCGTTACTACTATCTGCACAATTTCCAGCGCGCGCTGGCGTGGGTTTCCGACCGCTACGCCGACTTGCTGGACGCGGACGAACGCCGCTTCCTGACGGATTTCGGCGCCTTGCCGCAGGCGTCCCAGGCCCTGATGGCGCGCATGCTGATGCGGCGCGGGCCGTGGTTTCGGGCCAGCCGGCTGGTGTACGAGGAGATCGGCGGCATCGAGGCCGCCGCCGCGCCGCTGGCGGCCTTGGGCTGGCTGGACGCGCAGGCGCCGATGACGCTGGACGAACTCTTCGGCCTGCACACCAAGCCGGAGCTGTCCCGCCTGTTCGCCGAAGCGTCCGCCAGGCCCGCCGCGCGCAAGGCGGACATGCTTGAAGCCTTGCGCGCCGGCCAGCCGGCGGCGCAACCCTACGCCAGCTGGAATCCGGACGCTGGCGAAGCCGTCTGGCGCGTGACGGTCGGGGAACGCTGCGAACGCCTGCGCCTGATGTTCTTCGGCAACCTGCATCAGGACTGGTCGGAGTTCGTGCTGGCCGACCTGGGCGTGTTCCAGTACGAGCCCGTGCCGTTCGACGCGGCCTCGCGGGCGTTCCAGACGCGGGCCGATGTGGACTGCTATCTGGCGCTGCATGCCTGCCGGCAGGCGCTGGACGAAGGCGCGCAAGTGGATGCCTTGCTGCGGGCGGTGCAGGACTGCGCCAGCGGCAATGCGTGGCTGGAGAAGCGCCGCGCCAAGGTGCTGCTGCGGATCGGGCAGGCCTGCGAGCGCACGCAGGATTGGGAAGCCGCGCAGCGCGTGTACGCCTGCTGCGCTTATCCGGGCGCCCGGCACCGCCGCATCCGCGTCCACGAACGGATGCAGCGTTTCGAGGACGCGATGGCGCTGGCCTTGCAGGCGCAGGAGGCGCCGGAAAGCGAGGAAGAGAGCCAGCGCGTGGCGCGCATGATGCCGCGCCTGCGGCGCAGCCTGGGGCACGACGCGCCGGCGCGGCCAGCCGGGCCTGCCTTGCTGCGCACGGAGCTGGCGCTGCCGCGCCCGGTCCAGCCCGCGTCCGTGGAATACGTCGCGCGCGACCACCTGCATCGCGACGATGCCCCGGTGCACTACGTGGAGAACGCGCTGATCAATTCCCTGTTCGGCCTGTTGTGCTGGCCCGCCATCTTTGCGCCCTTGCCGGGCGCGTTCTTCCATCCGTTCCAGCGCGGCCCCGCCGACCTGGATGCGCCGGACTTCCATGCGCGGCGCCAGGCGCAGTTCGCGGACTGCCTGGCGCACCTGGATACGCCGGCCTACCGCGACGCCATCCTGCGGCGCTATGCCGACAAGTCCGGCGTGCAGTCTCCCTTTGTGTTCTGGGGCGCCTTGTCCGAAGCGCTGCTGGCGCAGGCGCTGGACTGCCTGCCCGCGGCGCACCTGAAGCTGTACTTTGCGCGGCTGCTGCGCGACGTCAAGGCCAACCGGTCCGGCCTGCCGGACCTGATCCGCTTCTGGCCCACCGAACGCCGCTACGAACTGATCGAGGTGAAGGGGCCGGGCGACAAGCTGCAGGACAACCAGATCCGCTGGCTGCAGTACTGCGTGGCCCACGGCATGCCGGTGCGGGTATGCCACGTCAGCTGGCTTGAGGAGGGAGCATGAGCTATGCGGTGGCGGTGCGCGCGCTGTGCGAATTCACGGCTCGGGCGGGCGACCTGGACCTGCGCTTTACGCCTGCGCCGACCGGCCTGGAGGGCATGGCGGGCCATTCGGTGGCGACAGGCCGGCGCGGGCCGGGCTACGAAACCGAAGTGCCGCTGTCGGGCAGCTTTGAGAACCTGCTGGTGCGCGGCCGCGCCGACGGCTACGACCCCGCCGCCAATCAGCTCGAAGAAGTGAAGACGTATCGCGGGCAGCTCGACAGCGTGCGCGAGAACCATCGCGTGGTGCATCGGGCGCAGGCGCGGGTGTATGGCCACCTGCTGTGCCAGTCCCGCGGGCTGGAGCGCCTGCGCGTGGCCGTGGTGTATTTCAACGTGGCCACCGAAGAAGAGACGGTGCTGGCTGAAACGCACGAGGCCGCCGACCTTGCCGCCTTCTTCCAGGAACAGTGCGGGCGCTTCCTGGCCTGGGCCAAGACCGAGCTTGCGCACCGGCAGGCGCGCGACGAGGCGCTGGACAAGCTGGCGTTTCCGCACGGCGAGTTCCGCGCCGGGCAGCGCGAGCTGGCCGTGGCCGTCTACCGCGCGGCGCGAGACGGCCGCTGCCTGATGGCGCAGGCGCCCACCGGCATCGGCAAGACGCTGGGCACGATCTTCCCGCTGCTCAAGGCCAGCCCCGGCACGGGCCTGGACAAGATCTTCTTCCTGGCGGCCAAGGGTTCGGGGCGCGGGCTGGCCGTGCAGGCGCTGGACACCGTCAACGCGCAGCCCGCCGCGCCCGGGCTGCGGGTGCTGGACCTGCAGGCCCGCGACAAGACCTGCGAGCATCCCGACCTGGCTTGCCACGGGGACTCCTGCCCGCTGGCGCGGGGGTTCTACGACCGCCTGCCGCAAGCCCGCGCGGCGGCGCTGGAGCACACCCGGCTGGACGCGCCGACGGTGCGCGCCACGGCGCGCGAGCATCAGGTGTGCCCCTACTACCTGTCGCAGGAGCTGATCCGCTGGAGCGACGTGGTGGTGGGCGACTACAACTACTACTACGACTCCACCGCGATGCTGTATGCGCTGACCCAGGCGCACCAGTGGAAGGTGGCGGTGCTGGTCGACGAGGCCCACAACCTGGTGGACCGGGCGCGCCGCATGTATACCGGCGAACTGGACCAGAACGGCTTGACGGCGGCGCGCCACGCGGCGCCCAAGGCCCTGAAGAAGCCGCTGGACGGCCTGCACCGCTCATGGAACGCGCTGAACAAGAAGCAGGCCGAGCGCTACCAGGCCTACGAGGCCGCGCCCGCCGGCGTGTTGGCGGCGGTGCAGAAGGCGGTGGCGGTCATTAACGAATACATGGGCCAGTCGCCGCTGCCGCAAGACGATCCCCTGCTGGGCTTTTACTTCGAGGCGCTGCATTTCATGCGCCTGGCCGAGCAGTTCGGCTCGCATGCGCTGTTCGACGCGACGCTGAGCGACGCGGGTGTGGCCAGCGCCAAGACGCCGCCGTCGACCTTGTGCGTGCGCAATGTGATCCCGGCGCCGTATCTGGCGGCGCGCTATGCGGCGGCGCACGCCACCGTGCTGTTCTCGGGCACGCTGAGCCCGCAGCAGTTCTATCGCGACACGCTGGGGCTGCCCAAGGATGCGCCCTGGATCGACGTGGCCGCGCCGTTCCAGGCCGAGCAACTGGCGGTGCGGGTGGTGGGCAACGTGTCCACGCGCTACCGCGACCGCGAGCGGTCGCTGGCGCCCATCGTGGACCTGATCGCGCGGCAGTACGCCGAGCGGCCCGGCAACTACCTGGGCTTTCTCAGCAGCTTTGATTACCTGCAGCGGGTGGCCGACCTGATGCGCCAGCGCCATCCGCAGGTGCCGATCTGGCTGCAGACGCCGCGCATGGACGAACCGGGCCGCGCGGCCTTCCTGGCGCGTTTCACGGAAGCGGGGCAGGGCGTGGGCTTCGCCGTGCTGGGCGGCGCGTTCTCGGAAGGGGTGGATCTGCCGGGCAAGCGGCTGATCGGCGCGTTCATCGCCACGCTGGGCCTGCCGCAGGTGAACCCGGTGAACGAGAACATGAAGCGCGCCATGGACCAGCGCTATGGCGAAGAGAACGGCTACGACTACACCTACCTGTACCCCGGCATGCAGAAGGTGGTGCAGGCGGCGGGCCGCGTCATCCGCACCGAGCAGGACGTGGGCACGGTGCACCTGATCGACGACCGCTACCGCCGCGCCAAGGTGCGCGGCCTGCTGCCGGGCTGGTGGCGGGTGGACTGAGCCTGCCCTACGCGGGCCGCAGTTCGGTCAGCGGCTGCGAGGGATCGCGGCTGAGCTGGTAGCCGTACCAGAGGCTGCGCGCCATGCGCTTGGCCATTTCCCGGGCGGCGTCGCCCAGCGCGCGGTTGGGCAGCGCATCGGCGGTTTCTCCGAACAGCACCAGCCAGCGTTCGAAGAGTTCGGCCTTCAGGTCGGGCATGGCGGCATGCTTGGGCATGGGCATGCCCGAGAAGCGCCGGGTGCCCAGCAGCACCGCGGACCAGAAATCCGACAGCGTCGCCAGGTGCTCGTCCCAATCGTGGACCATGCCGTTGAAGATGGGGCCCAGCGCCTCGTCGGCGCGGGCCTTGCCGTAGAAGGCATGCACCATGTCCTGGATTTCGGCTTCGGTGCAGAGGTCGGCGGGTGGGGTCAAGATCGTCTCCGGGCGGGGGGCAGGAGGCGATGTTAGGGCGGGTGCGGGAGCCGGCGGTTTGATCTGGCTCAAACGCGCCGGCGGAACTTACGCCGGCGCCTGTTCCTGCGCGGCGGCCTGGCGGCGCGGACGCCCCAGCAGCGCGTAGATGGCGATCGCCGTCAGCACCGCGACGCCGGCCAGCGCGTGCAGCACCTTGCGAAAGGCCGTGTCGTAGCTGCGCTGCAGCAGGTCGGCCGCGCCCGGCAGCAGGGTGGCGGCTTCGGCCAGCTGGCCCAGCGCGCCGCGGTTGGCGGCTTGCAGGATGGTCCGGCTGTCCGCCGCGCCGCCCAGGGCGGCCGTCAACTGCGTCTGGATCAGCAGGGCCAGCAGGGCGCTGACCACCGCGATGGCGACCCCGTCGGCGGAGACGCGCACCGTGTTGAAGATGCCCGTGGCCATGCCGACATTGCGCTGGTCGACGACGCTGACGGCCATCGCGTCCATCAGGCCCCACGGCACGCCGATGCCGATGCCGATCAGGCCCATGGGCAGCCACAGGCCGGTCGCGCCGGTCGCCAGCACATTGGCCAGCCATGCCAGGCCGCCGGCAACCGCCAGCAGCCCCATGGCGGACAGCAGCCCCGGATTGCACCAGCGCGTCAGCAGCGCGGCCAGAAAGGGCACGACCAGCAGCGGCGCGGCCAGGCCGATCATCAGCTGCCCGGCCTCAAGCGCGCCGTACCCGTCGATGCCGATGAAGCGGCCCGGCAGCAGGGCGATCAGCACGATGAACAGGAAGGCGGGCGAGGCGGCCAGCACCTGCACGCCGACAAAGCGCGGGTCGCGGAACAGGTGCAGGTCCAGCATGGGGCGGGCAACGCGGCGCTCCACGCGGACAAACAGGACGGCGAGCAGGACCGATGCGAGCAGGGAGCCGATCACCCAGCCATCCGTCCATCCGGCCTCGGGCGCCAGCAGCATGCCGTAGGTGTAGAGGCCGAGCGCGCCCGTGAAGCTGGCGGCGCCCGGCCAGTCCAGTCGGCCCCGCGCGGTTCCGGGCGTGCGGGGCACGCTCGCCGCCACCAGGAGGCCGCCCGCCACGCCGACAAAGCCGGTGGCGAGAAACACCCATTCCCAGCCGGCGGCCTGCACCATCCAGCCCGAGGCCAGGGGCCCGAACGACAGGCCGATGCCGAAGGTGGTGCCCAGCAGGCTGAAGGCGCGCGTGCGCGCCACGCCGTGGAACAGCGGCGCCAGCGAGGACATGGCCGCGGCGAAGGCGGCGGCCCCGCCCATGCCCTGCATCAGCCGCAGGAAGTCGATCCAGCCCGCTGTGGGCATGAGCGGGATCGGGAAGGTGGCGGCGCAGAACCAGGCCAGGCCCGCCAGCCATACGCGACGCGGCCCGTACAGGTCCGTCAGGCTGCCGGACACCATGATGACGCTGCCATAGGCCAGGATGTAGCCGTTGAGGATCCAGTTCAATTCAACCGGCGTGCCGCCCAGCGCGTGGCTGATGGATGGCAGGACGACGGCGGGGCCGGTAAAGCACAGGGGAATCAGCAGCGCGGTCAGGCTTGCCGACAGCAATTGCAGCCAGCGGCGGCCGGGGGGAGGGGAGTCGGGAATTTGCATGAGGCGAAGAATAGGCGTCCGCCGATAAAAGAAAAACAGGCTAGGATTCCGAATATTCCGGACAATTCTGTCCGCATTGAAGGAGGGCTTGCGATGGACAGCCTGAGCGGCATCAGCGTGTTCGCGCTGGTGGCGGAGACGCGCAGCTTCTCCGAAGCGGGCCGTGTGCTGGGCGTGTCGCCGTCCGCCGTCGGCAAGAGCGTGGCGCGCATGGAAGAGCGCCTGAAGGTGCGGCTGTTTCACCGCAGCACGCGGCACATCGCCTTGACGCCGGAAGGCGAGAAGTTCCTGGAGCGATGCCGGCGCATCCTCTGCGAGGTCGAGGCCGCGGAGCTGGAACTGTCCGAAGCCACGGATGCGCCGCACGGCAAGCTGCGGGTGAGCCTGCCGCGCTACAGCGGATTGTTCGAGCAGGCCATTGCGGGCTTCATGCGTCAGTATCCCGAGGTGGAGCTGGACCTGGACTTCACGGACCGCATGGTCGATGTGATCGGCGAGGGCTTCGACGCCGTGGTCCGCACCGGCGAGATGGACGATTCCGGCCTGAAGCGCCGGCGGCTGGGGCCGTTTCGCCGCATCCTGGCGGCCTCGCCCGATTACCTGCGCCGCCATGGCGTCCCCAGGCGCGCCAGCGACCTGATGCAGCACGCCTGCCTGCATTACCGCTATCCCAGCACCGGGCGGCTGGAAAAGTGGCCGCTGAAGCTGGGGCCCGGCGCGCAGGCGCCGGAGCTGCCGCTGACCCTGGTCTGCAACAGCGTGGAAATGCGCATCTTCCTGGCGCTGGGCGGGCAGGGCATCGTATGCCTGCCGGATTTCACGATCAGGAAGGAACTGGCCTCGGGCAAGCTGCAGGCGGTGATGGAGGAGCGCACGCGCGGCAATGGCACGATGTGGGCGCTATGGCCCGCCAGCCGTCATGCCTCGCCCAAGCTGCGTGTGTTCATCGATTATCTGGCGCAGCATCTGTTTGCCTGAATGCGCCACGCGCGCGGACCGGAGCCACGGGCGTTTTAGGTAATAATGATACCTATTCTTATTAAAGATGATCGTGAAGCAACGGGATGCATATGCGACAAGTGAAGGGCAGCGGGTGGCGGGAACGGGTGTCGTCGGCGGCGCTGGCGGCCGTCTTGGCAGGCATGGCGCCGGCCATCGCGGCGGCGCAGTCCGCGCAGGGCGCGGTAACGGCGCAGGCGCATGCGGACGAACGGATTTCTTTGCAGAAGGGGGAATTCGTGGCGGGCACGTGGGCCGCGGACAGCGGCGTGACGCTGGATCTGCTGGACGCCGCCGGCCGCCATGTGCGCAGGCTGAGCGACCGCGAAAAGCCCGCGGGCACGCTGATGCTGGTGGCGCCGGCCGATGGCGTCTATACGCTGCGGGCGCAGGGGCAGGGCGCGTACCAGTGGGCGGTGACCGAACGCTTGCCCCTGTCGGCGCAGCGCGCGCCCGCGCCGGCGGTCGACAGCCCGCGCCTGGCCGCGCTGGTGGCGACGCTGGCGCAGGGCGGCACGACCGGCGCGTTCTGGGAAGAGGTGGCCCGGCAGGGCGCGCCGCTGGTCGAGCGCGTGGACGCCGGGCATGACCGCGTGACGTTCCTGTGGCGCGGCGCCGAACGCAATGTGCGCCTGTTTGGCGGCCCGTCGTCGGACCATGTGCAACTGGCCCGGCTTGGCGGCTCCGACGTCTGGCACGCAAGCTTCGTCGTGCCGCGCTCGGCCAGGCTGTCGTACCGGCTGGCGCCGGACGTGCCCGAGCTGCCGGGCTCCGGCATGGCGCGGCGCCGCGCGATCCTGGCCACGGCGCAGGTCGACCCCTACAACGCCAAGGCCTATCCCGAACGGGGCATCGACGCCTTCCAGACCTATTCCGTGCTGGAGCTGGCCGATGCGCCGCCGCAGCCCTGGGTCGAGCCTCGCGCGGGCGTCCCGGCGGGCACGGTGCAGGCGCTGGATTTGCGCAGCGACATCCTGGGCAATACGCGCAAGATCCATCTTTACCGCCCGGCGGGATGGCGGCCGGACGGCCCGGCCAACCATGTGCTGGTGCTGTTCGATGCCGGCGCCTACCTGGGCCGCGTGCCCACCCCGACCATCCTCGACAACATGATCGCCGCCGGCGCCATTCCCCCGACCGCGGCCTTGCTGATCGACAATCCCACCGCGGATTCCCGTGGCCGGGAATTGCCGCCGAATCCGGACTTTGCCGACTTCCTGGCCCGGGAGCTCATGCCGTGGGCGCGCAAGCAGGGCATCGGCGCGCCGGCGGCGCGCACGGTAATCGGCGGCTCCAGTTATGGCGGACTGGCGTCGGCCTACGCCGCGCTGCGCCATCCGGAGGTCTTCGGCAACGTGCTCAGCCAGTCGGGTTCCTATTGGTGGGCGCCGCCCGGCGAAGAGGACCAGTGGCTGACGCGGCAGTTCGTCGCCGTCCGCAAATTGCCGGTGCGCTTCTTCCTGGGGGCGGGCCTGTTCGAATCGGGGCGCGGCGGCCAGCCCGGCATCCTGGAAACCAACCGGCACCTGCGCGACGTGCTTCTTGCCAAGGGCTACCTGGTGACGCACCGCGAGGTCGCGGGCGGGCACGATTACCTGAGCTGGCGCGGCACCTTGTCGGACGGGCTGCTGGAACTGATAGGCGCGCGCCGGCAGGCCAGCCGCTAGCAGGGCCGTCCCTCCATCGGGCGCGGCGCGCCCGATTTGCGTAGTATTGTCGCCATGCGCGGGCGGCCGGCCGCCGCCGCGCACGACGACAATATGCGCCCGGCTGTCCCGCGGCGCGCCACAAGGAGACATGCATGCCTACCGCCGCCCCGCTGAACGAGATCGTGGCCTTGCCCGCGCACGCGCTGTCGGACGCGATCCGCGCGCGCCGCGTGTCCTGCCGCGAGGTGATGCAGGCGTACCTGGCGCACATCGACCGGGTCAATCCCAAGCTGAACGCCATCGTCGCGCGGCGCGACAGCGACGAGCTCCTGCGCGAGGCCGGCGAACGCGACGCCCAGCTGGCGGCGGGCCGGTGGCTGGGCTGGCTGCATGGCATGCCGCAGGCGCCCAAGGACCTGACGGCGGTGCGCGGCATGGTCACCTCCATGGGTTCGCTCGTCTACAAGGACCAGGTGACGGCGCACGATTCCATCATGGTCGAGCGCATGCGCGCCGCCGGCGCCATCTTCATCGGCCGCAGCAACGTGCCCGAGTTCGGCCTGGGCTCGCATACCTATAACAAGGTCTACGGCGCCACCGGCAATCCCTACGATGCCGCCAAGACCGCCGGCGGCAGCAGCGGCGGCGCGGCCGCGGCGCTGGCCGCCCGCATGTTGCCCGTGGCGGACGGCAGCGATTTCGGCGGGTCGCTGCGCAACCCGGCGGCCTTCTGCAACGTCTACGGCATGCGCCCCTCGGCGGGCCGGGTGCCGCCCGGACCCGCGCCGGAGGTGTTCCTCAAGCAGCTTTCCTATGAGGGCCCCATGGGGCGCACCCCGCGCGACGTCGCCCTGATGCTGTCGGTGATGGCGGGCCACGACCCGCGCGCGCCCTTGTCGCTGACGGACGACCCCGCGCAGTTCGCGCAGCCGCTGGACGCCGACCTGGCCGGCAAGCGCGTGGGCTGGCTGGGCGACTGGGGCGGCTACCTGCCAATGGAGCCGGGCATCCTGGACCTGTGCGCGCAGGCCCTGGGGGACCTGGAGACCGCCGGCTGCCGCGTCGCGGACTACCAGGTGCCGTTCGCGGGCGACCGGCTCTGGCGCATCTGGCTGGCGCACCGCCATCTGATGGTGGGCGGCCAATTCCATGCCCTGGTCCAGAACCCCGAGACGCGCAAGCTCGTCAAGCCGGCGCTGATCTGGGAGGTTGAAGGGCTGGACGGCATGACGGCGCGCCAGGTCTACCAGGCCACCGAGGAGCGCAGCGCCTGGTACCAGACAGTGCTGCGCATGTTCCAGGACGTGGACTATCTGGCCGTGCCGTCCGCGCAGGTGTTCCCGTTCGACGTGGAACTGGACTGGCCCAAGGAAATCGCCGGGCGGCCCATGGACACCTACCACCGCTGGATGGAAACCGTCACGCCCTGGACGCTGGCGGGCTGCCCGGTGATCAGCGTGCCCGTGGGATTCAATGCCGCCGGCCTGCCCATGGGCATGCAGCTGGTCGGTCCGCCCCGGGGCGACCTGGCCGTGCTGCAACTGGCGCATGCGTATGAGCAGGCCCGCGACTGGGTGCAGGACCGCCCGCCCGAGGCGCTGTGGACGGCCGCTGCCTGAACCCAGCTTTCGTACGTCCTGTCACAGCAAAGCACAAGCCCTTGTAAGAGGGCTTTGCTTTTTTCCGACGAACCGGGCCATGTTTTGGGGATTTCCCGTATTTTTCATGGCTGCCGGGCTGCGCCTTTGTAATAATTGTCGGAATTTTCCGCCTCCTGGAAATTGACGAGTTGAAACAGCACAAAGGTCTCCCGGCATGAAGAATCTGACGCTCCGCCAGCGCATCCTGGCCAGCTTCCTGGTCATTCTGGCCATCATGGCGCTGATGGTGGTGGTGGACTACCGGCGGCTTCTGCACATCGAGGCGGAAGTCGACATGATCAACAACGACGCCGTGCCGGGGATCTACTACAGCACCTCGATCCGCGCCTCGTGGTTCGCCGGGTTCGTCGTGGTGCAGGACGCCTTCAATACCGGCAGCGAACAGGAGCGTCGCCTTGCGCTGGAGGCGCTGCCCAGGAACGACAAGCTGCTCGACGAGCACATCGAGTTCTACCGCCGCACCATCGGCCGGCAGGACGACCGGCGGATGTTCGACGAGTTCCAGAGCCAGCTGCAGGACTACAAGCGCATCCGCGCCGAGATCCTGGCGCCCGCCATGCTGGGCGACACGCAGCGCGCGCAGGCGCGCATCCAGGCCGACCTGCGGCCCGCGTTCTACAAGGGCCGGGACACCCTGGCCAAAATGGTTGCCGAGAACAAGCAGCTGGCCGACGATTCCGCGGTCAGCATCCAGCGGGCCGTGAACACGGCCGAAGTCGGCATGCTGGTGTCGCTGGCCCTGGCGATTGCCGCCGCCATCGTCTGCGGCATTTTGCTGATGCGCGCCATCGCCAACCCCATGCGCGTCATCGTGACGACGCTGGAATCCACGGGGGGCGGCGACCTGACCCGGCGGCTGACGCTGGCGCGCAAGGACGAATTCAACGCCATCGAAACGGGCTTTAACGGCATGCTGGACGAGCTGACCGGCCTGGTCGGCAAGACGCAGCGTTCGGCCGTGCAGGTGGCGACCTCGGTGACCGAGATCGCCGCCACGTCCAAGCAGCAGCAGGCGACCGCCTCCGAAGTGGCGGCCACCACGACGGAGATCGGCGCGACCTCGCGCGAAATCTCCGCCACCTCGCGCGAGCTGGTCCGCACCATGACGGAAGTCTCCGGCGCCGCCGAGCAGACCGCCTTGCTGGCGGGTAGCGGGCAGGTGGGCCTGGCGCGCATGGAAGACACGATGCGCAACGTGGTGGGGGCGGCCGGCACGGTCAACGCCAAGCTGGCCATCCTGAACGAGAAAGCGGGCAATATCACGCAAGTCGTCACCACGATCACAAAGGTGGCCGACCAGACCAACCTGCTGTCGCTGAACGCCGCCATCGAGGCCGAGAAGGCCGGCGAGTACGGCCGCGGCTTCGTAGTGGTGGCCACCGAGATCCGCCGCCTGGCCGACCAGACGGCGGTGGCCACCTACGACATCGAGCAGATGGTGCGCGAGATCCAGTCGTCCGTCTCCGCCGGCGTGATGGGCATGGACAAGTTCTCCGAGGAAGTGCGGCGCGGCATGGCCGACATGCAGCAGGTGGGCGACCAGCTGTCGCAGATCATCCAGCAGGTGCAGACGCTGGCGCCGCGCGTGCACATGGTCAACGAAGGCATGCAGGCGCAAGCGACCGGCGCCGAGCAGATCAACCAGGCCCTGCAGCAGCTGAGCGACGCCGCCCAGCAGACCGTGGAGTCCCTGCGCCAATCCAGCCTGGCCATCGAAGAGCTGACGCTGGTGGCCAATGACCTGCGCAGCGGCGTTTCGCGCTTCAAGGTGTGAACGCCGTCATGGCAGAACCCGCTTGCGACGCGCCGGCGTCCGCCGCCCGACGGCTCTACCTGCTCTTTCGCATCGGCGGGGACCGCTATGCGCTGGACGCCGGGGACATCGTCGAGGTGCTGGGCCTGCGCGTGTTCAAGCAGGTGCCGGGCGCGCCGCACTGGGTGGCGGGCATGCTGGACCGGCGCGGCGCGGCCGTGCCCGTCATCGACATGAGCGCGCTGGCCGGCGCCGGCGCCGCCGCGGCCGTGACCAGCACGCGGCTGGCGGTGGTGCGCTACCGGGCCGATCCGCGGGCCGGCGAACGCGCGTTGGGCCTGATCCTGGAGCAGGCGACCGAAACCGTCCACTACGATCCCGCCGCGTTCCAGTCCGGCGGGCTGGACAATCCCGACGCCCGCTATCTCGGCCCGGTGCTGAGCGATGCGGGCGGCATGGTGCAGGCCGTCAGGGTCGGCGACCTGCTGCCGCGCGAGGCGCGGGCGCTGCTGTTTCCGGCGGCCGCGGACGAGGCGCGCCCATGAGCCGCATCGACGAATTCAGCGGCCTGCTCAAGCGCAGGATGGGGCTGGACAGCGGCTCCATTGGCCAGGCCGCCGTGGAGCGCGCCGTGCGCCACCGCATGAACGCCGCCGGCGTGGGCGACGAAGAAGACTACCTGATGCGGGTGCAGGCCTCGCCCGAGGAAATGCAGCAGCTGATCGAAGCGGTGATCGTGCCGGAGACCTGGTTCTTCCGGTATCCGGAATCGCAGGCCGCCATGGCCGCGCTGGCGCGCGAACGGCTGTTCGCCGCCGGCTGCGCGGAGCGCGTGCTGCGGGTGCTGAGCGTGCCCTGTTCCAGCGGCGAAGAACCCTATTCCATCGCCATGGCGCTGCTGGACGCCGGCGTGCCGGCGCATCGCTTCCAGGTGGACGCCGTGGACATCAGCGAACGGATGATCGCGTTTGCCCGGCGCGCCGTGTATGGCCGCAATTCCTTTCGCGGAGACGACCTGGCGTTTCGCGACCGCCACTTTTCGGAAACGCCCGATGGCCATCAATTGGCTGCGCTGGCGACCGGGCGCGTCCGCCTGCAGCCGGGCAATCTCTTCGATCCCCATCTGCTGGCGGGCGCCGCGCCCTACGACTTCGTGTTCTGCCGCAACCTGCTCATCTACTTCGACGCGGCCACGCAGGAACGCGCGGTGCAGGTCCTGCGGCGCTTTACCCGCGAGGACGGGGCGATCTTTGTCGGCCCGGCCGAGACCAGCCTCTTGACCGGACGGCGCCTGCCGCCGGTGCCCATCGCGCGCGCGTTCGCATTCCGGTCCCAACCCATGCCCGCGCCCGCCGGCGCGCCCGCGCCGCGGCTGGCTCCCCAGCCCATCGTGCATGGCTGGACGCCGTCGCGGCGGCCGGCCCCGCAGGCGCCGGCGGCTCGCCTGCCGCTGCCGCACGCCGCGATCGCCGATCCACCGGCCATGCGCGACGCCCAGGCGCCGGCGCAGGCGGCCGAGGCGTCCTTGCGCCATGTCGCCGCCCTGGCGGACCTGGGCAGGGTGCAGGACGCGCTGGCGCAGTGCCGCGCGCACATCGGCATCCACGGCGCCAGCGCCGGGGCCATGTATCTGCAAGGCCTGCTGCTGGATGCGGCGGGCGAGGCGCGGCAGGCGCAGGCCGCCTACCGCAAGGCGCTGTATCTGGACCCGGCGCATCGCGAGGCCCTGCTGCACCTGGCCGCGCTGGTCGCGTCCGACGGCGACCATGAAGGCGCCCGCCGCCTGCAAGCGCGCGCGGCGCGACAGGAGGCGCGACGTGAGTGAGTCCATCGCGACGCTGTCCGGCGTGGACGACTGCTGGAACCGCATCGGCATCCGGGGCGACAAGAGCTGCGTGCAGTTGCCGGGGCATGTGCATTGCCGCAACTGCCCCGTGTACGCGGCGGCGGCCAAGCGCATCCTGGACCGGCTGCCTCCGCAAACCGAAGCGCGCGACGACGGGGTGGCGGCGCATCAGGCCGCCAACCTGTCTTCGCTGCTGGTGTTCCGGGTGCACCGCGAATGGCTGGGCCTTCCCACCCGGGGGCTGGACGAAGTGGCCGGGGCCCGCGGCATCATGGCCTTGCCGCATCGCCGCGACCCGGCGGTGCTGGGCGTGACCAATGTGCGGGGCACGCTGACCGTGTGCGTGTCGCTGTCCCGCCTGCTGGGCCTGGACGCCGCCGCGCCGGACCTGCGCGAGCGGCCCGCGGCGGCGCGCATGCTGATATTCGGCGGCGCGGGACGCGCGGTGGTGCTGCCCGTGGACGAGGTGGAAGGCATGCACGCCGTTGACCTGGACGCGCTGGAGCCGCTGCCGGCCACGGTGGAGGGCGCAAGCCTGAAGTATTCGCGCGGCGTGGCGCGCTGCGGCGACCGCAGCGTGGGCGTCCTGGACGAGACCCTGTTGATGCAAGCCTTGGAACGGAGCCTGGCGTGAACCCGGATCAGATGCGCGATGCCTCGCTGCTGGAGTTGTTCCAGCTTGAGACCCGCACCCAGGTGCAGGTGCTGAACCACGGCCTGCTGGCGCTGGAGCATGACCCCGCCTCGGCGGCGCAACTCGAGGCCTGCATGCGGGCCGCCCATTCGCTCAAGGGCGCCGCCCGCATCGTCGACCTGCATCCCGCCGTGCGCATCGCGCACGCCATGGAGGACTGCCTGGTGGCGGCGCAGGAAGGGCGTGTGCTTCTGCAGGCCGCCGATATCGACGCCTTGCTGATGGGCGCCGACCTGCTGCAGCGCGTGGCCACGCCCGGCGTGGAACTGGGCGGGGAGATCGACGAACTGGTGGCGCGCCTGAGCGGCGCGCCGGATGCGCCGCCGGCGCCCCGGCCGCGCGCGCCCCGGCCCGCGGATTTCCTGCCCCCCAGCCTGCGGCGGGAGGACGATCCGCCCGCGCCGGCTTCCGCGCCGCCGCTGCGGCGCAGTTCCGACCAGGGGCTGGGCGAAGGCGAACGCGTGCTGCGCGTCACCGCCGACACGCTGAACAAATTGCTGGGCCTGTCCAGCGAAACGCTGGTGGAGTCGCATTGGATCGGGCCTTTCAGCGCCTCGATGCTGCGCCTGCGGCGCATGCAGGCGGGCGCCGCGCAGGCGCTGGACGGGGTGCGCGCCGCGCTGGCGGGGCAGCAGGTGGATGCGCGCGCCCAGGCATTGCTGGACGACGCGCAGCGCATCGTCCAGCAATGCCAGCAGGAGCTGACGCAGCGCGCGGGCGAAGTCGATGAGTTCGGCTGGCGCATGAGCCATCTGGCGCAGCGCCTCTACGACACCGCGCTGGCCTGCCGGATGCGGCCGTTCGGCGACGGGCTGGGCGGCATGGCCCGCATGGTCCGCGACCTGGGCCGCTCGCTTGGCAAGCAGGTGCGGCTGGAGATCGAGGGCGAGAACACGCAGGTGGACCGCGACATCCTGGAGAAGCTGGATGCCTCGCTCATGCACCTGCTGCGCAATGCCGTGGACCACGGTATCGAGATGCCGCAGGACCGCATCGACGCGGGCAAGCCGCCCGAAGGCCTGATCAGGCTGTCGGCGCGCCACGCGGCGGGCATGCTGCTGATCGAGCTGGCCGACGACGGCCGCGGCATATCGCTGGACCGGCTGCGTAACGAGGTCGTCGAGCGCGGGCTCACGAATGCCGAGACCGCCGCCCGCCTGAGCGAGGCCGAGCTGCTGGAATTCCTGTTCCTGTCGGGCTTCAGCACGCGCGGCGTGGTCACCGAGATCTCGGGACGCGGCGTGGGGCTGGACGTGGTGCAGAACGTGGCGCGGCAGCTGCGCGGCGCCGTGCGGATCCACCAGCAGACCGGCCAGGGCACGCGCTTTGTGCTGGAAATGCCCTTGTCCCTGTCGGTGGTGCGCAGCCTGCTGGTCGAGGTGCAGGGCCAGATCTACGCGTTTCCGCTGGCCTACGTCAACCATGCGCTGCAGCTGCGGGCGCAAGACATCGAACAGCTTGAAGGCCATCAGCATTTCCGCTTCATGGGCCGGCAGGTCGGCCTGGTGTCGGCGCGGCAGATCCTGCGCGCGGGCGAACCCGCGCCGGCGGCCGACGCGCTGCCGGTGGTGGTGGTGGGCGACCACGACCGGCTCTACGGCATCGCCGTGGACCGTTACGTGGGCGAGCGCACGCTGGTCGTGCAGCCGCTGGACCCGCGCCTGGGCAAAGTGCAGGACGTGATGGCGGGCGCGCTGATGGACGACGGCACGCCGCTCCTGATCCTTGATGTGGAGGACATGCTGCTGTCCGTGCAGAAGCTCATCGAAGGCGGGCGCCTGACGCGGGTGGACGGGGGCGCGGCGGCCGCGCAGGCGCGGCGCCCCAAGCGCGTGCTGGTCGTGGACGATTCATTGACGGTGCGCGAGCTGGAGCGCAAGCTGCTGCTGAACCGCGGCTTCGAGGTGGCGGTGGCGGTGGACGGCATGGACGGCTGGAACATGCTGCGCAACGAGGCCTTCGACCTGGTCGTGACCGACGTCGACATGCCCCGCATGGACGGCATCGAGCTGGTGTCGCGCATCAAGGCGGACCCCCGCCTGCAGAGCCTGCCGGTGATGGTGGTGTCGTACAAGGACAGGGAAGAGGACAGGCGGCGCGGGCTGGATGCCGGCGCCGACTACTATCTGGCCAAGGGCAGCTTTCACGACGATGCGCTGCTCGATGCCGTGGAAGACCTTATCGGACGGGCGCGGACGTGAGAATCGGGATCGTCAACGATCTGCCCATGGCGGTAGAGACCCTGCGGCGCGCGATCGCGCTGGAGCCGGGCCTGGAAGTGGCGTGGGTGGCGTCCAACGGCCAGGAGGCCGTGGAGCAATGCGCGCGCGACCGGCCCGATGTGGTGCTGATGGACCTGATCATGCCGGTCATGGACGGCGTCGAGGCCACGCGCCGCATCATGGCCGAAACGCCTTGCGCCATCGTTGTGGTGACGGCGGACGTGGCGCGCCATACCCCGCGGGTCTTCGACGCCATGGGCCATGGCGCGCTGGACGCCGTCGATACGCCCGTGGTCGGCGGCGCGGACATGCGCAGCGCGGCGGCGCCGCTGCTGCGCAAGATCCGCAACATCGGCTGGCTGATCGGCCGCTACGGCAGCCGCCCGGCCCTGAGCCCCCTGGCCAAGCCCGAGCAGCGCCCGGACGCCCAGCGCCTCCTGGTCATCGGGGCCTCGGCCGGCGGGCCGGCGACGCTGGCCCAGCTGCTGCGCGACCTCCCGATGGATTTTCCGGCGGGCATCGTGCTGGTGCAGCATGTGGACGCGTCGTTCGCGGCGGGCATGGCGGACTGGCTCAACGACCAGGTGTCGTTGCCCGTGAGGCTGGTGCGCGCGGGCGAGCGGCCCCGGCCCGGGCAGGTCCTCCTGGCGGGGACCGACGATCATCTCCAGCTGCTGGCCGATGGTACGCTGCGTTACACCGAGGACCCGAAGGAAAGCCTGTACCGGCCTTCCATTGATGTATTTTTTCATAGCGTGGCGCAGCACTGGCGCGGCCTGGCGGTCGGCGTGCTGCTCACCGGCATGGGGCAGGACGGCGCGCGCGGCCTGAAGGCGCTGCGCGAACGCGGATGCCTCACCATTGCGCAGGACCAGGCCACCAGCGCCGTCTACGGCATGCCCAAGGCGGCCGCGGCCATGCAGGCCGCCGTGGAAATCCGGCCACTCGAACAAATCGCGGCCCGCGTGATCCAGGCGTTTGCCTGAGCCGCGGGACACCGTTGGAAATCAAGGACTCACTATGCACCCTCCCATTGACGGCCCGGCCTCGGCGAATCTGCATTCGCATGCAGCCATGGTGTTGCTCGTCGACGACCAGGTCATGGTCGGCGAAGCCATCAGGCGCGCGCTGGCCTCGGAGGAAAACATCGATTTCCACTATTGCTCGGACCCCTACAAGGCGCTGACCGTGGCGGTCCAGACCCGGCCCACCGTCATCCTGCAGGACCTGGTGCTGCCGGGCGTGGACGGCCTGAGCCTGGTGCAGGAATACCGCGGCCACCCCGTGACGCGGGACATCCCCATCATCGTGCTGTCGACCAAGGAAGACCCGGCGATCAAGAGCGCCGCCTTCGCCGCAGGCGCCAACGACTATCTGGTGAAGCTGCCCGACTCCATCGAACTGGTGGCGCGCATCCGCTACCACTCGCGTTCCTACCTGGCGCTGGTGCAGCGAGACGAGGCCTACCAGGCCTTGCGCCAGAGCCAGCAGCAGCTGCTGGAAAGCAATATGGAGCTGCGCCGGCTCACCAATTCGGACGGCCTGACGGGCCTGGGCAACCGCCGGTATTTCGATGAATACCTGAACGCCGAATGGCAGCGCGCGCGCCGCGACGGCCGCGAGATCAGCATGCTGATGATCGACGTGGACCACTTCAAGACCTACAACGACACCTACGGGCATATCGCGGGCGACGAAGCGCTCAAGCGCGTGGCCAACACCATCTTCTCAAGCTGCGACCGTTCCACCGACCTGGCGGCGCGCTTTGGCGGCGAAGAGTTCGCGCTGGTGCTGCCGGGCACGCCGGCCGGCAGCGCCCGCCTTGCGGCGGAGAAGCTGCGCCGCGCGATCGAAGCCATGCAGATTCCGCACAAGGACGCGGGCGCCAGCCCCTGGCTGACGGTCAGCGTGGGCACGGCAACGGGGGTGCCCAAGGCCGAGCAGCCCTGCACCGACCTGATCCAGGTGGCCGACCGGAGCCTCTACGAGGCCAAGCGCCAGGGACGCAACCGGGTCGTGCCGGGGCAGCTGTAGCGCACGGCTTTCGGCCGCCGCAACGTGCCTCACCCTTCCGTCTTCTTGTCCTTCCGATGCGTCCGGAACAGGAGGTGCGTGGCGGCCAGATGGAAGCGCATGGCAATCTGGGCGCATTCGGGATCGCGGGCGCGCAGCGCGGCGATGATCTGGCGATGGTGTTCCACGCTGCGCAGCATGTCGTCCCGGCCGTAGAAGTAGAACGAGCCGATGATGATGGGCATGTCCAGCAGGTTCTCGACCAGGGCGCGCACCCGGGCCGATTGCGCGGCCTCCAGCAGCGCATGGTGGAACAGGTTGTTGTAGTGCTGCACCTGGGCGACCCGGTCGGGGGCGTCGGAATTGACCGCGTCGAGCATGCATTGATTGATGCGCTCGAGTTCCTCGATTTGTTCCGGGGTCGCGCGTTCAGCCGCCGCCTGGGCCGAGTAGGGTTCGAGCAGCATGCGCAGCTCGAAGGCTTCGTCGATGTCCCGGTCCTGCCAGCCCAGCACGACGGCCCCGCGGCGGCCTTCGCGGGTCGCCAGGCCGTCGGCGATCAGGCGTTCGATGGCGTTGCGCACGGGCGTGCGGCTCACGTTGAGCTGGGTGGCGATGTGTTCTTCGCGCAGCGGTTCGCCCGGCAGGAACGATCCTGCCATCAAGCGGCGACGCAATTCTCCGTATACGTAATCACTGGCGCTCGACATGACGGCTTGCCATTTCGGATTCTAAACACTCGACTATACCAACGGCGGCCGGCGGCTGCGCCGCGTCCCGCAGCGGCGCGGCGCGAAGTTGCGCAGACGCCTAGCTGTGCTGCGCGTTGATGCCGGATTGCGACAGGCGCTGCAGAAAGCGCGGCCAGGCCTCGGGATTGAGCAGGCGGGCGGGCGCGCGGCCGGCAAGCATGTCCATGATCTGCCTGGCCGAGCCCTGCGCCACTTTGCGCCGGCCTTCGTGCGTCACGCCGCCCGTGTGGAAGGCGGCGACCACGTCGGGGCGCTGCAGCAGCCCGCTGCCGGGAGGCGGCGGTTCCACTTTCCATACATCCAGCCCCGCGCCTGCCAGATGCCCGGCTTCCAGCGCGGCGAGCAGGGCGTCCTCGTCATGGATGCCGCCGCGCGCGGTGGAGATGAACAGCGCGCCGCGCTTCATGCGCTGGAACGCGGCGGCGTCGAACATTCCCCGGGTGCCGGCATCCAGCGGGCAGTGCAGGCTGACGATATCGGCCTGTTCAAGCAGCGCCTCCAACGCGACGGGCTCGGCGCCGCGCTCGACGATCTGCGCCGCCGAGATGAGCGGGTCGAACGCGATGACCCGCAGCCCGAACCCCGCGGCGATCCGGGCCACCTTGCGCCCGATCTCCCCGATGCCGACGATGCCGAGCACGCGGCCTTCGATTTCGCGGCCCATCAGGGCCTCGCGGCTGACGGCCGTGCCGGCCCTGAGCGCGGCTTCCGACTCGCCCAAGCGCTTGACGAGCGACAGCAGCAGGGCAAAGGTCATTTCCGCGACCGAAGCGGCGTTTGCGCCCGCCTGATTCACGACGGCCACGCCGGCCCGGGTGCAGGCCGCGACGTCGACCGTGTCGTAGCCGGCGCCGCCAGAGGAAACGCATAGCAACTGGGGACACTGCATCAAGAGGTCCGCCGACACCTGCCAGCGGGCAGGCACTTCGTCCTTGGCCGCGCTGACGTGGTAGGCGTGCGCGCTTGCCAGGCCCGCCGCCGTCACGGCATCGCCGTTGCCGGTAAGCACCAGGAGGTCCAGCGTGGAGTCCTGGCTGATCGCGTCGTCGAATGCCGGATCGATCCAGAGGTCGAGCCGCGCGACCCGCAACCGCGGCGCGGCGCCTGCCGGTGCGCTCATGACTGGATACCCGAGCAGCCCAGCGCTTGGAGCCGGGCGTCGATCCAGGAAGTATCGAGGGTTCCGGCGGCGATGTCGGCCAGCATTTTGGTTTCCAGTTCGTGCTTTGCCGAGGCCGCCTGGTAGAGGGCCTCTGCCTGCTCGTACGGAATCGCAAGCAGCCCGTCTTCGTCGCCGAGGATCAGGTCGCCCGGGGCGATCGTCATGCCGTCGAGCGCGACGACGCAGTTGATCTCCCCCGGCCCATCCTTGTACGGCCCGCGATGGGTGACGCCCGCGGCATAGACGGGGAAGGCGCTGCGGCGGATCGTGCCGGAATCGCGGATGGCGCCATTGATGACGATGCCTGCAATGCCGCGCCGCTGCGCGTAGGTGGTCATGATTTCGCCGATGATGGCGTTGGTGAGGTCGCCGCCCGCGTCCACCACGATGACGTCGCCCGGCTGCGCCAGATCCAGGGCCTTGTGCACCAGCAGGTTGTCGCCGGGGCGCGCGCGGACGGTGAGGGCGGGGCCGGCCAGAGGCTGGCCGTCGTGCATGGGACGCAGGCGCGCGCCGCCTGCCGTCATGCGCGACATGCAGTCGCTGACGTTGGCGACCGGGACGCGGCTGAACTTGTCGACGAGTTCTTTGCTGACAGCGCGCCGGCGGGGGTGGATTTCAAAGCCTATCATCATTGCTCCTGGTTCCTGGGGAGGTACGGTTCCGACTACTGTTTGGGAATGCCGGCTTCTTGCACGACCTTGCCGAAAGCGTCGTGGTCGGCGCGATGCTGCCGGGCGAGGTCTTCGGGCGAGCCTTTCATGACGCTGTAGCCGGCGTCTTCGAGTTTCTTGATCAGATCAGGGTTCGACTGGACCTTGCGCAGCTCGCCATTCAGCGCGGCGATGACGTCGTCGGGCGTCTTGCCCGGCGCCATCAACCCCCACCAGATCGACTGGTTGATGGTCTTGAAACCGCTTTCGGGGAAGGTCGGCACGTCGGGCAAGGCGGGAGAGCGCTCATTGGCGACGACGGCGAGCGCGCGGACTTTGCCGCCGCGAATCTGCGGCAACAGCGACGCCACGGATCCGACATACATGTCGATCCGTCCGCTGGCCAGGTCCGGGAACGCCTGGCTCCAGCCGCGGTAGGGCACATGCATCAACTCCATGTTTGCCGCCTTGCGCCACAGGTAGCCGGTCAGGTCGCCGGTGCCGCCGATGCCCGGAATCCCGAGCGAAACCTGGTTGGGGCGCGCCTGGGCGGCCTTGACCACGTCGCCGACCGTCTTGAAGGGGGAGTCGGGAAGCACGACGAACACGCTGGGCGAGGAGGCCACCGGACCTACCGGCTTGAAGTCCTTGAACGTGTCGTAGCTGAGCTTGCTGTAGAGCCAGGGGTTCAGCACGATGTTGTCGGTCTGCGCCATGACGAGCGTGTGACCGTCCGGATTCGCGCGCGCCGTCGCGTCCAGCGCCAGGTTGCCGCCCGCGCCAGGCTTGTTTTCCACGACGATGTTCCAGCCGGTGTCCTGGCCGATCGCGGTGCCGATCATGCGCGTCAGGGTATCGGTGCCGCCTCCCGGGGGGAAAGGCGATATCAGCGTGATGGGCCCCTTGCCCAGGTCGGCGGCCTGCGCGGCGGCGCAGCCCAGCACCAGCGTTGCGGCCAGCAGTTTCTTGAACAGTTTCATTGTCTTCCTCACACGGTTTTATTTAGGATCGGGACCGCGCTCTATGGCGCGGCGCGGGGGGTCAGGGCTGGCGCGCCAAGGTGGTCAGCCAAGCCAGGCGCGCTTCTACGGAATCCGGCGCCTCGGCCTGGCCGCCCGCGCGCGCGGCGTGGATGCCTTGCGTGGTCCGGTTGAACAACTGCTCGACGCCGTTGAGCACCAGCGGCTCCAATCCGGCTTCATGCAGTTGATCGCGGGCTTCGCGCACTTCCGCCAGGCGGCGCGGCGCGTGCAGGACGTGCGAACGGACGAAGGAATCCATGAACGCCGTGAGCGGAGTGCGGTCGATATCGGCCAGCACTTCGTACAGGGATGCGCGCAGGCCCATGCGCTCGGCGGCCACCATGCATTCCACGGCCAGGCTTTCCATTCCCTTGGTCATCACACTGCGCAGGAGCTTCAGGCGCACGGCGTCGCCCGGCTTGCCGTCGATGATCCGCACGGGCGCGCCGGCGCTTTCCCCCAGCGCCGCCACGGCTTGCGAACCGTCTCCCGCGCACAAGAGCGGCGTTTTCTCCGCCAGCAGGGCGATGGCGCCCATGATCGCCACGTCCGTGAACGAGACCGGCCAGGGCGCGGCAGCGGCGGCGGCGGCCTGCATGTCCGCCGCGCTGGCGGTGGTGAAGTCGGCGTAGACGGCGCCCGCGCGCAGATGCGGGAAGGCATGGCGGGCGACCTCGCCTGCGTTGTAGCCATAGACCGCGGAGACGACAACATCCGCTTGCGCCAGCCAGGAGCCCGGTTCGGCGTGCAGGCCGGCGCCAACCGCCTGTGCGCGCGCGGTCATCTCGCTGTCTTGCCGCAGCTCGCCGATGCCGACGATGGCGTGTCCGGCAGCGGTCCAGGCCCGGGCGTAGCAATGGCCGACCTCGCCGCATCCAATCAATGCGATTTTCATATTAAAAACACATAAAAAAAACAATACGTGTTTATAAAGCGGCGATAATTGGGCGAAAAGGGGGTATTTACCCTAGGTTTTTCGTTTAAAAAGTACAGAAAAAAAACAAAATAGTTCTTGAGGGTCGCCGTTTACGCACGCTTCGGGTCGCGGGCGCGGGTCACATACTGCAATGCATCCGGCAGCGCTCGGCGCTATCGTCTTCGCATGCGTGACGCGCCTGCCCGGTCGGCTGGAACACCAGAGAAAGAGGCACACCATGACTTACTCGAACTACCACAAGAAAGACATTTTCGGCCGTCCCCTGCATGCGGAAACGCAGATGATGTCTTACGGCTACGACCCCTTTCTGTCCGAGGGCGCGGTCAAGCCGCCGGTGTTCCTGACCTCTACATTCGCCTTCAAGTCGGCCGAGGACGGCGCGGCGTTCTTTGACCTGGTGTCGGGCCGCAAGCCCTTGCCGCAGGGGGAATCGGCGGGGCTGGTGTACAGCCGCTTCAACCACCCGAACCTGGAAATCGTGGAAGACCGCCTGTCGCTGCTGGACGGTTCGGAAGATGCCGCGGTGACGTCCAGCGGCATGTCCGCGATCAGCGCGGTGCTGATGGCGTTCCTGCGGCCCGGCGACCAGCTGGTGCAGTCCGTGCCCCTGTATGGCGGCACCGAGACCCTGCTGGCCAAGATCTTCCCGGAATGGGGCATCGGCTCGCATCCGGTGGCGGACGGCCTGTCGCCCAAGGCCATGCGCGCCGTGCTGGAGGACGCGGCGGCCAAGGGGCCGGTGAAGGTGTTCTACATCGAGACGCCCGCCAATCCCACCAACGCGCTGTTCGATTTCGAGGCCATGAAGAACGAGCTGGACGCGTTCCAGGCGCGGCACGGCTACCGCCCGATCTCGGTCTGCGACAACACGCTGCTGGGGCCGATCTTCCAGAAGCCGGCCGAGCATGGCGTGGACCTGTGCGTGTATTCGCTGACGAAATACGTGGGCGGCCACAGCGATCTAGTGGCCGGCGCGGTCACCGGCAGCAAGGACCTCATCAAGAAGGTGCGCGCCATCCGCAGCGCCTTCGGCTCGCAGCTGGACCCGCATTCCTGCTGGATGATCACGCGCTCGATGGAAACGGTGGTGCTGCGCATGAAGCAGGCGGCGCGTTCGGCGACCAAGGTGGCGCAATGGCTGTCGGGCAATCCGCACGAGAAGGTGCAGATCTTTCATCCCGAGATGATCGCCGACCGCGCCTACCAGGAAGTCTATAAGCGCCAGTGCACGGGCCCGGGCTCGACCTTCGCCTTCGTGCTGGAAGGCGGCCGCTCCCGGGCGTTCCGCTTCATCAACGCCTTGCATCTGTTCAAGTCGGCGGTGAGCCTGGGCGGCACCGAGACGCTGGTGTGCCATCCCGCGTCGACCACCCATTCCGGCGTGCCGGCGGCGGAGCGCGACGCGGCCGGCGTGTCCGAAGGGCTGATCCGGATTTCCATCGGCCTGGAGCACGAGGAAGACCTGATCGCCGACATGGACAACGCGTTTCGCAACAGCTGAGCGCGGGGCGCGGTCGCGCCGTCACGCGCGCTGCGCCGGCCGGCGCGCGCGGTTGAGCAGCACAAAGGCGGCCGTCGCCAGCAGCATGACCGTCGCCGTGGCGATCACGGCGGCGTAGCCGGTCTCGAACGCCGTCTTGGCCAGCCGGGTCAGCGTGGCGGCCAGGTCCGCCGGCAGGCTTTCGGCCACGATCAGCGCCTCGTCCAGGCTGTCGCGCGCGGCGGCGGTGTCGGCCACGCCGGCCGGCACGGCCAGCGACTGCGCATAGACGCCGGACAGGATCGATCCCATCAGGGTCACGCCCAGCGCGCCGCCCAGCTCGTACGACACTTCCTCGATGGACGCCGCCATGCCCGCGCGGTCGGGCGTGGCGCTCTGCATGATGGTGCTGGAGGCCGCCGTCATGGTGGCGCCGATGCCCAGGCCCAGCACGCTCAGGCTGATCATCTGGGGCATGACCGGGCCGTCGTAGCTGAGCAGGTAGCCGCCCATGCCCGCGCCCGACACCAGCAACGACAGGAACAGCAGGCGCCTGCCGCTGACGCGGCCAAGCAGCAGGCCCGCCAGCGGACCCGCCACGAAGGCGGCCAGCGGCAGCGGCAGGACGAAGAGGGCCGACTGGATGGGCGACATGCCCAGCACCAGCTGCAGCCGCTGACTGAACACCAGCTCCATGCCCAGCAGCGCGGCGGCGGCGAACAGCGCGGCGGCCACGGCCGAGCTGAACGAGGCGTTGCGGAAGATGGCGAAGTCGATCAGGGGATGGGGCCGGCGGCGCTGGCGGCGCACGAAGACGACCAGCATGGCCGCGCCCGCCGCGCAAGCCAGGGCCGCGTGCAGCCACGAGGCCGACGCCTTGCCCAGCTCTTTCAGCGCGTAGGCGCAAAGCACCAGCCCGGCCATCACCTGCAGCGATCCGGCCAGGTCCCACGGGCGCGTGGCGTCCGGGCGGCTGGCGGGGATGTAGCGCCGCGCCAGCGGCAGCGCCAAGAGGACGATGGGCACGTTGATGAGGAACACCGATCCCCACCAGAAATGCTCCAGCAGTACGCCGCCCACCACGGGGCCCAATGCCGCGCCGCCCGAGGCCACCGACGCCCAGACGCCGATGGCCACGGCGCGTTCGCGCTCGTCGGCAAAGGTGAGGCGCAGGATGGACAGGGTGGCGGGCATCATCATGGCCGCGCCCACGCCCAGCAGCGCGCGCGCCGCGATCAGGGGGACGGCGCCGGGCGAATAGGCGGCGGCCAGCGAGGCCACGCCGAACACCGCCAGTCCCATCATGAACAGCCGCTTGTGGCCCAGCCGGTCGCCCAGGGTGCCCATGCCCAGCAGCAGGCCGGACACGACCAGCGCGTACACGTTCACGATCCACAGCTTGGCCGACGCGGTGACGGCCAGCTCGTGCGTGAGGCGGGGCAGGGCGGTGTACAGCACCGTCATGTCCACGACGATCAGCAACAAGGCGCTGGACACGATGGCCAGCACCAGCCAGCGGCCGGGAGCGGCCGTGGCAACAGCGTTCGAATGAGTCCGCTGCATGGTTCTACTCTCCTGATTTGATTGCCGGAATCCGCGGACGCCGCCTGGCGCGGGGCCGGCCCGGCAGGCGGGCGCGCGAGTTCCGGTGTGCATTATTCATCTGTATATTTGAATTAAAAAGTTGGATTCCATCTATACAATAGATGGATTAAAGGAGCCTGCATGCAATGGACCCTGGATCAGCTCCGCCACTTCGTCGCGGCGGCGGAGTCCGGCTCGTTTTCGGCGGCGGCGCGCCGTATCGGCCGCGCGCAGTCGGCGGTCAGCACGTCCGTGAGCCTGCTGGAGGCGGACCTGGGCGTGGAACTGTTCGACCGGTCGCGCCGCAACGCCACGCTGACGCCCGCGGGCGAGGTGATGCTGCAAGAGGCCAGGGAGCTGCTGCGCCAGGCGGGCGGGCTGAACCAGCGCGCGCTGTCGTTCGCGGGCGGGGAGGACGCGCGCCTGTCCATCGCGCTGGACGAGGCCTTGCCCTACCTGGTGCTGGGGGCGCTGGTGGTCGAGCTGGCCGGGCGCTTTCCGGCGCTGGAACTGACTCAGTTGAACGGCACGGCGACGGAAGTGGCCGACTACGTGCGGCAGGGGCGGGCCAGCATCGCCTTCCACTTTGACCGGGGCGACCCGGGCAGCGCCTTCGCGCACCGCTACCTGGGCAACGTGGCCCAGGGCATTTTCGTGGCCTCGGGGCATCCGCTGGCCGCGCAGGCCGAGGTGACGCGCAAGGACCTGGCGCGGCACCGGCAACTGGTCATGCAGATGGAAGGGGTGGACGACGTGGTGCTGAGCCCCACGGCGTGGCGCACCGACAGCTTCTACAGCATTGCCGGCATGGTGGCCGACGGCCTGGGCTGGGCTATCCTGCCGCTGAACATTGCGGAGTACGAGAGCTTTCGCACCACGCTGACGCCGGTGCCGTGCGCGGGCCTGTCCCTGCCCATGCTGTCCGTGCGCACCCTGTGGCTGCAAGGCGCCACGCTGAACGAGACGGAACGGTGGCTGCAGCAGCGCATGGAGCAGCTGCTGCGGGCGGGCTAGGGTGGGTCCCCAGGTCGCGATGCGCGTGGCCTGCGCTGGCGCGTCGGCGCCGATCATTGTGGACATGCGATTAATCAATATTGCTATGCCACATTCGACTTATGAAAATAAATAAATCCTAAATACACTCGGATGGGAAATTGAAGGGATGCTCTTTGGGCTCGACCTGAAAATCGGCGCGATCAGAGCATTCCGAGCGTCCTGCTACACGTCCAAGACCCGACGGGTGGGATTATTGCCGGTAGATCAAAGTGGCCATGGCTCACCCAAGATTTGGACTGGTCGCTGGCACGGTAATTCGGGGGAATGGCGCATGCCGTCTTAAGGCTATGTCGAATCGCATTCTCGAACAAATCCTATATCGATGGCATGGACTTCAGCAGATACTCTCGCTCGATAAGCGTCATTGGTCACGGCCAGTTCTATCCCATACATGGCCGGAACGCTTTCTCCTGGCGTTCCGGGTTTCCAGGATTCCGACATGCCCCGATTATCCGATGTGCGCTTTACCTTTACCCCGTCCGCCGCTAGCGCGGACTTCGAGGTCGTCGAGTTCACGCTCGACGAAGCCTTGTCCGAGACCTTCCTGCTGCGCGTGGAGCTGTCGAGCTTTGATGCGGCGGTGGATTTTGGCGCGCTGCTTGATCAGCCTGCGCTCTTTACGATCTGGCGCGGCGACACGCCCGTGCGCCATGTACATGGAATCCTGACCGGCTTCGAGCAAGGAGACAGCGGGTTCAGGAGAACGCGCTATCGGGCGGTGGTGGAACCGGCCCTGGCGCGCGCGGACCTGTGTTCGGATTGGCGCATATTCCAGCAGCAATCGGTGCCCGAGATTCTTGAACAGGTCCTCAAGTCGCACGGCATCACGGACTACGAGCAGGTCACAACCAACGCACACCTATCGCGCGAATACTGCGTGCAGGCCGGCGACACGGATTTGCAGTTCCTCGCCCGCCTGGCAGCAGAAGAGGGGTTCTTCTATCGCTTTGCGCATACGGACAAGGGCCATCGGCTGATCCACGGCGACCGGATCTATGTGCATGGTGCAATCGAGGGAGGACCGGTCACCTACAACCCCACGCCCGGCGGCGATCAGCCCGAACCCGCGCTGCGCAAGCTCACCTACGCCGAGCAGGTGCGCACCGCGCGCCAAACGCAGCGCGACTATACCTACACGCATCCACGGTACGACCAGGAGCATTCGCCGGTCGCCACGGACCTGGATCACCAGGACAAGCGCTACGAGCGCTACGTCTACCCTGGGCGATACAAGCGCGACGAGGCCGGTAAACCGTTTACGCAAAGTCGTCTCTTGGGCCTGCGTCGCGATGCCCGCATGGCGCGGGTCGAAGGCGACGATGCGCGCCTGGTGCCAGGCGTGGCGTTCGACCTGACCGGCCACCCGCGCGAAGACTGGAACCACGGCTGGCGCCCGGTGCGCATGCAGCATCACGGCGTGCAGCACACGAGCCAGCAGGAAGAAGGCGCCGAAGCGTCGCAAGGCACGCAGTACCGCTACACCGCGGACATCGTGCCTGACCGCGTGGACTGGAAGCCCGAGCCCGCCTGCAAGCCGCGCATCGACGGTCCGCAGATTGCGTCGGTCGTGGGGCCGGCAAATGAAGAGATCTACTGCGACGACTTCGGCCGCATCAAGGTCCAGTTCCCCTGGGACCGCCTGGGCAAGAACGACGAGCACAGCTCCTGCTGGATTCGCGTGTCGCAGAACTGGGCCGGCGCGGCCTGGGGCCACATGGCGATACCGCGCATCGGACAGGAGGTAATCGTCGACTTCCTGGATGGCGATTGCGACCAGCCGATCGTGACGGGCAGGACATACCGGGCCACGAACCTGCCGCCGTACGAGCTGCCCAGGCACAACATCCTGAACACTGTCAAAAGCAAGGAGCATAAAGGCGACCGCGCCAACGAACTGCGCCTGGACGACACGTCGCAGCAGATCAGCGCGGCGCTAATGAGCGAGCATGGCGCAACCCAGTTGCACCTGGGGTACCTGACGCATCCACGCCCCGATGGCGGCCAACCTCGGGGCGAAGGATTCGAGCTGCG